>NZ_CP070353.1:0-711875 GCF_016919405.1 Ensifer sp. PDNC004
GCAGATGCAAACTGGGTTCGACGAGTTTTCGCGCGTCGTGCTGCCGGGGCGCGTGAGCGAAATCAACAACGATCCTTATGCGGTGGGCTGATCATGGCACTTATCTTTCCGCGACCGGTTTCGGAGTTTGCTGACAAGCTTCGGCTGTCGTCGGTCAAGTTCTGGCTGGACGGGCAGGAGGAGTTCTCCGGGCTGGGTTCCGGAGAGTTCCTGGCGGCCGACCTCGGGCCGAAAATCTGGAAGGCTGAGGTTTCGATCATGGACCTGCGCCATGCCGACGCTGCAGAGGTGCAGGCCCTGATCGAGAGCATGGATGGTTCCATCGGGACCTTCTATCTCTATGACCCTCGCAAGCAGTATCCGCGGCTCGATCCCGGCGGCGCCATCCTGAGCGCCGCCGCTCCGGCCATCGCCTCGATCGGCGCCAACCGGAAATCGCTGACTGTTTCGGGGTTGCCGCCGGGCTACAAACTCTCGGTCGGCGATCTCTTCCACCACGACTACGGCAGCAACCCGGTGCGCCGGGCGCTTCATCGGGTCGCGGAATTGGCGATCGCAAATAGTGGCGGCACCACGAACACCTTCGAGGTTCGTCCGCACCTAAAGCCCGGCGCGGCGGTTGGGCAGGCAATCACCCTGATCAAGCCTGCCCCCAAGATGAAGATCATTCCCGGCTCGTTCGATCCCGGGACCGGCGAAAACGTCTTCACGACGGGCATGCGCTTCCAGGCGCAGCAGACGCCTTAAGGAGCCGACATGGTTAGAGCAGTTGACGGCGCAACGTCTGCCTATGTGCAGGCCCGCCAAGGCGTGATCCCGCGCAGCTTCGTCTGGATCACGGCGAAGAACCGCGCAACAGGCGCGCCGGAATCGATTGGTTTCTGGAATGGCGAGGATACGGTCGACGTGACGGTGATGTCGGGTGAGACGGGCCTGCCGGTCACCCGCACCTATCACGCTTGGGGCTCGCTCTTGAGCGTCGGCCAGATTAAGCGCTCTCCGGAAGTCGCTATTCGCACGGTGCAGATCGCGCTTAGTCAGGTGAGTGCCGCCGTGCAGCAGGCGTTCCGGGGCTACAATACGCGGCTGGCGCCGATCGAGATCCACCGTGGATTTCTCGACCGCGAAAGCCATCAGCTGATCGCTCCGCCGGTCATCCAGCATTTCGGCTTCATCAACAAGGCGCCGATCAAGACACCGGCCAAGGGCGGCGAGGGCGGTGTCGCTGTCGAGGTCGTGTCGCATGCCCGTGTGCTGACGCGAACCAATCCGGCGAAACGGTCGGACGAAAGCCAGAAGCGCCGGGGCGGCGATCGTTTCCGCCGATACAGCGGCGTCGCCGGGCAATGGGAATTCTGGTGGGGCGAGCACAAGGGCACGATCACGCCTCCGAAGGCGTCCTCCAGCAATGAGCAGTTCAGGGGCGGCCAATGACGCGCTTTGACGACTGGTATCCGCGCCTTGTCGCCTATGTCTCGCGCGTGCGCTCCTTGCCGTTTGAATATGGCCGGCACGACTGCGCGCTGTTTGCTGCCGGCGCTGTCGAGGCCATGACGGGCAACGACCCGGCCGCCAAGCTGCGTGGCAAGTATTCGACGCTTGCCGGCGGGCTCAAGAAACTGCGCCGCCTCGGCTTCGATAATCACGCCGATTTTGCCGCCTCGATCCTGCCAGAAGTGATCGAAGGCCCAGCCTTCGGCCAGATCGGCGATATCGCGGCACTCGACCTCGGCGACGGCGCCTGGTCGCTCGGGCTGGTGCAGGGCTCGCGCATCTTTGTCACGCAACCCGATAGCGCCGGCCTCGGCACTGTCGACCTCCTCACGGCTTCTCGTCTCTTCCGGGTCTGATCCTCCATGCGTCTTTCCGTGCTGCTGCTGGCGGGCTGGTTCCTGCTGGCAACGACCTCTCATGCTTATGCCGATCCGGTTTCCGCGATCGTCGGCATCATCAGCGCCGTGGCAAAGATCGGCACGATCGGGCAACTGGTGCTCGGCGTCGCGTTCAAGGTCGGAACGTCGCTGCTGGCGCGTGCGCGCGGGAAAAGGGAAGATCAGCGCCCGGCAGGCGTGAAGGGCTCGATGACCGTCGGGGGTGACAACCCGATGTCGTTCATCATTGGCACCTATGCGACGGCCGGCCAACTTGAATATGTGAACTCCTACGGGAAGGCCGGCAAGACGCCGAATGCCTACCTGGTGCAGGTGGTTTCTCTTTCCGATCTCCCGATTTCCGGCATGTCGAGCGCCGTCTGGATCAACGGCGAGAAGTGCACGATCGACTGGAATGCCGCGCCGACCGACGCGGGTTATCCGGTGCTGCAGTATCGTCAGAACGGTACGGATCATCTGTGGGTGCGGTTCCGCGATGGAACCCAGACGGCGGTCGATCCTTACCTGTCCAGCACCTTCGGCGCTGATGCGACGCGCCCCTGGCTTGCCGACATGATCGGCCGGGGTGTCGCTTATGCGATCGTCACGGCGCGCGTTAATCGCGAGGTGATGACGAGCCCGCCGCGCTGCAAGTTCGTGCTTCAGGGCATCAAGTTCTATGACCTTCGCAAGGACACGACGGCCGGCGGCTCCGGTCCGCATCGCTGGGGCGACTACTCGACCTATGAGTGGAGCGACAACACCAAGGTTGCGCAATACAACCTGCTGCGCGGTCTCTCCTATAATGGCGAGTGGTTCTATGGAGGGCAGAGCCTTGCGGCGTTTCAGCTGCCGGCATCCAACTGGATGGCGGCGATGAACGAGTGCGACCGGCAGGTGGCGGTTGCGGCCGGCGGCACGGAAAAGCAGTTCCGTTGCGGCGCCGAGATCGCGTTGAACTATCAGCCGATCGAGGCGATCAAGGAACTCGACAAGAGCTGCAACGGCCGAACTGCCGAGCTTGGCGGCATCTACAAGACCATCTGCGGCATGCCGGGATTGCCGGTCTACTCGTTCACCGACGACGATATCGTCATCACGAGCGAGCAGCAGCAGGACCCGTATCCGGCGCACCCGCAGACTTATAACGGCGCTCACGCGAGCTATCCGGAGCCTGCTGAAGATTGGGCGATGAAGGATGCGCCACCGCGCTACAATGCAGCCTACGAGGCTGCCGATGACGACCAACGCCTGATTGCGGATCTCAGCTACCCGATGGTGCCCTATGGCACGCAGGTGCAGCGGCTGATGTATGCGGCGATCGAGGAAGAGCGCCGTTTCATCTCGCATACCGGCACTCTCCCGCCGGAAGCGTGGTTGCTCGAACCGCTCGATGCGATCGCCTGGACGTCGGCCCGCAATGGCTATGATGGCAAGCTGTTCCTGCTTGGCGACATGGACGATCTGCCCGGCGTCAACCAGGTGGTGGCTTTCCGTGAACTGGACCCGGCCGATTACAGCTGGTCGTCGGACAGGGAGCTGCCGGTCTCGGTCGGCCCGACCGGACCGATCGTGCCGCCGCCGCAAGTGATGACTGGCTGGGCGGTAGAGCCCTACGAAAACGCGCGCCGGCCATCTATCAAGGTAAGTTGCGCACCGGATCAGGATGACGTGAAGAACGTGCTGGTCGAGGTTCGCCTTAAAACGTCGCAGGAAGTGGTCTACCAGAGCGATGCTATTTCGTATGCGCCACCCTATGCGTGGGTTTTACCGGGAACATTCCTTCCGAACACGCAGTATGAGGTGCGCGGCAGGTTCGTGCCGTACTCAAATCGGCCAACCGAATGGTCGGACTGGAAAACCGTCACGACGCCGAACGCTCTGATCACCGCCGTCGATATCCTCGACAACTCGATCATTGCCCAGAAGATCGCCGACGCCGCTGTGACGGCCGAGAAGATCATGAACGAGGCCGTGACGAGCCTCAAAATTGCCGAGCGGGCGGTGTCGTCGGCGAAGATCGCCGTTGGAGCCATCACCGAGGAGCTGGTCGCGAACGGTGCGATCTCGGCCGGCAAGATAGCCGAGCAGGCGATCGGGCTGACGAAGTTTGCCGCCGGCATCACGCCGGTCGAGATCATCTCTGGCGCGCTGCCGACGACCGGCAACTTTGAGGGTCGGCAGGCGTTCTTCAACGGCAAGCTTTACCGTTTCACGGGCGGCAATTGGACGTCCGCGACGGCTGCCGGCGATGTCGTCGGGCAGATCACGGGAACGCAGATCGCCGACGATGCCGTTACCTCGCCGAAGATTGCGGCGAACGCGATCACGGCTTCGGAGCTGGCGGCCTTCTCTGTCGTCGCCGGCAAGGTCGCGGCGGCGGCGATCGGCGCGACCGAGATTCAGGCGGCGGCGATCACCGCCGACAAGATGGCAGTCGGCAAGGGCAAGAACCTGCTGCGCAACACCGAATTCTATGGTGCCTGGCAGGGCTGGTTGACGTGGAACCAGAACGGCATCGCCAACCGGGCGTTCACCTTCAATCTCGCCGGAGATCCGTGGGCGCTGGCGACGCAGCCGCGCACTATGGTGCTCGGCCAGAACGACGCAAACGCCGATCCAAGCGTGCTGCAGGTGGCGACCGGGAGAACCTTGTCTGTCATCGCCGGCAAGCGCTATGAAGCGTTCATCTTTGTCGCGGCGCACCGGTGCCCCGCCTACATCGGCATTTCGTGGTTCGACGCGGCTGGCAACTTCATCTCCGAGAGCGTCTCGTCGGCCTATAGCGGCTCGTTCGGCGGGACAGCCCTCTCGGGTTATTACCAGCTCGGGCTGATGGCGACCGCGCCGGCCAATGCCGTCGTTGCCGAACTCTACATCCGCAAGCAGCCGACGGTCGCGGGCAATGCCAACAGCTATGTCTTCGTCGTGCGGCCGTATTTCGGCGAGGCCGGCCCCAACCAGGTCACCTATTCCGACTGGGAGCCGGGCGGCTTCACCTTCATCGGTCCCGATTACCTCGCGACCGGCGCGGTGATTGCCGACAAGGTTGCGGCAGGGGCGATCACGACAGAGAAGCTGAATGCGGCCTCGGTCACCGCCGACAAGATCGCCTTCGGCGCGATCACCGGCGACAAGATCATGGCCGCTGCAATCACCGGCGAGAAGATTGCCGCCGGCAGTGTGGGCGCCAACCATATCGCCGCCAACTCGATCACCGCCAAACAGCTCGTGCTGACGGACTTCTCGAACATCATCGTCAACGACTTCACGACGGGGCTTACCGATGGGTGGACGCTCTACGGTCAGAACAAGGGCATCTTCAACAGCGCCGCCGAAGCGGGTGCTGACTATGGCGGCTGGCGCGTCTATGGCGACGAGCGCAACGTTGCGATCTCGGCGGTCTACCCCTGCCAGGCCGGCGACGTGTTTTTCGCTTCAGTCTGGTGCTGGAACTGGGTGTCGACCTATCCGGCCTATCTGTCGATTGAGTTCCTGGACGAGGCCAGCGGTTCGTCGCAATTCGCCACGGTTTCGTCTGTGCCGGCGAACACCGGCTGGGTGAAGCTCAGCGGCCGCGTGACCGCGCCGAGCGGCAAGAGCAAGATGCGCATGTTCCTGATCACCGATCGGCCGTGGGGTGTCTATGGCAACCCGGTCCATTGGTCGAAGCCGGTGCTGCGCCGCGCGGCATCGGCCGAGCTGATCGTCGACGGCTCGATCACGGCCAACAAACTCAGCGTCAATAGCCTTTCGGCTATCTCGGCCAGCTTCGGCGATGCCTACTTCTCGGGCGTGGCCCGTAGCGTCAATGGCAAGCTTTTGATCGACTTCAACACTGGTGGGATTGAGGGCTTTACCTGATGGCGCGCTGGCGAATTGGCAACGACTACACCGGCTCGGCCGCCGTCAAGGTCATGAAGAACAATGCCGACGATCCCTATTCGACGCCGGACAGCGAGCGCTGGAAGTTTCTCTACAACAGCAAACTTCCAAAGGTGAACATCGCCGACATGGAGCTTTGCAACGTCATATCGCGGCCGGGGCTCAACGATGGCGCGGTCTATAACTATCACCCGGCCGGCTCGAATTCGAGCAACTACCAGAAGTGCGAGGGCTCGGGCGGCGGTATGAGTGAGTGGTTCTACCGCAACTCGGCATTCCCGACCTTGCGTTACAACGTTCCGCTTTTCGACTGGAAGGCCAAGAAGGGTGGCGGCAGCAATCGCTACAATCAACAGATGGTCCATTGGACCGACAGCGGTTCCTACTATCGCGGCCAGGGCGGCTTTTATGCGGTCGGGAACTATGCGCAGGTGGGCTGGGTCGAGGGTTTCACAGGCTCGGTCAGCCAGTACGGTTCAATGGCCTACGGAGCACTGACCAGGATTACAGCACGCGATACCATCGACGCCTTCAACAAGTTCCTGTCGCGCGACAAGCGCCTGATCGTTTGGAACCTGCCGGGAAATAATGTCCCCTTGGACGAAGCCGCGCCGCTGGCGCCAAACGGCACCAAGACCTTCAAGATCACGCCGCAGGCCCTCGTCATCGCAAAGCCCGGCTTCCACGTCGACACGGCGACCCCGGCGCAACTCGCGATCGACACGTCGCGCATTCCGGTGAAGGTGATTGCCGCTGCTGACATCGCGCTTCCCGCTGGCATTAGCTTCTATGAAACCGGCATCCCGCTTCCGGACATGGTGGCGCTGGATGTCCACTTCTACAACGGCTCGGTGATCAACTACCCTTCATCGCCGGTCGATCTCGACTTCGGTGCGGAGTACTGGTTCGACGGCACCAAGATCTATTTTGCAGCCAGCCAGGCGATGCGGGCGCGCTTCTTCCTCTACCTTGAAGACAACAGCCCGCCGACGAGCGGCGGCAACAGAGTTTGGCGCACTTTCACGGAGAACGGCGTCGCCGTCTTCCAGCTACTTCGGCCCGGCTCGGCCAATCCGCCGAACTGGAACGACATCTACGTCGATACGCGTTGGCCGCAGGTGCAGATCCTCGCAGAGGGCTACTTCAATGTCGCCGCCGGCAACGACGTGATCGTGGATGTGGCTTTCGACGGGACCGGCATGTTCCCAATGGTCAAATACCTGACCGCCCACGGCGGTGGCTCCTATCAAACCCTCGGTTTCACGGTCAGCGGCTCGTGGAATGCCATGTATCGTCTGCCGTTCGTGAAGCGCCTGAAGTACATCTACAACGGCAACCAGTACCATGCTGGTGAAAGCACTTATTGCGAACTGACGGCCAACAACGCCCGGTTCCACACCTTCGCGGGCAATGTCGGCGACTACTACAATCGCGGCGATAGCCCCGGAAACTGGCGCACGTCCGGTGCCTATGCTCCCAGCGGCATCCGCTACTACATCTTCGGCATCCCCCAACCCTAAGGAAACCCGCATGTACAGCATTGAGAACAGCTACCACCCGATGATGGAAGCGCTTCATGCCGCGATGGCGGCCGGGACCATCCATCGCTCGATGGCGGCCACCGCCTGGTGGCTCGGCCGACAGCAGATCATGAACGAGCGCGAGTACTGGTTTCAGGTCGCCGGCCGGGTGACATCGCTGCTGCCGGCCGCCGATCGGGACGCGATCGTCGCGCAACTCGGCAAGCAGGAAGACACCTATGTCGATAGTCCGGTGTCGGCCTGGCCGCCCTTGCCGTCGGGACTGGCAAGCTTGTTCGCGTCCTGGGACCCGATCTTGCCCGCTCCGGATCTCGCCGTGCTGCGCGCCGACGCCATTCGCAAGATCGACTGGGAAGCAGAGAAGTATCGGGAGAACTTCATCACGCCCGGCTCTGGCCAGGTCATGGCCTACCAACAGAAGCTTGCCGAGGCGCGTGCGGCCGTCACCGATCCGCCGGCACCCACAAGCGAGATCCCGCATATCGTCGCCGAGGCCGCGATCGACGGCGTCACGGTCGCGACAAAGGCTGCCGAAATCATCGCGACCTTTGAGCAATGGCAGACCGTCTCGGCCGGTATCGAGGCCAGGCGCCTCGGGGCGAAGAAGGCCGTGGCGGAAGCAACCACAGCCGAGGCGATCGCCTCTGCCGCAATCGTCAACTATGGAGCCTGAAATGTCCTCGCTCGCAGCATCCCTGAAGAAGCAGCTCGCTCTTGCCCTGGAGGAGAATGAGCGCCACGCGACCAGCCTGGACACGGTCGTCGCCGCGCTGAACGAGACGTTATCGGCCCTCGAAAAGCACGAGCCCGATTTCGTCATGGTTATGCGGGCGCGATTTGGGGCGGCGCAAGCGTCCCCGACCTGGCATGAGACAAGTGAGGCGGCGCCCCTTCAGGGCAAGCCTAGCCTGCATACTTGATCAAAAGGGCCACGACTGCGACGACGCCGGCCGTGGGCCAAAAGTCCGTCGCCTGATCCCAACTCCATCGCCACATCAAATAGCCTTTGAGATGTGGCGGCCGCATCTTCACGCTGGTCTCATAATCGCGTTTTTCTCGGCCGTGAAAGTGACCGGCCGAGAAGGCGAGGCCGAGCAAAAATGCTGTCTTAAAGGGAAAGGCGACCATGAACAGCACGGCGACGATCACGGCCATAACCAGAGCTTCGACGATGTGGCCGAGCCAATCCCAATGCTTCTGAATGTAGTCCCAATCGATCTTCATTGGGAATGAACGATATTCGGCCGCCGACGTTCCAATTAGATCGCTCGCGTCACCACCTGAGCCGCGACCGACACCAGCAAGGCCGCCAGTGCGACGGCCGTTCCAAATCGCGCAATCTTCATTCGGCGCCCGCGTGCGCCATCCCAATCATAGCCCATCATGTTCCCCCAGCCGGCATCATGCCGCGCCTTGAATGGTGGCCTGTTTTCCTAACTAAGAGGTAAATCCGATGAACCGCGAAACGTTCTTCGCCTATGCGAAGCGCGCACCCTTTGGCGTGAGCATGAAGCAGTCTCAGAAGGATGGCATGATCGCCATCCTCGACGAGTGGGACCGGCGCCAGTCGACCGGCAAGGTGCTCGACAACCGGTGGCTGGCCTACATGCTGGCGACCGTCTTTCACGAGACAGGCGCCACGATGCAACCTGTGACGGAGAACCTGAGCTATACCGCGGAGCGCATCACCGAGGTCTGGCCATCGCGCTTCCCGACGGTCGCTAGCGCCAAGCCCTTTGCCCGAAACCCGCGCAAGCTGGCGAACAAGGTCTATGGCGGCCGGCTCGGCAACACGGCTCCTGATGACGGCTGGCTCTATCGCGGCCGCGGCCTGCCGCAGATCACCGGCAAGGAGAACTATGAGAAGTTCGGCCTTGCCAAGACGCCGGAGAAAGCGGCCGAGATGCCGACGGCGATCCGCATCTTCTTCGATGGCATGATCAAGGGGCTCTTCACCGGCCAGAAGCTCGCCGACCATTTCAACCAGGTCGACAACGATCCGGTCGGCGCGCGGCGCATTATCAGCACCGACAAGGCGAAGCTGATCGCTGGCTATTACCGCAGCTTCCTCGACGCGCTCGAGGCGGCGCGATCGCCAGCCGAAATCGAAGAGGTGAAGCCGGCAGCAGCGGCGGCCGACGACGTGCCGGCGGGGAAGAGCGGAACGGTGGTGACCACTGTCGGTGGCTTGTTCGGCGGCGCTGGCCTTTCGGCGGTGCTGGGCGTCAACAATCCCTACGCAGCCGGCATCGCCGCGTTGCTCATCGTCATCGGCTCGATCGCGCTGTTCATGTTCGTCACCGGCCGCTGGTCGGTGAACCGCGCGCCGGCCCGCTGACATGTGGCCGCGCGTCATTGCCGGCGGGCTCATGCTCGCCGGCATCACCTGGCTTGTCATCGAGATCCGCGAGGACGGCGCCCGGTCGGTCACCACCAAGATTGAAAGGCAGAATAATGCGAGCGGTGATGCAGCGAGCAATGCTCGCAGCGACTTTGACCTATGCCTCGATCGGGGCGGCGTGTGGGACTACGGCGCCGGCAAGTGTCGGCGGTCTCAGGCGCGTGGTCGGCACTGATCTCATCGGCGCGCGAGGGGCGACGCCGGAAGATCAGCGCAAGATAGACCGGACTGCCGTGGGCATCTGTGCCGCGGCGATCTGGACGAAGGCGGAATGTGTGCGGCATGGGGAAGGGCGGTAATGCCAGAGAAGTACACGTCTCTTATTGAGCTGCTGAACGCGACCTTGGGCGGGGCGGCAACCACTGTCATCGCCGTCCTTGCTGGCCGCCTCATGTGGCACACGAACGAGGTGCGGAAGATGCGGCGCAAATTCTTCGGCAAGGAGCTGCTATGGGAAATGCCGATCGCGGTCGGCATGGCCTTCATTGGTGAGGGGCTGGCGAACTGGCTCGCCCTCGGGCAGCCTATGGCAACCGGCATGATTGCCGCGCTTGCCTATCTTGGGCCGCGTGGATCCGAGGTGCTGTTCATGCGGTGGTTCGGTCAGCGGCTGAGTGAGCGTGGGAAATAGCCTCGCCCACGCCCTAGGCCGGCTTGTCTTCTTTGTCGATTGGTTTTCCGACCGCTTCTTCTATCACGGGCTTGGCGAGCTTCATTTTCTGGAACATATCAACCAGCGCCACGGACAACGGATCCAGATCGTTCTTCGCTTTAACCATCTGGACGCGCTTCTTCACTTCGTTCACAGATGACTGCAGCGACCGTACGGTCTCCTCTTTGCTAATAGGCAAATTAGCGGTGAACGTCCCAAGCCCGGTATAAAAGCGCGTCAGGCTCGAAGAAAGCTCACGCTTCTTGTTCGCGTCGACCACACCATTCGTCGCGATTTCTTCGGTAAACGCGCTCAAAAGTTCCAAAAACTTAGCGTTTTCGGACATCAAAGCATTGAATTCGGCGACCTTCATTTCCTCGACGCGGTTTATTCCCGCTTCGTACAGCGAGACCACCGCCGTGCTCGTGAGGCCGGCGGTCGCTACTACCGCTGACACGATGGTGCCGACGAAATGTTGCCTGGCGTAATCGGCAAGTCTCTTGAACATGTCGCTCCAACCTCCGGGCGAGTGCGGCTCGTACATTATAGCATATAGTGTTGCGTCAGGCTGATGCTAATTCTGCGCTGCTCGGTCTTGTTTTTTTACGGTTACGTCTGTCTTAAGACCGACTGTATCCTTTGTTGCCTGCCGGCGGGGACATATATCGTTTTCCCACAGATGTACATTCGCATACATCTCCATCGTTTCGCGGATGTCTTTTTCAAGCTCCATGTCGCAGAACGATACTTCGCCGTTGGCCGAGTTAAGGACTTTGGTATCTACCGCCTCTTGGGCAGTCACGCCCGCGCCGGACAGGGCGAGCATCGCAGAGACATATCCCGCGAGCATCGCGCTCTTCATTTTCCGTGCGAAAAATCCAGGCGAATGGACTTCAACGCTCACATTTCCGAAGTACGATTTATCATAGTACCGATCGATTGCGGCATTGAAATCAAGCTGTAGAAATTTATCAAGCTCACCCTTTTTTAGGGCTATGTATTGTGATGCAAAGTAATTCGTTAAGTCTACGGCCTTGTTGAGATCGTTTAGATCAATTTCTTCCTTGGTCACTCTTATGAGATTTCCGGAAGACTCCTTCCAAACATAATCGCCGTAGGCTATGTTATAGATTTCTCTGCGGTCCTCTTCGTTATGGACCTGAATAATAGCTTGCCTATTCTGCATCAGTCGAATGAGCCGGCTATTGAATTGACGCTTCGCCAGAGCTACCGGCAGCCATGTCACGCGGCGAGCCGGAATGGCCTCTCCGGCATATCGGATCGAATCCACCTTGTGATCCTGGTCGAACTCGCCCTTGAACTCGCCGATGTAGACGGTTGAGTTGTATCCGGGGCCAGGTACTACAATAAGGTCGCCTGCTTTTGCCTCGCCATAGAGGTCGACGACAGCGTGAAGAAGCTTAGGCGGGTTCGGAGAGGGGTTTTTTACCGCGTAGTCTTGTGGAAGCCGGCTTGGGTTGTCGTCTTCCTTGGCGCCAGAATTACGCCAGCTTGATATGCGCCGAGCCATGCGTAGCAAATTTCGTAGATGAGGCGTGTCCTTCTCTGGCTTCTCGGCGAACGTGATGCCGGGCAGATCAAGGAACACGGAGTTTGTGCCCTGGAAGTCTGCGTAGAACCGTTTGCTGCTACCTGGGTGTAGAATGAAAATCTTATGGTCTTCCGGAAGAATACGCATTTCCGGATCGATAATGATTGTCATGCTGCTCCCCAATAATTCCTAAGCTGCTTTTTTTAGCGTCGACTGATTCCACCTTTCTTGTCAGTAGCCATCTACGGCTGGATTCACAAGAGATTTCCCTTAGAAGTAGAGTTGAGGGCTCGAAGGTTTCAACGATGTCCACTGCGGGGAGCGTCGGACAAGACAGGTGCGCTCGTGGCGTTATGTTCGGCTTGACTAATAGGATTATGTTCCTATTTTGTTCTGAGCCTCGATCGAGCCAGAGCCATGAGACTGAAAGCACCTTTTCCGCCATCGTCATACACCGAGCATAACCCTGCGATGTACAACACCATCAAAGGTTTGCAGGAGTGGGAGGTGTTGGGTGCGCGTTGCTCCGCATGCGGTCGGATAGGCTGGGTTAACAAAGACGCGGTGCTGGCGTATTGGGGCGATCAATACCTAATGAACCTACGTAGCCGGTTCCGCTGTGGCTGCGGAAACCGCACTGACAATGTCGTCTTGATAGGTCGATTGCCGCGCTAAGCGCTGAGAGGTGCTCACCAAGTGGCAACGCCTCATCAAAAAAACGCCGGTCGTCATATTGACGGACGCTATTGCAACCACCAAATCTAGATCAACTCGAAACAGCCGCGTGACGATGGCCACCACCCTAGCTGTGCGCAAAAGGGAAACAGTCATCACACTGGTCTAATTGTGCGCTAGGCGGCTCATTAAGGTCCACAGCACACAACGATATGGAAGGAGGCGTCATGGACGCTGTCTTGCTTATCGAGGCCAACCAGTCGGAGAAGTCTTTCCGATTGTGCTTTGCTGTGAAAATCAGCTGGGCCTCAATCGTCGGGTTCTTCTCCTAAACTGGTAACAAAAGGCCCTCCTGTGAAAGCGGGAGGGCTTTTCTCTTCTGTTTTCTTTTAACGTCGAGTACCAGGTTACTTCAGATCATCGAACGACGGGAAATGAGGCCTCTGCCCAAGGGGACGCCTTGATTTGGCCAGCGATAGCGTATCGAAGGCCGCCATCTTTGCGGCATGCAGGTCGTGAAACCGGTCTCTGGTGAAGTAGGTTTGATTGGTGACCTTGTCGTGTATGACGCCCTTCCAGAAGCCCCCCTTTGAGAACATCGTAACTCTGAAACCCTCTACGGTGATCTGAGGGTTAGAGCTTCGATTGAGCGCCCATCCCGATCTCAGAGGGAAGCGCTTACGCTTACCCGCCGTGCTCCGCATGGATTTGTCCCGCTCTTCGGCCCGCAAAAGATCTTCTTCTAAATGTCCCGCACAGACCGCGCCGCAGGACAACGCGTCTGGATACTGTGGATGCGTCATGTAGTGGACGTAGCGGATTTCCGCTGCTTCACACATTTGGCAGCGCATGCTCGGCTCGCCGAGATCTTCAACGTTGATGCAGGTCCAGCCTTTATGAGGCACGCCGGCTTGCGACCATTTCCCACGCCCTCCCTTTGGTCCATCTACAGACATGCGATTCCCCAATCTCGGCGACTGACCTTCGCAGATTACAGCTTAAGGGTGTCGAGTAAAGTCGGGCGCTGGAACTGCTGCGTAGGATGACGAAGGCTGCGCGGATCGAACGTTTGGGTTCGCCAAAAATCGAGAACATTCGTCGAACGGCGTTGGCTAACCACTTTGGTAGCCAATTGATTTTGCTGCATCTTCGCAGGCCCTCCGGGCCCACCACTCAAAAAATCCAGCTTGTCATGTACATCCAGCTTGCCAGTTCGCCTGAAACGGGCACGCTCGGCTGCTTGATCGCGGCTTTGCGGGTGGGGGAGTGTTCCAGTGCCGACAGGGCGATCGCGTCCCATTGGGTGAGGATATGCTCGGCGTCGTAGCGCCTGACATTGGCTTCGGCGTTGGCGCCGAGGCGGGCGCGGAGGGGCCCGTCGGCCATCAGGTTGGAGAGGGCGGTCGCCAGGGCGTCGATGTTGCCGTTTTCGACGAGGATGCCGTCTTCGCCTTGGGCGATCATGTCGGTCGGGCCCCAATCGCAGGCATACGAGACGACGGGGAGGCCTGCGGCCATGGCTTCGAGCAGGGCGATGCCCCAGCCTTCGTAGCGGGACGACAGGACGAAGAGGTCGGCTGTTTCGACCCAGAGGCCGGGTTTCGGCGTGACGCCCGGCATTTCCACTCGCTCAGCAAGGCCAAGCGCGTCGCGCTGGGCTTCCAGCGCTTTTCTCGCTTCGCCTTCGCCCCAGATGACGAGCTTCCATTCCGGGTGGTCACTGGCCACCTTGGCGAAGGATTCGAGGAGCAGGTCGAAGCCTTTTTGCTCCGTCAGCCGGCCGACGGCGGTGAGCACATTGTTGCCGCGCTTCTTTTGCCAGCCGGTGGGCAGGTTGATGGCATTGGCGATCACCCGCCCGTGGCGGCGAACGTCCGGCGGGAAATAGTCGAGGGCCCCCTTGGTCATGGTCACCAGCGCAAAGGCGCGCGGGTAGAGGCGAAGCTGCAGCCATTTCCAGAAGGGGCCGAAGGGCTGCACCGCCGGGTTGTTGCGCTCGGACACGATCACCGGAAGCCTGAGGCCCCGTGTTGCAAGAAGCGTCAACACGTTCGTGCGCGTCAGGAAGCTCAGGACGAAGTCGGGACGAGTGCGGCTGATGGTCGAGCGCAGCCGGTAGAGCCTTCGTGCCACCAGCCAGGCGGCACGCAGCTTGCCGGCCTTCTGGGCCGGCACGTCGAGCCGCTCGATGGCGACGCGTGGATCGAGCCGGTAATAGGGGGCGGAGGTTGGCGCCTCGAGCGTGATCACCGTGACAGCGCAGCCGAGGCGGGCCCAGTGGCTGGCAACGAGGCTGACGACGTGCTCGGTGCCGCCAGCGCCGAGTGCGGAAACGATGATGGTTATGCGCGCGCCAGCGATGCCGGCGGCTCCGACGATGTCGGTACCCGTGCCCTGATCCAATTTGGATTGCCCCTCGCTCTCCCCTTCTTATTATTAACAACTCCTTAAATTCGCGCAATGGGACTTTCGCAGTGTGGTAAACACGCAGGCGCACAGGGATCGCGGCTTTCTGGCCGTCCGGGCCTGTCGTGAGGGGTCGGACCTTGGAGGCCTCAACCCGTGGGACGATTGCGGCGGAACGGGGCCGAGCGTCTGCGGCGCGCGCTGGAGGAGGGGGAGGTTTCGGGCAATGCCGGTCGGCGATGCGCTTGGGGCGGGGGGCCACAAAAAAATGCCCGCGGGAGGCGGGCAGTTTTGGAGTGGGCGCATACGCTCAAACATGTTGCGCCTCGCTCCAAGGTGGCGGTCAGAGGTCAAGGATCAGTAAATGCGCAATAGCTAAAAATGGGAATGAGGGAAGTCCTTCGTTCCGGCCCGCCGGCCGTGCTGCGGATTTCGCTGACGCGCCGGCGGCGAGGTCGATTTTTTTCTCAGGGGTATCAGCCGCGGCGTCAGCCGGAGATTGCCACCGGGCGTGGTGGTGCGGAAGCGGCGGAGACGGATCGCCGTTCGCCGATGGCGCGATGCGGCCGCCTCGGCAAGCCTTTGCTTTTGCGAAATTGTTTCGCTGATAACCCACGCCGATGCTGTGCGCCAGTTGTCTGCAAGGCACCGACGTCCGTCAGCGCATGGCGAAAGTGGCCGGCACAACCATGGCGGAAAACGCCGCGAAAGGAATTTTTAATTTAAGCAATGAATAATGAAGTAGGGGGTTGAAGATCGCCGCCTTTTCGCCCTATGGAAGCCCCGGGCGGCTGGACCGCTATTCGAAAGGACGTTTATGCGAATCAAATCCGCATGTGCCGGCGCAAGCCGCACCGCCGTTTCGGGTTTCAAGTTTCTCGTACCGACAACATCAGTTCTCAGCCTCCTGCTTCTGTCCGCCGGCTGCTCGTCGACGGTCATCAGCGAAACGCCGCTGTTTGCTTCGGGCCATTCGAGCGCCTATGCGAGCCCGGCGATCAAGGTTCGCAAGGAAGCGAAGGATCTGAAAGTCGCCGAAGCGGACGAGGATATCGTCGAGCCGGCGCCGACGCGCAGACGCACGACCGCCTATCTCGGCCGCGCACCCTATATCTGCTCGCCGAGCGGCTTCGGGCGCACGTCGCACTGCTTCCTGAGAGCATCGCTCTAACGGCCTTTCGCGTTCGGGAAGCCGGGCGCAACCGATCATGGAGATTGCGTCGGTCGACAGCCGTGGCGGTCGGCGTTTTCGCCATCCGGGCATGATGCCCACGGCCTCGCGGTCGCACAGGTTTCCAGCGCGCAGCAAGCCATGTCTGATTTCATGCGGTGCCACATGTGGCCTGCCGGAGAATATCGTTGCCTATTGCAGTTCCAAGATCGGTCCTCGGCGCTGGCGCGTTGGTGCTTCTGGCGGTTGCCGGAGCCACCCCGGCCTACGCGCAGGATCCCTTAGACGGTATCGACCGAACGATGACGACCGCCGCCATCACGCCTGAGGCAAGAGGGCGGGAAGCGCGCACGGTGGAAATCGGTGTCTACGACCCGCATGACGCGGTCGCAGACAGCGACGCGCTGACGCTCGAGCATGTCTTCGTCTACTGGCAGAAACCGGATCGGGCGCAGCTGAAGCGGAAATTCGCGAACGCGGCACGACAGGGGCGGGCGCTGATGCTGTCGGTCGAACCCTATACCCACGCCGCCGACTGGCGCGCCGGTGGCAACCGGCTGTTTGCCGATATCGGCAAGGGCCGCTTCGATCGCGAGATCACCGACATTTGCACGCGCGCCGCCGATTTCGGCGGACAGGTCTACATTCGCTGGGGCCATGAGATGGAAGAGCCCGGCGAGCGTTATCCCTGGGCGCGCCGCGACAGCGAAGGCTACAAGGCGGCGTTCCGCTATTTCGTGCGCAAATGCCGGGAACTGGCGCCGGCTGCACGCTATGTCTGGTCGCCGAAGGGCCACCGCAATCTCGCGTCCTATTATCCGGGTGACGATGTCGTCGACGTCGTCGGCATCCCGATCTGGGGCCTGCAGAAGATGGACGTCGACTATTGGGGCCGCGAGCGCCGCTTCGGCGAAGCGCTGAAAGAAAAATACCAGCGCGTATCGGGCTTCGGCAAACCGGTCATGATCGCCGAACTCGGAGTATCCGGCTCGGCCGATTACAAGCGTAACTGGTATGCCGAAATCCTCGACCAGCAGACCTATCGCCGGGTCTTTCCGCTGCTGACGACCGTTGTCTTCTTCAACGACAAGGAGCCGTACAAATGGCCGCTCGGCTATGGCGCGCCGGACTGGCGGCTCGACAAGGCGGCGCTCAAGGCGCTTGCCGACCGCGGGCAGAAAGAAGCGGCCGAACTCGCGGACTGATCGCCGCGCGCGACTTCAAATCTTGCTGATCGCAGCAGAGGCGCCTTCGGTCGGGGCGACGCGCCGATCGTCCTTCGGCGCATCGTGAAAGTTTCAAACTCAAAGCCCTTGATGTGCCGGACCACGCTTGGGGTTCCGGTTCATCATGGTCGCCGGATCAGGCCAGCAACAGGCCCGATTCCCGGGCGGCTGCAGCAAAGCAGCGGCTCGCCCGGTCCGTACTCGTCAATCCATCCAGCGCATCCAGGCAACGCCTCAGGGCTGCGCGATATTCCCGTCCACGACGGCCCGGCCATTGCCGGAGCAGTTCCACGGCCTCGAACACCGTTCTGACCACAGTCTGCCGTCTCGCCGATAGTTTCAGGGGGATGGGCGTGGGAAAGAGTTTCTCGCTCATTGTATTCCTCGTTCACAGTCTTTTCGAGCGAGAGGGCAACGCGAGAGCGACGGGATGGTTCCACGTTGCCGGTCGATTTTTGTCCGTGCCGACGGCAGGCGGCGTCTCTTCGGCTTTGCGAGCGGGATCTTTTCGCGGGCGCATCTTCGCCGATGGCGGACGAAGGGACGCGCGGCAGGAAGCGCCGTGGCGTTCGGACGGATGTTGAAAAGTTTCGAAAATCCAGGCCCGGCGCAGGTTGTAGCCGCCTACCTGGAACACTGAGGCGCAAGCGGGATCAGAGTTCCAGCGCGGCCTTCAGGTCGGTCGATTTCAGAACGCGCAGGTCGAGGTCGGCTTCGATATGGTCGATGTGGTGGACCATCAGCCGTGCGGCTGCGTCGATGTCGCCGCGCTCGATGGCGTTGACGATTTCGTCGTGTTCGCTGTGGCCGCAGCTCGAAACGGTCGATTGTCCGTAAAGTGCGATGACCAGGGAGGAGCGGGCGACCAGCTCATCCATGAAGCGGCGCAGGATCGCGTTGCCGGAGAGGTCGGCAAGCGCCAGGTGGAAATCGCCCGATGCCTTGATCTCCGCACGACGGGCCGATTGGCCGCGCTGTTCGGTCAGTTGCCGCTCGGCTGCCAGCATGCGCCTCAGTTCGGCAATCTCCGCCTTGCCGATCTGGGTGGCGGCGGCGCGCACGACACCGGGCTCGATCAGCCGGCGGGTCGCAAAGATCTGGCGCGCCTCGTCGATGGACGGGTGGGCGACGAAAGCACCGCGGTTCTTCTCGACGTTGACGAGTCCTTCATAGGACAAAGCCTGCAGAGCGGCGCGCACCAGGGTGCGGCTGACATTGAAGAGTTCGCCGACATCGCTTTCCGAAAGCTTGGTGCCAGGCGCAAGCCGCCGCTCGACGATCGCATCGCGCAACGTATCGCGGATATGCTGACTGCCGATGTCGGTGGTCGGGTCGGTGGCCAGTTCGGCCTGATGGGGCGTGGTGGTCAAGGACATGAATCGATCCGCGAAGCAACGCGCCATCCTATCGTCGAACGAGGCGAAGGGAAACGACAATCTGACGCGCAAAGGTTGCGTGGGATTGCGCGGGATCGTCAGGTCAGGCGAGGCTACTTGTCGAGTTCCGGATAGACCCGGTCGAGGAAGCCGGGCCGCAGTTTCTCGCCGACCAGGCAGTCGGGGGCCGGGAAGGCATCGACATAGCGTATCGTCGGCGGCGGTTGCAGACCGCTGACTTCGAGCACCAGTTTCTGGCGGATCGCGATGGAAAAGTCTTCGGGCTCGTGCACCGGCAGCACGAAGGAGCCGGGGCCGCCGATGACACATTCGGCATAATACTGGTCGAGCGGGCCGGTGGAAACCGACGGGCGGATGAGGATCGCGAGCCCGTTGATGGTGATGCCGCGCGCGATTGCGGTCTCGCGTGCCGGAAGCACCGGCGGGCCGATGTTGTTCGGCCCGTCGCCGGAGATGTCGATGACCCGCCGCACGCCGCTGTAAGCGTTGGAATCGATCAGTGCGGTGCCGTAGGTAATGGCGTTGGAGATCGAGGTGCCGCGCCGGGTGCCGACCGGGCGCTGCTCGATCAGCTTGGCGAAGGCATCCGCGTCGGCGGCGGTGTCGATCACCCGCCAGGCGACGACGGAGGATTCATTCACCGTTCCGGCCCATTCGAAATAGCCGATCGCGATGCGGCCGAGCTGGCCGCTTTCGACGGCATCGAGAAAGTCGCGGTGCCGCAGCGCCTCGACATAGCCGGCCCGCTGGATGCGGGCTTCGTCGAGATCCATCGAGCCGGACATGTCGACCGCCAGGATCAGTTCGACGTCGACATTCGTCGCCTCGGCGGTCGATGGGCTCGGGCCACCACTCAATGAAAGGAGTAACGCCAACACGCTCAACATCGCTTCAACCAGTCATTGCGCGCGGTCAGATTAGAAGACTGTAACACAAGATTGGATTTCGGCGACCGTTTGGGTGTAGTTGGCCTTCACTAAAGAGTGATTTTGCCGGGTCATGCATGAGCCCGGGTGCCGGTCGGGAAAGGCGGGATGCAGCAGCGTAGCGAAAATACCGAGCGATTTCAGATCGATCGATTGCAGCAGGCGGCGTTCGGCTATTTCCTCGAACATTCCGATCCGGTCACCGGGCTGATCGCCGACACCGCGTTGCCGGGCGCGCCGGCGAGCATCGCTGCGACCGGCTTCGGCCTTTCCTGCTACCCGGTCGGCGTCGAGCGCGGCTGGCGTTCGCGCAGCGATGCGGCGCGGCGGGTGGTGACGACCCTGCGCTTCCTTGCCCAAGGCCCGCAGTCCCGCCACCGGCAGGCGACCGGCTATCGCGGCTTCTACTACCACTTCCTCGACATGCGGACCGGCGAGCGCGCCTGGCAGAGCGAGCTTTCAACCGTCGATACGGCGCTGCTGATCGCCGGCGTCCTGACCGCTTCCGCCTATTTCCGCCGCGATGACGCGGTCGAAGGCGAGATCCGTGCGCTTGCTGACCGGCTCTATGCGCGGGTTGACTGGCGCTGGGCGCTCAATCGCGGCGATACGCTGACGATGGGCTGGCGGCCGCCGGGGCGGTTTTTGAAACATCGCTGGCGGGGCTATAGCGAAGCGCTGCTGCTCTATGTGCTGGCACTCGGCGCGCCCGAGCATGCGATCGAACCGGAGCATTATGCGGCCTATGCCGAGGCCCATGACTGGATCCCCGTCGAGGGCCGGCCGCACCTTCATGCGGCGCCGCTCTTCATCCATCTCTTCCCGCAGGCCTGGCTCGATCTGCGCGGGCTGGCCGACCGACCGATGCGGGAGCGGGGAACGGATTATTTCGAAAATACCCGGCGCGCCATCGCGTTGCAGCGGGACCATGCGCGTTCCAATCCCGGACACTTTGCCGGATATGGCGAACACCTGTGGGGTCTCAGCGCCTGCCATGCGCCGCGCGTCCGTGTGCGCCTTCGCGATGGCCGCCAGCAGCAGCTTTTCGGCTATGTCAACCGCGGCGCGCCCTACGGCCCTGATGACGGCACGCTCGTGCCCTGGGCGCCGCTTGCCTGCCTGCCGTTCGAGCCTGAGGCGGCGCAGGCCTCTCTCGTGCATATGGCGGAGAGTTATCCGGGACTTCTGAACGAGGGGCGGTTTCCCGGCGGCTTCAATCCGAGCCTTGGTGGCGGCGGGCCGGAGGGCTGGATCGATGCGCGGGTGGTCGGTCTTGACCAGGGCCTCGTTGTCATGATGATCGAGAACTGGCGAAGCGGCCTTGTCTGGGCGCTGATGCGCGGCATACCGGCGATCCGCCTCGGCCTTCAACGAGCCGGCTTCGACGGTGGCTGGCTGCGGCAGGGGGAGGGTGCGCGTGGCAATCCGCCCGCATCCAGCGCCAAGGGGTGAGGATGGGCGACGGAGACGGCATGCGCTTGAACGACCACCGGCCGACAGCGGAGATCGCGGCCCCCTTTGCGCAGCAGGCGCTGGCCGTCGCGGACCATCTGCGTGCCCAGTTTCCGGAGGCTGCCGTCTCGCTCGGGTCGGCGGCGAGCGAATTCAGCGCGCCGGACGACTTCTGGGCTGCGGGCAGCGCTGGCCTTGAGGCGGGGCTCGCCTATCAGGATTTCTTCGGGGTCGGCATGACCGACCGGATCCGTGCGGCGCATCTGATCGCCTTCTATAGCCGTCAGCTGAGCGTGGTCCTTGGCGCGTTCCATCTCGGTGCCGGGCTGCAGCTGGAGGTCGCCGGCGTTCGTTTCGAGGATTGGGCACGGCTTCACCGTGGTGCCGAAGTCGCGGGCAAACGCTATCGTTTTTGCCTCCAGCCGCCGGCGACGGAGCGCAAGGGTCGGGAGGAGGACGTCAGCGTTTTCGAACAGGGCTTCATCGCTCATCTGACGCCCGTCATTGCTGTCCTGAAGGCACGGACGGGCCTCTCGAGCGGGGCGCAGTGGCGGCTCGCGGCGGATGCCCTGGCTGGCGCGTTCCTCGAAATCGGCCGTGCGATCGGGGAAGAGGCGCGCGGCATGGCCGAGGCGCTGGCAATCGTCAAGCGGCCGGGCTCGCGGCTCTATTCTGATGAGCTTTGCTACGAGCAGATTGCGGCTGTCGATCCGGCAAGTGGTGAACACATTTCGCGCCAGTATCGGATCCGCTGCGGCTGCTGTCTCTATTTCAAGACGGAGGGCGGCAGCTTCTGCGACACCTGCGTCCTGCTGGAGCCGGAAGATCGCCGTGCGCGGCTGGTGACGCATCTCATGCAAAACGGCGGGGCCTGAACCCCGCCGTCGGTTTGCTGACAATCCGTGATCGGCGATCACTATGCTTTGACGAAGCGCTCGTTGATGAAGCCGGAGACGACGCCGAGCACGATCCAGAAGGCGAGCGTGGTGGCGAGTGCGGCAACCGCAAACTCTGCGCCGAGCACGGCCGGAACGTTGCTGGTGATGTCGAGCGGCTGCGGCGCACCATAGACATGGGGCGCTGCGATCAGCACGAGGCCCGTGACCTTGGAGACGATCTCCTCGCGCAGGACGACGAGATAAAGGCCGACGGCCGAAAGCGCCACCGTTGCGAGCCACCAGGTCTGGCGGTCGCCCAGTTCGGCGGCCGGAAAGCCAGGCAGTTCCGGCGGCAGGCCGATCGCCGGCAACATGTGCACGGCAAGCCAGCCGCAGGCGCCCCAGAGCGCGCCGTTCCGAAGCGTGATCGGGTAGCCGATCACCAGGCTGACGCCGGCGAGCAGCAGGCCGAAGCCGGAACCGGTGACGAGGTTCGCGATCAGCGTGCCGGAGAAGCGGCTCATGCCGAACATGATGCCGCCGTCCTCGTGCTCGCCCTCATGGGCATAGGCGGGCGTGATCGGCGACAGCGCGTCGAGCAAGGCGCCGAGCGGCGACACGGCCTTGAGCGACGAATGCTGGTCGTGGTTTTCCGCGGCAGGCTGTGCCGCACCCGGCTGGGCGGCGGGCTGTTCGGTGGGGGCCGGAGCCTCGCCTTCGAATTCTTCCGCATGCAGGATCAGCGGCGTGACGCGCAATTCCTGGGCGCCGGTCATGAAGACACCGGCAATCAATCCAGCCACGATCGCGGCCAGAAGCGTTCTGACAATCATCTTGAAATCCCTCGATAACGACAAAAGCCACGCGCTGCGGCGCGGTCCTTGAGCCTTCCCATTTTGCCTGTGCTGCGGATGGCTTTCGCACGCCGGAAAAACCGGAATGCAGACAAACCGACATCCGGCTCGGGCCGGATGCGTTCAGGTCCGCAGATTGTTCGATGCGGAACGTTGTTCACGTTCCGATGCATCGGTCAGTGGCAGGGGAAGCCGTAGGAGTGGCGGGTGTCGTGCGCCGTGTCGTGCAGCACGGCCGAGTTGGCAAGGCCGGCGCCGAAGACGAGGAATGCGCCGATGAAGAGCGCGATGACGCCAGCGGTCAGACGATCGCTGAGGGAGAGCGGGGTGCTCGAAATGGTAGACGTAGCCATGACAACCTCCGTGATGGCATCGGGAAATTCCCGGTTGGGCCCTATGCCCGCATCGAGTGGCAGGTTTCCTGGCTCACGGCGTTGGGCTCGATGCCCTCGATCTGCCTCGCCTTCCCAGCTCGGCCGCCCTCTCGCGGTCTTGCCAGTGGCTTCTTCCGGATCGCTCCGGAACGGTGGATCGACGTCGCTCTACAGTCGCGGGGTCGGCCGTGATTTGAATGCCCAGATTGGGTCCATCCGTCACATTCCCGTTTACTCCCGAAACACGTTCGCGTCCCGGGAACCAATCGATCCCAGATGATTAGGATTGTGTCATGGAGTTGTCAATTGAGTGCGCGCCGCCGCGCGGTCCATCCGCGACAAAATCCTTGATGGTCATGCGCTTGTAGGCCTCGACGATCTGGTCGCCCTCGGCGCGCTCGACCGAGACTGCAAGCCGCATTGTGCAGTCGCCGAGATGCATGATCAGGAAGGCGGCGCTGTCGATTTCCTCGCGCGGCGTCTCCGGCACAAGCCGGGCCCAGACATCGGCAAGCAGCTTTCCGCCGGCGCGGCTTTGCGCAAGGTCGATTTCGCGCAGCGCCTTGTCGGCCTGCATCGCCGACCAGATGTCGCGCATGACCGGCTCGGCGAGGAACATCTCGTAATAGATATCGAACAAAAGCGAGAAGGCGTCGCGCAGCTCGGCGATCGAGGTCACCTTGGCCAGTTCGGCCGCGATGCACTCGTTGCAGACCGCATTGTAGCGCTCGGCGAGCGTGCGCACGATTGCCGCCTTGTCGGGGAAGTACTGGTACAGCGAGCCAATCGAAATTCCAGCCTTTTCAGCGACTTCGCTCATGCGCATGGCGTCGCTGCCCTTTTCCTGGATGAGCGCCGTCGCGCAGGCGAGGATCTGCTCGACGCGCTCGCGACTGCGCTTCTGGCTCGGTGTCCGGCGCAGCGCAGGCTCGTCGTCGGCGGGAAGCGTGGCGGGGCTTGCATCTGGAATCATGAGTAATGCTCACATTTTGACTTGACTCCTAAAATACGAGGATTTATCACATTTGCAAATGTGAGAGATGCTCATATTTGTTGGTGGAACCTCAGGAGGAAACGATGTCTCAGAAGATCACACTGGTTTTGGGCGGTACCGGCAAGACGGGGCGGCGGGTGGCCGAGCGCGTTCGGGAGCGGGGCATAGCGGTCCGCATCGGTGCCCGTTCGGCGTCGCCTTCCTTCGATTGGACGGATGAGGTGACCTGGGCGCCGGTCCTTGAAAACGTCGATCGCATCTATGTCTGCTTCCAGCCGGATCTGGCGGTACCGGGCTCCGTCGAGGTGATCGCCAAGTTCTCGAGCCTTGCCGTCAGCGCCGGCGTCAAGCGGCTGGTGCTGCTGTCGGGGCGCGGCGAGGACGAGGCGGAAGCGGCCGAGCGCGCGCTGCAGGCCTCCGGCGCCGACTGGACGGTCATCCGGGGCAGCTGGTTCTTCGAAAACTTCGACGAAGGGTTCCTCGCCGAGGGTGTCTTGAGCGGTTCCGTCTTCCTGCCCGTGGACACGGTGACCGAGCCTTTCATCAGCTGCGACGACATTGCCGACGTCGCTGTCGAAGCGCTTCTCGACGACCGCCATGTCGGGAAGGTCTATTCGCTGACCGGCCCGCGGCTGATGACCTTTGCCGACGCCGTGGCCGAAATCGCCGCGGCTGCCAACCGCCCGATCTCCTATCAGGCGATACCGGTTGCCGACTTCGCGGCACACTTGCAGGCCGACGGCGTGCCTGATGACTATGTCGAACTCATCCGCTATCTCTTCAGCTCGGTGCTCGACGGGCGCAATTCAAACCTGACGTCCGATGTCGAGCATGTGCTTGGGCGGCGTCCGCGTGACTTTGCAGCCTACGCTCGGGAAACCGCAGCAACTGGTGTTTGGAGTCTTGCCGCATGATCCCCCTGATCCCCGCTCTGGCGTTTGCCGCCGCGATCGGCTCCGGCCTGATGGCCGGGCTGTTCTTCATCTTCTCGGTCTGCATCATGCAGGCCCTGTCGCGGCTGCCGCCGGAGCAGGGGATCGCTGCGATGAATGCGATCAATGTCGTGATCCAGAACCCGATCTTCCTCAGCGCCTTCATGGGCACGGCCCTGCTCGCCCTGGCGCTCATCGTCGTCGCCTTCCTCTCGGGCGGCGAGGGGAGGTGGTGGCTTGCCGCCGGCGGTGTCGCCTATGTCGTCGGCGTGCTGCTGGTGACCATCGTCTTCAACGTGCCGATGAACGACGCGCTCGCCGCGGCAGCCCCCGGTCAGGCGGCGACCGATCTCTGGCATGAGCGCTATCTGACCGATTGGGTCTGGTGGAACCACGTGCGCACCTTCGCGTCGATCGGCGCGCTGGCGTTCTTCATTCTCGGTTTCGCCCGTGCCTGACGAAAAGCGCCGGCAAGTGGATCCTTGCCGGCGCCTGCACGCGTCTTGACCTCTGAGCCCATCCCGCCGTCAGGGCTTGGGAATACGCGCGTCGTATTGCGCTTCAAGGTCGGCAAACTTGCTCCAGAAGGCGGCCGGCTTTTCGCCTTCCAGCAACGCGCGCAAGATGTCGAGATGCACGTGCCAGCCGGCGGAGAAGCTGGTCATGATGGCGCGGTCGGCGATGCGCTTGTGGGTGACGACGAGCAGCACCTTGTCGCCGCGGGGGCTGAGCTCGAAGCGGACCTCCGAGGGCGTGCCGGTTTCTTCGTTCCAGGTATAGGCCAGCAGCCGCGGCGGCTCCCAGGCGAGCACGTGACCGTAATTGCGCACCTCGCCGGCGTGCTCGGCATATTTCTGCGGTGGCCGATCGTCTTCCGCTGTCAGTTCCGAGTGGCGGAAGACGTGCTCGACCTCGGCTCCTTCCTTCGACCCGATCGTTCCGGACGCCATCCAGAGCCGGCGCTTGCTCTCCTCCGTCAGATAGGACCAGACCCGCTCGATCGGGCCGGGAAGCAGGCGCTCGATGCGCACCGCGTCCGGTGCGACGACACGGCCGTAGTCGGCGCCGGCAAAGGCTGTGGCAGACGAAGTCATGGCTTATCCTCCGGATCAGTTTGAATGGTGGCGTCTTCGGCGAGAAGCAGCGCCTCGAGTACGTCGATGCGGGTGCGCCAGAAGGTTTCGTAGTGGCGCATCCACTCCATGCCTGCATGCATCGGCGCGGCATCGAGCCGGCACACATGCGTGCGACCTTTCACTTCGCGGCGCACCAGACCTGCTCCTTCCAGCACCTTGATGTGTTTCGATGCCGCGGCCAGCGAGATCGAGAACGGCGCCGCAAGCTCGCCCACCAGTCTTTCGCCCTGCGAAAGGTCCTGGAGCATGGCGCGCCGCGTCGGGTCCGAAAGCGCGTGAAACACGGCATCGAGATGTGCGTTCGGATATTCAACCATATTGTTGAATGTCGTCTGGATTGGCCTAATTGTCAACCGTTCGGTTGAATTTAAAAATATCGCGAAAAAAGACCGGGCCGCGGCGGGTCGTCGTGGACGCGCTGTCCCTTCCAGGCGGCGAGCGCATCGGCAAGGTCGTCGGTCGGCACCATCTGGGCAAACTGCTCGCTCTCGACCTGCAATCCCTCGGCGATCGACATGTTGAGGCCGCGGGTGACGGCAGTGATGATCGCGCGGACGGCGAGAGGCGAGTGCGCCATGATGCGCTTTGCCAGGTCACGGGCGGACGCGATCAGTTCGTCATGCGGGACGACGCGGTTGACGAGCCCCAACTCCAGCGCGCGATCGGCCGGGAAATCCTCGCCGGTCAAAAGCAGTTCCAGCGCGCGTTTGCGGCCGGCGAGCCGCGGCAGCCGCTGGGTGCCGCCGAAGGTCGGCGGCATGCCGAGCTTGATCTCCGGCTTGGCAAAGCGCGCCTGGTCGCTGGCAATCGCCAGAGGCACGGCCTCGGTGATCTCGCAGCCGCCGCCATAGGCAAGCCCGTTGACGGCAGCGATGACCGGCTTCGGAAAGGCTTCGAGCCGGGCCGTCAGGCCCTGGCCGCGACGGACGAAATCGCGCACGGCCGGGTTCACGCCCTTGGCCACGCTTTCCGAGAACTCATGAATATCGCCACCGGCGGAAAAGGCGCGCTCGCCGGCGCCGGTGATGATCACCGCGCTGACGGCATGGTTCACCTCGATCTGGTCAAGAAGGCTCATGAGCCGGTCGATCAGCTCGTAGTTCAGCGCGTTGAGTTTCTCTGGGCGGTTGAGAGTGAGGAGGGCGATGCCCTCGGAAATCTGCAGCAGCACGGTGTTCGACATGGTTGCTCTCCGGCAGGTGTTGACGGGGAGAGGCTAGGTGAGGGAAGATGCCATGTATATTCACTAGTCGGTATACTCGAGAGATGGCGAAAGCAGAGAAATCGGCCCGGGACTTGATCGTCGCAGCGGCGGAAAAGCTGTTTTATGCCGAGGGCATCCGCGCAGTCAGCGTCGATGCGGTGGCGGAAGCCGCGGGCGTGACCAAACGCACGCTCTACTATCATTTCGACAGCAAGGACGCGCTGATCGCCGCCTATCTCGAAGGCCGCGACCAGCCCAATCTGAAACTCTTCCGCAAGTGGTTCGACGCGGGCGACGGGGACATTGCCGACAAGGTCGAGGCGATCTTCGTCAATCTGGCGCGGGCGGCGCGCCATCCGAAGTGGAAGGGTTGCGGCTTCCTGCGCACCTCGGCCGAGCTAGCCAACATGCCGGGACATCCGGCGATCCGCATCGGTGCGGCCCACAAGAAGAAGTTCGAGGCGTGGATGGCCGAGACCTTTACCGAAGCCGGCACTGCCGAGCCGGCCATGCTGGCGAAGCAGATCCTGCTGTTGCTCGACGGCAGTTTCGCCGTGGTGCTGCTGCATCGTGACGCGAGCTACATGGAGATGGCGGGCAAGGCTGCAGCGACGCTGGTGCGGGTCGCGCTTGCCGGCGCGGACGGGAAGGGATCCTGACGCGCTGCAACTTCCGCTTCAAACGGCTGCCATCGGCGGGCAGTATAGGATGCAGTGCCAGGAGCCAAACAACCATTGAGCGCCGATGTGGCCGCGTTGCGGCTCACCGGAGGAGGAAATCCATGACCGTCAAGCGTATCGTCTCAAACCTCTACGCCCCGGACCCGCAGGTGGCGCGCGCCTTCTACGGCGACCTTTTGGAACTGGACCTGGTGATGGACCATGGCTGGATCCTGACCTTTGCCGCCGAGGGCAAGGCCGCGATGCCGCAGGTGAGCATTGCCAGCGAGGGCGGCAACGATACGCCGGTGCCGGTGCTTTCGATCGAGGTCGACGACGTCGACCGGGCCTATCAGCGCGCCAAGGCCGCCGGCGTCGAGATCGTCTACGACATCACCAACGAGCCCTGGGGCGTGCGCCGTTTCTACATGCGCGACCCATTCGGCAATATCGTCAACATCCTGGCGCACTAAAGCAATTCCAGGAAAAGTGCGCAGCGGTTTTCCGTCCGGAATTGCGTCAGCCAAGCGAGCCAATTCCAGGAAAAGTGCGCAGCGGTTTTCCGTCCGGAATTGCGCCAGCCAAGCGAGCCAATTCCAGGAAAAGTGCGCAGCGGTTTTCCGTCCGGAATTGCGTCAGCCAAGCGAGCCAATTCCAGGAAAAGTGCGCAGCGGTTTTCCGTCCGGAATTGCGCCAGCCAAGCGAGCCAATTCCAGGAAAGTGCGCAGCGGTTTTCCGTCCGGAATTGCGCCATCTGAAATCAGCGAAGAGGCCGCCGGCAAGACAGGCGGCCTCTTGCATCAGGCAAGCGACAACGCGTTTGAGAGATCCGCGACGAGGTCGTCGGGATGCTCGATGCCGATCGACAGGCGGATGGTTGATTCCAGCACGCCGATGCGGTGGCGCACCTCGATCGGCACGCCGGAATGGGTCATGGCCGCCGGGTGGCTGGCGAGCGATTCCGTGCCGCCGAGGCTGACGGCGAGCTTGAAGATCTGCAGCGCGTTGAGGAAGCGGAAGGCCGCCTCCTGGCCGCCCGCGATGTCGAAGGAGAAGGTCGAGCCGGCGCCGGTGCACTGCGCCTTGAAGGTGCGGCCGACCGGTGTGTCCTCGCCGTGGAAGGGCAGGTAGTGGATGCGCTCGACCTTCGGGTGGTCGCGCAGGAATTCGGCGACGATGCGGGCGTTGTCGTCCGCCTTCTGCATGCGCACAGACAGCGTTTCCAGCGAACGGCCGAGCATCCAGCAGGAGTGCGGATCGAGTTGGGTGCCGATCGCGCCGCGCAGCGCTTTGACCTGCTTCATCACCGCCTTGGAACCGAGCGCCGCGCCGGCGATGAGGTCGGAATGGCCGCCGACATATTTGGTCAGCGAATAGAGCGAGATGTCCGCGCCGTGCTCGATCGGCCGCTGGAAGACCGGACCGAGCAGCGTGTTGTCGCAGGCGACCATAGGGGTGTGGCCCTGCTTCCGGCCGATCGCATCGGCAACGCGGCGGATCATGGCGACGTCGACGAGGCTATTGGTCGGGTTCGCCGGCGTCTCGACCAGGATCACCGAGACCCGGCCCTTGGCCATCGCCTCTTCGGCGGCGGCTGATACGGCCGCTTCGTTGACGCCATCGGCAAAGCCGACGGCCGCAACGCCGAGATTGAGAAAGGTGCGGGCAAGCAGCGTTTCGGTGCCGCCATAGAGCGGCTGGCTGTGCAGCACCGCGTCACCGGGCTTGACGAAGGCGAGCAGCGTTGTCGCGATCGCCGACATGCCGGAGGAAAACAGCGCGCAGCTTTCGGTGCGCTCGTAGACGGCGAGACGGTCCTCGACGATCTCGCTGTTCGGGTGGTTGAAGCGCGAATAGACGAGGCCGGCGCCGACGCCTGCCGGCGGTTCCTTGCGACCGGAGACGAAGTCGAAGAAGTCGCGGCCTTCTTCGGCGGAGCGGAAGACGAAGGTGGAGGTCAGAAAGACCGGCGGCTTGACCGCGCCCTCCGACAGTTCCGGATCGTAGCCATAGTTCAGCATCAGCGTTTCGGGATGCAGCTTGTGGTTTCCGATGTGGGTTTTGGAGGGATGCGGTGCGGTCATGGCTTGTCTCCTCAAGCGAAGCGGACTCGACTGACAGGCAAATTATATCAGATGCTTGGGCCGATCCTTGCTATTTCCGGCTCGATGTCTTTGAGTTGCGCAAAGATTTGGCTGAGTTGGAAAGATATGGCGCAGAAAATTGCCGACGAGACGGATCGCAGGATTTTGAAGGAGCTGGTGGCCGATGCCCGGCTGACCAACAACGAGCTCGCCGAGCGGGTGGGGCTGTCCGCCTCGCCCTGTCTGCGCCGGCTGCGGCGGCTGGAAGAGACCGGTGTCATCCGCGGCTATACGGCGCTGGTCGACCCCGCGGTCGACGGCTGGACGATGACGGCGATTGCGACCGTCACGCTCAGCCGCCAGCACGAGGACGAGATCGTCATGTTCGAAGAGGCGGTGCGCGGCTGGGACGAGGTGCTCGAATGCCATCTGGTGACCGGCTCGCGCGACTACGTGCTGAAGGTCATGAGTGCCGGCCTCGATCAGTACGAGCGCTTCATCAAGGAGAAGATCGCAAGGCTCAAATGCGTCGCCTCGATCGAGACGAGCTTCGTGATGAACACCATCAAGGAGCGGCGGGTCTAGCGCCGAACCCTCCATAAATCTCTGAAGCGGTTCGGTAATCGTCGATCCGGCTTTGAAACCATCAGGGGTGCCCTAGATTCGAGTTATGAGGGCGTCCCAAACGCTCGGCGGGCGCCTCGATCTCTCGGAGAGAGACGATGGATTTCGCAACAGCGGTCGATGCCGCCGCTTCGTGGCTGCAGACGGTCTTTTTGAACGAGTGGACCTACTATCAGCTCGCCATCATCGGCGCCGGCTACCTGGTCTGTGGCGCACTGGCGAAGCGGATAGAGCCGCGGGTCGAAGCCCGGGCCCGCACGATCAAGGGCAATCCGGATCTGCTGCGCGTCATCATCGCTTTCATGCGGCGGCTGCGGTGGCTGTTTCTGATCGTCTGGCTCTGGATCGCCGACGGGATGATCCTGCGCTTCGGATGGCCGTCCTATCGCTGGCTGGTGGCGACCGCGCTGACGCTGACGGCGGCGTGGTTCGTCATCTCGGTGCTCACACGCATCATCCGCAACCAGATGCTGGCGCGCGTCACCGCCGTCGTCGGCTGGATCTATTTTGCGCTCTATGCGGTCGGGCTCGACCGGGTGATCCTGACGACGCTCGACGGCGTTGCGATCAGCCTTGGCGCGGTTCGCCTGTCGCTGCTGCTTGTCCTCAAAGCCATCGTGCTTTCGTCCGCGCTGATCTGGCTTGCGGTTTTGATCGGCAATGTCTCGTCGCACTGGATCCAGCGGTCAGCAGACCTGACGCCCTCCTTCAAGGTGCTGATCAGCAAGCTGGTCAAGATCGCGCTGATCGGCTTTGCCGGCGCAATCGCGCTATCGGCCACCGGCATCGACCTGACGGCGCTGACGGTTTTTTCCGGGGCGGTCGGCGTTGGTATCGGTTTTGGTCTGCAGAAGGTGGTTTCCAACTTCATCTCCGGCATCATCATCCTACTCGACAAGTCGATCAAGCCGGGCGACACGATCACGCTCGGCGATACCTTCGGGTCCGTGCGCGACCTGCGCTCCCGTTTCGTCTCCGTCATCACCCGGGACGGCAAGGAGTACCTCATTCCGAACGAGGACTTCATTTCGCAGCAGGTGGTGAACTGGTCGTTCTCCAGCGATTTCGTGCGCATCGAGATCGATTTCGGCACCTCCTATGACAGCGACCCGCACGAGGTGGCGCGCATCGCCATCGAGACCGCCGCATCGCTGCCGCGGGTCGCGAGCAGCTACGCCCAGCCGGTCTGCTGGATGACCGGCTTCGGCGCATCATCGCTCGACTTCAAGCTGAGGTTCTGGATCTCCGATCCGAGCAACGGGCTCACCAACATTCGCGGCCAGGTGCTGATGGCGCTCTGGGATGCGTTCAAGGCCGCGGGCGTTTCGATCCCGTTCCCGCACCGCGAAATCATCATGAAGACGCCGGTCGAGGTGACCCGCGTGTGAGGGCGAGCATCGCTCAAACGTCAGGAACCACGCGTCTTGCGGTTGCGGCAATTGACTGGGCGCGAGGGGAAGGCGACATTGCAGCCAACGCCTGCTGCATGTTTCGTCAAATCGTCGCCGATTGGGGGATAAATGTGCAGCAATTCAACGTGATAAATCGACCTTCGGCCGGCTGATAAGCCGCAGGCTCGAGGGTTGGCCCGGGCGGCCTCCGACCGTTCCGGCGACAGGACTGCATGAGGTGGGACCGGTCATGGAAAATCTTCAACGGACGCGACTGTCGAGACTGCCGGTGCCGCGTTTCGTTTCCGCGCTTCTGGCTTCGTTTTCGACCACGGGCATGATCGTCGGCGTGTTCTTCTTTGCCATGTCGCTGACGCCGAGCCTGATCCCGCGGCCCTATGTGGTGCAGGCGGTAATCTCCGGCCTGTCGCTTTCCGCCGGCTATGCGATCGGCGTGCTCATGCGCTGGCTATGGTCCTTGCTCGACCTGCCGGAGATCCGCGGCCGCACCGGTTTCGCCGTGAAGATGGTGGCGGCGTTCGGCTGCATCGCGGTTGCGCTCACCTTCCTTTGGCGCACCGCCTATTGGCAGAACACCGTGCGCGAGATCATGGGCATGCACCCGGTCGAAAGCGCCGACCCGTTCAAGCTCGGCCTGATCGCGGCGCTCGTCTTCGTCGTCATCGTGGTTCTGGCGCGGCTGTTCCGGCTGACCTTTCGCTTCCTTGCCCGGCGCTTCGAACATGTGCTGACACGGCCCTTGGCGAAGGTCGCGGCCGTGGCGGCCGCCGTCGGGCTCTTCTGGTCCGCGGTCGATGGCGTCATCTTCCGCTATGCGCTGCATGCGGCCGACAGTTCTTTCCAGCGTCTCGACGCGCTGATCGACCCGGATGTGGCACCTCCGACCGACCCGATGAAGACCGGCAGCAGTGCGTCACTGATGACGTGGGACGAGCTCGGCCGCCAGGGGCGCCAGTTCATCGCCTCGGGGCCCGTAGCAAAGGACATCGGCGCCTTCTTCAGCGGAGAGGCGAAGGAGCCCTTGCGCGTCTATGCCGGCCTCAACTCGGCCGAGACCGCCAAGGAGCGGGCGAAGCTGGCGCTCGAAGAGCTGAAGCGTGTCGGCGGTTTCGAGCGCTCGAACCTCCTGATTGTGGTGCCGACCGGCACCGGCTGGATCGATCCGCCGGGCCTCGATTCGCTCGAATATCTGCTGAAGGGCGACGTTGCGAGCGTCGCGGTGCAGTACTCCTACCTCACGAGCTGGCTGTCGCTGCTGGTCGAGCCGGAATATGGCGCCGAGACCGCCGATGCGCTGTTCGATGCCGTCTACGGCTACTGGACGACGCTGCCGAAGGACAAAAGGCCGAAGCTCTATCTCTATGGTCTGAGCCTCGGCTCGATGAATTCGCAAGGCTCGGTCGATCCCTTCGATATCATCAGCGATCCGTTCCAGGGCGCGCTTTGGGTCGGCTCGCCGTTCCCGACGAAGACCTGGCTGCAGATCACGCGAAACCGCAATCCGGGCTCGCCGGAATGGCGGCCGGCTTATCGCGACGGCTCGGTGATCCGTTTCACCAACCAGGAAAATGCGCTGAACATCCCGGGCGCGACCTGGGGCAATGTCCGCATCGTTTACCTGCAATATGCCAGTGACCCGATCACCTTCTTCGATCCCCATTCCTTCTACCGCGAACCGGACTGGATGAAGGCGCCGCGCGGAGCGGACGTCTCGCCGGCGCTTCGCTGGTTCCCGGTTGTCACCATGTTCCAGCTGCTTGCCGACATGGCGCTCGCGACCACCTCGCCGATCGGCTACGGCCATGTCTACGCGCCGGAACACTATATCGACGCGTGGATGCAGGTGATGGCACCGCCCGGGGTGACCGAAGCAGATGCCGAGCGGCTGAAGACGATGCTCAAGGGGCGCTACTAGAGCAATTCCAGGAAAAGTGTGAAACGGTTTTCCAGACGGAATTGCGTATTTTCAGAGAGTTAGATCATTTCATCGTTTCAAGGAAACGATGAAATGATCTAGGCCTGCTTGTCGCCGGACCGCTCGCCGCGCAAGTGCGCGGCGATCTGGTTGGCGAAGGCCTGAATCAGCGGCTCCTCGGCCTTTTCCGTAGGGCAGAGCAGATAGTAGCCGGCCGACGCCGGTATCGCCGTCGGGAAAGGCTGGATCAGGCGCCCCTCATAGAGATAGGAGCGCGTCAGCACGTCGGAGACGAGGGCAATGCCCTGGCCCTGTAGCGCCGAGGCGACGGCGATCGCGACCGATTGCACGCGCACGCTGCGGCTGCCTTCAAGCGAGATGCGCGAGGCGGCCGACCAGCGCGTCCATTCCCGGCCGTCATCCTCATGCAGCAGCGTGACGTCGCGCAGCTTCCGCTCGCGCAACGGTCCTTCGAGCCTGGGGAAGAGCAGCGGCGAACAGACCGTTCGCAGTTTGACGTCGCTGACCGCCTGCCACCACAGGCCGTCGAAGGGCGGGTTGTCATAGACGACGGCGAGGTCGACATCGTCCCAGACCACGTCGCTGGCGCGGATGCAATTGCGCATCGAAAGATCGGTGACGCCGCGCGCACCCGCGAACTGTACGAGGAGGCCGGCCATCCAGGCAATCGCCAGCGCCGGCGGCAGGCCGACCGTCAGCTTGCGCTGGTGGCTTTCGAGCCTTCGGTCGGTGCCGTCCTCGACGGCTGCGGCAAGATTGCCGATCGCGTGGGAGACCGTCTGCGCGAACTCGCGGCCGGCGGCCGTGAGCTTGATGTTGCGCCCGGATTTCTCAAGCAGCGTCAGCCCGGTCGTTTCCGAGAGCCGGCGCAATTGCAGCGACACGGCGCCGGGGCTGAGGCCCAGTTCGTCCGCCGCCTGGCGCACGGAACCGATGCGCGCGACCGCCTCGAACGCCCGGATATAGGGCAGGAAATGCAACGCCTTCACTTGGGCCCTCCTGCTTTGATCGCGCCTTTATGGCGTTAAATCGTTTAGCCAAACTGCACAATATCAAGCATAAAAAATCGCTATTCCCAATCGATTTTTGCTCCTATGACTCTGTGCGGAGAGAGGGAGAACCATGATGATCGAGGCACAACCGTTTGATTTTCCTTATGATGGAAAGCTGGTTCCGGCGCAGACGGCGCTGATGGTGATCGATCTGCAGATCGACTTCTGCTCGCCCAACGGCTACTTCGCCTCGATGGGCTACGATCCGGCGCCGCTCGCGGCCATCGTGCCTGCGGTCAACCGGGTGATTGCGGCGGCACGTCAAGCCGGCTGCCTGATCATCCACACGCGCCAGGGCTACCGCGCCGATCTCGCCGACATGACCCCTTACGAGAAATGGCGCCGCAAGCGTTCGGGCCTTGAAAACACGCAGGTGCTATTGCGCTCGAGCCCCGGGTTCCAGCTCTTGCCCGAACTCGATGTCGCCGAGACCGACGTCATCGTCGACAAGACCTGCAACAGCTCCTTCACCTACACGGATCTCGAGCACGTGCTGAGATCTCAGGGCATCACCCACATGCTCTTTACCGGCTGCACCACGGATGTCTGCGTGCATACGACGCTGCGCGAAGCCTGCGACCGCAATTTCCAGTGCCTGACGATTTCGGACTGCTGCGCCAGCGGCGAGCAGTGGGCACATGAGGCGGCCATCAACATGATCTCGATCGAGAACGGCATTTTCGGCACGGTCTCGACCAGCGATGCGGTCATTGCGGGTCTTGCGAGAGCCGCGCGCTAAGCGCGCCACCAACTTCACATCGTCAAAACGTTTTTGCCAACCGTTTCAACGGAATGATGCCCCATGCAAAGATATATCTCGCTGATGCGACTGACCTCCAAGGGACTGGCCGAGCTCTCCGACAGCGGTGCCCGGCGCAAGGTGAGCGAGGATCGGGTCGCCGCACTCGGCGGCCGCTCGGTTGCCTTCTATGCCACGCTCGGAGCCTACGACTTCGTCCAGGTTTTCGAGATGCCGGACAATGCGTCGATGATGCAATACGTGCTGACGGCGCGGCGCGACGGCTTTGTGGATCCGCTTATCCTTCCGGCCTTCGACAGCCAGACCTATGGCGACATCGTCGGCCGCGTTTCACCAGCACAATGAGGGGAATGAAGATGATCAGACTGGCATCCTGCGCAACCCTTCTTGCAACCGTCGCGCTTTCTGCCGGCGTCGCACAGGCCGAGCCGCCGGCTTTTGCCGCCGATGGCGAGGTCGGCGTCTGCACCACCGCGGCCTTTCCGCCGCTTTCCTTCAAGGAGCATCCGGCAGATGCCACGCCGACCGGCATCGACATCGAGATCGCCGAAGCGCTGGCAGCGCAATGGAACGCGAAGGTGAACTACACCGTCACCGAATTTGCCGGTCTCTTGCCGACGCTCGGGGCCGGGCGCTGCGACGTCATCGTCAGCGGCATCTACATCAACGCCAAGCGGCGCGAGACCTACGACGGCGTGCCCTACATGAAGTCGGCGACGGCGATGGTCACCAAGGCGGGCAGCGATACGATCAAGGTGCCGGAGGACCTGAGCGGCAAGGTGATCGCGCTCGAAGCCGGTGCCTACTACAAGGAAGAGCGGATCGGGCCATTAAACGAGGCGCTCGCCGCCAAGGGCTTGCCGCCGGTCGAGGTGCAGGAATACCCGACCCAGCAGGCGGCCTACCAGCAGGTGCTCGTCGGCCGCGTTGATGCGACGGTGACCGAGGAGGCGGAGGGCGCCTACCGCGCCTCGCGCTCCGACGGTGCGCTCACGCTCCCCTATATCTGGGCCTCGGATTTCAAGTACGGCATCTACAGCCGCCGTGACGGTGGCGATGCAGCCGCGGTGAAGGCAGGGCTGAAGACCTTGAAGGAAAAGGGCTTCTTCGGCGATCTCGCAAAGAAATACGGGCTCGATCCGGCGCTCTTCGACGTCGACTACGACTCCTGATCTGAAGGAGGCGGGGCATGAACTTCGATACAAAACTGTTTTTCGATGCCCTGACCATGCCCGTCATGTTGCAGGGAGCGGGCATCGCCATCCTGCTGTCGATCCTGGTGCAGGCGGCGTCGTTTCTGCTCTGCCTGCCGCTTGCCGTTGCACTCAACTCGATGGCGACGGTCAGGCGCACGGCAGCGCAGCTCTATGTCTGGCTGTTTCGCTCGTCACCGCTGATCCTCGTCCTCCTGATTGTCTGGAACGGCGCGCCGCAGCTCTTTCCGGGCCTGACGCGCGCGCCCTGGTACACGCCCTTCGTCGCCGCCTTCATCGCGTTTACGCTGGTCACGGCCGCCTACATGGCCGAAGCGATGCGCGGCGCGCTTGCGGCCATCGGCCAGGGGCAGACGGACGCCGCCCGCGCGCTTGGACTCAACCGCTGGCAGACCTTCTTCCTGGTGGTCTTGCCGCAGGCGCTCCGGATCGTGATGCCGGTGCTGGTCAACGAGTTCATCAACCTGATCAAGCTGACCTCGCTTGCCTATGTGATTTCGATGCGCGAGATCATGGCGGTGGTCAACGACGCGATCGCGTCGAGCTTCCGCTTCGTCGAGTGGTATTCGGCAGCGCTGGTCTACTACCTCGCGATCGTTTCGATCCTGATGTTTCTGCAGCGGCTCATTCAAAACCGCATGGCCTAACCCGTTTCCGAAGTCGGCACTGGCAGCGTTGCGAGCAGATCGGCCATGGCGGCAATGATCTTGCGGTGCTGGTGGGCGTGGCGGGTGCGCAGGCTGGTGGCGGCATAGACGGTCTGCGCAATGACGGGCGCATCCTGAACGCGCGCGGCAAATCCATCGCCCGCCAGTTGCTCGGCCGTCGCTGCCGTCACATAGGCCGCACCGCCGAGTGTGGACAACAGCCGGGTGATCGCCATGTTCTGCCCGGCGGCAAGCAGCGCTGCGGAGAGATGCGGCAGCGCCAGCCGGTGGGCGCGATCGAAGCCCGGCGAATAGCTCGAACGGATATAGCCTTCGGAGCGGATCTCGGCGAGCGTCCGCGCCTGCGTGCTCACCATGACGTAATGCAGATCGCCGATCCGTTCGTAATAGAGATCGGGCAGGTAATGGGGCGTGTAGAGGATCGCGAGGTCAAGGTCGCCGGCGCCGAGATCGCGGTTCATCTGGTTGGAGTAGTCCGCCTCCATGTAGATCTCGATGCCGGGCATCTCCCGGCGGATCGCCGCCATCCATTCCCCGGCAAGGGCTTCCGCCAGATCATGCTGGACACCAAGCCGCATGGAGCGCTCCAGCGCGCCGGCATTGGTGACCGCGCGCGTGGCCTCATGCCATTGGTTTTGCAGGGCTTTCGCGTAATCGAGAAAACGCAGGCCGGCGGCCGTCGGCACGGTGCCGCCCTTGTTGCGGGTAAAGAGCTTGCGGTTGAACTGCGCTTCCAGTGCCTTCACCCGATGCGAGACGGTCGACTGGGTGAGGTTCAGCCGCTCGGCGGTGCGATTGAAGGAGCGGCTCTCCATCAGGTCCAGGAAGGTTTCAATCAGTTCCACCTGCATGCCGTGCGGTCCCGTTGGTGTCGCTTCAATCTAATCGAAATCATCGATCAATAAAGCCTGTTTCCGTCGCTTGATGGCGCCCGGCTTCCCCGGCAAGAATTCGCCAAAACGAGGGAACAGTTGATGTCGAATTTGCCGTCGCACGCACGGGTCGTGATCATCGGTGGGGGAGCGATCGGTGCTTCCTCGCTCTACCATCTCGCCAAGGCCGGCTGGACCGATTGCGTGCTTCTGGAGAAGAACGAGCTGACGGCCGGCTCGACCTGGCATGCGGCCGGCAACGTGCCGACATTTTCGTCTTCCTGGTCGATCATGAACATGCAGCGCTATTCGGCCTCGCTCTATCGCGATCTCGGCGCGCTCGTCGATTACCCGATGAACTACCACGTCACCGGCTCCATCCGGCTCGGCCATTCGAAGGAGCGGCTGCAGGAGTTCAAGCGCGTCGTCGGCATGGGCCGTTATCAGGGCATGGATCTCGACATCCTCTCGCCCGACGAGATGCGCGCCCGCTATCCGTTCCTCGAAACCCATGAGCTGACCGGCGCGCTCTACGATCCCTATGATGGCGACATCGACCCGGCGCAGCTGACGCAGGCGCTCGCCAAGGGCGCGCGCGACATGGGCGCCAAGATCATCCGTTTCTGTCCCGTCACGGCCGCGCGCCGCGAAAACGACGAATGGGTGATCTCGACGCCGCAGGGCGAGATCCGCTGCGAATATGTCGTCAACGCCGCCGGCTATTATGCGCGCGAGGTCGGCAAGATGTTCGGCCGCGATGTGCCGATGATGGTGATGAGTCATCAGTACATCCTGTTTGACGAAATCCCGGAGCTTGCCGCCTGGTCGAAGGAGGCGGGCCACAAGCTGCCGCTGCTGCGCGACGTCGACAGCTCCTACTATCTGCGCCAGGAAAAGAACGGCATGAACCTCGGCCCCTACGAGCGCAACTGTCGCGCCCATTGGGTCACACCCGACGATCCGATGCCGGAGGATTTCTCCTTCCAGCTCTTCCCCGACGATCTCGACCGGCTGGAATGGTACCTGAACGATGCGGTTGAGCGCGTGCCGATCCTCGGAACGGCCGGGCTGTCGCGGATCATCAACGGCCCGATCCCCTATGCGCCCGACGGCAACCCGCTGATCGGCCCGATGCCGGGCGTGCCGAACGCCTTCGAGGCCTGCGTCTTCACCTTCGGCATCTGTCAGGCGGGTGGCGCCGGCAAGGTGCTCGCCGAATGGATCACCGAGGGCCAGACCGAGTGGGACATGTGGTCCTGCGATCCGCGCCGCTACACCGACTATACCGACCAGGACTATTGCATCGCCAAGGGCATGGAGATCTACGGCCACGAATATGCGATGCATTTTCCCAAGCATTACTGGCCGGCCGGGCGCGACCGCAAGCTGTCGCCGATCCATGACCGGACCGCAGCCCTCGGCGCCCAGTTCAAGCCCTATAACGGCTGGGAACGAGCGATGTGGTACGCCAAGCCCGGCGACGACACGTCCGATGAGGCGACGCAGACCTGGGGCCGCGAAGGCCCGTGGGCGGAGCGTATCAAGGAGGAGTGTCTCGCCGTTCGCGACGCTGCCGGCATTCTCGACCTGCCGGGCTTCTCGCGCTTCCGGGTGAAGGGCAAGGGCGCCACCGAATGGCTGTCGGGCCTGATCACCGGCCGCGTGCCGAAGCCGGGCCGTATCGGCCTTGCCTATTTCGCCGACGACAAGGGCCGCATCGTCACCGAAATGTCGGTCATGATGCTGGACGAGGATTTCTTCTTCCTGATCACGGCGGCAACGGCGCAGTGGCACGATCTGGAATGGCTGATGAAGCACCGGCCGGCCGACGCCGCCTTCAGCATCGACGATGTGACAAAGTCCTTCTCCTGCCAGATCCTCACCGGGCCGAAGTCGCGCGCGATCCTGGCCGAGGTCAGCGATGCCGATCTCACCAAGGGATGGCTCACGCACCAGACCGCGCAGATCGCCGGACGCTACTGCCAGCTGGTGCGCGTTTCTTTCGCCGGTGAACTGGGCTGGGAGATCCACACCAAGATGGAGGACACAGCGGTGATTTTCGACGCCGTCTGGGCCGCGGGTCAAAAGCACGGCCTCAAACCCTTTGGCATGGAAGCGCTCGATAGCCTGCGCATCGAGAAGGGCTATCGCGCCTGGAAGGGCGATCTTTCGACCGATTACACCATCCTGCAGGGCGGACTTGAGCGCTTCATCGACTGGGCAAAGCCCGACTTCAAGGGCAAGGCGGCGCTGGAACGCGAGAAGCAGCATGGCGTTTCCAAGCGCTTCGTCACGCTGACGGTCGCCGCCGATGGTTGCGACGCGCCCTATATGTCGACGCTCTGGTCGGGCGGAGAGGTGGTCGGCGAAACGACGTCGGGCAATTGGGGCCACCGCGTCGGTAAGTCGATCGCGCTCGGCATGCTCAGGGCCGATCTCGCCGTGCCGGGCAAGGAAATCGAGGTCGAGATCTTCGGCGACCGCTTCAAGGCGACGGTCGAGGCGGACCAGCCGCTCTGGGATCCCTCCAATGAAAGACTGCGCGCATGACGAAGCCCATTCCCTCGAAAGCCCGTGCGGTCATCATCGGTGGCGGCGTCTCCGGCTGTTCCGTCGCCTATCACCTCGCCAAGCTCGGCTGGACCGATGTGGTGCTGCTTGAGCGCAAGCAGCTGACCTCCGGTACCACCTGGCATGCGGCGGGCCTCATCGGCCAGCTGCGCGCCTCGCAGAACATGACGCGGCTCGCGAAATATTCCGCCGACCTCTACGTCAAGCTTGAGGCCGAGACCGGCATTTCCACCGGGATGCGCCAGAACGGCTCGATCACCGTGGCGCTGACCGAGGAGCGCAAGGAGGAAATCTATCGCCAGGCGTCGCTGGCGCGCGCCTTCAATGTCGACGTGCGCGAGATCACGCCGGACGAGGTGAAGGCGATGTATCCGCACCTCAACACCTCGGACGTCAAGGCGGCGGTGCATCTGCCGCTCGACGGCCAGTGCGACCCCGCCAACATCGCCATGGCGCTCGCCAAGGGCGCACGCCAGAACGGCGCGACGATCCTCGAAGGCGTCAAGGTCACGTCGGTCCTGAAGAAGGACGGCCGGGTCACGGGCGTGACCTGTGAGCAGAACGGCGAGACCTACACGATCGAGACCGACCATGTGGTCAACTGCGCCGGCATGTGGGGCAGGGAGTTCGCGCGGCAATCGGGCGTCACCGTGCCGCTGCACGCCTGCGAGCATTTCTACATCGTCACCGAGGCGATCCCGGAGCTGAAGCGCCTGCCGGTGCTGCGCGTGCCCGACGAGTGCACCTACTACAAGGAAGATGCCGGCAAGATGCTGATCGGCGCCTTCGAGCTCAAGGCTAAGCCCTGGGGCATGGAGGGCATCCGCGAGGATTTCTGTTTCGACCAGCTGCCCGACGATTTCGACCATTTCGCGCCGATCCTGGAGATGGCGGTCAACCGCATGCCGATGCTGGAAACCGCGGGTATTCATACCTTCTTCAACGGCCCGGAAAGTTTTACACCTGACGACCGTTACTATCTCGGCGAAGCCCCTGAAGTGAAGGGCTACTGGGTGGCGGCCGGCTACAACTCGATCGGCATCGTCTCGTCCGGCGGCGCCGGCATGGCGCTCGCGCAATGGATGAACGACGGCGAGCCGCCCTTCGATCTCTGGGAGGTGGATATCCGCCGGGCGCAGCCGTTCCAGAAGAACCGCGCGTACCTCAAGGATCGTGTCTCCGAAACCCTCGGTCTGCTGTATGCCGACCACTTCCCCTATCGCCAGATGGCGACCGCCCGCGGCGTGCGCCGCTCGCCGCTGCATGAGCACCTGAAGGCCCGTGGTGCCGTCTTCGGCGAGGTCGCCGGCTGGGAGCGTGCCAACTGGTTTGCGAGAGAAGGCCAGGAGCGCGAGTACCGCTATTCCTGGAAGCGGCAGAACTGGTTCGAGAACCAGAGGGACGAGCATCTGGCGGTTCGAAACGGTGTTGGCCTCTTCGACATGACTTCCTTCGGCAAGATCCGGGTGGAGGGGCGTGACGCGCTCTCCTTCCTGCAGCGGCTCTGCGCCAACGAGATGAATGTCGAGCCCGGCCGCATCGTCTACACCCAGATGCTGAACGCCCGCGGCGGCATCGAGAGCGACCTGACGGTGACGCGACTTTCGGAAACCGCCTTCCTGCTGGTGGTGCCCGGCGCGACGCTGCAGCGCGATCTTGCCTGGTTGCGCAAGCACCTGACGGACGAGTTCGTGGTGATCACCGATGTCGGCGCTGGCGAAAGCGTACTCTGCGTCATGGGGCCGAAGGCGCGCGAATTGATGCTGAAGGTCAGCCCCAACGACTTCTCGAACGCCGCCCATCCGTTCGGGACGGCGCGCGAGATCGAGGTCGGCATGGGGCTCGCCCGGGCCCACCGCGTCACCTATGTCGGCGAACTCGGCTGGGAGCTTTATGTCCCGACCGACCAGACGGCGCATGTGTTCGAGGCGTTGGAAGAAGCCGGCGAGGGGCTGGGCCTGAAGCTCTGTGGCATCCACACGCTCGACAGCTGCCGCATCGAAAAGGCCTTCCGCCATTTCGGCCATGACATCACCGACGAGGACCACGTGCTGGAAGCCGGGCTCGGCTTCGCGGTCAAGGCCGACAAGGGCGATTTCATCGGCCGCGAGGCGGTGCTTGCCAAGCACAATCGCGGGCTCTCGCGCCGGCTGGTGCAGTTCCGGCTTGCGGAACCCGAGCCGCTGCTCTTCCACAACGAGGCGATCGTGCGCGACGGCAAGATCGTCGGCACCATCACGTCAGGCAATTACGGCCACCATCTCGGCGGCGCCATCGGGCTTGGCTACGTGCCGTCGGAAGGCGAGAGCGCAGACGACGTGCTCGGCTCGAACTTCGAGATCGAGATTGCCGGAACGCGGGTGAAGGCCGAGGCGTCGCTAAAGCCGATGTACGACCCGCGGTCGGAGCGGGTGCGGATGTAGGGCAGGCGCTCTGGGTTGGTGTCTAGCAGTGCGCTCGATGCTTGAGGACAGCCCATCACCGCGCGGCTGGTGGGCCACATAGAAAGCATACGCGTGCCGGATCGCGGGTTTCCGGTCTTCTTTCTGGAGTTCAATCCATGCTCGCATCGGAGCTTAAGGATACGACAGTTGCGGGCGACCGCATCGATCAGCTGGTCGCCGCCCATCGTCCCGGCCATGGGCTTGCGCGTGCCTTCTATCTCGACCCGGAAATCTATGAGCGGGACCTGGAGCGGGTGTTCCGGCGCCACTGGCATTGCGTCGCGCATGAAAGTGCGATCCCGAACGCCAATGATTTCGAGGTCTTTCGCATGGCGTCCGAGCAGGTGATCGTCACCCGGACGGCGAGCGGCGAGATCCACGCGATGCTGAACGTCTGCCGTCACCGCGGCGCCGAGGTCTGCACCAAGGACAAGGGCAATGCCCGCGCCTTCGTCTGTCCCTACCACGCCTGGACCTATGGCAATGACGGCGCGTTGAAGGCAGCAAGGCTGATGCCCAAGGACTTCAAGCGCGAGGACCACGGGCTGAAGAAACTCAACGTGCGTGTCGTCGAGGGGCTGATCTTCATCTCCTTTGCCGCCGATCCGCTCGATTTCTCCGAGGTCGAGCGGCTGCTGCACGCGACCTGCGGCCAATATGGCTGGGGCTCGGCGAAGATCGCCCATCGTCAGTCCTATCCGGTTGACGCCAACTGGAAGCTTGCGGTCGAGAATTACGTCGAGTGCTACCATTGCGGCCCGGCGCATCCGGAATATTCCGAAACCCATGCGCTGGAACAGCCGCTGCACATGATCGAGGAGCTGAACGCCAGGATGGAGGCGCGCACCTGCGCGCTCGGCATCGAGGTCGCGTCCGGCAATCACTGGCAGAATTCCACCGGCGGCAAGGAGACCATCCATGCCTTCCGCTACGCGCTCTATGATGGCGTCCAGACCGGCAGCAAGGACGGGCAGGCGCTGAGCACGCTGATGGGCCGCTTCACCGATTTCGACGGCGGCGTCACCTCGATCCATCTGGGCGGCACCACCTTCCTCGTCTGCTATCCGGACCACGGCATGATCTACCGCTTCATTCCGAAGACGGCCGAAACCTCGGAGATGGAGCTGATCTGGCTCGTCGACGGCAGGGCCGAGGAGGGGCGCGACTACGATCTGGAAAAGCTCACCTGGCTTTGGAAGGTGACGACCGACGAGGACAAGGCGATCATCGAGCACACGTCGCGCGGCGTGCGCTCGCACTATTTCGTGCCCGGGCCGATTGCGCCGATGGAACAGAACGAGCTGCGCTACATCAACTGGTACCTCGACGAGATCAGCCGGCCGGTCTGAACGTCAAGCCGCAGGCAAATCGCGTCGCCGGTGCAAGCGCGCCGGCGACGCATTTCGTTTCTCTAGTCCCGCCGGTTGAAATGCGTCCTCAGCGCCACGTGCGTCTGCACCGTCGCGACGCCCGGGATGATCGATATCTGCCGGCGGATGGTGTCGAGATCGCCGTTGGAGGCGCATTCGACCAGCACCATCAGGTCGGTGGCGCCGGCGAGCGACCAGCAGGTGACGATGGGCGGCATGGCGGAGAGATGCGGCACGATGTGGTCGCAGTTCTTGCCGGGCTGGAAGGTGATGGCGATCAGCGATTTGACCGTCGGGCTCTGGTCTTCGATGCCGAGGCGGATGGTGTAGCCGGCAATCACGCCCTTCGATTCCAGCCGCCGCAGCCGGTCATGGGCCGCGCTGCGCGACAGGCCGCTATGGCGGGCCAGCGCCACCAGGCTCTGGCGCGAATCCTGCCTGAGCGCCGCCAAAAGCAGGCGATCCTTTTCATCGATTTCCGTCAAAACGTCGCCTCCTTGTCGACCTTTCCGGACATTTGTCCGGTCAGGCGTCATCATGTCCAGTGAAACCGGACGATAGGCAAGATAGCGTCTCCCTGCAACAACGGAGCCTTTCCATGCCCAAACTGAATATCCCCGAGAATGCCGTGCTGCTGCCGATCGACATGCAGCAGGCCTTTGACAGCGCCCCCTGGCCGCGCCGCTGGAACGACGCGGTCGATGAAAACGGCCTTGCGCTCCTTGCCGCCTGGCGGGCAAGCGGTCGGCCGGTCATTCACGTGCGTCACGACAGCGTCATGCCCGGTTCGACGCTTTCGCTGGGCGCCCCCGGCAACGGTTTCAGGCCCGGTTTCGGACCGATGGGAGACGAGGCGCTCGTCACCAAGGGCGTCAACGCCGCCTTTATCGGTACGGATCTCGATCTGCGCCTGCGTCGTCTCGGCGTCGACACGGTCGTCGCCTTCGGCATTTCCACCGACATGTGCGTCTCGACCTCGGTGCGCGTCGGCGCCAATCTCGGCTACCGCATGATCCTCGTCGAGGATGCCTGCGACTGCTTTGACCAGCCGGACGGCGAAGGCGGAGTGATTTCGGCGCGCGACATCCACCGTGCCCATGTGGCGACCCTGCGGGCGGAATTTGCCGAGGTGCTGTCGACGGCGAAGCTCGTTGAGGCTTTGCAGCGCCCCGCAGCGGCTTGACGGTCGGGCGCGGGCAGACGTGGGCTAACGCTTAGCTCCTTGTCTCTCTCGCGCCGCCGATTAGCGGTTGGCGCCGCGGACTTCCCGGATATCGGTCGTCCATTTCGGCGCCGTCAGGCTTTCGCCCTCGCGGTTGGGGAAGGTGAGGAAGGTTTCGAACGAACGGCTCTGGCCCGCGGGCACACGGGCGAGGATCAGTGCTGTGTCGTTGCCGATCGTCTCGCAATTGCCGTCGGGGCAGTTTTCGAGCGTGACCGCAAGGCGGAAATATTCGAGCAGTTGCGGTCCTTTGTTCGTCACGGTGCCGCGCAGCCGGAAGCTTCTTTCCGGCTGGCTCTGCTCGAAGGTCAGGCCTTCCAGGGCGACATCGGCGGCCGTGAGGCCGGCCGGTTGCGTCGTCTCGACGGGCTTCGGAGCGGGAGGCGTGCGGCCGTCGCGGTCGACAAACCAGATGATGAAGGCGACGAGCAGGCCGAGCGCCACGGCGACGGAGAGGATCGGTTCGGCCCAATGACGAAAGCGGCTGAAGCGCGCTGCCAGATACACGACGACAAGACCCAGCGGTAACGCAATCAACCACAGCATCAAGATCCTCCTCAACCCCGCATCATTCCTTGGTCCGGAATCGACGCAACAGAGAAATCGTGCAGCCGATCAACGTGTTACAGCGACGCTCGCCTTCTCGGAACGGCGCGCTCCACCACCTGGCCTTTATATAGGGTGGGCGCCGACTGGCAACACGCCGGGGCGTCGGTCGAAAGGAAGCACCCTGACGAATTGGTGAACACGCGTGACTAGGTCATGCGCTCCCGCGCCCGCGTGTGCAGGATGCCTCCCTATCTGGCGGGTGTCAGGTCCACCCAGTAGGTGCCTTCGAAGGGCACCGCGGCGAAGCGGGCGTTGATCTCGGCAAGGCTCTTTTGCGGATCGAGATCGCCGAACAGATCCGGCCGGATCCAGGTGGCGAAGGCTTCGGCGGCGACGATGTTGAGCGGGATCGCGTTGAAGAAGTTCCAGAGACCGTGCACGCGCTTTTCCTCGATGGCGCGGATGGTCTTCAGCGCCGGCGCCTCGATGGTGCGGGCCAGCGTCTCGCGCGCTTCGTCTTCGCTGACGCCGGGGCCGATCGAGAGCGTGCCGTATTTGCCGCCGGGCGAGGAGGTGGCGATATAGATTTCCGGATTGGCGGCCATGATCGCCTCGGCGTTGACGGTGCCGCCCGGCCGCGGCAGCACGCCTTCGGCAAAGTTGCGGCCGCCGGCCACCGTCAGGAATTCGCCGAGACCGCCGGTGCCATAGGCCCAGCAACAGCGGTCGGGCTGGGGGAAGGCATCCATCAGCACCAGCGGGCGCGGTTCCGGCCTGGCGGCGATGCGGTCGCGGATCAGCTTGAGCTTGTCCTCGTAGAACCGGGCGAAAGCTTCGGCCTGTTCGTCCCGTTCGAGGATGCGGCCGAGCAAACGCATCATGCGCGGCGTGCCGGTCAGCGCGTCGTTGTTGAAATCGACCACCACCACAGGCACGCCGATGCCGGTCAGGTACTCGATGGCGCGCCTGCCGGACTCGGTGTCGGATTGCCAGTTATTGAGCAGCGCGAGATCGGCCTTCACCGTCAGCAGCGTCTCGAAGGAGAGGCCCGGGCCGGTGCCGTCGTCGATCTGCGGCACGTTGGCGATATCAGGAAACTTACGCCGGAAGCTCTCGTAGATCTCGGGGTTGTCGGTCTTCATGTCGCCGGACCAGGCCGCAAGCAGGCTGACGGGATCGGGATGGATGAGCGACAGGGCGACGAGGTTGAAGCCGCTTCCAAGCAGGATCGCCTTCGGCTTTGCCGGTATCGTCACCTCGCGGCCGACCGCATCGGTGACGGTCATCGGCCAGATGCCTTCGGCGCGGGCGGAGACGGCAAAAAGCAGGGCGGTGATGACAACGAGCGTCAGCCGCAGGACGGCCGGGAAGGGGAAGCGGGAAGACAAACCTATTGGTTCCTTTGGCTCGGGAGGGCGCAGAGGCTGCCGCAGCTCGGGACCCCGGGCAGCAGATAGCGCAGGCAGCAGATCTTGCGCCGGCAGACACGCGCGCCGTCTTCCTCCTCGTGCCGCAGGCAATCGAAGAAGGGGTTGGGCGTGCCGTCCGGCAGGCACTTGCTGCCGATCAGCGCGTCGGCCTGCGCGTTCAGCGGCTCGATGCCGGAGGCGCGCAGCGCATAGTCGATATAGACGAGCGCATTGTTCCAGGCGAGCTTCGGGGCGATGCCGCCGACGGATTTGAGCTGGCCGACGACCTCGCGCAGATGCCCCTGCATCAGGGGGGCAAGTGTCGCGAAAACGTCGCTGTCGTCTCCCTCTTGCCAATCGCCCGAGGTGGCGACGCCGAAGGCGCGGGGCAGGCCGTCCTCGGCAAGCGCCACCTTCATGCGGTCGAAGGAGACAGGAAGGACATGGTGGTCGAGAACGCGCGCCACCAGATAGGGGATGGTGAGGGCGGAGAAGTAATAGAGCGACCACATGGAGGCGACGGCGCGCCGGTCGCTGGCGCCGGACTTTTCCGTGTAGATGTCGAGCGCCCGATCGAAGGCGCCGGAGGAAAAGAAATCCGTCAACGCCACGCCGTCGGACAGTTCGTCCGCGAGCACCATCTTCTCGTTGCACCAGGCATGGGGGCCGGCAAAGGCGGCCGACAATGCCTTGGGACCACCGGTCGCCATGACCTGTTCGGAAACAGCAGCCGTCATCGCGTCACCTGCACATGGGCAAGCCCGATCGGAACTACAGCCGTAGACGAACGCCGTCCTGCAAGCATTGGACACCTTCTGAGCGTGGTCAGAAACTCATAAGGTGATCGTGTTACTCATGATTTCGTGCTGCGCAAGTCATTTATGAGTTTTATGCTCATGATTTCAGGCGCGGATGCGATGGCCGCAAGCTGGAGCCTGCGGCCATCGGGCTCGCCTATTGCATCAGGCCGAGCTGCTTGTAGAAGCCGAGCGCGTCGTAATAGTCGTTCTGGGTGGCGATCTTGCCATCCTTGACGGTGAAGACCGAGGCGCCGGTGAACTTGAAGCTCTTGTTGGTCGCAGCCGTGCCATCGGCCCAGGCGCCGGAATTGGTGCCGGAGAACTCCCATTCGAAGGAGACCTTTTCGCCGCTGGCGATCGGATCACCCTTCATGGTCCAGACGGCATCGGGAGCGGCGTTCAGGAAATTGTCGATGACGCCGGTCTTGGCGGCATCCTTGCCGATGACCGGCTTGCCGACCGAAGCGTCGTAATAGGTGACGTCGTCGGCGAAGTAGGATGCGGCCTTGCTCGAGTCATGGGCGTTCCAGGCCGCGACATAGGCCGCGACCACATCGGGTGCCGCGTCGGCGGCAAAGGCCGCCGGCGTGAGCACGAGGGCGCTGAGGCCGAGAGCCCCAGCAGCAACAAGCAATTGACGACGGTACATCGCAAACTCCTCCCGTTTGTTTCGTTTGCATGCATTCTCCGCGTCCGAGGCGGTGAGCCTCAGCCGTGGTTGATCATGATGTGGCGAACGGCGGTGTAGTCCTCGAGCGCATAGACCGACATGTCCTTGCCGTAGCCCGACTGCTTGACGCCGCCATGCGGCATCTCGTTGGTCAACATGAAATGCGTGTTGATCCAGGTGCAGCCATATTGCAGGCGGGACGCCGCTTTCATCGCCCGGGAGATGTCCTTGGTCCAGACGGAGGACGCAAGCCCGTAGTCGCTGTCGTTGGCCCAGGCGATCGCGTCGTCCTTGCCGGTGAAGCGGGTGACGGAGACGACCGGACCGAAGACTTCGCGGCGGACGATCTCGTCTTCCTGGGTGGCGCCCGCGACGACCGTCGGCTGGAAGAAGAAGCCGTCGGCGCTGCCGGCGGCCCCGCCGGTGGTGATCTCGATGTGCTTCTGGTCGGCGGCGCGCTCTACAAAGCTTGCGACACGATCGCGCTGGCGACGCGAGATCAAGGGGCCGATCTCGTTTTCGGTGTCGTCGGCGAGATTGTAGCGGATGGTCGAGACGGCCGAGGTGAGGTCGGCGACCAGCTTCTCGTAGATGCCGGCTTCGGCATAGATGCGGCAGGCCGCGGTGCAGTCCTGGCCGGCATTGTAATAGCCGAAGGTGCGGATGCCGTTGACGACGGCTTCGAGGTCGGCGTCGTCATAGACGATGACCGGAGCCTTGCCGCCGAGCTCCAGATGGGTGCGCTTGACGGTCTTGGCGGCCGCCGCCAGCACCTTCTTGCCGGTGGCGATGTCGCCGGTGATCGAGACCATCGAGATCTTCGGGTGGTTGATCAGCGCGTTGCCGACGGTCTCGCCGCGGCCGCTGACAACATTGACGACGCCTTCCGGCAGGATGTCGGCGAGCACGCGAGCAAGCTTCAGCGCCGTCAGCGGCGTCTGCTCGGAGGGCTTGAAGACGACGGTATTGCCGCCGGCGATTGCCGGCGCCAGCTTCCAGGCCATCATCATCAGCGGATAGTTCCAGGGCGCGATCGAGCCGACGATGCCGATCGGATCGCGACGGATCATCGAGGTATGGCCGGGCAGGTATTCGCCCGCGGTCGGGGCATGCAGATTGCGCACCGCACCGGCAAAGAAGCGCCAGCAGTCGACGATCGCCGGCAGTTCGTCGTTCTTGACCGCATTGATCGGCTTGCCGCAGTTGAGCGCTTCGAGCGCTGCGAAACCATCGGCTTCCTTCTCGATCGCGTCGGCGATCTTCAAGAGATAGTTGGAGCGCTCGGCCGGTGTCGTCTGCGACCAGCTGGTGAAGGCGCTTTCTGCGGCCTCGACGGCTGCCTCGACCTGGGCGTGCGAGGCTTCCGGCAGATCGACGATCTTGCCGCCCGTCCGCGGGTTCAGGATGTGTTCGTCGGCCTCGGTGCCGGCCTCGAAGCGCGATCCGATCAGCAGTTGGGTGTCCATGTCTGTTCTCCCTTGAAAGTCGAGTTACTTGCCGGCGCCGGCGATCTGGTCGCCGTCGCGGGTGAGGTAGTAGGCGCCGAGGATCGGCAGGAAAGTGACGAGCACCACGACCATGGCAACCACATTGGTCACCGGGCGCTGGCGCGGGCGGATCAGCTCTTCGAGCATCCAGATCGGCAGCGTGGACTGCTGGCCGGCAGTGAAGGTGGTGACGATCACCTCGTCGAAGGAGAGCGCGAAGGCGAGCATGCCGCCGGCAAGCAGAGCCGTGCCGATGTTGGGCAGGATGATGTAGCGGAAGGTCTGGAAGCCGTCGGCGCCGAGGTCCATCGAGGCCTCGATCAGCGAGCCGGAAATCCGCCGGAAGCGCGCGACCGCATTGTTGTAGACGACGACGATGCAGAAGGTCGCGTGGCCGAGCACGATGGTCCAGAAGGAAAACGGAATATCGGCCATCGAGAAGGCGGAGCGCAGCGCAATGCCGGTGATGATACCGGGCAACGCGATCGGCAGGATGACCAGCAGCGAGACCGTCTCGCGGCCGAAGAAGCGCGTCTGGCTGACGGCGGCCGCACAGAGCGTGCCGAGCACCAGGGCGACCGCGGTTGCGATCGAGGCGACCTTGACCGAGAGCGTCAGCGCCGCCCAGACGTCGGGCCGGTTCCAGGCAACGGCGAACCATTGCGTCGTCAGCCCCGGCGGTGGGAACTGGTAGCTCTTTTCCTCTGTTGTAAAGGCGTAGAGGAAGATCAGCAGGATCGGCAGGTGCAGGAAGGCGAGGCCGGCGGCGGCCGCGAGCTTCAGGCCCATCGGCGAGCGGTTGAGGCGATCAGAGCGCATCGAAGGCCCCCATGCGTTTGGCCATGAACAGGTAGGCGCCCATGATGACGATCGGGACGACAGTGAAGGCGGCGGCGAGCGGGATGTTGCCGGCGGTGCCCTGTTGGGCGTAGACCGCCTGGCCGATGAAGAGGCGCGACGAGCCGACGATCTGCGGGATGATGTAATCGCCGAGCGTCAGCGAGAAGGTGAAGATCGAGCCGGCGACGATGCCGGGCAGCGCCAGCGGAAACAGCACGAAACGGAAGGTCTGCGCCGGCGTGCCGCCGAGGTCGGAGGAGGCCTCGATCAGATTGCCGGGCACGCGCTCCAGTGCTGCCTGGATTGGCAGGATCATGAAGGGCAGCCAGACATAGACGAACACGATGAAGGTGCCGGTGTAGCTGACGGAGAGCGAGTTGCCGCCGACGATAGGCAGCGCGAGCCAGCCGTCGAGCAGCCAGAGCAGGTGCAGCTTGCCGAAGATCCAGGTGAGGATCCCTTCCTTGGCGAGGATCAGCTTCCAGGCGTAGATCTTGACCAGATAGCTCGACCAGAGCGGCAGCATGACGCCGAGATAGAAGAGCACCTTCCATTTTCCCTGGGCATAACGCGCGGCATAATAGGCGATCGGGAAGGCGATGATGGCGGAAGCGACGGTGACGGTCGCGGCCATCAAGACGGTGCGCAGGATGATGTCGAGATTGGTCTCGCTCAAGAGCTGGCGATAGGTCGCGAAGGTGAACTCGTAATTGATGAGGCCCGAGAAATCGTCGATTGAGAAGAAGCTCTGCAGCAGAAGCGCGAAGAGCGAGCCGAGATAGACGACGCCGAGCCAGAGCAGCGGCGGCGCGAGCATCAGCGTCAGAAGCAGGTGCGGGTGACGCCAGAAGAAGTCCGACAGGCGGCCGGCGGGGCCGCGGCGTTCAGGCAAAACGAGGGGTTCGGCAAAGGCGGTCATGCGTCCTCCATCGGGTGCAGCTCGTTGGCGGCGAAGCTGATGGTGACGGGGCTGCCGAGCGCGGGCACGGCAAGGGCTGCGGGGCTGGCAACGGCAACGCGGGCGCCATCGACATCGACGACGACGCGGTTGACGGCGCCGAGGAAGCTGTGGGCCGAGACGGTGCCCGACAGGCTGAGCGCGCCATCTACCGGCTGGGCGAGGACGATCGCCTCGGGACGCAGGCTGGCGGAGGGTGCCTTCAGCCCGAGCCGCTGGCAGAGCTTTTGCGGCAGCACGTTGGACGAGCCGACGAAGTCTGCGACGAACCGCGTCTTCGGCTGCTTGTAGACGTCTTCCGGGCTGCCGAGCTGCTGGATGCGGCCATCGTTGAAGACGGCGATGCGGTCGGCCATCGACAGCGCCTCGCCCTGGTCGTGGGTGACGAAGACGAAGGTGATGCCGAGCGATTTCTGCAGGCTCTTCAGCTCCTCCTGCATCTGCTCGCGCAGTTTCAGATCGAGCGCGCCGAGCGGCTCGTCGAGCAGCAGCACCTTGGGCTTGTTGACGAGCGCGCGGGCAAGCGCCACGCGCTGACGCTGGCCGCCGGAGAGCTGGCCTGGACGGCGGGTGCCATAGCCCGGCAGCTTGACCATGGCGAGCGCGTCCTCGGCCGCCTTGCGGCGTTCTTCGCGGCCGACGCCCTTGACCATCAGCCCGTAGGCGACGTTGTCGAGGATCGAGAGATGCGGGAAGAGGGCATAGTCCTGGAAGACGGTGTTGACGCTGCGGCGATAGGGCGGCACGCCCTCGGCCGTTTCGCCGAAGATCTCGATGTGGCCGCCGGTCGGCTGCTCGAAGCCGGCCATCAGGCGCAGACACGTGGTCTTGCCCGAGCCGGAGGGGCCGAGCATGGCGAAGAACTCGCCCTCGGCAATTTCGAGGTTCACGCCATCGACGGCGCGCACGGCGCCGAAATGGCGGGAAACATTATCGAAGAGAACGGCGGTGGTCATTGTCTGGCTCCGGAAATGTGGCCCCTCATCCGCCCTGCCGGGCACCTTCTCCCCGCAGGCGGGGCGAAGGGGACGTGCGGCGGGTGTCTTGCCTCAGGTTCACGCCCTGCGGTTTGGCCGGGGGCGTTCCCTCTCCCCGCGTGCGGGGAGAGGGTCAGGGTGAGGGGCAAATGCTTGCGATAGGTCCGACGGCTCAGCGGCCGCCGATCACGCCGATATAGTCGGAGACCCAGCGGTGATAGGGCACGCATTCACCCTGGCTTGCGCACTTCGTCACCGGCGTCTTCCAGAACTTGACCTTGTCGAAGTCCTCGTAGCCGTTGGTCTTGCAGCCGGCATCGGTCAGGAGTTCGTTGCCCTTGCAGGCCGCACCGACCGACGGGTTGGCGCCGAACCAGGCGGAGACGTCACCCTGGACCTTCGGCGACAGCGAGTGCTCCATCCACATATAGGCGCAGTTCGGATGCTGGCTATCGGCATGCAGCATGGTCGTGTCGGCCCATCCGGTCACGCCTTCTTCCGGAATGGTCGAGGCGATCGGCAGCTTCTCGGCTTCCATCAGGTTGACCTGGAACGGCCAGGAGCCCGAGGCGACGACACCTTCGTTCTTGAAGTCGTCGATCTGGATCATCGCGTCATGCCAGTAACGGCCGACCAGCTTGCGCTGGCCGCGCAGCAATTCGAGGGCCGCCTTGTACTGGTCTTCGTTGAGCTCGTAGGGGTCCTTGATGCCGAGTTCCGGGTTGTGCGCCATCAGGTAGTTGGCAGCGTCAGCCACGTGGATCGGGCCGTCATAGGCCTGGACGCGGCCCTTGTTGGACTTGCCGTCGGGCAGGTTCATTTCCTCGAAGACGACGTTCCAGCTCTTAGGCGCTTCGCCCTTGAAGGCGTCCTTGTTGTACATCAGCACGTTCGGGCCCCAGACGTAAGGCGTGCCGTAATGAACGCCGTTGACCGTGTACCAGGGCGCGTTCTGCATGCGCTCGTCGATGGTCTTCCAGCTCGGGATGAGGTCGGTATTGATCGGCTGGACGCGCTTGCCGGCGACGAGGCGCAGCGAGGCGTCGCCCGAGGCGGTGACGAGGTCGAAGCCGCCTTCGTTCATCAGCGCCACCATTTCGTCCGAGGTGGCGGCGGTCTTGACCGAGACCTTGCAGCCGGTCTGCTTTTCGAAATCCGTGACCCAGTCATAGGCCTTGTCAGTCTCGCCGCGCTCGATGTAGCCGGCCCAGGCGACGATGGAGAGTTCGCCTTCGCCCTTGCCGAGTTCCTTCAGCGGCTCCTGCGCGAAGGCCGGGGCGACAAGGCCGAGCGACAGGGTCAATGCCGTGCAGGATTTGAGCATCTGCTTCATCTGAATTCTCCCAGTTTTGAGCCGCGTTTTGCGGCTTCGTTCCCAGGATGAAGCGTGCCTTCATTTCACCGTATTCGCAAATTCATTAAACAGAATGTCGCTTTCGGTTTTTCCGATATCGGTCATCCACCGGCACGCCAAAGGTGTGGCCAGTGTCGGGAGAAGACTAATAAATTTAATGAATTAGCGCGGTCTGGCGCTTCGGAGCGCCTCGGCGATACCGACGAAATCGCGCGCCGATTGTGGCAGGCCGGAACCCTTTCGCCAGACCATGCCGACCTGCACGACGGGAAGGGCTCCGGAGACGTCCCGGCTTTCGATGCGGTCGCCTTCAAGCGACCAGGGGCGGTAGACGAGATCGGGCAGGAGCGCGATGCCGGCGCCGGTCGCGACCAGGCTGCGCACCGCTTCGACCGAACGGGTTCGGAAGGCGACATGCGGGCGGGCACCGAGTGCGGTCAAAAGCTTGCCGGTGTTCTCCTCGATTTCATCGACCGTCAGCATGATCAGCGGTTCCTTGGCGATATCGCTGACGGAGATGATATCGGCACTGACGAGCGGATGGCCGATCGGCAGCCACAGGCGATAGGGCGAAGTCTCGAGGATCTCCGCCTGCAGCGCCATGCGGTCGCGCAGGTTGGAGATGACCATGACGGCGACGTCGAGTTCGCCGCCGATCAGGAGATGTTCGAGATAGGAGCCGTTGTCCTCGATGGCGCTGACCTCGACACCGGGGCAGGCGCGGCGGTAGCGGGCAAGCAGATCGGAAAGCACATAGCCCGCAACGAGCGAAGTGACGCCGAGATTGAGCTTGCCGCCGGTCTCCTCGCGGCTGTCGGAAAAGCTGCGGCGGGCGTCGGAGACATTGGAGAGGATCTTGGTGGCGTGGCGCAGGAACTGGTGGCCGTTATGGGTGATCGACAGGCCGCGCGGGTGCCGGTCGAAAAGCTCGACGCCGAGATCGCCTTCGAGCTCCTTGATCGCCTCGGTGATCGAGGATTGCGAGATCGACAGGTTCTGCGCCGCACGGGTAATCGACCCCTGTTCGGCAACGGCGACGAAATACTGCAACTGTCTGAAAGTGAAGGCCATGGCGCGAGTTAATAGGTGTGGGGCGCGGCTGGCAAGCGGGTGAACCTTGCTCGTTTGCGCGGCGCCGTCGGTCGCCGTGACGCCGCGCTTTGTTTGGCTTGCGTCAGTTCACCCATCCGAAGCGGTCGAAACCATCGCGGTCGTTGAACAGGACCAGGGCGACCTTCGCAAAAATGTTGTCCTCGGGAACGAAACCGATGTCGTGCCGACTGTCGATGCTGCGGTTCCTGTTGTCGCCGAGCACGAAATATTGGCCGTCGGGGACGATGAATTCCGGCGTGTCGGCGACAGGCTTGTCTTCGGCCAGGCGGTAGGCGCGATCGTTGGGCAGCGACTCGCTATAGATTGCGAACGCGCCGTCCCTGACGTCGCTACTCTGCTGCACTTCTATTTGCTGCTTCGGCGCAGCTTGTCCGTTGATGTAAAGGTAGCCACCCCTCAATTGCACCTTGTCGCCGGGCAAGCCGATGACGCGTTTGATGTAGTCGATGTCGGGCTGGCCCGGGCTGGCAAAAACAACGAGATCACCCCGTTCCGGCTTGCGCGCAAAGATCTTCGATTGTGGCCCACTTCTGAAGGGAAGCGAGAACTTGCCGTAGCCATAGGCAAACTTGTTCGCGACGACACGGTCGCCGGGCTGAAGCGTCGGGTACATCGAATTCGCCGGCATGCTGAAAAATTGAAACAGCAGCGACGTGAAGGCGATGGGTGCGGCGATGAAGATCAGAACGAGGCTGTACCAACGGGCATACCAGGGAAAGGCGTGACCCGATGGAAGCCCGCCGGCGAGCCGATAGCCGTGCATCGCGCCGAGAACCCGGAATGCCAGCAGCGCAAGGCTCCCCAGCCACGTCGCGTCGCCGGTACCGGAGGCTACCGCTATCGCCCAGGATCCACCAAAGTACAGCGCGACCTCCGCCACGAAATACAACAGGGCGAGCTTCCAGCGCCCGAGATAGGCCATCATGATAGCCGGCGCGACGAAGAAGCCGATCAATACGGCGCAAACAGGATGGCGATTGCGAAAGGCCTGCAATACTTTCATGGAGACACCACGGGACAGAGAATCGGAGCGGATTGTAGGTAGGAGGTCTAAATCTAAATCAGTAATTGCAGGGGGTGGTGTTATCAACCCCGCAAATTCTGAGCCGACCTGCTCCCGTGACGTGAATGCCAGTGATGCCGCTTGATCGAGCGAGGACGTGAAATGGACAACAGGGCAAGCGCCAAACCGATGCCGAGCGAGCCCGGTATCCTCGCTTTCCATCGCCGCTGCGAGGACTTCTATCCGGCCGATGCGGTCGATGCCTCGATCGATCAGCAGCGCAAATGGTACGATGCGCTCTGCGCCGAATTCGATGCGCCGAGCCCGAAAGGGCTTACACGCGAAGACACGCTCGTCGATGGCCGCATCCCGATCCGGCACTACACGCCGGCAACGGTTTCGACCGAGGCGCGTATCTACTACATCCACGGCGGCGGCTTTGTCGTCGGCTCGCTCGACAGCCATGATGCGATCTGCGCCGAACTCTCCGATTTCGCCCACGCCGAACTGGTTTCGGTCGATTATCGCCTGGCGCCCGAACAGGTCTGGCCGGCCGCGTTCGACGATTGCTACGCGGTGCTGAAGGAATTGCTGTCCGATGGCTGTCCTGTTGTCGTTGCCGGCGACAGCGCCGGCGGAAACCTGACGGCGGGCATTATTCTGAAGGCTCGGGCGGAAGGTCTCAAGGGCATTGTCGGCCAGGCGCTGATCTATCCGGGCCTTGGCGGCGATCTCGTCTCGGGATCTTACGAGGAAATGGCCGAGGCGCCGGGGCTGACGACCGCCGATGTCAGCTACTATCGCGATATCCTGAAGGCGCCGGCTGACAATCCTTTCGCCGCCCCCTTGGCGGAAACGGACCTTTCCGGCCTGCCGCCGAGCTACATCACCGGCGCCTTCTTCGATCCCTTGCGCGACGATGCCCGCCTCTATGCCGCCCGGCTTGCGGCCGCCGGCGTCAACGTCACCTTCCGCGAGGAGCCGCAGATGATCCATGCCTGGCTCAGGGCGCGGCATATGAGCGAGGGCGCGCGGGACGGCTTCCGCCGGCTGGCGGAAGGCATTACCGTTCTCGTCGGAACGCGCTGACGCGCTGGCATCGGGCGCGGCAGCGCCGAACCGTCGGGTCGGCTGGAACGGCTCTAGCTCTTCGCCTTGAACACCAGCACCGGATTTGCCTGGAAGGCGTCAGGGAACAGGGTCCTCAGGTTCTCGATCTTCGGAAGGTCGTTATAGACGATGTAGGGATGGGTCGGGTTTCGGGTCAGGAAATCCTGATGATAGTCCTCGGCGGCGTAGAATCCCTTGAAGGGCGAGACCTGCGTGACGATCCTCGCCGGGAAGGCGCCAGACTTGCCGAGCTGGTCTATATAGGCATCGGCGATCCGCTCCTGTTCATCAGTGACGGCAAAGAGCGCCGAGCGATACTGGGGACCATGATCCGGCCCCTGATAGTTGAGTTGCGTCGGATTGTGGGCGACGGAGAAGAACACCTGCAGCAGCCGGCCATAGGTCACTTCGCGCGGATCGAATGTCACTTCCACCGATTCCGCGTGGCCGGTCTTGCCGCCGCTCACCGTCTCGTAGTCGGCGGTTGCCGCCGTGCCACCGGCATAGCCGGAGACGGCCTTCTTCACGCCTTTGAGGTGCTGGAAGACGCCCTGAACGCCCCAGAAGCAGCCGCCGGCGAAGACGGCGATTTCCGTCGATGCGGATGATTTCTCGTCGAGCGAAGGCGGCGGAATGGAGACGGCCGGCTCCTGTGCGGCGGCGACCGGCGCCGATGCCATCAGCGCGGCAAAGACTGCCGCTGCCAGGTTCATGAAAGGTCTGCCTGCAATCTGTGCCGACTTGCTGCGCGCCATCGCGTCCTCCCATCGTCCGGCTTCAGCGCGGGACGTTCGATGACCTCATGTTTTCATGGGATTGGCAACGGTCAAATCGCGATCGCGTGCTTCACGCCAACGTGACGATCCGCTACCACGGGACGGATATGAGGCGCCGAGAGCAGGGGGCAATGCCATGGCTGGAGAAACGGATCTCGCGAAACTCCTGGCGACGATGAGCCCGGTGCTGTTTCCGCAGACCTATGTCTATTGCACCGTCGCCTATCGGGACGCGGCGCGCTACGAGGCGCTGGAGCCGCTTGCCACCTATCGCGAGGACGAAGGGCTGACGCTGGTCGTTACCCGCGCTGCCGCCGACGGGGCGGGGCTTGGCTACGGCCCGCTGCTGCGGCGCATCACGCTCAACGTGCACTCGGCGCTCGAGGCGGTCGGCCTGACTGCCGCCGTTTCTGCGGCGCTGACGCGCGAGGGCATCAGCGCCAATGTGATCGCCGCCTATTACCACGACCATATCTTCGTGCCGGAAGAGGATGCCGAGCGGGCGCTCGATGCGCTCCGGGCGCTGACCGTCGCCTGACAGGCGCCGCGCCTACATGAAGCGCGTGTCAGCGGGCGTGTTGAAGTGGTCGTCGTCGCGACCGTTTTCATAGATGATCGGCGCCGCGGCGAGTTCCGTGTCGCTGACGCCATCGAGGCAGGCGACATTGACCGCGTAGAAGTGGCCGATGAAATCCTTGTGGTAGCCGCGCGAGAAGGGCCGGACACCGCAGCGGCTGCAAAAGTAGTGATCGACGTCGCCCACGATCCAGCTCGAATTGTCGGCCCGGTAACTCGTCAGCCGGTCCGTGCCTGACGTGATCTCGAATTCCTCGCGCAGCGCGAAGGCCTTCTGCATGCGCGTCTTGGCGCAGAAGGAGCAGTTGCAGCGGCGGATGCCCTCGGCAAGATCGAGCTGGCCTTCGAAGGTGACAGCCTTGCAGTGGCAGCTGCCGAGATAGAGCTTCTTCATCGGTTTCCTCCCTGGGATTGGGCGCAGATCACCACCCGCTGGCCGAGTGGCCGGCGCCGCTTGAGATCTGCGCTAGTTTGCGTTTCCGGTCTGGCGTCTGGCGTCTGGCGCCGTTATCCCGCGTTGCCCGAATGCGCCGGCTGGTCGGCGGCCACCTGCGCCTTGCCGTCACCGTCATCGCTGGCCTTGCGCAGGAGCAGGAAGGCGATGAGTGCGGTGCCGAGCGATAGCAGCACGCAGATCGAGGCGGTGAACGCGAAGGACTGGGTGAAGACGTCGCGCGCCGCCGTCAGCAGCCGCTCTGCCTCTGCAGGTGGCAGGTCGGCAGCCACGGCGACCGCACCGCCGAGTGTCTGGCGGGCGGCGGCAACGGTTTCCTCCGGCAGGCCGGTGACCACCAGCTGGTCCATGCGGCCGCGATAGGCCGAGGTCAAAAGGCTGCCGAGCACGGCAATGCCGAGCGCGCCGCCGAACTCGAAGCTGGTCTCGGAGATGGCGGACGCGGCACCGGCGCGCTCCGGCGGTGCCGAGCCGACGATCATATCCGTCGTCAGCGTGCCGACCGGGGCAAAGCCGAGGCAGAGTACGACAAGACCGGTCGTCACCAGCAGCGGGCTGCTTTCGGTGCCGACCTGGGTGCAGATGGCAAAGCCGATCGCCGTCAGCACGAAGCCCGCTGCAATCAGGTTTGAGGCGGCAAAACGGGTGGCAAGCATCGGCACGGTCATCGACGCGACGATCATCGCCACGCCCGTCGGCACGGACCAGAGACCGGCGACGAAGGGGGTGAGCCCGAGCACCAGCTGCAGGTACTGCGCCACGAACAGGAAGGCGCCGAAGCCGACGAAGAGGCCGAGAATGTTGACGCCAAGGGCGGCACTGAAGGCCGGCGTCCTGAACAGGGCCAGATCGATCAGCGGGTCGGCGAGACGGAGCTGGCGCCGCGCAAACAGGATCGCGACGACGATGCCGAGCAGGATGAAGAAGGCCGCGATGGTATCGAAGCCGGCCTCGGCAACGTGCTTCATGCCGTAGATCACCGAAAGCACGGCGACGAGCGACTGGGCGGCGCTGACGAGGTCGATCCGGCCGGCCTCGGGGTCGCGGAATTCCGGCAAGAGGATCGGGCCGAGGATGAGGATCAGCACCATGACCGGCACGGCGAGCAGGAAGACCGAGCCCCACCAGAATTGCGACAGCATCAGCCCGCCGACCACGGGGCCGATGGCGCCGCCGGCCGAGAAACTGGCGATCCACACCCCGATCGCAAAGGTGCGCTGCCGATCGTCGAGGAACATGTTGCGGATGAGCGAGAGGGTGGAGGGCGCAAGGGTCGCCGCCGCCACGCCGAGCACGGCACGCGCGATGATCAGCGTCTCGGCATTCCAGGCAAAGGCGGCGAAGATCGACGCCAGGCCAAAGGCGACAGAGCCGATCATCAGCAGCCGCCGGCGGCCGATGCGGTCGCCGAGCGTGCCCATGGTGATCAGCGAGCCTGCGACCATGAAGCCGTAGATATCGATGATCCAGAGAAGCTGGGCGGCCGAGGGCTTGAGCTGTTCGGCAAGCTGCGGGACGGCGAGGTTCAGCACCGTCAGGTCCATGGAATAGAGCATGCAGGGCAGCGCCAGCACGGCGAGCCCGATCCACTCGCGCCGGGTCGCCTTCGGACCGGGCGCGTTTTCGGTTTGAAGGTTCGAAATCTCAGACATGGTCGACGTAATCCCTGAGCCGCTCGAGGCACTCGCCCCAGCCATCCTGGTGCGAGTCGCGCTCTTCGACGGTCTCGAATGGTGTTTGCTGGAAGGTGAGCCGCGTCTTGCCGCCGATATCGGCAAAGGAAACGGTGATCAGCGTGTCGCTGCCGGGCTCGCCGTCTTCATCCCAGGCGAAGGTGAAGACCAGCTTCTCGGGCGCGCGCACTTCGCGAAAGATGCCGCTCATCCAATAGTCCTGGCCTTCGGGCGAGCGGATGCAGGCGCGCCACGCGCCGCCCGGACGGAAGTCCATGTTGACCGAATGCGGCGTGAAATCCCGCGGTCCCCACCACCGCAACAGATGCTCCGGCGTCGACCAGACCTTGAAGACGAGGTTTATCGGCGCCTCGAAGTCGCGCACGATTTCCAAGCTGATATCCTTGCGTGCTGCGTTTGCGGTCGCCGCTGTCATGAATCCTCCTCCTCTGGGCGCCCCAATGCGCCCAGTCTTTAACCGTAGAGTTATTTAACTTATCGGTTAATATCCGCGCGCAAAGGCGATTGTCAAGGCTGGCTCAAGCGACGATCTGATTTTTGTCAATTTGGGCGAGGGGTGGAAGCCTGGTCGCCTGGTTTACGATGATACCGTGAGGCACCGCGCCTTGAGGCGGGTCAGCACCCGCCCGAAGGCACCGGGGTCCTCGAGGCTGCGGGCAAGGATCAGCGCGCCCTGGATGCCGCCGACGATTTCCTCTGCAAGGCCTTCGCACTCGGCAGCGGGCGTGCCGGCGCGTTCCAGCGTAGCGGCGAGATCGGCGCGCCAGTCGGAGAAATAGCGGTTGAGTTCGCGGGCAAAGCGGTCGTGGGCGCCGCTGGTCGCGATCACCCCCATCAGGCAGAGGCGTCTGCCTTGGCGGAAGTAGCCGTCGACGGCGGCAAACATTGCATCCAGCGCCGCGGCGGGGTCTTCCGCATTGCGCAGCGGCTCGAAGATGTGGGTGCGGAACCAGGCGGAGATATCGCCAAGCACGGCCTCGGCCATCTCCTCCTTCCCGCCCGGGAAGAAGTGGTAGAGGCTGCCTTTGCCAAGCCCGGTCTTCTCGGTGATCAGGCTGAGGCTGGTGCCGTCATAGCCGTGCTCGCGGAAGATTTCCGCAAGCATGGCGATGACATCCTTTCGCTCGGTGACCACGCGGCTCATGCGGGTTTCCTCGCCAGCGGATACTCGACCTTGGCGAAGCGGTGGAACAGCGCGCCAACGGCGACGAGAATAAGCGAGCCGGTCAGCACCGGGAAGAGCAGGAATTCGAAGCCGGGGTCGGCGGCAAAGACGACGAGCGGATTGGCGCCCGCCGGCGGATGGGTGACGCGCAACGCCGCCATCAGCGCGATCGCTGCACCGACGGCGATCGCCACCGCCCACCACTCATTCGGAAAGACTGACCTGAGGACCAGGCCGACGAGGGTGGCGACGAAGTGGCCGCCGACGACGTTGGCCGGCTGCGACAGCGGGCTTGCCGTGACGGAGAAGATCAGCACGCAGCTGGCGCCGAAGGGCGCCATCAGCATGGGGTGGCCGACAAGGCCTGTCAGCGCGCCGACGGCGGCGATGGCGACGAGGCCGCCGATGCCGGCAATCAGGCCACGGTTGATATGAACGGGAGGCTGATGACGCGAGAAGAAATGGCGCATTTGTGTACCAATCGGTCAATTGTTTACCGATTGGTACAATTATGTGCCGACGATGTCAAGACAGGGCCGCCGGACCGGGCGTGGCGCCGATCGGCCGCCGGCCCGCTCCGTGGGTGCCGCTCACATGAAATCGCGCGGGATGCGCTTCTTGAAGTGCTTCTCGAAGATCGGCGTGTCTCCCTCGTAGGCGGCGACCTCGGCCTCGGTGATCCACTCGTTCTGTGTGCAGTGGAGCGTCGAGGTCGCGACGGTGCGCACCGACCAGCCCTCGCGCTTGGCGACGCAGGTCCATGTCGAAGTGCCGATCATCGACAGCGGGTCGTCCGGTGCGATCGACCAGGTCTCGTCGCGCACGTCCTGGGTGGCAAGGCCCGTATCCGGATGTTCGGAGAGCCCGGTGTCCTCGTAGATCCGATAGTGGGTCATGCCGTGGGTCATGTCGCGCTCGACGGTGCGGCTCGAAATACCGCGCGTCAGCTCGCGATACTTCGGCAGCGGATCGGGGTTCTCCGGCTCGGGCACGACGATCTCCTTGTGCGCGCCCAGCAGCGGCAGGGCGAGCGACAGGCTTGCTGTGTCGATCGAAAGACCCGGGTCGGTGGGGGTGGGGAGGATCAGCGGCCAATAGGAGGTCGAGAGCGAGACGCGGATGCGATTTCCCGCGCGGAAGCGGTAGCCGCAGGCATCGAGCGCAAGCGTGATGCGCGTCTTGCGCCCGGGCTCCATGGTGCGTGGCTGGGCGTTGCCGTCGCGGTGCGAAAGGTTGAGTACGCCGAAGGCGACGCGGGTGGCGGCACCGTCCGGATGCACGTCGACGAGGCGCACGGCGAGATTGGCGGTCGGCGCCTGGCAGGTGACGTCGACGGTCAGCGTCGGCTGGCCGAGATAGTCGGCGGCGTCCAGCAGCGGCGCGGTTTCGAAGACAAGCGAGCCGGCATCGTCGATGCGCTGGTCGCCGGCCATTTCGGCATCGGGCTTCAGCGTGAAGTACTCGCCGGACGCCGTGCCGGTATCGAGCGGCGATTTCAGGTAGATCTCGCCGATGCCGGTGCCGCCGGCAGATGGCGTCAGCCGTCCGTCATGCGAGACGCCGAAGAGCTGCATTTCCGGTGCGGTCCAGGCGTCCTTCGCCACCCAGCGGCCGGGATCGCTGTCGCGCCGAAGCGACGGGCGCGGGCCGTCGAGGATATAGGCACGCACCTGCGGCCCGTTCTCGGCGCCGTTTTCCTCGTCGCGCAGCCAGCGGTTCCACCAGCGGATCGCCTCGCCATGGAAATCGGCGCGCGGCTTCGGGAAGGCGAAATGCGGGTATTTGTGCACCCAAGGGCCGATCAGCGCCTTGGCCCTGTCGCCAAGGCCTTCGACCGCCTTCAAGGGCGTGTTGCGGTAGCCGTCGGCCCAGCCGGCGATGACCAGCGCCGGGATGCCGACCCTGTCGAGATCTTCGCAGATCGATCCGTGCTGCCAGAATTCGTCGCGACGCTGGTGTTCCAGCCACTCTTCCATGAAGAAGGGTTCTTTCTCCAGCCGCTCCATCCACATCTGCTTCCAGCGATCGCCGACGATGGCGGGATCCGGCGAGCGCGACTGGTAGCCGAGCATCGTCGCCGCCCAGGACAGCTGGGCGGAGAGATGGCAGCCGTTCTTGTAGTGGATGTCGTCGTTGTAGCGGTCGACCGTGGAGGCGATGGAGATGACGGCTTTCAGCGCCGGCGGCTTCAAGGCCGCGACCTGCAGGCAGTTGAAGCCGCCCCAGGAGATGCCCATCATGCCGACCTTGCCGTTGGACCAGGGCTGGGCGGCGATCCATTCCACGATCTCGCAGCCGTCGGAAAGCTCGCGCGGCGTATATTCGCCGTCAATCACGCCTTCGCTTTCGCCGGAGCCTCTAATGTCGACGCGGACGCCGGCAATGCCGGCGGCGGCAAAGACGGGGTAGGTGGACTCGTCACGCAGGCTCGTGCCGCCCTGCTTGCGGTAGGGCAGGTACTCGAGCACGGCCGGAACCGGATCGGCCTTAGCGCCGGCGGGCATCCAGATGCGGGCGGCAAGCTCGGTGCCGTCCTTCAGCCGGATCCATTCGTTTTCGATGACAGTGAATTCGCGTTCTGACATGTGGTTCTAACGATCTCTCTTGTTTTCTCGGGAAATGCCGGACGCGAACCCGCGTCCGGCTTTCATCGCAATGGCTTAGCTGTCGAACCAGACGCGGCTACCGACATAGCCGTTCGAGAGGTCGTTGCCGATGTCGTCGACAAAGCCCTTGAGCGAGGCGGAGGCGGCGTTCACGTAGTCGTTGAAGACCGGCAGGATCAGCCCGCCTTCGTCGCGCACCGTCATCGCCATGGTGTGATACATCTCCTTGCGCTTGGCTTCGTCGAGCTCGGAGCGGGCCTGAAGCAACAGCTTGTCGAAATCCTCGCGCTTGAAGCGCGTGTCGTTCCACTCAGCGGTCGAGAGGTAGGAGGTCGAGTAGCGCGAATCCTGTGTCGGCCTTCCGCCCCAATAGGAGGCGCAGAAGGGCTGCACGTTCCAGACATTGGTCCAGTAGCCGTCTTCCGGCTCGCGGCGCACTTCGATCTCGATTCCGGCCTTCTTGGCGCTTTCCTGGAAGAGCACGGCGGCGTCGGAAGCCCCGGGGAAGGCGGCGTCGGAGGTGCGCAAGAGGATCGGCCTGTCGTGGCCGGACTTCTTGAAGTGGAAGGCGGCCTTGTCCGGGTCATAGGTACGCTGCTCGATGCCCTCAGGCGCCAGCGCATAGTTGCCGTTGACCGGATAGTCGTTGCCGAGCGTGCCGAAGCCGCCGAGCACCCGGTCGAGGATTGCCTGGCGGTCGACTGCATATTTCAGTGCCAGCCGCAGGTCGTTGTTGTCGAAGGGCGCGGTGTCGCAATGCATCAGGAAGCTGTAGAAGCCCTTGCCGGAGGTCCTGAGGATCTCGACGCGCGGGGCGCGCTTCAGGAGCGGCACGGTCTTCGGGTCGATGTTGTTGATGAAGTGCACCTGGCCGGACGAAAGAGCTGCGATGCGCGCCGTCGTGTCGTTCATCACGATGATCTCGACACTGTCGACGAAGCCGCGGTCGGAGCGCCAGTCGTCGGCGTTCTTTTCAAAGGTGGCGCGCAGGCCAGCCTCGTAGCTTGAAAGCTTGTAGGGACCGGTGCCGATGGGCGAGGCCGGATTGTCGACGCCGCCCTTCGGCTGGACGATCAGGTGGTAGTCGGTCAGAAGCAGCGGCAGGTCGGCATTGCCTTCGGTGAGCGTCAGAACCAGGCTGCCTGCCTTCTCCTCGATCGTCTTGATCGAGCGCATCAGCCCGAGCGCGCCGGACTTGGAGCCTTCGTCCGCATGGCGCTTCAGCGTGGCGACGACGTCGGCAACCGTCAGCTTACTGCCGTCGTGGAAGCTCACATCGCTGCGGATCTTGAAGGTCCATTGCGACGCATCGGCCGAAGGCTCCCAGGATTCGGCAAGTGCGGGCAGCGGCGCGCCGGTCTTTGGATCGGATTCGACCAGCGTGTCGCCCCAGAGGTGGCCGATGACGAAGGAGACGGAACCGCTATAGGCCGCCGGATCGAGCGAATCCGTCGTGGCGCCGCCCTTGAGGCCGAGCTTCAGATGACCGCCGCGCTTCGGCTGCTCAGCCCTTGCGTCGGTGGCGGCGAATGTGCCGCCGAAACCGGCCGCGAGGCCCAATGCTGCGGTGCCGGCCAGGAAGCCGCGCCGGCTGAGGCCGGTCGAGGAAAGGCTCGCCGGGACAAGGAGGCCGTCAGGACGCTTGGTGAATTCGCTCATTCTAGGGTTCCCTTTGGAGTGATGCTTGTTAGGGAAAACCTAGCGTTTGCCGACCGGCACACAATTTCGCGACTTGACGCTTGTTTACGCTCTTTTACGCTACCTGAATGCCTCCGGTTCGACAGGGATCGGAAGCGCATGAAATAGGGTTCGGAAAGCATCGTGCAGGACATCGACATCTTCGCCATCAATCTCAAGTTTGCCTGTGCGACGCGACGGTCGATCTCGCAGATCTGCCGCGAAATCGGCATCAACCGGCAGCAGTTCAACCGCTACATCGGCGGCGAGGCGCGGCCATCGGCGCACAATGTCGCGCGCATTGCCCGCTTCTTCGGGCTCTCCGCCGAAGACTTCGCGTTGCCGGCCAAACAGTTCGAGGCGCGCATGACGCGGCCGGATCGGGATCGCTCGGATGCCGGCCTGTTGCTTGAGGGCTTTCCGGGCGACATCGCCGGCCTCAGGCGTCATATAGGCTACTATCAGACCTATCACGTGTCGCTTTCCTGGCCGGGGCTCGTCGTCTGCTCCTGCGCGCGGATCTACGAGGAGGCGGGCTCGATCCGGGTGAAATCGATCGAGCGCATCCGCGATCCCGCAAACGAGATCCAGCAGTTCTCGAAATATGTCGGCCTCGTTACTCTCTGGCGAAACCGGATCTTCATCGCCGAGCGCAGCATCGGGCGGGAGCCGATGCTGGCGCAGACGATCCTCCTGCCGTTCGAAGTGCACCAGCGCGTCTATCTGCGCGGCACCACCATGGGAGTCTCCTGGCGCAAGGAGAACCTGCCTTACGCATCGCGGATGATCTGGCGCTCGCTCGGGGAACAGCCGGACTTGCGGCAGATGCTTTCGCGCTGCGGCGTGCTGTCCTTCGGTTCGCGCCACCTGCCGCAGACGGTCCGGGCCTTCCTCGATACGCCCGATGCCGAGCTCTTGAGCATACCGACCGAATATTGAGACGGCATCGCCATGTGGTAGGTTCCGCCGAAACGGGAAGATTGAGGAGGGGTCAATGAAATCTGTTGTGGCCGCCATCGCCGGCCTGTGCGTCGCCTTGCCGATGTCACCGGCAAAGGCCGAGCAGGCACGGGCGCCGATCCCTTCCTGTGCGCTTTCGGGTGCTTCCAGCGTGACGATCGGCGGGCAGCCGGCGCTCAGGCTCTCCGACGTCGCCAATTGCCCGCCGGAACTTTACGAGGTCGTGCCGAGCATCATGATCGAGGGCCAGCCTGTCGTGCACTTCCGCGCCGGCAGCGGCGAAAAGGGCGATTGCACGGCCAAGGGCGAGGCGACGGTGACCTTCGAGGGCGAGGCGGCGCAGCGGGTGGGCGACGTCGATTGCCGGCAGAAGTAAAGGCTGTCGTCAGTCGAGCCGCGCCAACCGGGCACCCTCCCGAACGGCCGAAAGCGCCGGCGGATTGGAGATCGGATAGCCGGCAACGAAGCCCTCGACCGTAAACGACGGGAACTGGGTTCGCAGCCGCGCCGCGACCTCTGCCGCTTCACCCATCTCGCCAAGGTAGGCATGCGCCATCGCCTGGAACATCAGTGTATTGGGCGATTCCTGCGAACTTTTCTCAAGCGCGGACAGGCATTCGCGATAGCGCCCGACAACGAAGAGAACGCGCCCGAACATGCCATGGTACCAGGGCGGGCCGAGCGGGTTGAGCGAGAGGGCGCGCTCGATGAAGGGAATCCCATCGGCGGGATCGCCGACGATCAGGGCCTTGGCCCCTGCGAGCAGCGCCAGCGTATCGGCGTTGTTCCTGCCATATTCGAGCGCTCGGGCGTGGGCCTCCGCAGCACCGGCGAGATCACCGATGCAGGCTTTGAAATCGCCGATGCAGGTATGGCCGGCCGGATCCGTCGGATCGAGCCGCAGCGCCGCCTCGGCGGCGCTTCGCCAGTTCTTTCTTGCGCTTTCGAGGTCGTGGCCGAAGCCGTTGGCTGCCTGTATGGAATGGGCGTAGGCAAGCTCCGTCCAGGCGCGTGCGCGCGTCGGATCGAGTTCGATCGAGCGGGTGAGCAACTGCATGGCGGCGGCGTTGCCGTCGGGGCTGAAGCGATTGTGCTGTTCGACGCCAAGCAGGAAGTAGTCATAGGCCTGCAGGCTGCCCGGCGGCTTCTGCCGGCTCGCCTTGCGGCCGATGGCCGCCAGCGTGCCGAAGCAGCCGGCGAGCACGTTGATGACGCTTTCGGTGAGGCTGTCCTGCAGCGTCAGCACGTCTTCCATCGTGCGCTCGTAGCGCTCGCTCCAGAGCGTCATGCCGCTGCGCGTGTCTGAAAGCTGGATCGTCAGGCGGACCCGCCGGTCGTCGGCGCGCAGCTGCCCGGTGATGGCATATGTGGCGCCAACCGCCTGAACATGGTCTTCGAAGCTTTCGGGCCTGTTGCCGAGCAGCTTCATCGTATGGAAGGCGATGACGGGCAGATCGGCGAAGCGCGCGAGATCGACGCAGATGTCGGATGACAATCCATCTGCAAAACGGTGCCAGCGCTCCTCCGGATTGAGGCTTTCGATGGGGAAGACCGCGAGTGTCGGTGAGGCCGGCTCAGCCACCCGCGATGGCGCGACTGCTTGCGTTGCCGTCCTGCCGGCCACCATCTGCGCGACCGCGGCGGCAAGCTCGATCTTGTTGCGGACGCCGAGCTTGCCGTAGATCGTCGCCAGATGCGTGCGCACGGTCGACGGCGCGATGAACAGCGCCTCGCCGATTTCGCGATAGGTCAGGCCGGCGGCAAAACGCTCGGCCACGGCGCGCTCGCGGTCTGACAAGGCTTCGGTGGCGACTTGTGGTGTCGGGATACGGTTCATGGCTGCTTCCTGCCATCTGACCGGGCCGTTTTCAATGGCGACATAGGGCAAGGTGCCACAGCGCCCCTCACGCGTCCAACGGGACGCGCGATGCTCCCGGCAAAATACTACAAATGCAGGAGAGGAAAACACAGCAGCTGCGCGATGTGGCGCGCAGGCGACGCGCCTAGAGTTCTCACCAGTGTTTCAACGCCCCTGAGGGGGCCAGAAGAGGTGGGAACGGCGATGAGCAGCCTGCTTTCCGGAATGTCCGATTTCTATCACGCCGTCCGGCTGGATCTCAGCCAGCCGGCCAAGCATCTGGCCGACAGCCTTGGCCGTCACGATCCCTTCCGCATCCTTGTCATCTGGGAGGACCGCGTTCGTGTCCGCGAGCAACTTCAGCGGATGGCCGACCAATATCCGGAGCGGCTGAGGGATATCGGGATGACCATGGCGCAGGTGCGCGCTGAGACGAACAAGGCCTTCTGGCAACGCTGATTGATCCGGGGAGATGGGAAAAGGCGGCACGCACCGTGCCGCCTTTTCGTTTTTCAGTTGCCGGCGCTTTCCATGCGCCGTGTCTTCAGCACGCGCTCGAGCCAGCCGATCTCCATCTCCGGAACCGACTTCAGAAGCAGGTCGGTATAGTCGTCGAAGGGCGGCGACAGCACCTTCGACTTCGGACCGAAGCGCACGAGGCGGCCGCGATGCATGACCGCGACGCTGTCGGCGATCGCCCGCACGATGGCGATGTCGTGGGTGATAAAGACATAGGAAACAGCGGTTTCCTCCTGAAGCTTCAAAAGCAGATTCAGGATGCCTTCGGCGACCAGCGGATCAAGGGCCGAGCTCGGCTCGTCGCAGAGGATCAGCTCGGGCTTCGCCGCCAAGGCGCGGGCGATCGCCACACGCTGCTTCTGCCCGCCCGAAAGTTCCGCCGGGTACCGGTCGAGGAAGCGGCTGCCCATCTCGATCTGGTCGAGCAGCTCGTTCACCCGCTCGGTCTTCTTCTGGCCGTGCAGGCCGAAGTAGAAGGAGAGCGGGCGGCCGACGATGTCACGCACCGTCTGGCGCGGGTTCATCGCGGTATCGGCCATCTGGTAGATCATCTGGATGCGGCGCAGCTCGTCGTTGCTGCGGCCCTTCAGGGCGCGCGGCAGCTCCTTGCCTTCGAACGAGATGCGACCCTCGGTCGGCGGCAGGAGCCCGGTGATGACGCGGGCGAGCGTCGACTTGCCTGAACCGCTTTCGCCGACGATCGCCAGTGTCTGGCCCTTCGGCAGATGCATCGAGACATCGTGCAGCACCTTGAAGCCGTTGGCATAGCCGGCGCTGATATTCTCGATCTTCAGCTGCGTCCCGGTCTGGTCGGCAGCTTCCTCGCGTTTCGTCTGGCGGACGCTGACGAGTGCCCGGGTGTAGTCTTCCCGCGGAGCCTCGATGATCTGTTTCGTCGAGCCGTATTCCACCGTCTTGCCATGGCGCAGCACCATGATGTCGTCGGAGATCTGGGCAACGACCGCGAGATCGTGGGTGATGTAGAGGGCTGCCGTGTGCGTCTCCTCGATCGCATGCTTGATCGCGGCGAGCACGTCGATCTGGGTGGTGACGTCGAGCGCGGTCGTCGGCTCGTCGAAGACGATCAGTTCCGGATTGGGGCAGAGCGCCATGGCGGTCATGGCGCGCTGCAGTTGCCCGCCGGAGACCTGATGCGGATAGCGGTCACCGAAGGTTTCCGGATTGGGCAGGCCCAGCACCCGGAACAGATAGAGCGCCCGCTTCTTGGCCTCCTCGCGGCTCATGATGCCGTGGCGCAGCGACGCCTCGATCACCTGATCGCCGAGCCTATGGGCCGGGTTGAAGGCGGCAGCGGCCGATTGCGCGACATAGCAGACGCGGGCGCCGCGGATCGAGCGGATGCCTTGTCTGTCGAGCGTCAGGATATCCTTGCCGTCGAGCAGGACCTGACCGCCGGTGATGCGTACGCCGCCGCGGCCGTAGGCCAATGCAGACAACCCGATCGTCGACTTGCCGGCGCCGGACTCGCCGATAAGGCCGAGCACCTTGCCTTTTTGCACGGCGAAGGAGACGCCCTCGACGAGGGTGACGACCTTGGGCGGTTCGCCAGGCGGATAGCTGGTCGCTTCGATCTTGAGGTTCTTGACGGAAAGCATCTCAGGCATCGCCGCGTCCTCCCTTGAGGCTGGAGGTACGTTTCATCAGCCAGTCGACCACGAGGTTGACGCAGATCGCGAGCGTGGCGATCGCCGCACCCGGGATGAGCGCTGCCGAGATACCGAAGATGATGCCGTCTTTGTTGTCCTTGACCATGCCGCCCCAGTCGGCGGCCGGCGGCTGGATGCCGAGGCCGAGGAATGAGAGGGTGGAGAGAAACAGGATGGAAAAGGCGAAGCGCAGGCCGAATTCGGCGAGCAGCGGCGACAGCGTGTTCGGCAGGATCTCGCGGAAGATGATCCAGAGCGAACCTTCGCCGCGCAGCCTTGCCGCCTCGACGAACTCCATGACCGCGACGTCGAGCGCCACGGCGCGGCCGATGCGGAAGACGCGGGTTGAGTCGAGTACCGCCATCACCAGGATCAGAATCCAGAGATGCTGCGGCAGCACGGCGAGAACGACGAGGGCGAAGATCAGTGTCGGGATCGCCATCATCAGGTCGTTGAAGCGGGAGAACAGCTGGTCGGTGAAGCCGCCGACGACGGCGGCGGTGAAGCTCAGGAGCATGCCCAGCGAGAAGGAGAGCACGGTTGCCGCCAGCGCCACGAAGATGGTGGTGCGGGCGCCATAGATCAGACGCGACAGCAGATCGCGGCCGAGATTGTCGGTGCCGAGCAGGAAGTCGCCGCCGGCCGGCAGCCAGACGTCGCCGACCACGTCGCGCTCGCCGAAGGGGGCGATGACGGGCGCAAAGAGGGCGCAGAAGATCGCAATCGCGATGCCGGCGATGCCGATCCAGGCGCTGAAGGGAATGGATCTCAGGTTCATCGCGGATGCCTCAGTCTCGGGTTGGCGATGATCGCGAGAATGTCGGCCGCCATGTTCAGGAAGATGTAGAAGGCGGCAAAGATCAGGCCGCAGGCCTGGACGACGGGCATGTCGCGCACGGTCACCGCATCCACCATGTATTGGCCCATGCCGGGATAGACGAAGACCACTTCGACGACGACCACGCCGACGACGAGATAGGCAAGGTTGAGCGCAATGACATTGATGACCGGCGCCACGGTGTTGGGAGCGGCATGGCGCGCGATGATGCGGAACATGCCGAGCCCCTTCAGTTCCGCCGTCTCGACATAGGCCGACGACATGACGTTGAGGATCGCCGCGCGGGTCATGCGCATCATGTGGGCGAGAACGACGAGAACCAGCGTCGCGACGGGAAGCGCGATCGCCGAGAGCCGTTCGGTGAAGGTCATGCTGTCATAGACGGTCGCGGGGAAGGTCGCGACGCCGTATTTGACGGCAAAGAACATGATCAGCAGATAGCCGACGAAGAACTCGGGCAGGGAGATGGCTGCGAGCGAGACGACGTTGATGATCTTGTCGGGCAGCCGGTTTCGAAACTGTACCGCAAGCATGCCGAGCCCGACGGCGAGCGGCACGGAAACGAGGGCCGCGAAGAAGGCGAGGAACAGCGAATTGCCGAGGCGCTTGGAAATCTGTTCGCCGACCGAGTTCTTGCTCGCCCAGGACGTTCCGAAATCGCCCTGCAGGGCGCCGCCGAGCCAGGAGACGTAGCGTTCGGTCCAGGGGCGATCGAGGCCGAGATCCTTGCGGATGTTTTCGACCGCCTGCGGCGTTGCCGACTGGCCGAGATAGGTGGTGGCGAAGTCGCCCGGAAGCGCCTCGATGCCGCCGAAGATCATCAGCGATACGGCAAAGAGCAGCCCGACGCTCAGGCCGAGGCGCTGCAGGACCAACGCCGCGAGCGGGCGGCGGAAGGTGAAGCGCCGCCAGAAGGTGCCGTCGATTTCACCATTCGAGGGATTGGCGGCAGGGTTTGGTTTTGCTGGTACTCCGGAAAGTTCGGCAGACCGCGGGTGTGTTGCACCCGCGGTTCCATCCGTCGAAACCGGACCAGTGAGCGGTCCGCTTTCCATCATCATGCGTCCAGCCATACCCGGGTTGCGACGTAACCGTTCGACATGTCGTTGCCGATATCGTGCACATAGCCCTTCACCTGCTTGGTGGAGGCGTTCACGAAGTCGTTGAACATCGGCAGGATCAGGCCGCCTTCGTCACGCACCATCATGGCCATGGTGCGGTACATGTCCTTGCGCTTGGCCTCGTCGAGTTCGGCGCGGGCCTCGAGCAGGATCTTGTCGAAGTCCGGGCGCTTGAAGCGGGTGTCGTTCCAGTCGGCGGTCGACAGGTAAGCGGTGGAGTACATCTGGTCCTGGGTCGGACGGCCGCCCCAGTAGGAGGTGGAGAAGGGCTGCACGTTCCAGACGTTGGTCCAGTAGCCGTCGCCCGGCTCGCGCTTGACCTCAATCTCGATGCCCGCCTTCTTGGCGCTTTCCTGGTAGAGCACGGCCGCATCGACAGCCCCTGGGAACGCGACGTCGGAGGTGCGCAGGAGCACCGGTCCGCTATGGCCGGATTTCTTGTAGTGGAAGGCCGCCTTGTCCGGATCGTAGGCGCGCTGCTCGATGCCTTCCGGGAAGAGGGCATAGGTATCGTTGATCGGGAAGTCGTTGCCGACCTTGCCGTAGCCGCCGAGGATGCGCTGGACCATGGTCTCGCGGTCCATCGAATATTTCAGCGCCATGCGCAGGTCGTTGTTGTCGAAGGGCGCGGTGTTGCAATGCATGATGAACACGTAGTGGCCGCGGCCGGACGTGTTCAGGATCTCGACCGTCGGCGCCTTCTTCAGAAGGTTGACCGTCTTCGGATCGACGCGGTTGATGTAGTGCACCTGGCCGGAAGAAAGGGCTGCGATGCGAGCGGTCGCGTCGTTCATGGCGATGAGTTCTACCGAGTCCACGTAGCCGCGGTCGGTGCGCCAGTCGTCGGCGTTCTTCTCGAAGGTGGCGCGAACGCCGGCTTCGAAACTCGTTACCTTGAAGGGACCGGTACCGATCATCGCGTCCGGCTTGTCGATGCCGCCGCCCGGCTGGATGATCAAGTGATAGTCGGTCAGAAGCAGCGGCAGGTCGGCATTGCCTTCGGTCAGTACCAGCACCAGCTTGTCGCCGTCGGCCTTGATTTCCTTGATCGACTTCATCACACCGAGCGCGCCGGACTCCGACTTTTCGTCGGTGTGGCGCTGCAGCGTCTTGATGACGTCGTCGAGCGTCAGTTCCTTGCCGTCATGGAATTTCACGCCCTTGCGGATGGCGAAGGTCCAGGTCGACGCATCGGCTGATGGCTCCCAGGATTCGGCAAGGGCCGGCACTGGCGCGCCCGTCGTCGGGTGGCTTTCGACCAGCATGTCGCCCCAGTTGCGGCCGACGACGAACATGAACTGCGAAAGCGCCTTGGCCGGATCCTTCGAATCGGTCGCAGCCGCACCTTCGAGACCGAGCTTCAGGTGGCCGCCGCGCTTCGGCTCCTGCGCCTGAGCGCTGGTGGCAAACAGCGTGCCTGCGGTCGAGGCGAGAATGCCGGCAGCGGCTGCGCGGCCCAAAAACTCGCGGCGGTTCATCTTGCCGAGCATGACCTGGCGTGTGAGGTAATCCTTGTAATCGCTCATTCCCCTGTTCCCTTCTGTTGTCGGCATTCGCCGTTCGTAGTGGTTGGTAGAGATTGCTGCGTACAGCCATTGTATCAGATGGCTTCGGATCGGCCTGACGGCCGCTTATTCTTCTCTTTCTGTCGTCTTCTCCTTCCCCAGCCGGGGGCGTCCTTCGTTCAGATCGATAAGCGTAATCGCTGGAACTCTTCTTGTAACGCCCTAAATTACAATTTATTTCCATAAGGTTGGCTTATGGATGCGTGTTTGATGGCGCGCGGCTTTTCCCGCGCGTCTCGTCACGTCTTGGTGCCGGTCGCCCGGCTCGGTTGCCTGCGCCGCCAAGGCTTGGCGGGGATGCGCTTTCGGTGATTTCACGCGAAAGCGGGATGCTCTAGCGACCCTTCCAGACGGGGTCGCGCTTCTCGGTGAAGGCGCGCACGCCTTCCAGCTGGTCTTCGCTCGAATAGAGAATGTCGACGGTCTTGAACTGCCGTTTGGTGATCTTGTTCATCGTCCCCTGGAAGGTGTCGCCCTCGGCGGCGCGCACCACTTCCTTGATCGCGGCATAAACGAGCGGCGGGCCGCTTTCGAGCAGGCGCGCCAGTTCCCAGGCGCGATCCATCAGCTTGCCCGCCGGCAGGATCTCGTTGACGAAACCCCAGCGGTTGGCCTCGACTGCATCGAGCCAGCGGCCGGTCAGAAGCATGTCCATTGCGATGTGATAGGGGATACGCTTCGGCAGCTTGATCGAGGCGGCGTCGGCAACCGTGCCGGAGCGGATCTCCGGCAGCGCGAAAGTCGCGTGTTCGGCGGCAAGGATCAGGTCGGTCGAAAGCGCGATCTCCAGGCCGCCGCCGCAGCAGATGCCGTTGATCGCCGCGATGATCGGCTTGTTGAGATCGCGCAATTCCTGCATGCCGCCGAACCCGCCGACGCCATAGTCGCCGTCGACGGCGTCGCCGCCGGCGGCCGCCTTCAGGTCCCATCCCGGACAGAAGAATTTTTCGCCGGCGCCGGTGATGATGGCGACGCGCAAGGTGTCGTCGTCACGGAAATCGCGGAAGATTTCGCCCATCACCCGGCTGGTCGCCAGGTCGATGGCGTTGGCCTTCGGCCGGTCGATGGTGACTTCGAGGATGCCGCCCTCGCGGCGTGTACGGATCGGTCCGGTCATCGCTGTTATTTCCTCCGGCGGATCAGGGCGTCGGCAGCAACGGCACCCTGACCGTTCGGCAACACCATCAAAGGATTGATATCCAGTTCTTCGAGTTTCGAAGCGTTTGCAACGACATAGGATGCCGCTGCCGCGACAGCCTCGATCAAAGCGGCGTAATCGGCGGCAGGCGCCCCGCGATAACCGTCGAGCAGCTTGCGGATCTTCAGTCCCGCGATCGCCTCGCGGATCGCTTCCGGCGTCGTCGGCAACGTCACGATGGCGGAATCGTCGAGCAGTTCCACCAGGATGCCGCCTGCGCCGATGGTCAGAACCGGCCCGGCGACGGGGTCGCGCATGGCGCCGATGATCAGCTCGGCGACGGGTTTTGCCACCATCTTTTCGACGAGGTAACCGGAGGCAACCCCGGCCATGGCTTTGGCCGCCGCATGGACCTCATCGCGGCTCGTCAGGTTGAGCTTCACTGCGCCCGCGTCGGTCTTGTGGGCGACGCCGAGGCCCTTCAGTACGACCGGGAAGCCGAGTGTCTCGGCAGCCGCTGCTGCCTGCTCGGCGGTTGCCGCCGTCTTGCCCTTCGGCACGGTGAGGCCTGCGGCGGCAAGCTCCACCTTCGCCTCGTTTTCGCTGAGGGTGACGGCTTCACCATCTTCGGCTTCAATGCCGTCGAACAGACGAGGCGGGGCGGGCTTTGCCCAGACAGCGCCGATATCGGCTGCCGTCTCGATCGCGTCCAGCGCCTCCTCGATGCCGAAGAAGGGCACGATGCCGGCCTTCATCAGGAAGAGCGCGGTTGCTTCCGGCATGTTCTCGCCGAGGCTCGCGACGATACCGGCGCGGGCGCCGGTGGCTCTCGCCGCGTCGATTACCGCGTGGCAGGTGGTCTCCCAGTCGGCCGGGTCGCAGCGGTCGAGACGGGGGAAATCGAGCACGAGCAGATTGATGGCATAGCCGCCCTTCATCATCGCGGTGAAAGCGGTCGTCTGCTTCTCGCGGTTGCCCCAGACGAAGGTGTGGTAGTCGAGCGGGTTGGCGATCGTCACCATCTCGCCGAGCGCGTCCTTCAGCGGCTTCTTCTGCTCGTCGCGCAAGGGGCGGTAGTTCACTCGGTAGCGTTCGCCGGCATCCGCCATCAGCGAGGCCTCGCCGCCGGAGCAGCTCATCGAGGAGATGTCGCGGCTGTCGAGCGGGCCTGCCACGTGCAGCAGCTTCAGGGTTTCCAGAAGTGCGGGCAGCGTGTCGACGCGGCCGATGCCGAGACGGGCAAGCAGGGCCGAGGAGACACGGTCGTTGCCGGCAAGCGAGGCGGTGTGCGACACCGTCGCCAGTTGCGCCGCTTCCGATTTGCCGACCTTCAGTGTCACGACCGGCTTGCCGAGTTCGCGGGCACGGGTCGCCAGCCGCTCCAGCGCTGCCATACTGTCGAAGCCCTCGATGTGCAGGCCGACGGCGGTGACGCGCGGATCTTCGAGCACGGCGCAGGCGATGTCGGATAAGCCCGTCTGCGCCTGGTTGCCGGCGGTCATGACATAGGCGAGCGGCAGGCCGCGCGTCTGCATCGAGATGTTGCAGGCAATGTTGGAGGACTGCGTCAGGATGGCGACGCCCTTTTCGACGCGTTGCATGCCGTGCTGGTCCGGCCAGAGCAGGGCGCCGTCGAGCATGTTGATGAAGCCATAGCAGTTGGGCCCGACGATCGGCATGTCGCCGGCGGCCGCCACCAGCGCCTCCTGCATGTCGTTGCCGTCGTCGAGCTCGCTTGCCGCCTCGCGGAAGCCCGAGGCGTAGCAGACCGCACCGCCCGAGCCACGGGCGGCGAGGTCACGGATGATGTCGATCGTCAGCTGCCGGTTGACCCCGACGAAGGAGGCGTCGGGCGCGCCCGGAAGTTCGGCGACGGAGCGATAGCATTTGCGGCCGAGGATCTCGGCCTCGCGCGGGTGCACCGGCCAGATCTCTCCGGTAAAACCCATCTTGTCGCATTGTTCGATAACGCGCCGCGCTTCCTTGCCGCCAAAAACGGCGATGGTGCGCGGACGGATGAGGCGGTTGAGGGAGCGGGGCGTGGAGGTCATGCCGTTTTGCACTCCCTCATGCCGACGGCCGTCGGAGCGCTCGCCATCAACGCCCTCATTCCTGTGCTTGTCACAGGAATGAGGAGGGAAGAGAGGTTCGTTGCCTCTAACCGATCTCCCCCCTTGTGGGGGAGATGCCCGGCAGGGCAGAGGGGGGTAACTCGCTGAAACCGACCCATCCCGTCACGCCCCCAGCGGCCGCAAGAGGTCGCGGCTGATGATGTGGCGCTGGATTTCAGACGTGCCGTCCCAGATGCGCTCGACGCGGGCGTCGCGCCAGAAGCGGGCGAGCGGCAGGTCGTCCATCAGGCCCATGCCGCCAAAAATCTGGATCGCCTCGTCGGTGACGCGGGCGAGCATTTCGGTGGCGTAGACTTTGGCGGATGCAATCTCGCGGTTCGCCGGCAGGCCGTTGTCGAGCCGCCAGGCGGCGGACAGCGTCAAAAGGTCGGCGGCGTCGATCTCGGTGATCATGTCGGCGAGCTTGAAGGAGACGCCCTGGTTGGCGCCGATCGGCTTGCCGAACTGCTTGCGCTCGGCGGCATAGTTTAGCGCATAGTCGAAGGCGCGGCGCGCCCGGCCGACCGAGGTCGCCGCCACCGTCAGGCGGGTGGCGAACAGCCAGTCATTGGCGACGTCAAATCCCTTGTGCACTTCGCCGAGGATCTGGGCGGAGGGCAGGCGGCAATCGTCGAAGGTGAGCACGCAGTTGTTGTAGCCGCGGTGGGAAACGGAGTTGTACCCCTTGCGGATCTCGAAGCCGGGCGTACCTCGGTCGACGAGGAAGCAGGTGATCTTCTTCTTCGGCCCGCGCGGCGTCTCTTCCTCGCCGGTGGCGATGAAGACGATGACGAAATCGGCGATGTCGGCATGGCTGATGAAATGCTTGGTGCCGTTGACGATCCAGTCGTCGCCCTCCTTGCGGGCAAAACACTTCATGCCGCGCACGTCGGAGCCCGCATCCGGCTCGGTCATGGCCAGCGCATCGAACTTGTCACCCTTGACCGCCGGCAGCAGGTACTTCTCGCGCTGCTCGGCGTTGCAGGCCATCAGGATGCCGGAGGGGCGGCCGAAGAAGACGGTGAGGCCCATGGAGCCGCGGCCAAGCTCGCGCTCGACGAGCGTGAAAGAGGTGTGATCTAGACCTGCGCCGCCCACTTCCTCCGGGAAGTTACAGCCGAAAAAGCCGATCTCCTTGCATTTGCGGGCGATCTCCTGGCCGAGTTCGCGGGGCACCACGCCGGTGCGCTCGACCTCGTCCTCATGCGGATAGATTTCGGTTTCGACGAAGCTCCTGACCGTATCGACGATCATCTGCTGTTCTTCGGTCAGTGCGAAATTCATTGTGTTGTTCCCCTCGTTTTCGCGCCGCTGACGTCGGTGCCGCAAACGATGGCCGCCTCCTCAAGCGTCCTTCGGCTGCGGTTTGCGGCTCCGCCCGCAAGGCGAAGCTGCCTGTCGTTGCTGGCCTGCCGCTGTTGCGGTCAGGCGCGCTTCTGGCCGACGAAGCGTCCGGCACCGTCAGGCGTCGGCAGCTGCGCATGGGCTTCTGTAATCGCACGCAGCTTGCTCAGCACCTTTTCGGGTGCCGTGACCGCCTTGCCGGCCTTGCTGTCGACATGCAGCATCATCTGCTCGGCGGTGGCCACGGCCTCGTTGGTCGCGGCGTTGTAGATCGTCGAGAAGATGTGCAGGCGCTTTTCGTCGGACGACAGGATCTGGCAGGTCGAATAGAGCGCCTCGCCGAGCTTGGCTTCGCCGAGGTTCCGGATGTGGGTCTCGACGGTGTAGTAGCTGTGGCCGTCGCGGACGTATTCGAGGTCGACGCCGATCAGGCGCAGCACGCCGTCGGAGGTGTCGCCGAAGACCTGCAGATAGCGGTGCTCGGTCATGTGGCCGTTGTAGTCGACCCAGGCGGCGCTGACCTTGGTGTCGAGAATGCGCAGCGGCTTGACGTCGCCGAGATCGGCTTCCGGCTTCCGGGCGTTGGCCCAGAGCTTGGCCTCGAAATCAGCAAGCAGCTTGCCGGCACCCCAGCCTTCGCCGCCATTGCCGGATTTCAGCGCATGCATGATGCCGACGAGGTTTTCGTCGCGGATGCGTTCGAGCTCGCGGATCGAGCGGCCGGCGGCCTGCGCGTCCGACTGCGCGCCGATCTTCTCGACCAGCGCGTCGTCGAGGTCGACGACATCGGTGAACTTCGTCCAGGGCCATTTCAGGCAGGGGCCGAACTGGGCGAGGAAGTGACGCATGCCCGCTTCGCCGCCGGCGATGCGATAGGTCTCGAACAGGCCCATCTGCGCCCAACGCATGCCGAAGGAATAGCGCATGACGTTGTCGAGCGTTTCGGTATCGCAGATGTCGTCCTGGATCAGCCACAGCGCCTCGCGCCAGAGCGCTTCGAGCAGACGATCGCCGACGAAGGCCTCGATCTCCTTGGCGATGACGACGCCCTTCATGCCGATCTGCTCGACGCCCTGCATGGCGCGCTCGATCGTCGCCTTCGTCGTCTTCTTGCCGCCGACCAGTTCGACGAGCGGCAACAGGTAGACCGGGTTATAGGGGTGCGCCACGAACATGCGTTCCGGGTGGTGCATCTCGGCCTGGAGATCCGACGGCAGCAGACCCGAAGTGGACGAGCCGATCAGCGCATCCGGACGTGCGGCCGCATCGATCTTGGTGATGACGCCGCGCTTCAGCTCCAGCCGTTCCGGCACGCTTTCCTGAATCCAGTCAGCACCTTCGACGGCTTCCTCGATGCTCTTGCAGAAGGTCAGTTTGCCCTTCGGCGGCAAGGGCGCCATGGTCAGCATCGCATAGGCGCGCTCGGCATTGGCCATGACTTCGCCGATGATGCGCTCGGCTTCCGGATGCGGGTCGAAGATCTTCACGTCGATGCCGGCAAGCGCGAAGCGCGCCACCCAGGCGCCGCCGATAACGCCGCCACCGACACAGGCTGCTTTGGTGATAAAGCTCATGATGTCCTGTCCTTGCTCAGCGCTTCGTCAGCTTCAGTTTCTCGCGGACCTCTTTCGGTCCGATGATCTTGGCGCCCATGCCCTCGATGACGCCGACGGCCTTTTCGACGAGCTGGCCGTTGGTCGCGAGTTGGCCCTTGCCGATATAGAGGTTGTCCTCGAGGCCGACGCGGACATTGCCACCGGCAAGGATCGCCGCTGCCGGGTAGGCGAGCGCGTTGCGGCCGATGGAGAAGGCCGAGAAGGTCCAGTTGGCGGGCACGTTGTTGACCATGGCCATGAAGGTGTTGAGGTCGTCAGGGGCACCCCACGGAATGCCCATGCAGAGCTGGATCAGCACCGGATCCTCGATCAGGCCTTCCTCGACGAGCTGCTTGGCAAACCACAGATGGCCGGTATCAAAGGCCTCGATCTCCGGGCGAACGCCGAGCGCCGTCATCTGACGGGCCATTTCGCGCAGCATCGACGGCGTGTTGGTCATGACGTAGTCGCCGAGCGAGAAGTTCATGGTGCCGCAGTCGAGCGTGCAGATCTCCGGCAGACATTCGGCCACATGGGCGACACGCTCGGTGGCGCCGGCCATGTCGGTGCCGGTCTCGTTGACGGGTAGGGGCTTCTCGACATTGCCGAATACGAGATCGCCGCCCATGCCGGCCGTCAGGTTCAGGACGATATCGATATCGGCGGAGCGGATGCGGTCGGTCACTTCCCGGTAGAGATCGAGCCTGCGCGACGGTACGCCGGTTTCCGGATCGCGAACGTGGCAGTGGATCACGGCAGCGCCGGCCTTGGCCGCCTCGACCGCCGCTTCGGCGATCTGTTTCGGCGTGATCGGCACGTGGCTGGACTTTGAAACGGTGTCTCCCGAGCCGGTGACGGCACAGGTGATGAATACCTCGCGGTTCATGCTGAGCGGCATTGCTGTCTCCCTTTTATTGCGCCCATTACGAGCCAAGAAAGACCGCGTTGCTTTTCATTATCGGCTTCATTCTATACATTATCGGCGATAGAGCGGAGAAGTTTGGGTATGGATCAGAACGTTTCGCAGGTGCAGCACGTCGATATCCTGGTACTGCCGGAGACCAATCTGATCCTCGTTGCCTCGGTGATCGAGCCGATGCGTGCGGCCAACCGCATTGCCGGCCGCCCGCTCTACGACTGGACGATCTACAGCCCCGATGGGGCGCCGATCGAAACGAAGAGCGGCATTCCCATTCCGGTTTCCGGCGCCTTCCGGCCGCAGCGCGAGACGTCGCCGCTCTTCATCCTCTCCAGCTACAACTGGGAGCGCAGCGCCACCTCGCAATTGAAGATGCTGCTGTCGCAGACGGCGCGGCACCGCGAGATGATGGCCGGCATCGAGTCAGGCTCCTGGCTGCTTGCCGAGACCAGCCTGCTCGACAATTTCAAGGCGACCACCCACTGGGAGGATTTCGAGGATTTCACCGCGGCTTACCCGCAGGTGACGATGGTGCGCGAGCGCTTCGTCATCGACGGCAAGCGCATCACGACCGGCGGCTCGCTGCCGACGCTCGATCTGATGCTCGAGCTGATCCGCCGGGCGCACGGCTACTCTCTGGCGCTCGAAGTCTCCCGCCTCTTCATCTACGAGCAGGAGCGCACCCGCGGCGACCTTCTGCAGATGCCGACGATCGGCAACATGCGCATTCTCGATCCGCGCGTCGGCGCTGCCGTCAAGCTGATGGAGGAAACTGTGGAGGCGCCGCTGACGCTCTCGCGGCTTGCCCGCCGCATCGGTGTCAGCACGCGCCATCTGCAGGATCTCTTTCGCGACACGATGGGGGTCGCTCCGCATGAACACTATCTGGCACTCCGTCTCAATGCGGCGCGCCGCAAGGTGATCGAGACGCGGCTGGAATTCGCCGATATCGCGGCGATCTCGGGCTTCAATTCGTCGTCGTCGTTTTCGCGCAGCTACCGGGCGCATTATCGCGAAAGCCCGAGCGAGACGCGGAGGCGGTTGAAGCTGAAGAGCTGAGCGCTGCTTCACGTATCGATTGAAGCGGGAATTTTCAGAGTCGTTTCAGGCGTTTGGCGGCCGACGATCAGGAACTGATTCCGCCGGCGAACTGGTCTCGGCGGTCATCTTCATCATCGAAATCATCAGCTCGCCGATCTCGGCGGCAAACGCGCCGCGTGGCCAGACGAGCGTGAGCGACTGCCGATAGGCCGGGCCGAGCCGGATCATGGCCGGCGGGCGATGCACGCGGGCAAGCGAGGATTGCGGCAGCACCGAGAGATAGCCGTGCTGACGAACGAGGTTGATGATCACGGGGATGGAATCGACCTCGACGAGGGTGATGCGCCGCCGCTCGGCTTCATCGAGCGTGTCGTCGAGGAAACGGGCGGCCTCGCGGCGAAGGCCGCTCCTGACGCTCGGCACCGCGATCGGGCAGGCGGCGAGCAGCCGCGGCAGGTTGCCGCCCAGGTCCGAAAGCGCGGAGGCTGGGCCGGCGAGAACCAGTGGTGTCTGCGATACCAGCCGGCCGTCGCAGTCGGCGGGGATTTCGGCGACATCGAGCAGGGCAGCATCGAAGCGGCGGCTGCGTAGACCGGCGAGAAGTTCGTCGGCCGTGGTGCTGGAAATGAACAGCGGCTGACGCGGGCGGGCGCGGTGCCAGTTCGCCGTCAGTGCGGCCAGCATGCGGGCGATCTCGCTTTCCGGACCAAGCGGCATGACGGCGCCGAGCCGCCAGGTGGCGACATCGCGGCGGAAGCGATCGGCGGAGGCATGGGTCAGCCGCGCCCAGATATCCAGCAGAGCTTCGGCCAGCGGAATGATGGCCTGGCCAGCGGTCGTGCAAAGGATGCCGCCGTGGGAGCGCTCGAACAGCCGGCTGCCGAGATGGCGCTCGAGGTCCACCATCTGCCGGGTCAATTGCGGCTGGCCGATGCCGAGCGCCTTTGCCGTTGCGCGGATGCTGCCTGAACGGGCGATGCGGAGGAAGCGGTCGAGCGGGACGAGGCCGATCGGCGGCACAGGCTCGCCTTCCTGCCGGCCGGCGACCTTGAGGATCGCGGCGATCCTTGCCGTCGCGTCACGGATGTCGACCGCGCGGGCGCGGGCCTCCAGCGTCAGGACGAGGGCGGTTTCCTCCCGTCGGAAGAGCGGCATCGAGATCGCCTGTTCGAAGCGTTTGACGGCGGCGCTGACGCTTGATGGCGCGCGTTTGCTGACGACTGCTGCGCGGCGAATGCCCCCTTCGCCGAGCACCGCGTCGACCAGCGCGATCGTTGCCAGATCCATTCGTCCATCCCCGCCGGCAGGGCTTGCGATCGCCATGTTCCGGATTTTGCATCGCCCGTTCCAGATTTGGGATATAGCATGCAGCGGCGATAAGCGCATAGCATGCTTTCGGCAACCGGCCATTTGCGAGCGACGGTTGCGAGAGTTTCAAACATCCGCGCACCGTTTCGAAACCGAGGCGAGCCCGGCGCGGAAGGATACCCATCGGCATGCTGCATCAGGCCAAAACCACTGTTCTTTGCGGGAAACCGCTGGATTTCGCGACGCTCGGCGACATCGGGACGGGACGGGTCCGGCCGGTGGCCGATGACGGCGACATGGAACGGGTGGCGGCCGCCCACAAGGTGGTTGCCGACCGCGTCGCCATGGGGCTGCCAGTCTATGGTTCCAACACCGGCGTCGGCTCGATGAAGGATCGCCTGTGGACGGCGGATGATCTCGCCGAATTCAACAATGCGCTGGTGCGCGCCCACCATTTCGGGACCGGCGAGTTCTTCGCACCGGCGATCGTGCGCATGGCGATCGCGATCCGCGTGAATACTGCGATGCGCGGCCACACCGGCTGCAGCCCGGATCTCATCCGGGCGTTCCTGGCGCTGCTCGAGGCCGACATCATTCCGGCGGTGCGCCGCCACGGATCGATGGGCTGCGCCGATATCGGCCTGATGGGCCAGATCGCCTCGGTGCTGACGGGCGTCGGCGAGGCCTATTATCAGGGGCGTCTCGTCTCGGCCGAGACGGCGCTTGCCGAAGCCAGCCTCGAGCCCTTCGTGATGCGGCCGCGCGATGCGCTGGCGGCGCTCAGCGTCAACGCCATTTCCTTCGCGGCGGCAGTCAACGTGTTGCGCGAAGCGGCCTCGGCCATCCGCGTGCTGCTTGTCACCGGGGTCATGTCGTCGCAAGCGCTCGGAGCATCTGCCGATCCCTGGCGGGTGGCGGCAACACTCTCGACTCGTGGCGAGGCGGTGGTCGGCTCATGGCTCTATGGCCAATCGGGCATCTCCGACTGGCCGGTGCCGACGGCGATTCATGATCCCTTGAGCCTGCGCATGACCGCCCAGGTGTTCGGCGCGGTGGTCGATACGCTGCTGGTTGCGGCCGGCCGGTTGATAGAGCAGACCTATCTCTCCGACGACAACCCTGTTGTCATCGGCGGGCAGGTCCACTCCTCCGGCGCGTCGCTGCCGCTGACCACGACGCTTTATATCGAGGCGGCGCAGATCGCCTTTTCGCACGCAGCGCGCAACGTCTTGAACCGCTGCATCCTTCTTGCGAATGGCGGCCGCCGCAATCTCTCGGTCAATCTGGTGGCGCCGGGCGAGGTCGCGACCGGGCTCGGGCCGCTGATGAAGCTGGCGGTCGAACTCTACATGCGCGTGCAGTCGCTCGCCGTGCCGCTTTCGGCGCAGTCGATCGTGGTGGCGGGCGGGCTCGAGGAGGAGGCGACCTTCCTGCCGCTGATCGTCGAGCGCATGGAAACGCAGGTGCGCGATCTGCGCCAACTGGCGGCGATCGAGGCGATGCTTTCGGCGCAGGCGATCGACCTCGTCGGCGACCAGCCGCAGGGGATCGTCAAACGGGCCTACGACCAGACCCGCTCCGTCAGCGCGATCTATCTGAAGGACCGGCCGCTTTCGAAGGAGATCGAGGCGCTGCAGGCTGCCTTCACCTGCCATGATCTCCTGCGCTCCTTCGTCGCCTCCGCGCCGATGCCGGAGTTCGACGACTTCTTCGCGCTCGACAAATAATCCGATTGGGAGAGCAGCATGTCCGATTTCGATCTCGTTCTGAAAGGCACCGTTGTTCTCCCCGAAAGGATCGTCGAGGGCGGCCACGTGGCGGTCAGCGACGGCAAGGTGGTGCATGTCGGGCAGGGGGCGGCACCGGCGGCGCGCGAGCGGCATGATCTCGGCAACGCGCTGATCCTGCCGGGCGCTGTCGATGCGCAGGTGCATTCGCTGTCGCAGAAGAACCAGGAAGACTTCATCTGGTCGACCCGCTCGGCAGCCGCCGGTGGCGTCACCACTATTGTCGACATGCCCTATGACGAGGGCAATCTCGTCTGCTCGGCCGACGCGCTCCGCCGCAAGATCGACCATGCGGCACCGCAGGCGCGCGTCGATTTCGCGCTTTATGGCACGGTCGATCCGGAGGAAGGACCGGCGCGCATTCTCGAAATGGTGGAGGGCGGTGTTGCCGCTTTCAAGTTCTCGACCTTCGGCACCGACCCCAAGCGCTTCCCCCGCATTCCGGCAGCTTTGCTCGAAGATTGCTTTCGTGCGATCGCGCCGACGGGGCTTGCTGCCGGCGTGCACAACGAGGACGACGAGGCGGTGCGCGCGGCGATCGACAAGGTCAAGGCAGCCGGCATCACCGACTATCGCGCCCATGGCCTGTCGCGCCCGCCGCTGACGGAGCTGCTCGCCACCAACCAGATTTACGAGACGGGGGCGGCTACCGGCTGCCCGGCACATGTTGTGCACTGCTCGCTCGGCCGCGGGTACGAGATCGCCGCTGCCTACCGCGCCCAGGGCTACAGGGCGACGATCGAGTGCTGCATCCACTACCTGACGCTCGACGAGGAGAGCGATGTTCGCCGTCTCGGCGGCAAGGCCAAGATCAACCCGCCGATCCGCCCGCGCGCCGAGGTGGAAAAGCTCTGGCGGCATGTGGCCGATGGCACGGTGACGATGGTCTCGACCGATCACGTGAGCTGGTCGGAAGACCGCAAGACCAATCCGGACATGCTCGCCAATGCGTCGGGCGTGCCGGGTCTCGAAGTCATGGTGCCGCTCTTCGTCAAGGGCGCGCTGGAACGCGGCATCCCTTTGACGCGGGCGGCGGAGCTGATGGCGCTGAACCCGGCGCGGCACTTCCGCCTTGACCATAAAAAGGGCGCGCTGGAGCCCGGCAAGGATGCCGACATCATTGTCATGACGCCGGAGCCCTATGTCTATGATGCGGCGGCAAGCGGTCACAACGTTGTCGGCTGGTCGCCCTATAACGGTATCCGGCTGCCCTGGCGGGTGGCTGCGACCTATCTGCGTGGCCGGCTTGCCTTCGATGGTCGCCAGGTCTTGGCCGAACCGGGTGTCGGACAGTTTGTCCGGCCGCTTCCAACTCTGGCGCTTCAGGAGGCGAAATGAGCAAGACCGCCCACAAAGTTCCGGCCAATCTGCCCGTCAATGCGAGCCGCATTGCCGGGATCGTCAACGGTCTCGCCGGGATCACCGAGCCGGACCGGCCCTATACGCGCCGCGCCTTCACGCCGCTGTTTCTCGAAGGCCGCGCCTTTCTCGACCGGCGCTTTCGCGCCGCCGGGCTTGAAACACGGATCGACGCTGCCGGTAACCTGATCGGTCGGCGCAAGGGCAAAAAGTCGGCGCTCGGCACCATCCTGCTCGGCTCCCATTCCGACACGGTGCCGGAGGGCGGCCGCTTTGACGGCATCGCCGGCGTCGCGTCGGCGCTCGAAGTGGCGCGGGCGCTTTCCGACAACGGCATCGAGCTCGATCATGATCTGGAGATCGTCGATTTCCTGGCGGAAGAAGTGTCTATCTTCGGCGTTTCCTGCGTCGGCAGCCGCGGCATGGCGGGCGTGCTGCCGGATGGCTGGCTCAGCCGCACGCAAGGGGATCTGAGTCTGCGGCAGGGTATCGTCGAAGTGGGCGGTGATCCGTCGCGGCTCTCGGGTTCGAAGCGCTCCGACATCAAGGCGTTCCTCGAACTGCACATCGAGCAGGGGCCGGTGCTGGAGACTGGCCGGCTCGATGTCGGGGTCGTTACCGCAATCTCGGGCATCACTCGCATCGAGATCATCGTCGAGGGGCAGGCGGACCACGCCGGCACGACGCCGATGGGCCACCGGCGCGATGCGCTGGTCGCCGCCTCGCACCTGGTGCTGGAGATCGAGCGGCTGGCGACGGAATTTTCGCATGGCGACGGGCATTTCACCACGACGGTCGGTGAATTCTCGATCGAGCCGAACGCGGCCAATGTGGTGCCGTCTCGCGTCCGGCTGCTGATCGATGCGCGTGCCGAGCTGCGGCCGCAGATGGAGCGGTTCCTGGCAACGCTCGGCTCCCTTTGCCAGGGTGTCGCCGAGGCATCGGGCGTGACCATCCCGCCCGCCAATGTGATCTCCGACAACCACCCGACGCCGGGCGATCCGCTGTTGCTTTCGACGCTGGAAGAAAGCTGCGACGCGATCGGAGCAAAACACCGGCGCATGGCCTCCGGCGCCGGTCACGACACCGCCTGGATGGGGCGCATCACCCGCTCGGCGATGATCTTCATTCCCTGCCTCGGCGGACGTTCGCATGCGCCAGAGGAGTGGGCCGAAAACGACGATATCGCGCTTGGCGCCGCCGTTCTCTTCGATGCGGTGAAGAGGCTCGACAAGAAATTGCAGGAAAAGGTGTGAGATGGGCCGGATACTGAAGGAAAAGGACGTCGAGGCGGCGGTCAAGGGCGGTTCCGTCTATGCGGCCGGCGGCGGTGGCTGGGCCGACCATGGGCGCATGCTCGGTTATGCTGCGGTCTCGATCGGCAAGCCCGAGCTCGTCTCGATCGACGAACTCGACGCGCAGGACTGGGTGGCGACGGCGGCCGCGATCGGCGCGCCGGCCTCGACCACGCCGTGGGAGATGCGCGGGGTCGACTACGTCAAGGCGGTGCAATTGCTGCAGGAGGCGCTCGGCGAAAAGCTTTCGGGCCTGATCATCGGCCAGAACGGCAAGTCCTCGACGCTCAACGGCTGGCTGCCCTCGGCGATCCTCGGCACCAAGGTGGTGGACGCGGTCGGCGATATCCGCGCGCACCCGACCGGCGACATGGGCTCGATCGGCCTTGCCGGTTCACCCGAGCCGATGATCCAGACGGCGGTCGGCGGCAACCGCGACGAGAACCGCTATATCGAGCTGGTGGTGCGCGGCGCCACCGCCAAGGTTTCGCCGATCCTGCGCACCGCTTCCGACATGTCCGGTGGCTTCATCGCCTCCTGCCGCAATCCGGTCAGGGCATCTTACGTCAAAGCCAATGCGGCGCTCGGCGGCATCTCGCTGGCGCTGGCACTCGGTGAGGCGATTATCGCTGCCGAAGCCAAGGGCGGCAGCGCCATCATCGATGCGATCGTCAAGACGACCAATGGCGCGATCCTCGCCGAGGGCACGATCACCGATAAGTCCGTCGTCTACACCAAGGAAGCCTTCGACATCGGCACCGTTACACTGGAAAAGGGGACGCTGGGGAAGGGCGCTGACTCGACGGTATTGCACGTGATGAACGAATATATGGCGGTTGACTCTGCGGAAGGCACGCGGCTTGCGACCTTCCCCGACGTCATCACGACGCTGTCGCCGGAGGGCGAACCTTTGAGCGTCGGCCAGCTGCAAGTGGGCATGAGGATCTTCGTGCTGCATGTGCCGAAGACTGTGATCCCGCTGTCTTCCAGCGTGCTGGACCCGACGGTCTATCCCTCGGTCGAAAAGGCGATGGGTATCGAGCTTGCCCGCTACGCGCTTGCAGGCAACTGAGGGAGCTGCGCCATGGTGCGCGATGCCGGACTGGAAGAGTTGATCCGCGAAGAGCTGGGCGACCGCGCCGGGCTCTCGGAAAAGGCGATGTTCGGCGGCTGGGCGTATCTGCTTCACGGCAACCTGCTGCTCGGCGCGCGCGAGGGTTCGCTGCTCGTCCGGCTCGGCAAGGGCAATGACGGCTGGGCGCTGGCGCTGCCTGATATCGAGCTGATGGTGATGAACGGGCGGGCGATGCATGGCTGGGTGCGTGCCGGGGCGGATGCCTATGGCGATGATGCCCTGCGAAAGCGGCTGCTCGATGGGGCGATTACCTTCGTCGAGACGTTGCCGCCGAAGTGAACTTGGGGACCGCCCCGCCGAGACAACAACAAGGAACGAGACGATGCCCAAGGCCAATCCCCGTCATCCTGGTTTTCCCATTCCCGGCGGGCCGGAGCTGCGCGCCAAGGGCTGGCGGCAGGAAGCGCTGCTGCGGCTCCTGGAGAACGTCCTTTCGGTCGGCGAGGACCCGGACAATCTCGTCGTCTATGCAGCGCTCGGCAAGGCGGCGCGCAACTGGCCGGCGCACCGCGCCATCGTCAAGACGCTTACCGAAATGGACGAGGACCAGACGCTCATCATCCAGTCGGGCAAGCCTGTGGGCCTGCTCAAGACTCATGCCAAGGCGCCGCTCGTCATCATGGCCAATTGCAACATCGTCGGCCAATGGGCGAAGGCCGAGGTGTTCTATGATCTGCAGCGAAAAGGGCTGATCTGCTGGGGAGGGCTGACGGCCGGCGCCTGGCAATATATCGGCAGCCAGGGGGTGATCCAGGGCACCTACGAGATCTTCATGCGCATCGCCGAACGCCGCTTCGGCGGCGATCTCTCCGGCCGTTTCGTGCTGACCGCCGGCCTCGGGGGCATGGGCGGCGCGCAGCCGCTTGCCGGCCGCATGGCGGGAGCGGCGATCCTCTGCGTCGATATCGACGCCGATCGGGCGAAGAAACGCCGGGAGATCGGCTACCTGCAGGAGATCGCGCCCGATCTCGATACGGCGCTCGCGATGATCGACGCGGCGGTCAAGGACAAGCGGGCGCTTTCCGTCGGCCTCGTCGGCAACGCGGCGGAGATCTATCCGGAGATCGCCCGGCGCGGCATCGTGCCGGACGTGGTGACCGACCAGACCTCGGCGCACGACCTTGTCTACGGTTACGTGCCGAAGGGCATGAGCCTCGACCAGGTGAAATCGCTGCGCGACGACGGCCAGGGACAGCTGATGGCGGCGAGCCGGGCCTCGATCGTCGAGCACGTCAAGGCGATGCTGGATTTCCAGAAAAAGGGCGCGGAAGTCTTCGACAACGGCAACCTGATCCGCACCCAGGCGCGCGAGGGCGGCGTTGCCAATGCCTTCGACATACCGATCTTCACCGAGGCCTATCTGCGCCCGCTCTTTGCCCGCGCCATCGGTCCGTTCCGCTGGATGGCGCTGTCGGGAGAGGAAAGCGATATTGCGCGGATCGACGATCTGCTGCTCGACATGTTTCCGCACAACCGCATCGTCACCAACTGGATCAGGCTTGCGCGCCAGCATATCCCTTTCGAGGGCCTGCCGGCCCGCATCGCCTGGCTCGGGCACGGGGAGCGCACGGCCCTAGCACGACGCGTCAACGAACTGGTGGCATCCGGCGAACTCAAGGGGCCGATCGCGTTCTCCCGCGACCATCTCGACGCCGGCGCCATGGCGCATCCAAACATCATGACCGAGCGGATGAAGGACGGATCGGACGCGATCGCCGACTGGCCGCTGCTCGACGCCATGCTGCTCTGCTCGTCCATGGCCGACCTCGTCGTCGTGCATTCCGGCGGCGGCGGCTATGCCGGCTACATGACGAGCTGCGGCGTAACCGTTGTTGCAGACGGCACGGTCGAGGCCGACGAGCGGCTCGACTATGCGCTGACCAACGACACGTCCCTCGGCGTCATCCGCTATGCGGATGCCGGCTATGACGAGAGCTTCGAGGAGATCGCCGCCAAGGGTATCGGGCACGTGAAGGTGTAGGGTAATTGCTCGGCTTTGGGGGGCGTTTCCGCCCCATCTCTGCGCTCGTCACAGAGTTCCAGCAGCGCCGCGCCGGCGGCGCGAGAACCTTTCATCCTCGCGTCGAGCAGGGGCATTCATGGCGCGGACGCGCCGTGGCTGGATGTCAGAGACGAGCACGGAAATGCGGAACTAAGTCGCAAATGCCGCCAACGTCCCGACCCGGCGCGGACATTTGAGGATTCAGCGAGGCAGGTGGACCGCTTGGAAAGCCGCTTGGAAAGCTGCCCGCCTGTGCCACTGGAAAAAAGAGAGCTTTCTGATCAAGGGTGCTGCCACAGCCACGAATCATTTTCGGCCACTTCCGCGCCAATTGAACGGAGTCGGTCTTTTTCGGCCGACCTCGCGTCCTTTCGTCGTTCGTAACGGGCTTCGGCGTCGCTCTCTGAAAGTTTGTCGCCATTTTGGTCGTAGTAGAAGCAGAACGAACGCGTTCTATCATCCCACTGCTTCTGATGCGGCCCTGCGAAGCATTGCTCAGAATAGAGCTGTGCTGCGGTCTGACGCGATAGGCTGTCCTTATCTTGCTCCTTCAGCCAATACGTCAGCAGCAGAAGACCAGACAGAAGGATAAAAATGCTCAAAAGACGGGTACGTACAATTCTCATTTCTCTGTTTCCGTTGTGATTTCAATGCCGCGAATGTCGTTTGTGGGCTTCGCCGCGCAAACTATCTTGGAGACGTTGCTGAAACTGGTGCGAAATAGATAAAACTGTCTGCGACGCTTGTGCGTGAACGGGCCGTTACAAAAAAAGGCGAAAGCTGTTGATCCTCTCTGCGTTGCGAAACGTCGAGACACCACACTTTCGCAATTGTCGCAAATGCGCCAAACACCTTGCCGCCCAAGGCGGCGATTGTTCACTCGCGCAGGGGCGGAAAGTACACTCACGCAGGCGATCTGCCGACGTTCCTCTCACTGTTGCTGCTGACCGCGCTCAAGCGGCACGTCGGTGTCTTGGTGTCGCTCCTGCCGCACGCTACAATGCACGCCTCACTGCCGGAGGCGATCATGACGTCGAGCTTCAATGTGCAGAGTGCTGCCGGCTACGAGCAGCTGATGGGGCGATGGAGCCGGCAGCTTGCGCCGCTGTTCATCGATTTTGCGGGTGTTACCGACGGTGAGCGGGTTCTGGACGTCGGCTGCGGCACGGGAAGCCTGACGTTTGCGCTGCCGCGTGCGGCCGATGTCAGCGAGATTACCGCGATCGACTTCTCGCCCGTCTTCGTCGAGGCGACGATCAAGGCGAATTCCGATCCGCGGATCAAGGTCCAGCAGGCCGACGCCTGCGCGCTGCCCTTTGCCGATGCGTCCTTCGACCGGGCGCTGGCGCTGCTGGTGCTGCACTTCGTGCCGGAAGCCGGCAAGGCTGTTGCCGAAATGCGCCGCGTCGTGCGGCCGGGCGGTGTCGTTGCGGCCGCTGTGTGGGATCACTTCGGCGGCATGCCGGGCATGCGCATGGTGCTCGATGTGGCGGCGATGCTGGATGGCAATGCCGAGCAGGTGCGCAGCCGCTACTGTTTCCAGCCGATGATGCGGCCGGGCGAAATGATGCAGAGTTTCGTCGCGAATGGGCTCACGGACGTCGAGCAGACCTCGCTCCTGATCCGCATGGACTATCAGTCCTTCGCCGATTTCTGGGAGCCGATCTCTGCGGGCGAGGGGCCGCTGGGCAAGTATGTCGGCTCGCTGGATGCGGGGATGCGGGCGAAGCTCGACGCGGCCATTCGCGCCGCCTACGAAGCCGGCCAGCCGGATGGGCCGCGGTCCTTTGCGGCGGTTGCGTGGGCTTGCCGGGGTATTGTCCCGTCCTAACGGCTCGCTACACCACCGTCTCGCCGCCATCGACCACCAGGATCTGGCCGGTCATGTAGGAGGAGCGGTCGGAAACGAGGAAGAGGATCGACTCGGCGATCTCGTCGACGCTGGCCCAGCGGCCGAGCGGCACCTTTTCGCGGATATAGGATTCGATCGCGCCGCGGCCGCCCATCTGGGCGATGAAAGGCTCGTTGAAGGGCGTGTCGACCCAGCCGGGGCAGAGCGCGTTGACGCGGATGCCGTGGCGGGCGTAGTCGCCGGCCATCTGCTTGGTCATGGCAATGACGGCGTGTTTGGTGGTCGTATAGGCGATCATCTCGCGGTCGTAGAGCACGCCCGAGGAAGAGGACGTGTTGAGGATGACGCCGCGGCCGGCAGCCCGCATCGACGGCATGACCAGGCGCGCCGCCATGAAATGGGCGCGCACATTGAGGTTCCAGGAACGGTCGAAGCCTGCGACTTCGACCTCCTCCAGATCGCCTGCAACCTGCGCGCCGGCGTGATTGTGCAGGATGTCGATGCGACGGTGGCGGTAGAGGATGTCGGCGATGCCGTCGGAAAGGGCGGCGTCATCCGTCACGTCGATCGCCAGCGCCTCGGCGCTGCCGCCCTTCGCGGCGATGTCTTCCACGGCGGTTACTGCTGCCGAAAGGCTGCGGTCGACCACGACGACATGGGCGCCTTCGCGCGCCATGATGGCCGCACCCGCCTGACCGATCCCGGAGCCCGCTCCGGTCACGATCGCGACCCGGTCTTTCAGGATCATGGTTTCACTCCCCGGATTTCGTTTTCTTTTCCCGCATCAGGATGCGGGCGGTCAGGATCAGAAGCAGCGAGGCGACGAGCACCAGCGTCGCGATCGCGTTGATCTCGGGCGTCACGCCGCGGCGGATCGAGGCAAAGACGTAGATCGGCAGCGTGGTCTTCGAGCCTGCGACGAAGAAGGCGATGATGAAATCGTCGAAGGAGAAGGTGAAGGCCAACAGGAAGCCCGCAAGGATCGAGGGCAGAATCTGCGGCAGCACGATGAGCCGGAAGGTGGTGAGCGGCGTCGCATAGAGATCGCTTGACGCCTCGACGATGTCGCGGCCGAGGCTGGCGATGCGGGCTTTGACGATCATCGTCACCAGCGCCATCGAGAACAAGCCGTGGGCGGCGATGATCGAGCCGTAACCGAGCCCCAGCTGCGGCGGCTGGTCGCCGGGCCAGATGGTGGCCAGCGCCGGATTGACGAAGGAGAAGACGGCGACGAGCGCCACCAGCGTGGCGATGCCGATGACGACGCCGGGAACGACGATGGCCGCTGCAAAGAGCGCATCGAAGATCGCCCGGTTGCGCGGCGCCAGACGCTCCATGCCGAGCGCTGCCATGGTGCCGAAGATCGCGGCGAGCGTGGCGCTGGTGAAGGCGATCAGCAGGCTGTTCTGCAGGGCCGAGACCAGGAAGGTGTTGCCAAGCGCCTTGCCGTACCAGGCGGTCGAAAAGCCGGTGAACTCGCTGGCGTTGCGTCCGGCGTTGAAGGAGAACAGCACGACCAGCGCGATCGGCGCATAGAGGAAGAGATAGACGGAGGAGATGAAGGCGCGCATCAGACGAGATCCACCTGTCTTGTGCCCGCGACCCGGAAGGCGATGCGCATCGCCACCATCAGGATCACCACGACGACGGCAACCAGCGTGACGGCGATCGCCGAGCCGAACGGCCAGTTTCGCGATTGCAGGAAGAGATCGACAAGCGCATTGCCGATGAAGAACACCTTGCCGCCGCCCAAGAGCTGCGGGATCAGGTATTCGCCGAGCAGCAGGATCGTCACCAGCGCGACGCCGGTCATGACCCCCGGCAGCGACAAGGGCAGGGTGACGCCGAAGAAGGTCGAGACAGGCCTCCCGCCGAGGTCGGCGGAGGCTTCGAGCAAGCGGCGGTCGAGTTTTTCGAGGCTCACATAGATCGGCATGATCATCAGCGGCAGGTAGCCGTAGACGATGCCGAGCAGGACTGCGCCCGGCGTGTTCAGCATCCTGACATCCTCGATGCCGATCATCGAAAGCAGGTTCGGGATGCCGCGGGAGCCGAGAATGTACATCCAGGCATAGGTGCGCACGAGCAGGCTCGTCCAGAAGGGCACGACGACGAGCGACACCAGGATCAGCCGGTAGCGCGGGTTCGCCTTGACCGCGAGGTAATAGGCGACCGGGTAGGCGATCAGCAGGCAGGCAAGCGCGCCGATCGGCGCCAGGATCAGCGTGTTCCAGAAGGCGGCCGCTCGCGTTGGCAGGTTGGCAAATTGCGCAAAGGTGAAGGCCGCTTGATAGCCGCCTTCCGGTGCGCGCTCGCCAAAGGCGAAGACCAGCATGGCGATGAAGGGCAGCACGAGGAAGATCATCAACCAGGCCGCGGCCGGCGCCACCAGCGCCGCCGTCACCAGGTTTCTCTTCGTATTCGTTGCCGCGGTCATAGGTTTGGTCCGTTGTGTTCTGGAATGTTTTGGTCGTCGCGCAAAACGGTGAGGAAAGCCCCTCATCCGGCCTGCCGGCCCCTTGTCCCCGCAGGAGGGGCGAAGGGGACTAGTGGCGCCCGCCCGGTCGCATTCTTCCGGCAGAAGCAGGAGGGCAGGGAGCCTGCCGCTTGTTCCTTCTCCCCGCTTGCGGGGAGAAGGGGCCGGCCGGCGGATGACGGGCAGTCACATGCAAGATCAAGCCGACTTGAAGCGTGCCATCAGTTCGGCGCGGCCGGGGTCGGTGAGGGTCACGGCGGCGCCGAATTCGAGCGGCGTCAGCGCGGCCTCGTCCGGATAGACGATCTTGTTGGAGGTGACATCGACCGGCAGCAGCTTCATGACGCGGCTGTCGGTGGTCGGTGCGCCGTTGGCGATGTGCTCCTTCATGGCGTTTTCCGGCGCCATCAGGTAGTTGAGCAGCGCGTAGCCGGCGGCCTTGTTGGCGGCACTCTTCGGGATCGCGTAGAAGTCCGACCAGATCTCGCCGCCGTCCTTGCCGAGCGTGAACAGGATTTCCGGCATGTCGCGGTTGAGCTGTGCGCCGTCATTGGTCCAGCACATGGTCATCCAGGCGTCGGTCGCGCGCATCGACGGCTGGTAGTCGCTGTTGATGGCGTAGAGATGCGGCTTCACCTTGATCAGCAGTTCCTCGGCCTTGGCGAGTTCTTCCGGCTTGATCGAGTTGAAGGAATAGCCGAGCGACACCAGCGCGTTGCCGATGGTGGTGAGCTGGTAGTCGTGCACCATGGCGCGGCCGTCGCCGTCGGTCATGGCGATTTCGAAGAATTCCTTCCAGCTGGTGACCGGCTTCTTAATTTTCCCCGAATTGACCGCAATGCCGGTCGTGCCCCAGTTCTTCGGCACGGCATAGGTCTTGCCATCGACAGTGCCCTCGTTCGTGAAACGGGCGGTCTCGGTCGTGGCGTCGTAGTTCGGAAGCTTTGACATATCGAGCTCGTCGATGAGGCCGAGCTTCACATAGGTCGAGATCGTGTAGTTGGTCGGAACGAAGAGGTCCCAGCCGGTGCCGCCGGCCTGGAGTTTCGCCAGCATCTCCTCGTTGGAGCCGAAGACGTTGACTTCGACCGCAACGCCGGTCGCCGCCTGGAAGGCTTCGAAGGTCGCCGGGTCGTGGTAGTTCGGCCAGGTGGCGATCGACATCTGCGTGCCGAGATCGCCGGCAAAGGCGGTGGAATTGAAGAGGCCCGGCTGGCGTGCGAGCACTGCGGTCGCAAGGCCAAGGCCGGTGACGCCGAGGAAATGGCGGCGCGTGACCGAGCCGCGCTTCAGGCGCATCAGTTCGTCCGAGAGCTGGTCGGCGGTAATCGGGGCATTTTCTCTGTACCATTTGCTCATGACGCTGTTCCCTTTATCGTTTGACGTTCATGCGTAGGCGGCAGAACCGGCTTTTCGAAGCCGGGCGATGTCAGGCTGGAAAGACGTGAAGCGCGTTCGGATCGAAGGCGAGGCCGACCTTTTCGCCGGGTTCGACCAGTTCGCTGTCGCCGAGCGTGCGGCGTTCGGCGGTGACAAGGAAATCGCCGAGACCGTCGACCGCGACGGAATATTCGACCGCTGACCCCAGGAAGATCCGGTGCGTGACCGTGCCCGCCAGCGCAGACGTGCTGACAGCACCGTTGCGCGTCAGGCGGATCGCCTCGGGCCGCAGCGCCACCGTTGCTGCACCTTTTGTGCCGTTGACGGCGGAGGTGGCGAAGCGGGCGCCATTGGCAAGGACGAGCGACGAGGCGCCGTCGACGGTGGCGTCGATACGATTGGTCTTGCCGACGAAATCGGCGACGAAAAGGCTTGCGGGCCGGTCGTAGATTTCCTGCGGCGGGCCGACCTGGACGATGCGACCTGAATTCATGACGCAGACGAAATCGCTCATCGACAGCGCTTCTTCCTGGTCGTGGGTGACGAGCACGAAGGTAATGCCGAGTTCGCGCTGCAGGGTCTGCAGTTCGATCTGCATGGCGGTGCGCAGCTTCTTGTCGAGGGCTGCCAAGGGCTCGTCGAGCAGAAGCACCTTCGGCTTGTTGACGATGGCGCGGGCGAGCGCCACGCGCTGCTGCTGTCCGCCGGACATTTCGTGGATGCGGCGTTTGCCGAAGCCGCCGAGCCGTACCATTTCCAGCGCCTCCTGGGCGCGGCGGGCGATCTCGGCGCTGGCGATGCGCGGCCGCATCTGCCTCAAGCCGTAGGAGACGTTGGCTTCGACATCGAGATGGGGGAACAGCGCATAATGCTGGAATACCATGTTGACCGGGCGGCGATAGGCGGCAACCCCGTTCATCGGTTCGCCGCTGATGAAGACCGTGCCTTCGCTTGGCTGCTCGAAGCCGCCGATCATGCGCAGGCAGGTGGTCTTGCCGCAGCCCGACGGCCCGAGAAGCGCCATGAAGGCGCCGCGCGGCACCTCGAGATTGATGTCGGAAACGGCCGTCACGGCGCCATAACGTTTGGCGACCGAACGGAACTCGATGTCGTTCGTCGAAGCGGATGTCACGTCTGTTCCCTGCGGTTGTTTTCGGATGTCGCCAGGATCTCGTATCCCGGCACTCCACCGTCATTGACACGCAGCCTAGTCACCACATGCCTAGCCGGTATATACCCCGAGAGAGGTATTTCAACGCGGATTGCTCTGTGTGAGGAGTATACCTCAGAGCAGGAAACACCGGCCGGGAGGGCGGTTTGAGCGTCGATCTCGAAGGACTTTTTCAGGTCATGGCGCCGCTGGTGGCGGGTGCGGCGATGGACGACGAGACCGTCGGCTCCACTTATCGGCGGTTGATGTCAAAGCTGATGACCTTCGACTACGTGGTCGTTTTCGCCTATCGCGGCAAGGAACGGCCGATCGATCTCTACAGCACCTTCAACGCCAGGGATCACGTGCTCTTCGTCAGCCTCTACCAGGCCGGGCCCTACCTGCTGGACCCGTTCTACCACGCAGCGATCAAGAGCGAGCCCGGCGTCTGGCGGATGCGGGAGCTGGCGCCCGACCGGTTCTTCTCCTCGGAATACTACCGCACCTATTACGTTCAGACCGGGCTTGCCGAAGAGGTCGGTTTCTTCGTGCCGGTCGACGAGCAGATCACCGTCGTGCTTTCGCTGATGCGGCGCGAGGCAACGGGGACTTTCAGCACTGCTGAGTTTGCGCTTCTGAAAAAGGTGGAGCCGCTGGTCTCTGGCCTGGTACGCCATCATTGGGCCGATCTCGGCCGCCGCTTCGATGCGGCGCTGGCGAAAACCGGGCGCAGCAAACGCAAGGCGACACACCCGCCGGCCGACGGCGTCTGGCAACATCTCAATCTGACGGAGCGCGAAGCCTCGATCATCGAGTTGGTGCTGCAGGGCCATTCGTCGGAATCGATCGGGCTTCGGCTCGGCATCTCCACCGGCACGGTGAAGGTCCACCGCCGCAACGTCTACCGCAAGCTCGGCATTTCCTCGCAGACGCAATTGCTGTCGCTCTACCTCCGAAACCTCGGGCAATAATCCGGCGACCCGTGCACCGCCGACGGTCAGTCGATCGTCCGTCGTGCGGTGCATTCCCAGTTTTCAAGAAGCTCCCGATCTCCGTTGCCTGCCGACGGCCGCTGCCATTGCGTGCGGCCGCCGCGAGCGCTCAACCGCGTCTTCACAAACGTGATCGCTCATTTGTCAGGCGCTATTGACATTTTTTTCACGCCATGAAATTTCTTTCATTAACGGATAAAAATATCACGCGGTGCAAAAAATATCATGCAACGCAACAAGAGCCGGGTGGAAACAATGACGATTGGCGGGACGGGCATTCGTGACGACGAGACCAGCATGGCGACGCGGGCGGCCTGGCTGCACTATGCCGGCGGCCTGACCCAGGCGGAGGTCGCCAAGCGGCTGGGGCTGACCTCGCTGAAAGCCCACCGGCTAATCATGAAGGCCAACCAGGAAGGGTTGGTGAAGGTCTATATCGACGGCGAAGTTTCCGAATGCGTCGAACTCGAGCAGGCGCTTTCGGCCCGCTATGGCCTCGACTATTGCGAGGTGGTGCCGGACTTTGACTCTGACGAGCTGCCCTTGAAGGCGCTCGGCATTTCCGGCGCGCAGTTCCTGAAGCGCGAGATCGAGCGCGGCGAAACGGCGCTGGTCGGCGTCGGCCACGGCCGTACGCTTGCGGCCTGCGTCGAGTATCTGCCGCGGATTTCGAGCGGCAATACCCGCTTCGTCTCGCTGCTTGGCGGGCTCACCCGCAAGTTCTCCGCCAACCCGCACGACGTGATCCACCGGCTTGCGGAACGAACCGGGGCAGAGGCCTATGTCATGCCGGTGCCGTTCTTCGCCAACACGGTCGAGGATCGCGACGTGCTCTTCAGCCAGCGCGGCGTGCGCGAGGTCTTCGATCTCGCCAAGACCGCCGATCTCCTGATGGTCGGTATCGGCACCGTCGAGCGCGAAGCCTCGCTGGTTTCGACCGGCATGATCGAGACCAGCGAGATCGAGGACATCCAGAAGGGCGGGGCAATGGGCGAGCTCCTCGGCCATTTCTTCGACCGCGACGGCAAGCCGGTCGAAACCACGCTTTCCGACCGCACGTTTACGCTCAGCCGCGAGGACCTGAAGAACCGCCGCACGGTCGCTGTGGCCGGCGGCAAGATCAAGGTGCCGGCCATCCGCGCCGTTCTCGCCAGCGGGCATTTGAGCGGTCTCATTACCGACGAGAGGACTGCGAGGGCGCTGGCCGCCGACGGCGCATGAGGCGCTGAGACATTCGAGGCCATGAGGGCAGGGAGGATCTGCTCGCGGTCTTAAAGGGAGGAATACCGGTGGGGTAGCCGGCAGTCGCAATCATACCCGCAACGGAGGAGAAGACGAATGTACGAGAAGGAGAAGGACCTCATCAGCGCATTCCTGCGTGGGGAGGTGGACCGCCGCGGCATGCTCAAGGGATTGGGGGCTGCAGGCCTGGCAGCCGGCACGGCCGGCACGTTGTTCAACATGATGTCGACGCAGGCGCTGGCCGCCGATTTCGACTGGAAGGCACATTCCGGCAAGAAGCTGAAGCTGCTTTTGAACAAGCATCCGTACGCCGATGCGATGATTGCCAACCTGCAGGCCTTCAAGGACCTGACGGGCATCGACGTTACCTATGACGTGTTCCCGGAAGACGTCTATTTCGACAAGGTGACGGCGGCGCTGTCGTCGGGCTCGGCCGAATACGATGCCTTCATGACCGGCGCCTACATGACCTGGACCTACGGTCCGGCCGGCTGGATCGCCGACCTCAACGAGTGGATCAAGGACCCGGCCAAGACCAACCCCAACTACAACTGGGACGATTTCCTGGCTGGCGTGAAGAACTCCTGCGCCTGGAACGGCCAGCCGGGCGGGGCGCTCGGTTCGGAAGATGCCAAGCAGTGGTGCATTCCGTGGGCATTCGAGCAGAACAACATCACCTATAACCGCGAGATGTTCGACAAGGCCGGCGTCGAGCTGCCGAAGAACCTCGACGACATGATCACGGTTGCGGCCAAGCTGCAGAAGGACATCGGCGGCATCTACGGCATCGGCGTTCGCGGTTCGCGCTCCTGGGCAACGATCCATCCCGGCTTCCTGTCGGGCTATGCGAACTTCAACCAGAAGGACCTGAACGTTTCGGCTGACGGCAAGCTGTCGGCAGCGATGGGCACGGCGGAATCCAAGGCCTATCACGCCAAGTTCGTGCAGATGATCCAGGAAAGCGGTCCGAAGGACTGGTCGACCTACACCTGGTACCAGGTCGGCACCGACCTTGGCGCCGGCGCATCGGCGATGATCTTCGACGCCGATTGCCTCGGCTACTTCATGAACGGCGGCGACAACAAGATGGCCGGCAAGCTCGGCTATGCGGCCTTTGCCGCCAACCCGGAAGCGACCGCCTCGACGCCGAACATCTGGATCTGGTCGCTTGCCATGTCCAACTTCTCCAAGGACAAGGACGCCACCTGGTACTTCCTGCAATGGGCTTCCGGTCCGGAGCACGCGCTGTTCGGCGCCACCAAGATGGACTTCGTCGATCCGGTTCGCCAGTCGATCTGGAAGGACGAGATGTTCCGCGAGAAGCTGAACGGCAAGTATCCGGGTTATGTCGAAATGTTCGACGCCTCGGCCGCCGGCGCCTCCATCAAGTTCACGCCGCAGCCGCTGTTCTTCGACGTCACCACCGAATGGGCATCGACGCTGCAGAAGATGGTGGCCAAGCAGGTGCCCGTAGATGAAGGTCTCGACCAGCTCGTCGAAAGCATCAACCGCCAGCTCCAAGAGGCGGGTCTCGGCTGATAGGCCTCCCAAGCGATGCCCGGCGCCAGAGTGCCAGAGCGTCCTTCGTGCGTTCGTCTGAACGCACGGCGCTCCGGTGGCGCCGGGCATCCCGCGATGCCGGCTGAGCCGGCCTGTTGCGACCTCTTTGAGGCCGCATCGAAATCAACCTGAGATGCCGAGGAACTGGCGCGACGCCTGAAGGCCGCCGCGTGCCGCGTGCTCTTTAAAGACGTCAGGAACGGAGCTCGACATGGCTTCAACAGAAACCCTCAAAAGACCAGCCTCCGGTTTCAGGATCAGCAGGAAGATGCTTCCCTACGTGCTGAGCCTGCCGGCGCTGCTCGTCTGTATCGGCATCCTCATCCCGTTCTTCACGGCGGTCATCTATTCCTTCCAGCGCTATCGCCTCAGCCAGCCCTGGGCGCGCCAGTTCAACTGGGGCGAAAACTATCTCAACTTCTTCACCGATCCGGCCTTCTGGAACACGCTCAAGGTGTCGCTGCTCTATGCCGGCCTCACCGTGACGCTGGAACTGCTGCTCGGCCTCGGCATCGCGCTGCTTCTGCAGCGGCGCTCCGCGGTCAACAATTTCATCTCGATCATGCTGCTCTTGCCGCTGATGATCGCGCCGGCGCTCGCCGCCTTGATGTGGAAGCTGATGACCAATCCGAGCTTCGGTATCCTCAGCTATCTCGCAAGCCTGATCGGTCTGCATGATTTTCGCTGGGCATCCTCGCCGGATACCGCACTTCTGACCGTCGTGCTCGTCGACATCTGGGTCTATACGCCCTTCATCATGATCCTGCTGCTTGCGGGCCTGCGGTCGCTGCCGACCCAGCCCTTCGAGGCGGCTGCACTCGATGGCGTTCCGCGCAGCTTCGTCTTCTTCCGCATCACCCTGCCGATGCTCACACCCTACATCCTGACGGCGACGCTGTTCCGGTTGCTCGACAGTATCCAGCAGTTCGACATCATCTACGCGATGACCCAAGGCGGGCCCGGCAACACGCTCACCGTCTTCCAGGTCGAGGCCTATCTCAACTTCTTCCAGTCGACCAATGTCGGCCGTTCGGCAGCACTGCTGATCATCCTGTGGGCGATCACCTACACGCTGTCCAACGTCTTCATCAAGAACTGGCTGCGGCTGCGCGAACGCGCACGCGGCGAAGCGTAAAGGAGGGACCAATGGAAACCATGTCTCCGCTCGAACGGACTTTGCGCGGTCTCGCCCTGACGCTCGTCGTCGTCTTCTTCATGTTCCCGATCTTCTGGATCTTCCTGATGTCGTTCCAGACGAACGAGACGATCCTCGCCATCCCGCCGTCGGTCGTGTTCTCGCCGACGCTGTCCAACTATGCGGCGCTGATCACCGGCAAGCTGCAGACGGCGGCGGGCACGCTCGACATCGCCTTCATGCGCAATCTCGGCAATTCGATCTTCCTGTCGGTCGCCTCCGTTGCCGTGGCGTTGGTGCTTGGCGTGCCTGCGGCCTACGCCTTTGCCCGTCACAAGTTCAAAGGCTCGGAAGACATCGCGTTCACGCTGCTTTCGTTCCGCTTCGCGCCGCCGCTCCTGGTGCTGTTGCCGCTGACCCAGTACTTCCAGTGGCTCGGCCTCTCCAACACCTACTTCGGCCTGATCTGGGTCTACCAGCTGATCTGCCTGCCGCTGATCCTCTGGATCGTGCGCGGCTACTTCGAGGACATCTCCGCCGACGTCGAATATGCCTATCGCATCGCCGGCCATTCCTGGTTTGCGACCTTCCGCAAGATCGCGCTGCCGCTTGCCGGCCCCGGCATTGCTGCCGCCGGACTGCTCGCCTTCATCTTCGCCTGGAACAACTTCGTGTTCGCGCTGGTGCTGGCGTCCGCCGATAAGCAGCCGGTGACGGTCGGCGCACTTGCCTTCGTCACTTCATCGGGCATCCAATACGGGCAGATCGCCGCGGCCATCGTTCTTTCGGTCACGCCGACGCTCGCACTTGCACTCTACGCCCAGCGCTACCTCGTCGAAGGCCTGTCGCTCGGCGCGGTGAAAGGGTAACTCATGACCACCTTGCAACTGCAAAACATCGTCAAGCGCTACAAGAGCCAGACGGTTCTCGACGACCTCACTCTTGACGTCGCCGATGGCGAGCGGCTGGTGCTCTTCGGCCCCTCTGGCGCCGGCAAGACGGTGCTCCTGCGCCTCGTCGCCGGTGTCATCGAGCCGGACGAGGGCAGGGTGCTGATCGGCGGCGAGGACATGACCGATGTGGACGCCGAGCACCGCGGCGTCGGCATGGCCTTCCAGAACTTCGCGCTGTTCCCGCATATGAGCGCCTTCGACAACATTGCAAGCCCGCTGACGGCGACGCGCTCGTCGAAGGAAAAGATCGCCGCCGGCGTGCAGAAGGTCGCCAAGCTGCTGAAGATCGACCATGTGCTGACGCATCACCCGAAGGCACTGTCGAACGGCCAGAAGCAGCGCACGGCCCTTGCCCGTGCGCTTGTCGGCTCGCCGCCGCTGCTTTTGCTCGACGACCCGCTGCGTAACGTCGATGCCAAGCTGCGTTTCGAGATGCGGCTTGAACTGCCGCGGCTCCTGGCTGCTGAAGGCGCGACGGTCGTCTACGTCACCCAGGACTACAAGGAGGCGATGGCGCTCGGCGACCGGATCGCGGTCATGGCCGCTGGCCGTATCCGCCAGATCGGCACGCCGCAGGAGATCTACAACGCGCCTGCCGATATCGAGATCGCCCGGCTCTTCGGCGATCCCACCATCAACCTGCTCGATGTCACGCCGCAGCGCAGCGGTGGAGACGTCTTCGTCGAGCTTTCGAACGTCCGGGTGCGGCTTGGGGATTACGGCGCCGATGTCGTCGGCCGCCAGTGCGTGCTTGGCCTGCGTCCCGAGACGATCAGCTTCGTCGATGCGGCAGCACCGGGTGCCATCCCTGTGACGGTGGAGGCGGAAACGCCGCTCAACGAAAAGACCGTAACGTTGGCGCTGACCGCCCGTGGCCGCGAAATCCTGGTGTCGCGGCCGGCCGGCACGCCTGGTCCGACCGCAGGGCCTGCCCATATTGCCGTCAATGGCATGCAGGCCTTTCTCTTCGACAAGGCGGGCGGTGCTCTTTTGCCGCGCGCCGACCTTGCAGCCAAGCGCAATGGAGAAGCGGCATGACCGACACCGCCCTTCTGATCAAGGACGTCGACAAGTTCTACGGCCCCGTCGACTACGGCGTGCATGCCGTGAAGAAGCTGAACATGGATGTCAGGAAGGGCGAGATCATCGCGCTGCTCGGCTCGTCCGGCTGCGGCAAGACCTCGACGCTGCGCATGATCGCCGGCTTCGAGGCGGTGTCGCGCGGCACGATCTCGCTTGCCGGACGCGAGGTCCAGACCCTGCCGCCGGTGCGCCGCAACGTCGCCATGGCGTTCGAAGGTTACTCGCTCTATCCGCCGCTGACGGTGCGCGAGAACATCGCCTTCGCGCTCAAGGCCTCCAAGCTCTCGCAGAGGGTCGTCGACGAGAAGGTGGCCGGCATCGCCAAGCTGCTCGAAATCGAGGACATTCTCGGGCGCTATCCAAGCTCGATCTCCGGCGGCCAGCAGCAGCGCGCTTCGCTCGGACGAGCGTTGATCCGCGACGCCAACCTGCACCTGCTCGACGAGCCGATGGGACAGCTCGAGCCGCAGCTTCGCGCGCTGCTTCGCGGCCGCATCAAGCATTTCATCAAGGAGCGCGGGCTGACGGCGATCCTCGTCACCCACGACCAGACGGAAGCCAACGCGCTTGCCGACCGTATCGCCGTCATGGAAGGTGGCGTGCTGCAGCAGTTCGACACGCCGCAGAAGATCAAGGAGCGGCCGGCCAATCTCTTCACCGGTACGTTCGTCGGCGAGCCGCCGATGAATGTCTTTGAGGCGAGCGTCACCGGCTCCGAAAGCAAGATGGCCTTTGGCCTCAAGGACGGCGTGCGGCTCGAATATCCGGCTTCCGATTTTTCGCATGCGGTGCGCGACGAATTGATCAAACGGCAGAAGGTGGTGCTCGGCATCAGGCCCTATTCGGTGCGCCGCAGCGCCGATGGCGTGACCGGACGGGTCGCCGTCAACCAGTGGCTCGGCGACCAGACCCATATTGCCGCGGACTTCGCCGGCGGCACCTTGGTGCTCGTCGAGCATGACCGCACGGAGCTCGATGTCGGCCAGCCGATCGGCATCCATCTCGACCCGTCGAGCCTGCACGTCTTCGACGGCGAGAGCGGCCGGGCGATCAGCCATGGACAGGAGCTCGCCTGATGCGGGACATCCTCATCGGCATCGATGCGGGGACGTCGGTCATCAAGTCGGTGGCCTTCGATCTTCGCGGCCGGCAGATCGCCACGGCGGCGCTGCCGAACGCCTATGAGGCCGTCGGCCGCGCCGGCAGCGTGCAGGATCTCGACCGCACCTGGGCCGACGCGGCAACGACGCTGAAGCAGCTCTCCGACAAGATCGGAAACCTCGCCGGCCGCGTCGCCGCGATCGCGGTGACCGGTCAGGGCGACGGCACCTGGATGATCGACAGAGCGGGTGCGCCGGTCGGCAAGGGCTGGCTCTGGCTCGACGCGCGCGCCGGCGAGACGGTGGAGCGGCTTCGCGCCGACAGCGGCGATATCGCCCGGTTCGAGAGCACCGGCTCGGGCCTTGCCGCCTGCCAGCAGGGGCCGCAGCTTCGCTGGATGAGCGACCATGCGCCCGAGATGCTCTCGGGCGTCGCCACCACGTTCCACTGCAAGGACTGGCTCTATTTCAAGCTGACCGGCAAGCGGGCGACCGATCCCTCCGAGGCGAATTTCAGCTTCGGCAATTTTCGCACCCGCAGCTACAACGACGATGTCATCCGCTTTCTCGGGCTCGAAAAGCTGAAACATGTTCTGCCGGAGATCGTCGACGGTGCGGCGACGCATCACGCGCTTACGGCTGAGGCCGCTGCCATCACCGGCCTCACCGAGGGCACGCCCATCGTGCTCGGTTACGTCGATGTCGTCTGCACCGCGCTTGGCGCCGGGCTTTATGATCCGGGCACCGATACGGGTTGCTCGATCATCGGCTCGACCGGCATGCATATGCGGCTCGCCAATGGCGCCGACGATGTGCGGCTGAACCGGGACTTGACCGGCTACACCATGTGCATGCCGATCCCCGGCGCCTACGCGCAGATGCAGTCGAACATGGCCGCGACGCTCAATATCGACTGGATCCTCTCGCTCGCATCCGGCCTGCTGAAGGGCATGGGCGTGGAGAAATCCAAGAGCGAGTTGCTCGCTTATGTCGATGGCTGGCTGGCGGACGCGAAGGACACGCCGCTCATCTTCCAGCCCTATATTTCGGAGGCCGGCGAGCGCGGACCTTTCGTCGATGCGACGGCGCGGGCGTCCTTCGTCGGGCTCTCGATCACCCACGGCTTTCCCGACATGGTGAAGGCGGTCCTTGACGGGCTCGCCATGGCCGCGCGCGATTGTTACGCCGAGATGGGGCCGCTGCCCGGGCGTATTCGCCTGACGGGTGGCGCTGCCCGCAGCGCTTCGCTCCGCCGCATTCTTGGCGCCGCAATTGGCGCCAGCGTCCAGACGAGCGAGCGGGAGGAGGCGGGGGCTGCCGGTGCGGCGATGATCGCCGCCGTCTCGCTCGGCATCTATCCCTCGATGGCCGATTGCCTCGGCGATTGGGTTACGCCCTATCAGCGTCCCGCGGAAGCCGCCGACCCGGCGCTTGCCCGCCGCTATGACGAACTCTTCCCCACCTACCAGCAGTCGCGCACAGCGCTCAGGCCCGTCTGGCACGCACTCTCCCAAGGTGCGGCCGCGGGAACTCAACAGGAAACATCGAAATGAAGAAGATAGCCATTATCGGCGACCGGTTCATGCTGCCGGACGTGTTTCGCGACAAGATCGTCGAGGCAACCGGCAACGGCCATGACATCCGCACGCTCGAACTGCCCTGGCCGGATGTGCCGATGGAGCACGGTTATGCCGTCGAAGGCATGGACGGTCTCAAGGAATATCTCGGCAAGCCGGAAGAAATGATCGACTTCATCGCCGACGCGGAAATCCTGGTGACGCAGCTCGCGCCGCTGTCGCGCGGAATGCTCGAGGCGTTGCCCGGCCTTAAGCTCGTCGCCGTCTCGCGCGGCGGTCCTGTCAATATCGACATGGGAGCCGCGCGCGATGCCGGCGTTCGTGTCGTCAACACGCCCGGCCGCAATGCCAACGCCGTCGCCGAGTTCACGCTCGGCGCGATCCTTGCCGAGACGCGGCTGATCCGCACCGGCCATGAGGCGCTGCGCAAGGGCGAATGGCGCGGCGATCTCTACCGCGCCGATCGCACCGGCCGCGAGCTTTGCGAGATGACCGTCGGCGTCATCGGCTACGGCAATATCGGCACCAAGGTGGTACGGCTCTTGCGGGCCTTTGGCACCAAGGTGCTGGTGCATGATCCCTATGTGCAGCTCTCGGCCGACGATCTCAACGCCGGCGTCGAGCAGGTCTCGCTCGACACGCTGCTTTCCCGCTCCGATGTCGTGACGCTGCATCCGCGGGTCACCGAAGAGACGCGCAACATGATGAACGCCGAGACCTTTGCCAAGATGAAGCCCGGCGCAATCTTCGTGAACACTGCACGCGGACCGCTCTGCGACTACGACGCGCTTTACGACAATCTGGTGAGCGGCCATCTGTCGGCAGCGATGCTCGAAACCTTCGCGATCGAGCCGGTGCCGGAGGGCTGGCCGCTGCTGCAGCTGCCGAACGTGACGCTGACGCCGCATATCGCCGGCGCCTCGGTGCGCACCGTCACCTTTGCCGCCGAAATGGCGGCCGAGGAAGTCCGCCGCTATATCGCCGGTCTGCCGCCGGTCAATCCGTGCTGATGACAGGAGGAACGACGTTGAGTTCCGAGACCGGAATATACGATCTGTTCGTCGTCGGCGGCGGCGTCAACGGTGCGGGCATTGCACGCGACGCGGCAGGGCGCGGGCTCTCGGTGTTGCTGTGCGAGAAGGACGATCTGGCCCAGGGCACCAGCTCGCGCTCCGGCAAGCTGGTGCATGGCGGCCTGCGCTACCTCGAATATTACGAGTTCCGCCTGGTGCGCGAGGCGCTGATCGAGCGCGAGGTGCTGCTGCAATCCGCGCCGCACATCATCTGGCCGATGCGTTTCGTGCTGCCGCACAACCCTGAGGACCGGCCGGCCTGGCTCGTTCGGCTCGGGCTTTTCCTCTACGACCATCTCGGCGGCCGCAAGCGTCTGCCGGGCACCCGCAGCCTCGACCTTGCGACCGCGCCCGAGGGCGCGCCGATCAAGCGTGCGTATCGCAAGGCGTTCGAATATTCCGACTGTTGGGTGGACGACGCGCGTCTCGTCGTTCTGAACGCGCTCGATGCCCGTGATCGTGGTGCCTGGGTGCTGACGCGCACCGCCTGCAGCGCGATCCGTAGGCGCGACGGGCTCTGGTCTATCGAGATGACCGATACGCGCACCGGCGCCAAGACCGAGGCGAGGGCGCGCTGTGTGGTCAACACCGCCGGTCCCTGGGTCAACGACGTCATCGGCCGGATCGGCGGCTTGAACTCCAGCCGCAGCGTGCGGCTGGTCAAGGGCAGCCACATCGTCGTGCCGAAATTCTGGGAGGGGCGGCAGGCCTATCTGGTGCAGAACCCGGACAAGCGCGTGATCTTCATCAATCCCTACCAGAACGACCTGGCGCTGATCGGCACGACGGATATTCCCTATGAGGGTCGGCCCGAGGACGTGGCGGCGGATAACAACGAGATCGCCTATCTCCTGAAATCGGTGAACCGCTACTTCAAGCAGCAGCTGACGTCTGACGATATCGTCCACAGCTTCTCCGGCGTGCGCCCGCTTTATGACGACAATGCCGAAAACCCGTCGGCGGTCACCCGCGACTATATCTTCGAGGTCGATGCGGCCGACGGGCAGGCGCCGCTGCTTTCGGTCTTCGGCGGCAAGATCACCACGTTTCGCAAGCTTTCCGAACATGCGCTGGAACGGCTGAAGCCCTTCTTCCCCAGGATGGGGCCGGCCTGGACGGCGAAGGCGCATCTGCCGGGCGGTGACATGGCGGAGGCCGATTTCGATTTGTTCCTGGGCGAGCTCAAGGCTCGCTATCGCTGGTTGCCATCGGACCTCGCCAAGCACTACGCGCGCCTCTATGGCACCCGGACACATGCGCTGCTGGCTGGCGCCACGTCGCTCGACGATCTCGGTCCGGCCTTCGGTCCGCTCTTCCGTGAGTGCGAGGCGCGCTTCCTGATTGAAAACGAATGGGCGCTGACGGCGGACGACATTCTTGACCGGCGCACCAAGCATGGTCTGCACATGACGCAGGCCGAGCGGCAGGCTTTTACCCATTGGCTGGACCGCCAGCAGGCCGCGGCCTGAAGGAGAACGGATGCGAAGTCTGGAATTCGAAGCGCTTCTCGATCTTTCGGCCCGCGTCGGGGCGGACCCGCTGCTGGTGCAAGGGGCGGGCGGCAACACCTCGATCAAGGAGGGCGGAACGCTCTGGATCAAGGCGTCTGGCCTGTGGCTGGCGCATGCCCGCCAGCGCGACGTCATGGTGCCGGTGGCGCTCGAGCCCTTGCTCGAAGCACTGGATGCGAACGACCCGGCGACAGAAAAGGCGCAGGATTTCGTGATCGCCGAGCGCAACCCCTCGGGCCTGCGCCCCTCGATCGAAACGACCGTGCATGCGCTGATGCCGCAAAAGGTGGTGGTGCATGTGCACTGCGTCGAGACGATCGCGACGGCGGTGCAGACCAACGGTGCGGCAATCGCTGCCGAGCGGCTTGCCGGCTACCCCCATGTCTTCGTGCCCTACGCCCGGCCGGGTCTGCCGCTTGCGCGGGCGATTGCCGAACGGATGCAGGACAACACGTCGGTGCTGGTGCTCGGTAATCACGGCCTGGTGGTCGCTGCTGAAACCGTGGTCGATGCGGCGATCCTGCTCACGGATATTACCCGTCGGCTGACCGGCGCACGCAGGATCGCTCCCGCCGCCGATGTGGCGGCGCTTTCGCGCCTGGCGGTCGACAGCGATTACCGTCTGCCGGAGGACGTTGCCCTGCATTCGGTCGCTGCAGATCTCGACAGTTGCCGGCTTGCCGCCGGCGGCAGCCTCTACCCCGACCATGTCATCTTCCTTGGCAAGGGTGTCGTGGTCGCCGCGCCCGGCGAGACCGCCCTTTCGATCGAGACGAAGCTGCGTGCGGCAGGTAACAGCCCGCCGCCGTTGCTGCTCTTCCCGGGCAAGGGCGTGCTGGTGCAGAAGGAGATTTCCGCCGGCGCCTTCGCCATGGCGCGATGCCTTGCTGACGTGACGACCCGCATTCCGGCGGACGCTCGGCTGCGCTACCTGACGGAAGCCGAAAACGCCGAACTTCTCGGCTGGGATGCCGAGAAATACCGACAGCAGCTCAACCGCGCGGGGCAGGTGCTGCAATGAGCGGCCAATTCGACAAGCTCGTCGTCGGCATCGACCTTGGCACTTCGGGCGCCCGTGCGGTCGCCATGGCGGTGGACGGGACCGTCGTCGCATCAGGTGCGGCGAAGCTCTCGGCTTTCTCCGCGGATCACCGCGATCCCGTGGGTTGGTGGAAAGCGGTGCAGGCGGCGCTTGCGGAAGCGCTTGGCTGTATCGACAGGCGGAAGGTCGTTGCACTTTCGATCGACGGCACGTCGGGCACGATGCTGCCGGTCGATCGGACGGGCGCGCCGCTGGCGACGCCAATGATGTACAACGATCCGGTTGCCGACCGCGCGCTGCTCGACGCGGTCTCGGCCCATGCACCGCGCGAAAGTGCTGCCCATGGCGCCACCTCCGGCCTTGCCAAGCTTCTCGCCTTTCAGTCGCTGCCGGGTGTCTTCCGGGTGATCCATCAGGCCGATTGGCTCGCGGGGCATTTCACCGGTCTCTACGATGTCTCCGACGAGAACAATGCGCTGAAGACCGGCTACGATCCCGTGTCGCGGTCCTGGCCGGACTGGATGGAAAGGACCGGCGCACGCGTCGAGCTTTTGCCCGACGTGCTGCCGGCCGGCGCGCCGATCGCGACGATTGCTCCGGAAGCGGCCGATGCTTTCGGGCTTTCGGATGACGTGGTGGTGGTTGCCGGCACCACGGACGGCTGCGCCTCGTTTCTGGCCACCGGCGCCGATCGTCCGGGTGATGGCGTGAGCGCCCTCGGCACGACGCTGACGGTGAAGATGCTGTCCGACCGGCCGCTGTTTGCGCCGGAATACGGGCTCTACAGCCACCGCATCGGCGAGATGTGGCTGGCGGGCGGAGCGTCCAATACGGGCGGCGTGGTGCTGGCCGAGCATTTCTCGCCGGAGCGGATCGCAACACTTTCGGCCGGGATCGATCCGGCCATCGACACCGGGCTCGGCTATTATCCGCTGGTGAAGCCCGGCGAGCGCTTTCCGATCGCCGATCCGGATTTCGCCCCGCGCATGAGCCCGCGACCGGCCGACGACGCGACCTTCCTCAAGGCGATCTTCGAGGGCATCGCAGGGGTCGAGAGCCTCGCCTATCAGCGGCTGACGTCGCTCGGCGGGCCGGCGCTCCGTTCACTCCGCAGTGTCGGCGGTGGTGCGAAGAACGCGGCCTGGAGCGCGATCCGGGCGCGAAAGCTCGGCGTGCCATTCCTGTCTGCGTCTTCCGAGGAGGCGGCCGCCGGCACGGCGCGGCTGGCGCTGGCCGGCGCGAGAAAGGCTGGTGTGCTGTGACGTTTGCCCAAGCGACTGCGATCGAGGGACTTGGCGAGATTGCCGATCGCTACGACGCCTTCCTGATCGATCAGTTCGGCGTGCTGCGCGATGGTCGCGGGCCCTATCCGGGCGCGGCCGAAACACTGGTTCAGCTGAAGGATGCGGGAAAGCGCATCATCATTCTCTCCAATTCCGGCAAGCGCTCGGCGGAAAACGATCGCCGCCTTGCCGATCTCGGTTTCGTCTCGGGAAGCTGGGACTGGTTTTTGACCTCGGGCGAGGTCGCCTGGCAGATCCTCAAGCGGGAGGGCGAGGGCGCGAGCAGCGGTACGCGCAAGTGCCTGCTGGTCAGCCGCGACGACGACCAGTCGCCGATTGCCGGGCTAGACCTCGAACGCACGAAGAGCGGTGCCGATGCCGATTTCGTGCTGCTCGCCGCGAGCGAGGGCGACGTCTACCCACTTTCGCACTATGAAGCGTTGCTTGCGCCTGCGGCAGCGCGCGGCGTTCCATGTCTCTGTACCAATCCCGACAAGGTGATGTTGACGAAGGAAGGGACCGCCTTCGGCGCTGGCCGCATCGCCGAGCTTTACGACGAACTTGGAGGCACCGTCCGCTGGATAGGCAAGCCCTTTGCCGACATCTATGCGTCAGCGCTCGAATTTCTCGGGCAGCCCGAGCTGACCCGGGTCTGCGCGATCGGCGACAGCATCGAGCACGACATTGCCGGTGCTGCGAATGCAGGGCTTCACTCGGTGCTGGTGACGACCGGGATCCTTGAGAACGCCTCCGGCGAGGAGCGTCGCAAACTCTTTGCCGAGCATGGCGCCAGCCCCGATTTCATTCTTCCGAAATTCATCTGGTAGGGGGAGCCGATCGTGGCCTTCACGCTGTCGCTCAACACCAATCCGCTGGTCAACCGCTTCGCCGAGCCTGACGACCTCATCGACACGATCGCCGAGAAGATTCGCATCGGCTACGTGCAGCTCACCCACGAATTCGTCAACCCGGGCTGGCCGGCGGCAACGATCGCCAAGACCCTCAGGCAGTTTCGTCGGGCAATCGACCGCACCGGCGTGAAGATCACCTCGGGTATGACCGGCCCCTATGGCCGCCTCAACCATTTCGGCCATCCGGACCCGGATGTCAGGCGCTACTATGTCGACTGGTTCAAGACCTTTGCCGATATCTCCGCCGAACTCGGCGCCTCCGGCATGGGCACGCAGTTCGCGATCTTCACGCTCAAGGATTATGACGATCCCGCGCGGCGCGAGGAGATGATGCGGATCGCCATCGACTGCTGGCGGGAGGTTGCCGAGCACGGTCGCGCGGCGGGGCTTTCCTATGTGTTCTGGGAGCCGATGTCGGTCGGCCGCGAGTTCGGCCACACGATCGCGGAATGCCGGACGCTCGATCGGCGGCTCGCAGAAGCGCAACTGCCGATCCCGATGAAGATGATGGTCGATATCGACCATGGCGACGTCACCTCCGATAACCCCGACGACATCGATCCCTATGCCTGGGCCGGTGCCTTCCCGGAGCGTTCGCCGATCATCCACATCAAGCAGTCGTCGATGAACAAGGGCGGCCATTGGCCGTTCACCGCCGCCTATAACCGCGACGGCCGGATCACGCCGGAGAAGCTGATCGGCGCGGTCAAGGCCGGTGGCGGCACCGACAACGAGATCTGCCTGGAGCTTTCCTTCCGTGAGCGCGAGCCGACGGATCACAACGTCGTCGAGATGATCCGGGAGTCGGTCGAATTCTGGGAGCCCCATATCGACACGGGATTCAATCGCACAAAAAATCACACTGAAAGATCACAAAATCACGTTCGATAAATTGAAATATCACAAATAGGTGTTATCTTCTCACGGTGAGCGTGGCCAAGGCTGCGCGTAATCGGGACCGAGACGATGAAGCCGGAAGACAGGCGACAGGCGATCATGGATGTGCTGATGGAGGCTGGAACGGCGTCCGTCGAGGACCTGTCCTTACGCTTTGGCGTCAGCAAGATGACGGTGCATCGCGACCTCGACGACCTCGAACAGGCGGGCCTCCTGCGCAAGGTGCATGGCGGCGCCTCGATCCAGTCGAGCCCGCAATTCGAAAGCGATTTCCGCTACCGCGAGAAGATCGCGATTTCGGAGAAGCGGCGCATCGCCGAACATGCGGCGAGCCTGATCGAACCGGGGCAGAGCATCCTGATCGACGACAGCTCGACGACCGGCGCGATCGCCGAGTGCATCCGCGACATCCGGCCGCTGACGGTCATCACCAACAATCTCGGCGTCATCACCAGCCTCTCGGGCGCCCCCGGCATCAATGTGATCGCGCTCGGCGGCCAGTACAGCAAGAAGTTCAACGGCTTCTTCGGCATCGTCACCGACGAGGCGTTGCGGTCGTTGCGCGTCGACATCGCCTTTCTTTCAAGTTCGGCGATCGAGGGCACGACGGCCTTCCACCAGGACCAGGAGGTGGTGCAGGCCAAGCGCCTGATGGTGAAGGCGGCCAAGCGCAAATACCTGCTGGTGGACCACGACAAATTCGGGCGCTCGGCGCTCCATTTCCTGACCGGGCTTAATGCCTTCGACGCGGTGCTGACCGGTGCCGAAGTTTCGGCCGAACATGCAGCACCACTCGAAGAGGCGGGCATCCGGCTGGTCAGGGTCGACAATTCCAAGGAGAAAGCATGAAGAAGTCGGGCCTCTGGGTCGGAACCAGCTGGAAGATGAACAAGACGCTCGCCGAGGCGATGGTCTTTGCCGAGGGTCTTGCTGCGGCCGACGCATCGCGTGACGAGCGCATCCAGCGTTTCGTCATTCCGCCGTTCACGGCGGTGCGCGAGGTCAAGGCGCGGCTTTCCGGCACCAGCGTCAAGGTTGGTGCGCAGAACATGCATTGGGACGATGCCGGCGCCTGGACCGGCGAGGTGTCGCCGCTGATGCTGAAAGACTGCAACCTCGACGTGGTCGAGCTCGGCCACAGCGAGCGCCGCGAACATTTCGGCGAGACCGACGGCACCGTCGGCCTGAAGACGGCAGCCGCCGTGCGCCATGGCCTGGTGCCGCTGATCTGCATCGGCGAGACGCTGTCCGAGCGCGAAGCGGGCGAGGCGGACCAAGTGCTGAAGCGCCAGGTCGAAGGCGCGCTTGAGCTTCTCGAAGGCGAGGCGAAGTCCGCCACGATCCTGCTTGCCTATGAGCCGGTCTGGGCGATCGGCGTCAACGGTATCCCGGCGACAGCTGACTATGCCGACGAGCGCCACAAGCGCATCGCCGAGGTGGCGGAAGCGACACTCGGCAGGCGCGTGCCGGTGCTCTACGGCGGCAGCGTCAATCCCGGCAATTGCGAAGAAATGATCACCCAGGCGCATATCGACGGGCTCTTCATCGGCCGCTCCGCCTGGGACGTGAGTGGCTATCTCGACATTCTGCAGCGCGTCGCCAAGGCGATCTGAGCCTCCGGCCGTTGCAGCTCAAGAAGAACGAAAGGAACAATCATGAAGATTGCAATTGGAGCCGACAGCGCCGGCAAGCCCCTGCTGGATGTCATCGCCGCCCATCTGAGCGGCCGCAGCGACGTGGAAGTCGTCGACCTCAGCCGGTCCGGCTTCTATGCGGATCTCGCGCAGAACCTGGCGCAGCAGGTTGTCGAGGGCAAGCATGACCGCGGCATCCTATTCTGCGGCACCGGCATCGGCGTGTGCATCTCCGCCAACAAGGTGCCGGGCATCCGCGCGGCGTTGACGCACGATACCTATTCGGCCGAGCGGGCGGCGAAGTCGAACAACGCCCAGATCATCACAATGGGCGCCCGCGTCATCGGACCGGAACTGGCAAAGTCGATCGTCGACACCTGGCTCGCCTCCGAGTTCGACCCGAACGGCTCTTCGGCCGGCAATGTCGAGGCGATCAACCGCCTGGATGCGGCGCGAGCCGGTTGAGGAAAAGGGCGGGCGGCTTGCCGTCTGCATCCGGTTCCCGGTTCAAGGCCTAACCTATCTCGCGATGCCGTTGATCCTCCCTCAGGCATCGTGACGACACGCCCGGCAGCGATGCCGGGCGTTTTCATGTCCGGTCTTGTGCTTCGTCTTGACGAGGCTTCTGTAAATATTTGAATATTCTTGCGGATCGTCAAATGAGAGGCGCTGCCGCATGAGTGAAACCACCTCGACCGAGCCGCATCAAAGCGCGCACCACCACGTGGCGCGCATGAGCGGCCGCGACACGCATGAACATCACCGGACCGCGACGACGCTCGAGCTGCTGTTCGACCTGACCTTCGTCATTGCCTTCAGCCTGGCTGCTTCGCAGCTTGCCCATTTCCTCGCCGAGGGGCACATCTTTGCCGGCCTCTTCGGTTTTGCACTCGCGACCTTCTCGATCTGCTGGGCCTGGATCAATTTCAGCTGGTTCGCCTCCGCCTATGACACGGACGACTGGATTTTCCGCGCCGTTACCATGGTGCAGATGGTCGGCGTGCTGATCCTTGCGATCGGCCTGCCGCCGATGTTCGAGTCGATCGACAAGGGCGCGCATCTCGACAATGGCATCATGGTGCTCGGCTATGTCGTCATGCGGGTGGCGATGCTCTTCCAGTGGCTGCGCGCGAGCCGCCAGGACCCGGCACGGCGCAATGCCTGCCTCACCTATGTGAAGGCGATCAGCGTCGCCCAGATCGGCTGGATCGTGCTGATCTTCGTCGACTTCTCGCTGCTGGTGACCTTCGCCATGGTCGTCGGGCTCACGGCGATCGAAATGCTCGGCCCCTATTTCGCCGAAACGCGTGACGGCGGTACGCCCTGGCATGCGCACCACATCGCCGAGCGCTACGGGCTTCTTGCCATCATCGCGCTTGGGGAGGGGGTCGTCGGCACGGTCGCCTCGATCTCGGCCGTGGTCGAGGGGCAGGGCTGGGACCTCGATGTCGCGCTCGTCTGCCTCGCCGGCACTGGGCTCACTTTCGGCATGTGGTGGATCTATTTCCTGCTGCCGAGTGCGGAGATCCTGCACCACTACCGTCTCAAGCGGGCCTTCGTCTGGGGCTACGGCCACATGCCGATCTTCGCCTCGATCGTCGCCACCGGCGCAGGCCTGCATGTGGCGGCCTATTACATCGAGCACAAGGCGCATATCGGTTCAGTCGCAACGGTGCTGACGGTGGCGGTGCCCGTCGCGTGCTACATCGGGCTGCTCTACGCGATGTACGCCTATCTCATGCAGCAGGTGGACCGCCTGCACCTCTGGCTGCTCGCGGGCACCGCGCTGGTGCTGGCAGCGTCCGTGGTCGCGGCGATCGCCGGGCTCGATATGGCCAAGTGCCTGATCATCCTGATGCTGGCACCGGTCGTCACCATCGTCGGCTACGAGGTGGCGGGGCATCGACATCGCATGGCGGCTCTGGAGCGCAGCCTGCACAAGAGTGATGCGGTGCATTGATTTTGCGAGTCGAAACAGCGGGTTATTTGCTGTTGCTGGCGATGTGATTCAGGGGCTTCAGAGGTTGATTCAGGTACGGTTGCTGGGGCGATACGCCCCTCTCCCCGGCTTTAACCCGAGGACTAACCTCTCCCCGCAGGCGAGGAGAGGGGACGAGAACCCTCATGAACTCGGAGCTTCTGGTACGCCGTGCTTGATGGCACCGGGCGGCTAGGCGGCGGTTCCTAAAGCTGTCCTTCTCCCCGCGAGCGGGGAGAAGGTGCCGGCAACCGTTGATCAGGCGTTGACCAGCGCCAGCTTGGCGCGGGCGTCGAGGATCTGGGCGCAGGCGTTGGCCGCCTCCGTGCCCTTGGTCACGAAGTGCTCGCGGAAGAAGGCGATCAACGGTTCGCTTTCCTGGAAATTATGAGGCGTCAGCACGGCCGAAAGCACCGGCACGTTGGTGTCGAGCTGCACGCGCATCATGCCGTCGAGCACGGTGCCGGCCACGAAATCGTGGCGGTAGATGCCGCCGTCGACGACGAAGGCGGTGCCGAGGATCGCGGCATAGCGGCCGGTTTTGGCGAGCGTCTGTGCATGCAGCGGAATTTCGAGTGCGCCCGGCACGTCGAAGATCTCGACGTCGGCTGCCGAGCCGCCGAGCTTCGTCCATTGCGCGACAAAGGCATCGACGCAGCGGTCGACGATATCGGCATGCCAGCGGGCACGAACGATCGCGATCTTGGCTGTGGGGTGGGAAAGTATGGTCATGGTCTCAAGCCTTTCAGGGTTTGGCGTTTCCAATGATCCCGTCGGGCGAACATGCATGCGCGCGAGGCCCCTTCGCGGGAACCCACGTTGCTGCTTGCTCTCTTCCATCCGGACTGTGACCGTCGGCTCCGGAATCTGACCGGATCTGCTGACCCCCAGGGTGAAACCCTGAGGCGCTCGCGGGCTTCGGCCTTGCGACCGCTACCGCCGGTGGGGAATTTCACCCCGCCCTGAGAACAACGCGACTATATAGCGCGACCGCGCGCGGTCAAACGCACGGTGCGACGAAAATGCCGGAAATCACGACAGATTTTTCCAGTGTTTGGAGCCATCGGAAGAAATCGTTCCGATGGCTTTCAATCCGCTTACTCGCGGATGACCAAGAGATCCTTGGCGGCAAAGCGCAGCGTGACGTTGTCGCCGGAAACCGGCGGGGCAACACCCGGATTGTTGAACATGTCGAAGGAGATGACGTCGCCGCCGACGCGAAGGCGCGTGCGGATGACCGAGCCGAGGAAGCTCGTCGAGACGACCTCGCCGGCAAGCGACGTGTCACCCTTGGCACCTTCGGCGATCGAGCCTGCTTCGGGACGCAGCGCCAGCGAAATGCTGTCGCCGCCCTTCATGCCGGCGATCGGGTCCTTCAGCGCCACCTGCTGGTTGCCAATGGTGACCGAGCCCGCGGCCGGGTCCGCCACCTTGCCCTCGATGATGCTGAGCGTGCCGACGAAGGACGCGACGAAGCGGGTCGCCGGCGTGTTGTAGATCTCGAAGGGGGTGCCGATCTGGTCGGCACGGCCGGCATTCATGACCACGATGCGATCGGAGATCGACAGCGCCTCTTCCTGGTCGTGGGTGACGAAGACGGTGGTGATGCCGAGCTGCTGCTGGATCTGCCGGATTTCCTCGCGCAGCGACACGCGGATCTTGGCGTCGAGCGCCGACAGCGGCTCGTCGAGCAGCAGCACCTGCGGCTTGACCGCAATCGCGCGGGCAAGCGCAACGCGCTGCTGCTGGCCGCCGGAGAGCTGGTAGGGGAAGCGGTCCGCCAGGTGCTCGAGCTTGATCAGCCCGAGCATCTGCTTCACCCTCGCGTCGATCTCCGACTTGTCTGTACCTGCGACCTTGAGGCCGAAGGCGACGTTGTCATGCACGTTCATGTTGGGAAACAGCGCATAGGCCTGGAACACCATGCCGATGTTGCGCTGGTTGGGCTTCAGCGAGTTCTGGTCGCGGCCGTTGATGACGATCTTGCCGCTGGTCGGGCTTTCGAAGCCGGCGATCATGCGCAGGACCGTGGTCTTGCCGCAGCCCGATGGCCCGAGGAACGAGACGAACTCGCCCTTTTCGATGTCCATGTTGAAATCGTGCACGACGTGAACCGGGCCGAAGGACTTCTTGATGCTGGTGAGTGACAGGAAACTCATGGGTGCGGTCCTCAGGCCTTAGGAGGCGCGCTTTTTTGAAAGCGCGAGACGAGCTGGATGAGGCCGAGGCAGCCCCAGGTGATGCCGAATGCAATGACGGCGAGTGCGGCCGGTTCATAGGCGCGGTTGGCGCCCAAGAGCTGCATGTAGGGGCCGAAAGCCGGGCGGTTGAGCAGGGCCGCCATGGTGAACTCCCCGATGACGATGGCAAAGGTCAGGAAGGCGCCCGAGAGCACGGCGACGAGCACGTTCGGCAGAATGATCTTGGCAAGGATCGTCGTCCAGCCGGCGCCAAGGCTCTGTGCCGCCTCGGTCAAGGTGGCGACATCGATGGTGCGAAGACCCGTATCCACCGCGCGGTACATGTAGGGCAGCGCAAGCGTCGCATAGCCGAACATCAGGAGGATGTTGGTGCCGGTGAGCGAGCCCGTCAGCGGCAGCCAGCTCGAGGTGTTGTAGAGCCGGATGTAGCCGAAGACGATGACGATCGCCGGGATGACCAGCGGCAAAAGCGTGATGAACTCGATGATGGGACGCAGCCGCGGCAGCTTCAGCCGCACCCAATAGGCCGTCGGCACGACGAGCAGCACGCCGAAGAGGATGGTGAACAGCGCCTGCATCACCGAATAGGTGAAGGTCTCCTGGAAACGCGGATCGGCGAAGACCTTGGCGTAGGCGTCGAAGGAATACTCGCCGCGACGCATCTTGAGCGAGAAGTTGGTCATGCCGATGAGCGGCAAGATGAAATAGAGGAGGCCGAAAACGAGGGCTCCCCAGGCCCAGATCTTCTTCATTTCAGCCACCTTTCGCTGCGGCTGCGCAGCCAGATATAGATCGCGTTGGCGATACCGGTGACGACGATCATGCCGAAGGCGAGCGCGTAGCCGAGATGCGGATTGCCGAGCACGTCGCCGCGGATCTGAGCAAAGAGCAGGATCGGCACGATCGACAGCGACGAGCCGGTGAGCGCGATCGCGGTCGCAACGGCGCCGAAGGCATTGGCAAACAGCAGCGCCAGCGTGCCGAGCAGCGACGGCAACAAGATCGGGAAGGCGACCATGCGCCAATATTGCAGGCCGGTTGCGCCGAGGATTTCTGCGGCCTCGCGCCATTCGCGCTTCAGGCCGTCGAGCGCCGGCGTGATGATCAGGATCATCAGCGGGATCTGGAAGAAGAGATAGGTGACCGTCAGCCCCCAGAAGGAGAGCAGGTTGAAGCCAAGCATCCTGAGGTCGAGACCGAAGTTGGACCGCAGGAAGACGGTGACGATGCCGACCGGGCCGAGCGTCGCGAGAAAGGCGAAGGCGAGCGGCACGCCGGCGAAATTGGAGGCGACGCCGGAAAAGGTCAAAAGCGGTCCGCGGATCCCCTTCGGCAAGCCGCCGAAGACGATGGCTGACGCCATGGCAAAGCCGATCAGGCAGCCGAGAAGGGCGGAGGCGATGCTGATCTTGATGGAGATCCAGTAGGCGCCGAGGATCGACGGCGTGAACAGGCCGCGAATGTTGTCGAGCGTGAAGCCGCCATCGGGCGTCTGAAACGCGCCGACCACGATCTTCATCGTTGGCAGAAGCAGGAACAGCGTCACGAAGGCGGCAAAGGGCAGGATGCCCAGCCAGTGAAGCGGTAGGCGACGCGCCGGCGGGCTGGCGTCGGGTTTAGCAGATGACATTCCGTTCGCGCCCCTGAAGCCGCGTTATCGACGCGGGCGTTATCGATTGTTGCAAGCGAGAAGCGGGATGATGACGGAAGCCGCACGCAGATTCCGGATCTCGCTCCAAAGACTTGAATTTCTTACGAATAACCTATGCGCCCCGGCCGGAAAACCGGCCGGGGCGACATGTCTGTGGAAAGGCTTACTGGACGTTCGCGCCGACGACGGCATCCCAGCCACCGGTGACGGCAGCCTTGTTGGCGTCGACTTCTTCGAGCGTCGGGAAGTAGGCCTTTTCGTAAGCCGCTGCCGGCGGCAGGGCGTCGATCAGTTCCTGCGGAACCTTGCCGGCCTTGACCATGGCGTTGAAGCGGGTCGGGTGGCAGAAGCCCTTGAGCCAGCCGAGCTGACCTTCGTCGGAATAGAGGTGCTCCATCCACAGCTTGGCAGCGTTCGGATGCGGCGCGTAGGCCGAGATGCCCTGAACGTAGACGCCGGCGAGAACGCCGCTGGCCGGAACGACGACTTCGGTCGGCGGGTTGCCGTTGAGCGTCTTTGCCCAGCCGAGAGCGTTGTAGTCCCAGGCGACGACGATCGGGGTCGAGCCCTGGGCGAGCGTGCCGGACTTGCCGATAACAGGAACGAAGTTGCCGTTCTTGTTGAGTTCGGCGAAGTAGCCGAGACCGGCTTCACCGGCTTCCTTGCCGGACTTTGCACCCTTGGCGAGGCCAGCGGCGAGAACGCCGAGGATCGCCTGGTTCGAGGCGCGCGGGTCACCGGCAAGAGCAACCTGACCGGCATATTCCGGCTTCAGCAGATCGGTCCAGTCCTTCGGTGCGTTCTGGACGAGGTCCTTGTTCACGAGGAAGGACATGACGCCGTAATAGTCGCCGTACCAGTAACCTTCGGCGTCCTTGACGCTATCCGGGATCTCGTCCCAGGTGGAGACCTTGTAGGGCTGCAGCAGGCCTTCGGCCTTCATCTGCGGACCGAAGGCGAGACCGACGTCGACAACGTCAGGAGCCTGCGGGCCCTTGTTGTCCTTGTTGGCCTTGACGGCTTCGACTTCGTCGGCCGAGCCAGCGTCCGGGTTCAGTTCGTTGACCTGGATTTCCGGATACTTGGCCTTGAAGGAGGCGATGACGTCGCCGTAGCCGCACCAGTCGTGGGGCAGGGCGATCGTCGTCAGCATGCCTTCCTTCTTGGCGGCTTCGATGAGCTCGGCGCTCGGCTCGGCAGCGGCGATTGCGGTCGTTGCCAGGAAAATGGCGGTGGAGAGCGAAAGCAGGCGTTGGGTTTTTGAAATCACTGGAGTTCTCCTTATGGGTTTAGTCAAATTCGTGGGGTTTCAGTCGATTTCGGCGAAGCTGTTAAAGAGATGCGATGAAAGTAATGTGACAGGGGTTTATCCGTTCGCGCCGCGTATGTCGTTGTAAGAACATTTCTTTTTTGGCTTCGGCGGGCCACTGTCGCATAACTGCATGAAATCCTGTGAACGTGTCGGCGAATTCTCCTAGACCGGTTTGCGAAAGATGCGGGTGGAATCGAACAGTCCCTCGAGCGTTTTCATCCGATCCCGGGTCTCGTCCCAGTTTGAACTCTGTACGGCCTCGATCAAAGCCTCGATCAGGAACAGGATGACGACGGAGCTGTCCCAGGCGGACGGCACCTCGATCTGCGAGCGGAACACCCTGGAGGCGGACTTGGCGACCGGCGAACTCCAGCGATCGGTAAAAAGGATGATTTCGACGCCGCGCTCGCGGGCGGATTTGGCGAGCGTCACCATTTCCTGCTCGTAGCGGCGAATGTCGAAGAGAATCAGCACGTCGCCCTGGCGCATGTCGAGCACGTAGTGCGGCCAGGCGCTGGCATTGGAGGCGATCTCGATGACACCCGGGCGGATGACCTGAAGGTGGGTGAAGAGATAGTCGGCGAGCGAGCGGGTGATGCGGCCGCCAAGCAGGTAGATGCTGCGCTTGCGGTCGGCGATGAGGGCTGCTGCCGCGTCGAATTCTTGCGGCTCGATCTGGGTCAGCGTCTCGCGCAGATTGCTGGTGATCGCGTCGGCAAAGCGGTTGAGCGTGTGGGTGCCGGGCGCATTGGCGGCCCAGCGGTCGTGCTTGGCGATCGGATTGGAAATCGTCGCTTCCAGTTCCTGATGCAGCCGCGCCTGGAAATCCGGGAAACCGCGGAAGCCGAGCTTCTGCACCATGCGGGCGACCGTCGGTGTCGAAACGCCGGCGTTCTCGGCAACCGTGGTGATCGAACCGAGTCCCGAAACGGGATAATTGTCGAGAAGCGTCTCCGCCAATTGCTTCTCCGCGCGGGTCAGCACGGTGAAGTGGGCGTTGATCACATCCGACACGGTGGTGGACGTCGCCTTGCTGCTCAAATTGTCTCCCCTGAACCGATCTTAAGCCGGTTTGTGACAGATTAAACATCGCTGTCACAATTGGAGTCAATCGCAATTTTGAAGAGATCGTTTCAGATTTTGATTGACATGCGTCATCCTCTGAAGAATTCTTTTCATTAACGAACGTCTAACGGGGCAAGAGGGGATGCCGGTGTTGACGCGACTTTTGACCGAAGCAGATGGCGATCCGGTTGCGATCGAAAACGCCGGAGGCAAGGGCGATATCGTGCTCGTTTGCGAGCATGCCTCGCGCCTGGTTCCCGAGCGGCTGGGCACGCTCGGCCTCAGCGAGCAGGCGCTCGAAAGCCATATCGCCTGGGACCCCGGCGCGCTTGCGGTCGCCAAGCTGCTTGCGGCAAAGCTCGACGGGTCCTTGATCTATCAACGCTTCTCCCGCCTTGCCTATGACTGCAACCGCCCGCCGGAAGCAGATGCGGCGATGCCTGCCGTCAGCGAGGTCTACGAGATCCCGGGAAACCGGACGATGTCGGCCGACGAACGCCAGGCGCGGGTCGACGAGATCTATCGGCCGTTCCACGATGCGGTCGCGCGGTTCGTGTCCGATCGCAAGGCCGCGGGACGCCCGCCTGTTCTCGTGACCATGCACAGTTTTACGCCCGTTTATTTCGGCAAGCCGCGCGCCGTCGAAGTGGGCGTGTTGCACGATGCCGATAGCCGGCTCGCTGACCACATGCTTGCGACCGCCACGAAAGGGCAGGTCGCCTACGATATCCGTCGCAACGAGCCCTATGGCCCGGCCGACGGCGTTACCCATAGCCTGATCGAATACGGCGTCCACAACGGATTGCCGAATGTGATGATCGAGATCCGCAACGATCTTATTCGCAATGACATCGGCCAAAGGGTCATGGCCGATTACCTGGAAGGGCTGCTGCGCAAGGGCACGGCGGCACTTTCGGCACAATAAAAGACCCTGGGGAGCGGCGTTGCCGCGGTCCTGTTCCGGCTGGCCGGGGCAGGTGGTTGATGGGACCCTGCCGCAATGGGGCGGTGTGGTCTGAAGAAATCAGGGGAAGAAAAATGTCGGACTACAGCGATTCAGACAAAAAGCAGGACATGAGTGTCCTGCACTCGATGGGCTATGCCCAGGAGCTCGAGCGGCGCATGAGCCAGTTCTCGAACTTCGCGGTGTCGTTCTCGATCATCTGCATTCTTTCGGGCGGCATCAACTCGCTCGCCCAGGCGACCGCAGGCGCGGGGGGCGCGGCGATCGGCATCGGCTGGCCGCTCGGCTGCTTCATTTCCTTCGTCTTTGCCGTTGCCATGGCACAGATCAGCTCGGCCTATCCGACGGCTGGCGGCCTCTATCACTGGGGCTCGATCCTCGGCAACCGCTTCACCGGCTGGCTGACCGCATGGTTCAACCTGCTCGGCCTCGTCACCGTTCTCGGCGCCATCAATGTCGGCACCTACTACTTCTTCATGGGTTCCTTCGGCACGCCTTACTTCGGCCTCGCCGACACGACGCTGACCCGCATTGTCTTCCTCGCCATCATCACCGGCGGGCAGGCACTGGTGAACCACATGGGCATCGGGCTGACCGCCAAGCTCACGGACTTCTCGGGCTACCTGATCTTTGCAACCGCGATCCTGCTTGCAGTCGTCTGCCTGGCCGCGGCCGACAGCTACGATGTCGCCCGTCTCTTCACCTTCTCCAACTATTCCGGTGAAGCGGGCGGCAATGTCTGGCCGGAAACCTCGGGTACCTGGGTGTTCCTGCTCGGCCTGCTTTTGCCGATCTACACGATCACCGGCTACGACGCCTCGGCGCATACTTCGGAAGAAACCGTCAAGGCGGCCCATTCGGTGCCGCGCGGCATGGTCTCGTCGGTGCTCTGGTCGGCGCTGTTCGGCTACATCATGCTGTGCTCTTTCGTACTCATGATCCCGAACATGGACGACGCCGCCAAGCAGGGCTGGAACGTGTTCTTCTGGGCGATGGAAGCGCAGGTCCACCCTGTTATCAAGGACATCCTCTACCTCGCTATCCTCGTCAGCCAGTGGCTGTGCGGCCTGGCAACGGTGACCTCGGTGTCGCGCATGATCTTTGCGTTTTCGCGTGACGGCGGCCTGCCGGCCTCCAAGGCGCTCGCCAAGGTGAGCCCGACTTACCGCACGCCGGTCGCGGCGATCTGGGTCGGTTCGATCCTCGCAGTCCTCTTCGTCTGGGGCTCCTCGCTCGTCTCGATCGGCGAAACCCCGGTCTACACGATCGTCGTCTCGTGCACCGTCATCTTCCTGTTCTTCTCCTTCGCGATCCCGATCACGCTCGGCCTCTTCGCCTGGGGAACCTCGAAGTGGGACAAGATGGGCCCGTGGAACCTCGGCGAAAGCATGTTCAAGCTCTTCGCCGTCCTGTCGATCATCGCCATGGTGCTGATCTTCATCCTCGGCGTTCAGCCGCCGAACGACTGGGCGCTCTACATCACCGTGGGCTTCCTGGTCCTGACCGGCGCTGTCTGGTTCGGCTTCGAAAGCCGCCGCTTCCGCGGCCCGCCGATCGGTGACGAAGTGGCACGCCGCCAAGCCGAGATCGCCGCTGCAGAAAAGGCTGTCGGCCAGGTCTAAGCGACAACAACAAGGCGGGAGCGCGACCGCGACTTCCGCCTTTTCTTTTGCCGGAACCTTTCCGGTTGGTTGAACGGATCACGTTCACGCGGCCCAAAAATATCGTCATCAAGGGAACGGCCGCGTGACAGAACATGGGATGGAAGTTGATGAGCTATACGTTTGACGAGTTGAAGGAAGACGTCGCCGCCGGCCGCATCGATACGGTGCTCGGCTGCCAGGTCGACATGCAGGGCCGGCTGATGGGCAAGCGCTTCCATGCGCAGTTCTTCGTCGATGGCGCCTGGAAGGAAACGCATAGCTGCAACTACCTGCTTGCGACCGATATGGAGATGGAGACCGTTCCCGGCTACAAGGCAACAAGCTGGGAAAAGGGCTACGGCGACTATACGATGAAGCCGGACCTTTCGACGCTTCGCCGCATCCCCTGGCTCGAAGGCACGGCGCTGGTGCTCTGCGACATGCTCGACCATCACACCCATGAGGAAGTGCCGCATTCGCCGCGCGCGATCCTGAAGAAGCAGGTGGCGCGGCTCGAGAAGATGGGCCTCAAGGCCTATATGGCAAGCGAGCTCGAATTCTTCCTGTTCGACCAGTCCTATGACGATGCCCGCCAGTCCGGCTATCGCGACCTGCAGCTCGTCAGCGGCTACAACGAGGACTACCACATCTTCCAGACCACCAAGGAAGAGGATGTGATGCGGGCAATCCGCAACGGTCTGCAGGGAGCCGATATCCCGGTCGAGAACTCCAAGGGTGAAGCATCGGCCGGCCAGGAAGAAATCAACGTGCGTTATGCCGACGCGCTGACGATGGCCGACCGGCATGCGATCATCAAGAACGGCTGCAAGGAAATCGCCTGGTCGCGCGGCAAGGCAATCACCTTCCTTGCCAAGTGGAACTATCAGGCTGCCGGTTCCTCCTCGCATATTCACCAGTCGCTCTGGAGTGCCGACGGCAAGTCGTCGAAGTTCTACGACGAGAGCGGCAAATACGGCATGTCGGAAATGATGCGCCACTATGTGGCAGGCCTTCTCACCCATGCGAGCGAGATCACTTACTTCCTCGCTCCTTACATCAACTCCTACAAGCGCTTCATGGCCGGCACGTTTGCGCCGACCAAGGCGGTCTGGAGCAAGGACAACCGCACGGCCGGCTATCGCCTGTGCGGCGAGGACACCAAGGCGATCCGCATCGAATGCCGCGTCGGCGGCTCCGATCTTAATCCCTATCTCGCCTTTGCCGCTTTGATCGCGGCGGGCATTTCCGGTATCGAGAACAAGATGGAATTGGAAGCGCCCTTCGTCGGCGATGCCTATGGCGGCAAGGATGTGCGCGAGATCCCGCGCACGCTTCGCGACGCGACGGCGGCCCTGACGGAATCGAAGATGCTGCGCGCCGCCTTTGGCGACGAGGTCATCGAGCACTATGCGCGGGCGGGGCGCTGGGAGCAGGAAGAATACGACCGCCGCGTCACCGACTGGGAGGTCGCGCGCGGTTTCGAACGGGCCTGACCCGCGACACAATCACTCACAAGGATGGCCGTTCCTGACCGGAGCGGCCATCACATCATTCGCAATGAAAGCAGGAAGACGATCATGAGCATGATCAAGTGCATTTCGCCTGTTAATGGCGAGGTCTACGCAGAACGCCCCGCGATGCCGCTGGAGATGGCAAAGCAGGTGGTCTCCCGCGCCCGCCAGGCGCAGAAGGCCTGGGGGCGCCGTCCGCTCGACGAGCGCGTCAATCTGGTGCTGGCCGGTGTCGCCCGCCTCAACGAGATGGTCGACGAGGTGGTGCCGGAGCTTGCCTGGCAGATGGGCCGGCCGGTGCGCTATGGCGGCGAGTTCAAGGGCTTCAACGAGCGCTCGAACTATGTCGCGACGATCGCAGCCGATGCGCTGAAGCCTTTGGTGATCGAAGAGAGCGACCGCTTCGAGCGCCGCATCGCCCGCGAGCCGCATGGCGTCGTCTTCGTCGTGGCGCCCTGGAACTACCCCTATATGACTGCGATCAACACGGTTGCTCCGGCGCTGATGGCCGGCAACACGGTCATCATCAAGCACGCGAGCCAGACGATCCTCGTCGGCGAGCGCATGGTGCGCGCCTTCGTCGAGGCCGGCGTTCCCGCCGACGTCTTCCAGAACATCTTCCTCGACCATGAAACGACCGCGGCGCTGATCGCGGCCAAGAGCTTCGACTTCGTCAACTTCACCGGTTCGGTCGAAGGCGGCCGCTCGATCGAGCGCGCGGCCGCCGGTACGTTTACCGGGCTTGGCCTCGAGCTCGGCGGCAAGGATCCGGGCTACGTCATGGAAGATGCGGATCTCGACGCGGCCGTCGACACGCTGATGGACGGCGCCACCTACAATTCCGGCCAGTGCTGCTGCGGCATCGAGCGCATCTATGTGCATGAATCGCTTTATGACGCCTTCGTCGAGAAGTCGGTCGCCTGGGTTTCCAATTACAAGCTCGGCAACCCGCTCGACCCGGAAACGACGCTCGGCCCGATGGCCAACAAGCGCTTTGCCGCGACTGTGCGCGAGCAGATCGCCGATGCGGTTGCCAAGGGTGCCAAGGCGCTGATCGACCCAAAACTCTTCCCGCAGGATGACGGCGGCGCCTATCTCGCGCCGCAGGTCCTCGTCAATGTCGACCACTCCATGGCCTTCATGCGCGAAGAGACCTTTGGTCCGGCGGTCGGCATCATGAAGGTAAAAAGCGACAGCCAGGCGATCGAACTGATGAACGACAGCCAGTACGGCCTCACCGCATCGCTCTGGACCAAGGATGCCGAGCGCGCCGCGCGCATCGGCGCCGACATCGAGACCGGCACCGTGTTCATGAACCGTGCCGACTATCTCGACCCGGCGCTTTGCTGGACCGGCGTTAAGGAAACCGGCCGCGGCGGTTCGCTGTCGGTCATCGGCTTCCAGAACCTCACCCGTCCGAAATCCTACCATCTGAAGAAAGTCACCGCATGACCATCACCGCCAACTGGAGCTATCCGACGTCCATCAAGTTCGGCGCCGGCCGGATCAAGGAGCTTGCCGACCATTGCAAGGCGGTGGGCATGAAGAAGCCACTGCTGATCACCGACCGGGGCCTCGCGCCGATGGCGATCACGCAGAACGCACTCGATATCCTTGATGCTGCCGGTCTCGGCCGGGCGATCTTTGCGGATGTCGACCCGAACCCGAATGACGTCAACCTTGCAGCCGGCGTGAAGGCCTTCAAGGACGGTGGCCATGACGGCGTCGTCGCCTTCGGCGGCGGCTCGGGCCTCGATCTCGGCAAGTGCGTGGCCTTCATGGCCGGGCAGAGCCGCCCGGTCTGGGACTTCGAGGACATCGGCGACTGGTGGACACGTGCGAGCGTCGAAGGCATTGCACCAATCATTGCAGTGCCCACCACCGCCGGCACCGGCTCTGAAGTCGGCCGCGCCAGCGTCATCACCAATTCGGCAAGCCATGTGAAAAAGGTGATCTTCCATCCGAAGTTCCTGCCGGCAGTGACGATCTGCGACCCGGAATTGACGGTCGGCATGCCCAAGGTGATCACCGCCGGTACCGGCATGGATGCCTTTGCCCATTGCCTGGAAGCCTATTCCTCGCCCTTCTACCACCCGATGTCGGCCGGTATCGCGCTTGAAGGCATGCGGCTCGTCAAGGAATACCTGCCCCGCGCCTACAAGGACGGCAGCGATATCGAGGCCCGCGCCAACATGATGAGTGCTGCCGCCATGGGGGCCGTCGCGTTCCAGAAGGGGCTCGGCGCCATTCATTCGCTGTCGCATCCTGTTGGAGCGATCTACAACACCCACCACGGCATGACGAATGCGGTCGTGATGCCGCCGGTGCTGCGCTTCAACCGCCCGGCGATCGAGGACAGAATAGTGCGCGCTGCCGCCTATCTCGGCATTTCCGGTGGCTTCGACGGCTTCTACGATTACGTGCTGAAGCTGCGCGAGGAACTCGGCGTTCCGGACAAGCTCTCAGCCCTCGGCGTCGGCACCGACCGGATCGACGAGATGTCGGAAATGGCCATCGTCGACCCGACGGCTGGCGGCAACCCGGTGGAGCTCACGCTCGACGCGGCGAAGAAGCTCTTCCGCGAGTGCATCTGAACGATTTCCGACGCCTTTGCCGCCTGGCAAAGGCGTCGGCCGCCCGGTTTAGTTAACCCAAAATACCACTTGCCATTGCGGGCGATCTGTCACCTAATCGTCATCTAACTGTCACGTTTCGGGCTCGTGGAGCGGTTTCTTTACGCTTTGTTGACCGCGGTCTGGAACGCTTGTATTAGGGTGTGCGTATGTATTGGCCCCGAGAAAATCCGGGCCTGCGTTGAGTTAGGGTCGACCGATGGCGATTGTTTCCCTCGCGAATGCGAAGGGGGGAGCCGGCAAGACAACGGCAGCCTTGCTGCTTGCCTGCGAATTGGCCCGGCGTGGCGATCGCGTTGCGGTTCTTGATTGCGATCCACTCGCCTGCATGACCGACTGGTTCCGCCACGGCTGCAACGATGGCAATCTCTTCGTTCTCTCCGGAGTCGCGACCACGACGCTCAGCGATCATCTCCGGCGGTTGCGCGGCCAGGTTGAGCACGTGATCATCGATCTCTCCGGGGCGGCCGACGTGCTGGTGGCGCTGGCGATCGGCCTTTCAGACCTGACACTGATCCCGGTACAGGGTTGCGTCATGGATGCGCGCGGCGCCATCCAGGTGCTGGACCTGATCCGCTACATCGAGAACAACGCGCGCGCCAACATCAACCATGCCGTGTTCCTGACCCGCGTCAACCCGATCGTCACGACGCGGGCGATGCGCCGGGTCAAGCTGCTGCTTTCGGAGAACCGTATCCGGCTCGTCGATACCCCGCTCGTCGAGCGCACCGCCTTCCGCGAACTGTTCGAACAGGGCGACACGCTCTCCTCGCTCGATCCCGCGAAGGTCAGCAATCTTGCCAAGGCGCAGGCCAACGCCCAGGCGTTTGCCAATGACGTGCTGATGCTGCTCAGCCCGGCAGGCGAGGAAGTACGGCACGGGCCGTTCTCGTCGATGTGCTATCGCGCCGGCAGGACGGCGGAGCCGGTTCCCGCGCGGGCCTGACACCGCTCTCGCCGGTTTTGCATCCCCTCGGCTTCGCCCGTCATACGTTGTCGAGGCGGGCCAACCGCCCCAGGTAGCCGCCATGATGGCGCGCGCCGTACTCGCTGCGGGTAAAGCCCCTGGCTTCCATGACAGCCATCGCGATGGCGTCGCTCACCGCCAGCATGACCGCGATGCTGGAGGTCGGCGTCATCCCGATCGGGCATCCCGCCTCTTCGACGTCTCCCATATTGAGGATGATGTCGCAGCTCTCCCGCAGAAGGGAATCCGGGTGCGAGGTTACGCCGATATGCTTCGTGACCCGGAGGTGGCTCGAAAGCTCGATGATCTCCAGCACTTCGCGGGACTTGCCGCTGGTGGAAAACGCGATCATCACGTCGTTCTTGCCGACCACGCCAAGGTCGCCATGTGCCGCTTCCGCGGGATGCAGGTAGACGGCCGGCGTGCCAGTCGAACACAGGGTTGCGGCGAACTTGTTGGCGATGTGGCCGGCTTTGCCGATCCCGGTCGTCAGCACTTTTCCCTGGCATTCCAGGATGACGCGGGCAGCCGCTTCGAAATGCTCATCGATCGCGACCGCAAGGATTGCCGAAGCCTCAGCTTCGAGAACCTGTCGCATACGTTGCCTGATATTCAAAGACATAGCCCCTTCCGCACGCAGATGAATGGACGGGCGGCCACAAGGACCGCGCCGCGTTTTCATACAACCTTTCTCTGCAAAAGGCATCTTGCAACCCGACGTAATCACCTCGACCGCTCCTGCGCGAGGCCGTTGAATTTCGCTCCTGCGGGCAGGGCTCGAACGGCCCGACTGTCAGGTTTGACGTGCCGGCGTTACCGTTTCGTTAACCATCTTCTGTAAGGTTTCGTTAAGAAGCGAACCACCAGCCCTGCGCTCCGTGGTTCGCGCGAAACATGCAGAGAATGGGGAATATCATGGCGGTCATCACTTTCGCCAATGCAAAGGGTGGCGCGGGCAAGACGACCGCGGCGCTGATCCTGTCGACGGAACTGGCGCGGCAGGGGCACCGGGTGGTCGTCCTCGATGCGGATCCGCAGCGCTGGATCACCAGCTGGTCGGAGGCTTCCGGCCATATCGCGAATCTCACCGTCATTTCGCACATCACGCCCGGCTCGCTCGAATGTCATATCCGCGAGGCGAAGGACGAGGCGGATTACATCGTCATCGATCTCGCGGGCGCCAAGGACCAGATCGTCGCGCTTGCGCTTGCCATCTCCGACCAGGTGCTGATCCCGGTGCAGGGCTGTGCCATGGACGCCAAGGGTGCGGCGCAGATCCTTGAGCTGATCCGCCAGATCCAGGACCGTTCGGGCCTCAGGATCAACCATTCGGTCGTGCTCACCCGCGTCAATTCGCTGGTCACCACGCGCGCGCTGCAGACGATCAAGGCGATGCTTTCCGAGCGCGGCGTCTCGGTGCTCGACACGCCGATCGTCGAGCGCGTCGCCTATCGCGAGATTTTCGACTGTGGCGGTACGCTGCAGACCATGGATCCGAACCGCGTCAGCAATCTCGACAAGGCGCGCGAAAACGCCGCAGCCCTTGCCAAGGAAGTGCAGGCGCTGATGCCGGTCAAGACGCGCCGCTCCTGGGCTGCGCGCATGCCGTCCTGGGCTTCGCGCAACGCCGCCTGATCCCCTGGCGTTCCACCGTTTATTGCGTATCAACCGGAATTGATATTCGTCAGTTCCGGTTGAGTTGTATTTCAGGCCTCGCGAAATAGCTGTTTCGCGTAAGGCTTCCTTTACCCTGCGCTTCTATCAGTGGCACAGGATACAGCTTGCCCCTGCGATCGCCGCTACGGGGTAACCAGCCGCCATGATTGCGGCCATGATCTCAGACGCTTCAGCGCCCTTGGTCCTGTCTCCATGATCCAGAAATGAGCATGCAGGGAAGTTCGCGCATGAAAACGGAACACGCCGCTGCCGGCACGCAAGACGTTGCCGGTCGTCTGAATTTCATGGCGCTTGATGACGCCGCCAAGACGAGCCTGAAGGCGCTGAAGCCGATCCTGGAAAAGGAACTGAAGCCCGCGCTCGACAAGTTCTACGTCAAGGTCAAGACGACGCCCGAGACCAAGCGCTTCTTCTCCTCCGACGCTCATATCGACCGCGCCAAGGGCGCGCAGGTCGGCCACTGGGCCAACATAGTCGATGCCAATTTCAACGAAGACTACAGCGCCAAGGTTCGCACCATCGGCCTGGTGCACGCCCGCATCGGGCTCGAGCCGCGCTGGTACATCGGCGGCTATGCGCTGGTCGCCGAGCATCTGATCACCGAAATCGTCAAGGCGCATTGGCCGAAGGCCGGCCTGTTCTCGCGTAAGGGGACCTCGGCCGAGGACATGGGCGCGATGCTGTCGAGCCTGATCAAGGGCGTCTTCCTCGACATGGACCTGTCGATCTCGGTCTACATGGACGCCTCCGACGTCACCAAGCAGCGCGCGGTGCAGGAAGAAGTGCTGGCCGCCGAACGCGCGCTGATCAGCAAGACCTTCGGCGCGGCGCTGAAGAAGATCGCCGATGGCGACCTGACGGCGCGCATCGGCGAGGACCTGCCGGTTGCCTATCAGGAACTTGGCGAAAACTTCAACCATGCGATCGGCGAGCTTGCGCGCGCGATCGGCGGCATCGGGGCCGGTGCCATCCAGATCCACACCAGCGCCAAGGAGATCGCGGCGGCTGCCGACGATCTCGCCAAGCGCACCGAGCGCCAGGCCGCCAACCTCGAAGAGACGGCCGCGGCCGTCGAGCAGGTGACGCGCACGGTCAAGCAGACGGCCGAAGGCGCCAACCAGGCGAATTCGACCGTGATTGCGGCACGCGCCAATGCCGAACAGAGCGGCGAGATCGTCAGCCACGCGATCGAGGTGATGCAGGAGATCCAGGCATCGTCTGCCAGCATCGCCCGGATCGTCGATGTCATCGACGAGATCGCCTTCCAGACCAACCTTCTGGCGCTCAATGCCGGCATCGAGGCCGCACGTGCCGGCGAGGCGGGCAGGGGGTTTGCCGTCGTCGCTTCGGAAGTCCGGGCACTGGCGCAACGCTGCGCCGATGCCGCCAAGGACATCCAGGGGCTGATCGCCAAGTCGCGCGGCCAGGTGGACGACGGCGTAAACTCCGTCAACCAGGTGGCCCAGTCGCTGCAGCAGATCGTTGCCCAGGTCGTCGAAGTCAGCTCCGTCTTCGGCGCTATCCGGGCCAGCACCGCCGAACAGGCAACCGGCCTGCAGGAGGTCAACACCGCCATCACCCAGATGGACCAGATCACCCAGCAGAATGCCGCGATGGTCGAACAGGCCAATGCCGCCAGCCAGGCGCTGACGGGCGAAGCCGAACACATCGCCACCCGCCTGCGCGCCTTCCGCACGTCCGGCCAGGTGCAGGTCAGCGCCGCTTCGGGTTATCGCGCAGCGGCGTAATCGCGCCGTCCGCTTGAAAAACAACGCCTCGGGTCAGGGATGAGCCGAGGCGTTTTGGTTCGTTGAGTTGGCGGTTTTGCCGAAGAGACCAGCTTTAGGACGGACGGAGCGCCGCGCAAGCCTTGCGGATTGACCGCGAGTTCCTGCCTAAAGCTTGCGAAACATCACGAAGGCGTCGACGTAGCCGAGCGAAGGGTGAAGGAATGCCTCCGGAACCCGGCCGACGATATCAAATCCGAGCGACTGCCACAGCCGCACGGCGCGTTCGTTGCTGCTGACGACGAAGTTGAACTGCATGGCCCGGAAACCTCTTGCGCGAGCGTGGGCGAGAGAGTGCTCATGCATCCGGCGGGCCACGCCTCGGCCACTTGCCTTTGCGTCTGTCATGTAGCCGCAGTTGCAGACATGCTGTCCGTCGCCCGTCCGGTTCGCCCGGATATAGTAGGTGCCTAAAATCAGGCCATCTTCTTCCGCGACGAACGTTTCTCGATCCGAAGCCATCCAGTAAGCCAGCGCATCGCTTTCGCTCAGGTCGCGGTCCAGCGTATAGGTCTCGCCCGCGCGGATCGTCGGACGAATTATGTCCCAGATGGCGCTTCGATCGTCGGGGACTGCGGGACGGATTATGATTGCGGCACCTGCTGTCGGCACGAGCGTACGCCACGCGCTTATCGCAAGCATGGGCGCGCTGCAATTGCTTTCATTGGTCCGCTGGCTGCTGCCTCCAGATGAGCTTGTGTTGCACGACCGTGCTGTTCTTGCGCCGATGTCCGTCTGGACCGAGGGCGATCATCTGGTGCTCCGGCAGTGTCTTTCGCGGCTGTCGCCAGGCTATGCGGGCACGTAGGTCAGCCTCACCACATCCTCGCCAATCCGGTCATGAGAGATCAGGCGCAGCCGCGGGCGCGGGCCGGCGAAATAGGGGTTGCCGTGACCGAGCACGACCGGGTGCAGGTAGATCCGGTACTCGTCGATCAAGCCAAGTTCGGTGAGGCTGTGCGCCAGGACCGGGCCCGCCACTTCGATCTCGCCGTCGTGTTCGGCCTTCAGCTTGCGCACTGCGTCGCCAAGGTCACCGTCGATGAGCCGGGCATTGGGGCCGACGGATGGCGAGGAGCGCGAGGCGACCCACTTCGGCTGCTTTCGCCACGCGGCTGCGAAAGCCTGTCTGTCGGCATCCCACTCGGGATGTTCGTCGTCCCAGTAGCGCATGATCTCGTAGATACGCCGTCCGTACAGGCTGCCCGTCTGCTGTTCGGCCTCCTTGATGAAGTGGCGGAAGAGTGTGAGGCTTGGCGCAAACTCCATGTGGTCGACGTAGCCGTCCAGCGACTGGTTCATTCCGAACACGAGCTTAGCCATGGCCAGTTCCTTGTCTTGAATGGCGCGTTCTAACGGGTCTGCTTGCGATGTGCGATACGTTGAGGCTAAGCTGACTGATCTCAAATCGCAAGCGGTTTTTGCGCTTCGATCTCGAAGTGCACTGCCGTGCGTGCGCCACCAGCGGTCGCTGGCTGCGCTACCGCGAATTGGCCGCTGTCGGCAGCCTGCGCTTCGTCACGGCCTTTTCAAGGTGCTGATCGTACCAGCGATCGGGGAACTTGATGTCCCACATGTGGCGGCGCAGCGTTTCCGCCTCGATATCCTGATATCTCAGTTCCTCCAGCCGAAGCAGAAGCAGCATATGATCGCTAATGACGATCAGCCGGGCGTGGTTTCCGACCTGGAGCAGTGCCGGGCGTAATGCCGCGTAGGATTTGAAGCCGAACGAAGCGGCGATTGCCTCATCCAGGTGCGATGACCGGATCTGAGGGTAACGGTCCCGAAGGGACTTCTTCAGGGCGGCGACGTTGGACGGCGAGAACCTGAGCTGCGGGTTCAGCATGAGACGATCCGATGTTCGTGGTCGAAGTCTGCCGATTACGCTTCGACGTTGATGAACATGGTCGTCGACAAAAGTTCCGCGTCCCTTCAACCCGGCAGCAGGTTCGGATGGGCACCCGCGACGGACGCTACACCTCAGGGTTTCAATATTCAAGACGCGTCAGTACGGGCCGGAACGGTCTGTTCCGTGCCTCGCCTTAAAACCGCCGGTCGATGAAGTGCTTGGCCTGGGCGCCTGCGTGGTAGAAGGCGGACTTCACGCCGCGCCAGGTGTCCGGGGTCACGGGCGTTTCGGCGAGCGGGATCGCCGAGGTTTCGCCGGTGACGTGGCTGGCAAGGGCGCGACCGAAGACGGTGCCCGGTGCAATGCCGCGGCCGTTGTAGCCGCTGACGGAGACGACGTTCTCGGCGAGCGTGTGCATGGCCGGCAGGTTGTTGGTGGTCATGCCGATGCGGCCGTCCCACCAGTACTCGAAGCGGAACTCGCCAAGGAACGGGAAGAGCTTGCGCACGGAGCGGGCGGCAAAGGCGCGATGCGTACCTTCGGCCATCGCGTCGAGCCGGCCGATCGAGCCGAAAATCAGCCGGTTCTGCTGGTCCATGCGGAAGGAGGTCATGACAAGGCCGGTGTCCCAGGTGCCCTGACGTTCGGGCAGGATGCGCTTGGCGATGGCGTCCGGCAGCGGATTGGTGGCGAACTGGAAATAGGGCAGGATCGTCAGTTCCTGCGTGTGCGCCTGCCAGGGGCTTTCGGCGAAGAGGCCGCCATAGGCATTGGTGGCGAGGATCACCTGCTTGGCGCGCACGACATTGTTGCCGGCCTTCAGCACCCAGCTGTCGCCCTGGCGCTCGGCACCCGTCAATGGCGTGTCGGTGTAGATCTCGGCGCCGGCGGCAAGCGCCGCACGGGCAAGCCCGCGGGCATAGGCGAGCGGCTGGATGGTGCCGGCGCGGCGGTCGAGCAGGGCGCCGGAAAAGCCTTCAGCACCGGTGAGCGCGTGCGCGCGCTCGGCCGAGAGCGCCTCGACCGGGGCGCCGCGCTTCTGCCACTGTGCTTCACGGTCCTTGATCTCGGTGATGCCTTCGCTGCCGACGGCCATGTGCAGCGTGCCGTTGCGCACCGCTTCGCAGACGATCCCGTGTTTTTCGACGAGCGCATAGACCATGGAGGGCCCGTCGCCGAGCTCGCTCAGCAGCCGGTTGCCGGCCTCGGGGCCGAGCGTCGAGATCAGGTCGTCTGGCTTCACCCACATGCCGGCATTGACGAGGCCGACATTGCGGCCGGAGCCGCCGAAGCCGATCATCTTGGCTTCGATGACCGTTGCCTTCACGCCTTTTTCGGCCAGGTGCAGTGCTGCGGAAAGGCCGGTAAAGCCGCCGCCGATGATCGCCACATCGGTCGTCAGGTCCTGGCCGAGAGGCCTGGTCTCAGGGGCGGCCGGTGCCGTCGCATGCCAGAGGTTGGGCAGGGTGCGCTCCGTCGCCATTCAGGCCATCCTTCAAGTGCGGCCGCAGGTCGGCCATTGTCATAGAGATATCCGGTGATAGCCGATTGCCGGAAAAATTCTCATGACAATGTTTCATGAAGTCATGATGGACGGGGAGGGCGGGAGCGGGGTGTTGCAGCCGGCGCTTGAAAAAGAACCGCAGCTGGGTCGTCGGCAGCTGCGGTCTTCGTAAATGGATAGGTCTGAAACGATTTAGCCGACGGGTCGGCACAAAGACATTTAACAAGAGTGCCTTGTCGTGGATGGTCAACCAGGCAACCCCATCATCTATGCTGCAGACGCGAAGTCACTCACCCAATTGGGGGAAACGTGCAAAAAATGCCAAAAAAACAACGCTCCGCCTGAGGGCGGCGGCCGGTTCGTCAGTCGACGAACTCGACCGTGACGCCGGTGCTCACCATCTTGGCAAGTTCCGTCGCGTCCCAGTTGGTCAGGCGCACGCAGCCATGGCTCTGGGTCTTGCCGATCTTCGATGGTTCCGGCGTGCCGTGAATGCCGTAGGTGGGCTTCGAAAGCGCGATCCAGACCGTGCCGACAGGGCCGTTCGGGCCGGGCTGCAGGGTCAGGACCTTGTCGTTGTTGCCCTGCTTGAAGTTGATCTTCGGATTGTAGGTGTAACCCGGATTGAGCGCGATGCGCTCGACATTGACCGTGCCTGACGGAGACGGCGTGTCGGACGAGCCGATCGTTGCCGGATAGGCAGCAATCAGCTTGCCGGCGTCGTCATAGGCAAGCACCTGCTTGCGCGCCTTGTCGGCGAGGATGCGGGCGACCTTGCCGGTCTTGTTGGCGCCGGGGTTGATCACCTTGATGATCGTGCCCGGAATGGTGAAATCGACGCCCGGGTTCAGCTCGCGCAGATAGGCCTCGTCCATGTGGAACTTCTCGCCGAGCATTTCCGTCGTCGAGGTGAAGGACATGTGCGGAAGCTGCGCCTTGTGCGCGTAATCCTCGGGGATCGACGCGACATAGGGGCCCGCGGCATCGGCAGCCGTGATCGTGTAGCTGGTGATCGGCATGCCGCCGTTCATGCGCAGCCGCTCGAGAATGTCGTCGGTATTGTTGGGATCGAGCGTTTCGCCCGTTGATTGCTGCCAGGCCTCGATCGCCTTGGTGACGTTCGAGCCCATCTTGCCGTCGATCACGCCGGGCGAGAAACCTTCGCGGTCGAGGAAGACCTGCAGCGCGGTGATTTCGGCGCGCGACTTCGACTTGACCGAGATCGCCGGTGGCATCGACGGACCCGCCGGTCTGCTGTCGTTTGGATCGATCGATGCTTCCTGTGTACCGTCGATCAGGCCCGGCAGGCTGTTTGGCAAGTCGTTGCCGTCGGTCGACGGCGGCACCACGTCGCGGTAATCCGGAATCGAGCCGGTGGTGACCTCGCCGGGTTCGGAGTACCCGTAGCCGCGCTCGGTTTCCCGGTAGCGCCGGTTGGAATAGATATCCACGTCACCCTGACGGCGGTAGCCGCCATAGTCGCCCTGGCGGTTGCCGCCGTAGTCGCGTTGACGTCCACGATTGTTGGGCACCACGGTTGCGACCACATTGCCCCAGTTGTCGATCAGAAGCGTGCGGCCGCGGCTGTCGCGCATCGTCTGCACTTCGTCGGAGCGGGGCACATAGTCGAGGATTTCGCCATCGGGCGTGACCAGCATGACGTCTTCGCCATAGCGATTGTAGCCGCGATAGTCCTGTGCGAAGGCGGCCGTCAGATCCACGGCAAGAAAGCCGACTGCGGCGAGGAGCGAGAGGCCTGTGCGGGTCGCTGACGTCACGAGAGAACCTGTTTTCATTGTAGTGAGTGTGGCGCGGTACATTTCGATTTCGACGTTAATGTGAAAAAAATGAATTCATCATGAACGAGCGGTTAAATTCTATCTAGGCGGTGCAATGCCGGGCTTCAACCGGTGAATTACACCTCTCCTCAGCTATCATCTCTTTGTGATTGCAGTGATTCTGCGGCCGATTTGAGGAAGAGGACATGCTGAAAACGCTGAGAGAACCTCAGGAGCCCCAGGAAATTCATGTGCTGTTCGACCGGCTTTCGGCGCTCGACATCGCCGCCTTCGTCGTCGACGGCGTCGACCTGTCGCCGGGCGCTGCGATCCCGTCCGATGGCGACCCGAGGATCGACCGGGCGCTCGCCGGCTTTCTCTTTACCTGCGGGCCGGACCATATCCGCCATCCCGAGGCGATCGAAGGCGGTGCGGAGGGCGCGCGCTATCCGCTGCACGGCTCACTGGCCGGGACCGCGGTCAGCCATACGGAGATGGCGGGCGACGGGGCCGAGTGTACGGCGACGATCGATGTGGCGCTTGCGGGTGGCGGGCAGGCTCGCGTCGAGCGGCGCTGGCGGATCGATGCCGCGCGGCACGAAGTGGTGCTCGAGGATCGCGTCGTCAATTCCGGCGTCACCGCCTTTCCGCCAATGATGATGTACCACCTCAACATCGGCGGCCGGCTGCTCGGGGACGAGACCCGTCTCGTCAGCGCGTCGCTCGCGGACGGTAAGAGCGCCTGGCGCTTCGGCACGGGCGAGAGCGCGCATTTCTGCCTGCCGGCGGCCATCGGTTCGGATGGCTGGTCGGAGGTCACGCTTGCAGGCCTTGACGGTCTCGCCGGGCGAAGCCTGAACGTGCGGTTCCGGGCCGATACTTTGCCCTTCCTGCAGATGTGGCGCTGCCAGCGCGGCGCGGCGGATGTGATCAGCATCGAACCGGTGTCGCACCGGATCGCCAAGCGGCCGGAACTGGCTGCGGCCGGCGAGTTGGTTCCGCTTTCGCCGGGGGAGGCGCGGAGCTATGCCGTCGCCTTCTCGGTTGTCTGATCGTCTATCGCGACGCTGCGGCTTTTGATTGACGGGAGCGGAGGCTGCGCCTACATCAGAGGCCGAGAAAATTGCCTTAGGGAAGACGACCATGGACATCCGCCAGATCAACGACGAATACTCGGTCACCGGCCAGATCACGGTCGAGGATCTCGACCAGGTCAAGGCGCTCGGCTTCAAGTCCATCGTCTGCCACCGCCCGGACTTCGAGGCGCCGGACCAGCCGACTTTTGATTCCATTGCCGCGCGCGCCGAAGAACTGGGCATCGAAACCAAGCACATTCCGGTCGGTCCGATGGGCGTGACCGCCGATGCCGTGAAGAGCATGGTCGACGCGCTCGACGAGTTCCAGCGGCCGATGCTCGGCTATTGCCGTTCGGGTGCGCGCTCGACTGCCGTCTACCAGCAGACCCAGCATATCCGCGGCTGAGCCACGCAAAATCTAAACTCTCGCGCTCGGCCACATCGTTCCATCTGACAGTGGAGGATCGGCATGGCCGAAGCGCATATCATTTCGCGCGCGCAATGGGCAAGCGAGCCCTACGCCTGGAAGGGCGAAAGCGGCGCCTATGGCGCCGGCCTCTCGGTGATCTTCGTTTCAACGGATGAGATCGGCTACGGGCCGAAGCTGCACCGCCATCCCTATCCCGAAACCTTCATCGTGCGCGTCGGCCGCGCCCGCTTCACCGTGGGCGACCGGACCATCGACGCCGAGGCGGGCCAGATCGTCGTGGCGCCGGCCAATGTGCCGCATAAGTTCGAGAACCTCGGTCCGGGACGGCTGGAGACGACCGACCTGCACGAGGCCGGTGCGTTTTCGACCGAGTGGCTGGAGTAGGCGGAAGTACGGTTCTCAGCCTTTGGTGGGATAGGATGTAGGCTTTTCCAGCGCGGCAGACGTGGCGCTGCTGGATTCCTGTGACGAGTACGGGAATCCAGCAGCGGCGCGTCTGCGCCGTGATCGACCATTTCATAAGAGCAGCTTTCCGCTCAGCCGTTGCGGATATCCGTCAGCGTGCGCGTCGGGGTGATCGCTTCGGGATCGAGCTTGATCTCGATGATCGCCGGCTTGCCGCTGGCGCGCGCCCTCAGGAACGCGTCGGCGAACTCTTCCGTCTTCTCGACCGTCTCGCCATGGCCGCCATAGGCACGGGCAAGGGCTGCAAAGTCCGGGTTGGTGAGGTCGGTGGCGCTGACGCGGCCGGGATAATCACGCTCCTGGTGCATGCGGATCGTGCCGTAGATGCCGTTGTTGACGACAACGGTGATGATCGGCAGGCGGTAGCGCACGGCGGTCGCGAATTCCTGCCCGTGCATCAGGAAGCAGCCATCGCCGGCAAAGCAGATGACTTCACGATCCGGATGCAGCTGCTTGGCGGCGACCGCCGCCGGCAGGCCGTAACCCATCGAGCCGGAGGCGGGGGCCGCCTGCGTGGCATAACGACGGAAGCGGTGGAAACGGTGCACCCAGGTGGCGTAGTTGCCGGCACCGTTGGTGAAGATCGTATCCTCAGGCACATTCGCCTCGATCCAGTTCATGATCGGGCCCATCTTTACTGCGCCCGGGCCGGTTTCCGGCGGGGTCGACCACTTGAGATAGGCGGCGTGCATGATCTCGGTGCGCTCCGACCAGGTCGGTTCGCTTGGCGGTGCAAGGCCTTCAAGCGCGGCGACGAAGTCGCGCGGGCTGGCGGCGATCGCCAGTTCCGGCCGGTAGACGCGGCCGAGTTCGGAACTGTCGGGATGCACATGCACCAACGTCTGGCGCGGGTAGGGGCTGTCCATCAGCGTGTAGCCGGAGGACGGCATTTCCGAGAAACGGCCGCCGACAAGCAGGATGAGATCCGCTTCCTTGACCTCCTTTGCCAGTGCCGGGTTGATGCCGATGCCGACGTCGCCGGCATAGTTCGGGTGCAGGTGATCAAACAGCATCTGGCGGCGGAAGGAGCAGCCGACCGGCAGCTTCCAGCGCTCGGCGAAGCGCTGGAATTCGGCGACGCTTGCTGCCGTCCAGCGGGTGCCGCCGAGAATGGCGATCGGCCGCTTGGCCGCGCTCAGCATTTCGCCGAGCCGGTTGACCTGCGCCGGGCCCGGATGACCCTCGACCGGCTGGTAAGGCTTGGCGGCAGGCGCCTCTGCGCTGCGCGTCAGCATGTCCTCCGGCAGCGTCAGCACGACAGGGCCGGGGCGGCCTGACGTGGCGACCGCGAAGGCGCGGGTGACGAATTCCGGAATGCGGGCGGGATCGTCGATCTCGCCCACCCATTTGGCGACCTCGGTAAAGGCGCGGCGGTATTCGATTTCCTGGAAGGCCTCGCGCTCGCGCGCCTCGCTCTGCACCTGGCCGATGAAGAGGATCATCGGGATCGAATCCTGCTTGGCGACATGGAGGCCGGCCGATGCGTTGGTCGCGCCGGGGCCACGGGTCACCATGCAGATGCCGGGCTCGCCGGTCAGCCGCCCCCAGGCGTCGGCCATCATCGCGGCCCCGCCTTCCTGGCGGCAGACGAGCACGTCGATGTCGGTGTCGTAGAGCGCGTCGAGCACGGCGAGATAGCTTTCCCCCGGCACGCAGGCGATGCGCTTCACCCCGTTGGCGACGAGCGCGTCGACGATGAGCTGACCTCCAGTTTTCATGATATTCCTCCCGATGGTCTTTCTTTTGTTTTCAGATTGGCTTTTGTTTTCAGATGGCTGTGTTGTCAGATGGCTGGCGACACCGGAGCGACGCTCGTGTCCTTGTGCACGCGGCGCTCGCGCCAGATGATGTAGAGGCCGGAGCCGATGATGATGGCAATGCCGAGCCACTTCAGCGCGTCGGGCAGGTCGCCGAAGACGAGCCAGCCGAAGATCGTGGCAGAGACGATTTCGAGATATTGCAGCGGCGCCAGCACCGAGGCAGGCGCAGCGCGATAGGCATAGACGCCGAGCACGCCTGATATGGTGGCGGTGACGCCGACGCCGAGCAGGTAATACCAAGTGTAACCTTCCGGCCAGACCGGATCGAAAATGCCGGAGCCGGTGCCTTCGCCGAAATAGAGCAGCACGAGACAGAAGAGCGCGCCCCAGACGCCGGCGTGAAACTGCATCGACCAGGGGTCCTCGTTCTGCGCCACCATGCGGGTAACGAGCAGGAACACGGCAAGGCCGAAGGCGGCAACGACAGGCAGTAGGGCAATCCAGCCGACTTCCTGCATGCTCGGCTGGATGACGAGCAGCGCGCCGAAGAAGCCGACGCCGCAGGCGGTGTAGCGCCGCCAGCCGATGGTCTCCCTCAGGAATATGCTGCCGAGGATCGTCAGGATGATCGGCTCGACGAAGAAGATCGCGATCGCATCGGCGACCTCCATGACCTTCAACGTGGTGATGAAGGAGAGCATGGTCACGACCAGGAGCCCGCCGCGCAACGCGTGCAGGCCGGTCTTCTTCCAGGTGAGATCGAACAGGCTGCCACGGACAAGCACGATCGGCAGGATGAAGACGACCTGCAGCAGAAAGCGCACGGCGGTGATTTCGGCTGACGGGACGGTGGCGATCGCAAGCTTGGCGAAGATGTCGATCAGCGGCGACAGCAACACCGAGATCACCATCAGCGTCAGCCCGAAGGAGATGCGGTTGTGGTCGGCGGCGATCCTGGGAAGCGACATGTCGGCCATGATAATTCCGGTCAGCGCCGCCCTGCGACGGCGCGCAAGCACCAGGCGGCAAAGTCTGCCGTCGCCTGTTCCCGGCCGATTTCGTTCAGCGTTTCGTGGCGCATGCCGTCATAGACGGTGACGGTAACGTCTCTGAGGCCCGCCGCCTTCATCTTCGTGCCGAGCCAGCGGATGGCGTTGCCCATCTCGGTCGACGGATCGGCGCTGCCGCCAACGAGATGGATGGGCAGGTCTTTCTTCAGCCGCGCCAGCCGCTCGGGCCGGGGGCCATCGAAGGACAGCCGGAACAGGTCGAGCCAGAGCGAGACGGTGGCATCGGAGCCACAGAGCGGGTCGGCGGCATATTTCGCGACCTCGGCATCGTCGCGCGACAGCCAGTCGAGATCGGTCTTGCGATCCTTGATCGCGCCGCCCCACATGCCGAAGGTGAGCTTGGTCAGGAGCGGGCTCGGCACGTCAGATCCCTTGAGCGCCTTTTCGACCTTCAGGATCGCCTGCCCGCCGCGGCCGGCAAGGCCCGGGCGGAAGTTGGAGTTCCAGACGGCGAGCGCATCATAGAGGCCGGGATCGGTCTCGGCGGCGTTGAGCGCAATCAGCCCGCCCATGGAATGGCCAAAGAGGATGACCGGCAGACCCGGATGGGCGGCGGTCGCGATCGCGCGAATGGCACGGATATCGGCAAACACCTTGTCGAGGCCGTCGCGGTTGGAGAACATGCCGAGCGGCGCGTCGGGCGCGCGCGTCGCGCCATGGCCGCGATGGTCGTGGGCATAGACGTGGAAGCCGTGTGCTGCCATTGCTTCGGCAAAGCGGGCATAACGACCGGAATGTTCACTTAGGCCATGGCTCAAGAGAAGAATGCCGCGGGCATCGGCTGTTGCCGGCACGTGGCGCCAGCTCAAGCTGGCACCGGTCGGGCTTTGATGTGTCTTCACCTGCCCGAACATCTCTACTCCCGGAAACAATCGACAGACCTCAGCGATTTCAAATCGATTTGCACGGCAAAGGCAATCGCCGCTTGTTGATCGTTGCGCATGAGGTCACAAGCGATTTGACGGCAAGCGCATTAGGAGTTGCAATTTTCCCGTTTTGAGCGATATTCGTTCCTGTTTTGTTTTCTCGGGAGGATGCCATGATGAGTTTCTTTAAAGCGATGTCGGGTTCTGTGGCGGGCGTCGTGGCCGCGTTGGTGCTGTTGCTTGCGCCCGCCGCCTTTGCTGCCGGTGAGGAACGCGCGGACCAAGGGGCTGCCGAAGGGACTGCGAGCCGAACCCAATATGTATTGGCGGTCAGCTGGCAGCCCGGTTTCTGCGAGACACGGCCGCAGCGCAAGGAATGCGAGAGCCAGACGGCGGAACGCTTCGATGCCACCAACCTCTCGCTGCACGGCCTGTGGCCGCTGCGCAAGAGCTATTGCGGGGTCGCGGCCGAGGTGCGGGCGACCGACCGCAAGGGCAGTTGGCTGGAGTTGCCGAAGCTTGCCATGGCCGACGACACGGCGGCGCGGCTGCTGATCGCCATGCCGGGCGTGCAGTCCGGTCTCGACCGGCACCAGTGGCTGCGAAGCGGTACCTGCCAGAGCGGCTCGGTCGACGACTATTTCTCGGTGCAACTGCGCATGCTGGAAGAGCTCAACCGCTCGGCGGTCGGGGCACTTTTCCGCCAGCGTGTCGGCGCGGAACTCGATGAGGCGACGATCAAGCAGGCCTTCGACCAGAGCTTTGGCGCTGGCGCCGGCGACCGGGTGCGCATGCGCTGCCAGACGGTTCAGGGCCGCAGCATCATCACCGGGCTGACGATCGGGCTCACCGGTGACGTCATGAAGGCGGCGACCCTCGGGCCGCTGATCCAGGCGGCGGGCGCGACCGAGTTCAAGTGCGCCAAGGGTATCGCCGATGCCGCCGGTCGCGGGTAGGGCGTTTTGCCCGGTTGGGCATGTCAGCGCTTAAGGTGCGGCCTTCACGGAGCCGGCTTGTGGCGCCTCCCGGTGCGGCATGCCGGGCGTGCCGATTGGGATGCTCGTTTTGGGATAGGCGGGGGCGGATGCCTTTGATCATTGCCCCCTTCCACTAATTCGCCTACATAGCGGGCAAATTTCCTTATCCCTGCGGAGCATTCCCTCATGGCACGTCAGTTCATCTATCATATGGCCGGGCTTAATAAGTCCTACGGCGCGAAGAAGGTTCTCGAGAACGTTCATCTGTCGTTCTACCCGGACGCCAAGATCGGTATTCTCGGCCCGAACGGCGCCGGTAAGTCGACGGTTCTACGCATCATGGCCGGCCTCGACAAGGAGTTCACCGGCGAAGCCTGGGTGGCCGAGGGTGCGACCGTCGGCTATCTGCCGCAGGAGCCGCAGCTCGATCCGACGAAGACGGTGCTTGAAAACGCCATGGAAGGCGTTGCCAAGAAGAAGGCGATCGTCGACCGCTACAACGAACTGATGATGAACTATTCCGACGAGACGGCGGAAGAGGGCGCCAAGCTCCAGGATATCATCGACAGCCAGAACCTCTGGGATCTGGAAAGTCAGGTCGAAATGGCCATGGAAGCGCTGCGCTGCCCGCCGGGCGACGCGGAAGTCACCAACCTGTCGGGCGGTGAAAAGCGCCGCGTTGCGCTCTGCAAGCTCTTGCTCTCGCAGCCGGACCTGCTGCTCCTCGACGAACCGACCAACCACCTCGACGCCGAGACGATCGCCTGGCTCGAAAAGCACCTGCGCGAGTATCCGGGCGCCGTGCTGATGATCACCCACGACCGTTACTTCCTCGACAACGTCACCGGCTGGATCCTCGAACTCGACCGCGGCCGCAGCATCCCCTACGAGGGCAACTACTCGGCCTACCTGGTTGCGAAGGCCAAGCGCATGCAGCAGGAAGGTCGCGAAGAGGCGTCCCGCCAGAAGGCGATCGCTCGCGAACAGGAATGGATCGCATCCAGCCCCAAGGCTCGTCAGGCCAAGTCCAAGGCGCGTATCCGCTCCTATGACGAACTGGTCAACGCGGCGGAAAACCAGCGTCCCGGCGACGCGCAGATCATCATCCCGGTCGGCGAACGTCTCGGCCAGGTGGTCATCGAGATGGAAGGCGTCACCAAGGGGTATGGCGATCGCCTGCTGATCGACGGCCTGTCGCTGAAGCTGCCGCCGGGCGGCATCGTCGGCATCATCGGCCCGAACGGCGCCGGTAAGACGACGCTCTTCCGCATGATCACCGGCCAGGAACAGCCCGACAGCGGCTCGATCCGCATCGGTGATACCGTGCACCTCGGCTATGTCGACCAGAGCCGCGACGCGCTCGACGGCAACAAGACCGTCTGGGAAGAAATCTCCGGCGGTGCTGAAGTCATCAAGCTCGGCAAGCACGAGATGAACTCGCGCGCCTATTGCTCGACCTTCAACTTCAAGGGCGGCGACCAGCAGCAGAAGGTCGGCAACCTCTCTGGCGGTCAGCGCAACCGCGTTCACCTCGCCAAGATGCTAAAGAACGGCGGCAACGTGTTGCTGCTCGACGAACCGACCAACGACCTCGACACCGAGACGCTGGCAGCGCTCGAAATCGCGCTCGAAAACTTCGCCGGTTGCGCCGTTATCATCAGCCACGACCGCATGTTCCTCGACCGCCTGGCAACGCACATCCTCGCCTTTGAAGGCGACAGCCAGGTCGAGTGGTTCGAAGGCAACTTCGAAGACTACGAGAAGGACAAGATCCGCCGCCTCGGCCCGGATTCGGTCAACCCGAAGCGCGTTACCTACAAGCGCCTGACGCGCTAACTCGCAATCGGCGCCGCCACGTTGCGGCGCGGGAGTATGCGGCGTCCGTTAAAGCGGGCGCCGCACGAATGGTTCAAGGAACGGGCGAGGCGCAGGCTTCGCCCGTTTTCCTTTGCCACCGATCGCTAAATCCGGCCAAGGGCTGTTTGCGTACGGGGTTCGTTTGTCGCCGTGGCCGCGCCTCAGCCGCACTTGCAGGACGCTCCGGAGGCGTGGCGAACCGCTCGGCAGTTGCCGTCCCGATGCCGGACGCGAGCAGGGCGTTTGCGGGTTTTTGTGCCGCTGCGGCGAGGCGGGTAACCAAACAGGGCGCGGCGTGTCTGGGGCAGGCCGAGGCCCGGATAGCGGGGCTCGCTACCGGGAAGGGTGTCAAGTCTGTCTCGAGTGAGTGGCGTTGCCCTTCTTCGGATGGTGAAGCAGGCCTGTTGAGACGGCCCCTGCAGGCCTCCTGACGTGCCGCCTGAAGCATCGCTTGTGGCGCATGGCGTCCATGCACAAGCTTCTATTCCGCCGGCGCCATTGTTTGGTCTCTCCGCGCAAATCCGCTTGCGTCACCACCGCAAATCACATAAACATATCTTTATGTGTTGATGGGGATCGCTATGGCTCTGCAGAGAGAACTGGGTCTGGATGCGTTGGTGGACGTGCTGAAGGCGGCGGGCGAGCCGACCCGCATGCGTCTCGTCGCGCTTCTCGCCGCCGGCGATCTGACCGTCACCGATCTTACCGAAATTCTCGGTCAATCGCAGCCACGCATTTCCAGGCATCTGAAGCTCTTGGCGGAGGTCGAGCTGATCGACCGCTACCAGGAGGGCGCCTGGGCCTATTTCCGCCTCCGTCAGGACGGTGCCCGGGTCGGGCTCGTGCGGGCGATGCTGGCTTCCGCTTCGGCCGACGACGCGGTGCTTGCGCGTGACGCGGCCCGGCTCACCACCTTGAAGAAGGCGCGGTCGGAAAAGGCGCAGGCCTATTTCAGCCGAAACGCCGCCGGTTGGGACGAGCTTCGCCGCCTGCATGTCAGCGAGCGCGACGTCGAGGCGAAGCTGCGCGAGATGGTCGGCGACGAGCCGGTCGAAAGCCTGCTCGATCTCGGCACCGGCACGGGTCGCATCCTGCAGCTCTTCGAGGGCCTCTATCGCCGCGGCATCGGCGTCGACGCCAGCCGCGACATGCTGGCGGTGGCGCGCTCCAATCTCGACCGTGCCGGCATCACCAAGGCGTCGATCCGCCATGGCGACATCTTCAACCTGCCGCTCGATGGCCAGACCTTCGACCTCGTCACCATTCACCAGGTGCTGCATTTCCTCGAGGAGCCGGAAGCGGCGATCGCGGAAGCCGCGCGCATGCTGATGCCGGGCGGACGGCTGGTCATCATCGACTTCGCGCCGCATGGGCTTGAGCATCTGCGCGACGAGCACGCCCATGCGCGCCTCGGCTTCTCGCACCAGGCGATGGCCGATTGGCTGGCGAAGGCTGGCCTTGTGCTCGAAAAGACCACGGATCTTTCGCCTGAGGGGGCGAATGATGGAAAACTGACGGTGACGATCTGGCTCGCGCGTGATCGGCGGGCCGTGAACGAGAATGAAACGCCGCGGCCGCGTGTCCAGGCGGGGGGAGTATGAATATGACGGCACAGACGCTTTACCCGGCCGAACGCGGCAATCTCCGGCTCTCCTTCGAATATTTCCCGCCCAAGACCGACGAAATGGAAGCGCAGCTCTTCCAGACGGCAGACGACCTTTCGGTCTTCGGCCCGGCCTTCATCACCGTCACCTACGGCGCCGGCGGCTCGACCAAGGCGCGTTCGCTGACGACGGTCCGGCGGCTGATCGCGGAGAGCGGCTTTGCCAATACCGCCGCGCACCTGACCTGCGTCGGCGCGCCGAAGGCGGAAGTCGATGCGGTCATCGACGAGTATCTCAGCTTCGGCGTCCGCCACTTCGTGGCGCTGCGTGGCGATCCGCAGGGTGGCATCGGCAGCACCTACCAGCCGCATCCCGAGGGTTACGCCAGCAGCACCGACCTCGTGCGGGCGATCCGTGCGCGTGGCGACGACATCGAGATTTCCGTCTCCTCCTATCCGGAGAAGCACCCGGAGAGCCCTGACGTGGCCGCTGACATCGACATGCTGAAGCGCAAGGTCGACGCGGGCGCAACCCGGGCGCTGACCCAGTTCTTCTTCGACAACAACGATTTCGAGCGCTATCTCGAAAGGGTGCGGCGCGCCGGCGTCAACATCCCGATCGTTCCGGGCATCCTGCCGATCAACAATCTGGCGCAGGTGCAGAAGTTTGCCGGCCTCTGTGGCGCCACCGTGCCGGAGGCGATCGTTACGCGGCTCGCGCATCTCGAGGACCAGCCGGTCGAGCGCTTCAAGGAGGCGACGCACATTGCCGCCGAGCAGATCGTCGATCTCGCCCGGCGTGGTGTACGCGACTTCCATATCTATACGATGAATCGCACGCCGCTGGTGACAGCCGTGCTGGATCTCGTCGGTTTCGAACGGGTCGGCGTGGAAGCGGCGGGCGCGATCGATGCACCGCTGATGGTGGCGGCCGGCGCGGCCGCCTGACTGTCGCCCGCACTTTTGCGACGGGCGAGGGCCGCTCCGCTGTCTTGAACTTGCGCATGGCTGCGAAACGCCCTCGCGTTCTGGCAGGCCTCGACGATCGCCGTGGCGCTTTATATGGGTCCATGCCCGTTGAGGCTTGATCGGCTGCGGGTCGCAGCAACGCGCCGCTCGCTACCGCATCCACCAAAAGGAAAGCGCCCGAAGATCGATCTTCAGGCGCTTTCTCGTTTGTCGCAGCGTCTAGACCTTAAGCTCTCTGGCGGTCTAACTGGCTTGGTGCTGCAAAATGGTTTCCCGGAAATTTAAGTCCCTATTCGGTTTGGACTCTCAGCGGCCGCTCCTTAGATGAAGAGCATCGTGGCCACGAATACGAACGCTGCACTGATCATGAGGACATTCAGCGAATGTGTAAGGCCCATGGAAGACCCTCCCTGCGTTAACGCGTTAAAACATAGGGCGAAATCACGACACGTTAAAGGGAAACTTGTGCTGCAGTGCGAAATGCGTGAGCCGGCGCCGCCTTATTCACAGGTCTATAGTTCTGATTTCATTTAAGTTTCCTGGCCGCCACATTTTTTTCACAATCGCTTCGGCAAGGTTAATATAAACGTTTGTAACCGTGCGTGAGTGGCTCGGAGCGGGACGAAAATCGGCTGTCGATTCCCCGCAAACCTCGTCCTTTTCACGCGGTGCGAAGCACTTCAGGCGTGTGGGCTTTCCTGCAACGCCGGGGGACAGAATGTCAGGCGACCCGCCTGAACCGCAGGATCCGACCGTCGAGCACGGCGAGGCCAAGGGCGATCAGCACCATGCCGGCAAAATCGGCCGCCTGCAGCGTCTCGCCGAGAAAGAGGTAGCCGAGCAGGATTGCGCTTGGCGGCACCAGCAGCGTGACCAGCGAGGCATTGGTGGCGCCGGCCGCACGCATGATGCGGAAATAGAGGATGTAGGCATAGGCTGTCGAGACCAGCGCCAGTCCGAGGATCGACAGGATCACCTCGACGGGCGGCATCGGCAAGAGCCAGGGCGTGTCGGTAAAGGCAGCCACGGGCAGCGCGATCAGCGTCGAGGCGGTCAACTGGCCGGCGGCCGTCACGGGAGGGGCGAGATCGCGGAAGCGTTTGCCGTAGGTCGCCGCGAAACCATAGCTGATGGCGGCAAGCACCGGCAGCAGCAGCGCCCAGAGCGGCACGCTGCTTGTGGTGCCGAAGAGACCGGCAACGGCGCTCGGCCCGATCAGGACGACGGTGCCGGTGAGCCCGAGCAGACAGCCGGCGATCTTGGCGGAACTCAGCTTCTCGTCCTCGGTCGCCATGTTGGCGATGATCACCGTCCAGACCGGGGTCGTGGCGTTGAGGATCGCCGCCAGTCCGGCGCCGATGTGGGTTTGTCCAAGGAAGATGAAGGCGTGTGGAATGGCGTTGTTGATCAGCCCCATCAGCGCGAATTCGCGCCAGCGGCCGGCAAGCGCCTCGTACATGCCGAAGCGGCCGTGGATATAGATATGCAGCGCCAGGGCTGCCAGGCCCAAGCGCAGGAACACCAGCGTGAAGGGCGGCACATGCGCGACAGCAACGCGGGCGAAGAAGAACGATCCGCCCCAGATCAGGCCGAGCAGGGCAAGCAGAGCCCAGGTCCCGGCGCTCATCTGATTGCCATCGACGGTGGTTCGCGCATTCATGGTGATGCCTATCCGTGCTGATTGTGTGCTGGCCGTCAGTCTTCCACCGCCGGGTGGACGCCGTGGCGCAAGCGCCTGGGTACCGCTCCCGGATCGGTTGTGCTCCGACACATGATACATAGCCCGGCACGTCCGGCGGAACCACCCGGTTCTTGCGGCGATCGTGAAGGGACGTGATCGGGGCCGGCCGGCAAGCTCTCATCGATCGGGATCCGGTCGGTCGCCGCAGAATGAAAAAACCCCGAAGATCGATCCGATCTCCGGGGCCATGATTTTTGAACGGCGGTTCGGGCTTAGAGCGCGTTCAGGAGTTCGAGCGTCGCCCAGCCGTCGGCCGGACGGCCGAGGCGGAGTTGCTCCTTCTGGAGTGCCGCGCGGGTGCCGGAGCCGAGGATGCCGTCGATCTTGCCGACGTCGTGGCCGAGCGTCTGCAGCTTGGTCTGCAGCGCCTTCATACCGGTGTCGTCGAGGCCCGGCTCCGGGTTGCCGCCTTCATAGGTCGGCGCGCCGCCGAGACGGGTCGCGAAATAGGCAGCCGACGTCGTGTAGATGAACGACTGGTTCCATTCGAGATAGACGTTGAAGTTGGGGTAGGTGAGGAAGGCCACGCCCTTGCGGCCCTGCGGCAGCACCAGCGATGCCTCGAGATTGCCGAAGGCGGTGTCGCCGTTGCGCGGCTTGACGCCGAGCGCGAACCAGTCGCTGGCCTTCATGCCCGGCTGCAGGCCGGTCTTTTCCCAGGGGAGCTCTTCGGGAACGCTGACTTCCTGGATTACCGGCTGGCCAGCCTTGTAGCCGAGGCTCTGGATGAACTTGGCGGCGGTCAGGATCGCGTCGGGCGAGCTCTTCTTCAGGTTGACGTGGCCGTCGCCATCGCCGTCGACGCCATAGGCGATGATGTCTTCCGGCAGCATCTGCACCTGGCCGATTTCGCCGGCCCAGGCGCCGGTCGTCGTTGCCGGGTCGAGGTCGCCATGCTGCACCATCTCGATCGCCGCGATCAGCTGCGGGCGGAACATTTCCGGGCGGCGGCAATCATGCGACAGCGTTACCAGCGCATCGCGGGTGTTGAAGTCGCCCTGAACGGCGCCGAAGTCGGTCTCCATGGCCCAGAAGGCGGTGATGACGGGGGCCGGCACGCCGAATTCCTTCTCGGCGCGGGCAAAGACGTCGGCATATTCCTTCATCTTCTGCTGGCCGATATCGAGGCGGGACTTGCTGACCGTGCGCTTGGAGAATTCGGTAAAGGTCTGCTTGAAGACGCCCTGCGTGCGGTCGCGGCTGAGGACCTTTTCATTGATGGCGGCACCGGCGAGCGCCCGGTCGGCGACATCGGCCGGAACGCCCTTGGCGATCGCTTCGGCCTTCACGCCCTGAAGGAAGGCTGCGAGATCGCCACCGCAGGCAACGGCCGGGGTTGCTGCCTTCGTGCCTGTCGAGGCTGCGGTCTGGGCGGCAGCGGCCGACGCGGTCAGCGCCAGAAGAGCGACGGAGGCGAGCGCGCGCCGGGCTGTGCGGGTCATCATGAAATTCCTTTCTTTGCCGTGGGGCGCCTCGCGCCACCACGGGCAATCAAATCGCTACGAAATCTGTCGTTGCTCTTTCAGAGCATTATGACCGAAAGAAGAAAATGGGTTTTCCTGCCGCACCTATCGGCAGGAATGTCAGTTCTGCTTCAGCTGCGAGACCGCGGCGACCCAGTTCTTCCAGTTTTTCGCCGAGCCGGCGAAGACATTGATATCGGTGGCGCCGTCGATGCCGGGGATGACCCCCGTGCTGGTATATTGCCAGAACGCCCAGCGGCGCTCGACATAGACCTCACCCGGATGCTTGGCGACCGAGCGCACCCAAAAGTGATGTTCCTTGAACTGGTCGACGAGATTGTCGCGGTGGAAGTCGACAGAGGTGTAGATGATCGGGCGCTTGCCATAATGGGCCTCGAGCCGGTCCATGAAGCGCTTCATCTCGACGCGCACTTCGTCCGGTGTCGGGCGATGGCGGCAGGTCTTCGATTCGCCGTTCCACTCGACGTCGAGAACCGGCGGCAGATAGACCGCGCTCTTCGGCACATTGGCGATGAACCAGTCGGCCTGGTCGTCGGCGGTCGAGCAGAAGTAATAGAAGTGATAGGGCGCGTAGGGGATGCCGGCGGCGCGCGCCTTCTGCCAGTATTCGGCAAAGCGCGTATCGACCCGGTCCTTGCCCTCGGTCGCCTTGATGAAGGCGAAGGAGACGCCGGAGTTCTTCACCTTCATCCAGTCGATATCGCCATTCCATTTCGAGACGTCGATGCCGTGGATGTTGTGGTGCTGTGGCGTGCGCGTGCCGAAGTTCTGCGGGTCGGTGTCCTGGAAGCGCGGCGGGATCGAAGCCGTCTGCATCAGGTCATAGTCGGTCGACGAGCAGCCCGAAAGAAGGGTGGCAAGAGGCAGCAGAGCCAGGAGAAGCCGGCGCATGATTTTCCTGTCTAGAGACGATCGATGATCCTGCCTCACACGATGGCTTCCCTGTCGGTGATTTCCCCAGTGAGGCGTGAACCTCATTTTCACCATATCATCGTAAAAATTGAGTTAGCTCAAGCGGGAATTGCGGACGGTCGAAGAGCTAAAAAGCGCCGAAAACCAGGCGGTTTCGGCGCTTGCTGGAATGGCTATCCCAGCCGGGGTGGAAAACGTTGGTGTAACCGCCTGCCGCCTCAGGCGGCGATCGCCACGAAAGGGCGATGGTAAACGGCGAGCCAGGCATAGCCGCGACCGATCGCGCGGCGCTCGAGATCAGCGCCATTTTGCCGGGCTTTCTCGCGCAACACGTCGAACAGCCGCTCGCGCGGCGTCACGTGGAAGCGGTTCAGCCAGCCGTGCAGCGCCCGGCGGAAGCTCGTTGGCAGGCGTTCCTGCTGGCCGAAATCTGCGATGTGCAGCGAGCCGCCCGGGTTCAGCGCTGCGATCGCCGCATCGATCGCCTTCTGCCAGTCGGGGATCATCGACAGCGAATAGGAGATGACGATGTGGTCGAAACCCTTTTCGCCGAAGATCGCCGGGTCGAAGTCCGTCGCGTCGGCGACGTGGAGCGTGGCGCGCCCGCTGCCGCCGCGGTTGAGCTTCGCATCGGCCGAGGTCAGCATTTCCTGGGAGATGTCGAGCCCGAACAGGCGGGCCGAAGGGAAACAGCGGCCGATCAGCGCCAGATTGCGGCCGGTGCCGCAACCGACCTCAAGCACCGAGGCACCGGAGGCCGGGTTCATGTCGCGGATGAGCGTGTCGCGGCCGAAGAGGTAGTACTTCCGCGTCAGATCGTAAAAGTGCCGCTGATAGCGGTACATGTGGTCCATGCGCCGCGCGTGGGAGATCCCGGCCTGTTGCACGTTTCAGCCCTTCTTGCGGTAGATGTGGAAGCCGCCATAGATGGCGGAGCGGTCATCGGCGCCGAGCCGCAGTGCGGTTTCGGCGTCGTAGTGCCACTGGTCGAGCAGGGCCGGGGAGACACGGCCGGGCAGGATGCTGTCTTCCGCCGCCGTGCGGAAGATCACGACGGCACCTTCATCCGCCGTGCGGGTGATCTCGGTCCAGAGGTCGTTCAGCTGCTGGTCGGTCATCCAGTCCTGCGCGTCGAGCAGGATATAGCGGTCGACCGAGCCGGCGGATTTGCCGGCGAGAAGCTCGGTGAAGCTTGCGTGATGCACCTCGACGCGCTCGGCATTGTTGCGGATCGCCTCATAGGCGCTGGCATCAAGATAGGGCGGCAGGTCGCCTTCATGCGACAGCGGGTAGCGGCGGCCGAAGGCCTGCCAGGCGAAGTAGTTTTCGCGCAGCGGGAAGTGACAGGTGAGCTTTTCCAGGCGATGGCGCAGTACGGCGGCGAGCGACTTCTCGGCACTGAGGCTTGCGAGCTCGTCGAACTGCTGCGGCGGGATGCCGAGGCCGAACAGCGAGCTCTTGCGCCCGGTGATCCAGCGGATGACGGGACGATCGAACAGCGGCGCCAGGCGCTCGTCGAAGAACTGTCGTTGCTCGCGCATGGACCGCGCCTGGACGAAGTCTTCCGGGTTGACCCCGTGCAGGCGGGCAAGCAGGTGGCTGGCTGCAATGAAGCGGCCGAGCAGGCCGGTGCGGTAGATGTTGCGCCCGAAGACGCCGATGCGCCGGCGGCCGGTCATGTCGCGGCCGTTCCAGTAGCTGCGCGTGGCCGTATCGAGTTTCGGCGCGAGGAAAAGGTCGAAGGCCTGAACGTTGGTGGCTGTGCCTTGCGTCGCCAGGAAGCGGGTGACGTCCTTGTGGTTCGGCAGATGGCGGAAAGCCGCGAGCTTCAGGCGGTTGAGCGCGATGTGGTGCGGGTTGAGGTCGACGACGTCTATTCTACGCGGGCCGGCCGACAGGTAGGTCAGCATGTTGCAGCCGCCGGAGCCGATGGTGACGATCCGGCTTTCCGGGGTCAGCTGCATCGCCTCCATGTCGACGATCGGATCCTCCCAGATCTGCGGATAGACGAGGCCCGAAAAAAGCAGGCCGAAGAGGCGTTCCGAGAGGCCTGCGAGGGAGAAGGTCTTGTGCTGGAGCAGGGCGTTTTTCAGCTTTGGATTTTTTCTGCCAAAGCCTACGTCGGGAGCGAGTTCATTCATCTCTGCCGGTCATCCAGTTGAAACTTAGGCGCTTCTAAAGTGACTCGGCTACACTTTGATGACGGGCTTTCCCACAAGGGTCGGGCCGGCCTCCGGAGCCCAAATATACAATTTTTCACCCATAAGAATTCATTAAACCCTGACGTGCTAGCACCGCCTCACATACGGGGGGCGTCGACATGATGTTAAGTACGTTTCTGCCGAAGCCCGAGCAGCGATTTGCGGCTGCCGGCGCGGCATTGGGGGCTCTGGTTTCTGCGGCGTGGCTTGCCGGTGGAACCGCTCTTCCCGGCGAGATGGCGCCGCACTGGGACGTTCCCGCCGTGCTGGCAGCCGGCGCGATGCCTTTCATCCTCGGCGGCTCCTTCTATCGCTGGCGCTATTCGCGCCGGCTCGAACTCGAGTTGCGTGCCGCGCGGCGCGCCGAGCGCCGCCTGCGCAACGAAGTCCATCGCGACAGGCTGACGGGACTTGCAAACCGCGCGGCCCTCGAAGCCGACATCAGCCAGGCACTTTGTGCAGAAGGTACGGCGTTTGCGCGCAACGCCTTGCTTCTTCTCGATCTCGACCGATTCAAGGTGATCAACGACACGCTGGGCCATGACGCCGGCGATCGGTTGCTGGCGCTGTTCGGCGCCCGTCTCAGGCGTGCCTTTGCCGGCGAGGCGACGATCTACCGGCTGGGCGGCGACGAGTTCGTGCTTGCGGCCGCGCGCGCGCCGTCTCAAGCCGATGCCGAAATGCTCGCGACGCGGGTCGAGAAGCTGTTCGAAGCGCCGTTCGATCTCGGGGAGACGCGCATCGCGTCCGGCTGCAGCATCGGCATCGCCTTCATCGAGCGGTTGGACAAGTCGACATCCGACGTGTTGAAAAGGGCGGACCTGGCACTCTACGAGGCCAAGGCGATCAGCGGCAACAGCCATGCCTTCCACTCGGAAACCCTGAGCCATGCCGTGCGGCAGCGGGCGGAAGCCGAGCGCGATCTTACACGCGGTTTCGAGGCGGACGAGTTCTTTCTCGCGTTCCTGCCGATCCTCGGCATCGAAAGCGGCTCCATCCGCGGCTTCCAGGCGCTGCTGCGTTGGCGGCATCCGCATCTCGGCGTCATCGGTGCGGGAACATTCGAGCCGCCGGAGCAGAGCGCGATTACGCTGGCGCTCGGCGCCTGGGCGCTTCAGTCCGCCTGCAGGCAGGCGGCCGGCTGGAACGTCCCCAAGGGGCTGACGATCGCACCCTTCGTCTCGCAACTGCGCGACCGCGATTTCGTCACGCAGGTGGAGCGGTGCCTTTCGGAGGCCGGCCTTTCGCCGGAACGGTTGACGATCGAGGTCGCCGAGGGCGTCTCGACCGACGATCTTGTCATCGTCACAGACAACTTGCGGGGGCTGCGCGCGCTCGGCGTTCGCGTCGCGCTCGGCGGCGGCTCCGCCTCGTCGCTGCCTCTGAACCAGATCTCCGACGTCCAGCCCGATCAGGTGACCGTCGATCTCGCCGCCGTTCGTGCCGCACATGGCAGCGAGCGCAGCGTGCCCTTGCTCGCCTGCCTGATCAAAACAGGACAGGTGCTGCGGCTTTCGATCGCCGTCAGCGGTGTCGAGAAGGAGAGCGAGGCGGATTGCGCGCGGGCCTGCGGCGCTGCCGAGATCCGCGGTCCTTGGGTTTCGCCGGTCTTGGCCGACGTCTCGGTGCTCGTCGGCGACGGCGAGGCGGAAGAGTCGCGCCGCTCGGCCCGGGCTTAAGCGAGACCACGTCACGGGCAGAAAAGCGCTGCACTTTTTTCGACCGCCTGAACGTCTTTCCAATATGAAAAGTTGAGCCGGCCGGGGCTTTCCCTTGCGGCAAAATGCTGGTTCTCTTTGCGCATCAGGCCGGAGGATCGCATGAGACGTTTGTTGAAGATTTCGGGAGCCGCGCTGGCGCTGATCGTCGTCGGCCTGTTCGGCTGGCTTGCGCTGGCGCCGCCGGAACTGCTGAAGGTCGGTGACGGCTATGCCGCGAAAATCGTGTGCTCCAACGTCTTCATCGCCGGGCGCGACGCCCAGGCGGTGCTCGCCGACGACGTGCAGGCCCCCGGCCATCCCTTGCTCAAGCTCGTGCGCGTCGGCGTCGACAAAGAGAAGCAACTGGTGACGGCGCGCATCCTCGGTTTTGCCGCACCCGGTTATGCGGCCTACCGTCCGGGTGCCGGCTGCGCCAGCCTGCCCGACGGCAATGCTGCGGCTCTGGCACCGATCGAAACGAAAACCGCCGCGGCAGCGCCGGTGCCGAGTGCGGCCTGGCCCGAAGGCGAGGGAGCCGCGATCGAGCCGGCCTTGCAGAAGCTCATCGAGGACGCCGATCTCGCCGGGCCCGGCATGCGGGCGATCGCCGTGATCCGCGACGGGCAGCTGGTGGCGGAAACCTATGGTCAGGGTTTCGACCGTTCGACGCCGCTGCTCGGCTGGTCGATGACCAAGTCGGTGACGGCCGCGCTGATTGGCCTTCGGATCACTGACGGGCGCATGGACGCGTCGCAACGAAACCTGCTGCCGGAATGGGCCGGGGACGAGCGGTCGGCCATCACGCTTGCGGACCTTATGGGGATGCAGAGCGGGCTTGCCTTCAACGAGAATTATGGCGCCGTCACCGACGTGACGCGGATGCTCTACCTGGAAAAGGACATGGCGGGTTTTGCCGCCACGAGGACGCTGGGTGCAAAGCCCGGCGCGAACTTCAGCTATTCGAGCGGCACCAGCACGCTGCTGTCGCGGATCTGGATGCGGACCTTCGACGACCCGGCGGCAGCGCTTGCCTTTCCCTATGACGCTCTGTTTGCGCCGCTCGGCATGACGAGCGCCGTTCTGGAGACGGACGAGGCCGGAACCTTCGTCGGTTCCTCCTATATGTATGCGACGACGCAGGACTGGGCGCGGTTTGCGCAGTTCCTGCTGCAGGACGGCGTCTGGAAGGGGAGGGCGATGCTGCCGAAGGACTATGTCGCCTTCATGCGCACGTCGACCAAGGCATCGGGCGGGAAATACGGCCAGGGTCAGGTTTGGCTCGAGGAAAACGGCGCGCGGGCAGGAACGGGCAGTTTCCCGGCGGACGCCTTCTGGATGCTCGGCCATGACGGCCAGGCGATCATGCTTGTGCCTTCGCTGAAGCTGGCGGTCGTGCGGCTGGGCCTTACGCCCTCACGCCTTGGCTACGACGTGCAGAAGCTGAACGCCAAAATAATTGAGGCGCTCGATTGAGCGCCTCGTAAGGGAATTCCTGAACCGTCGAGAAGCAGCTTCGCTTCGGGCAAGCCGGATGGCCGGCTTACTTCATGCCGAGCTCTTCGAGCAGACCCTTGCGCTTGGCGTGGTAGTAATAGCCGCTGGCATAGAGCTTGACTGCGCCGTCGTGCTGGTTGTCGGCCACCATCCAGGCGCCGTGCAGATACTTGGTCGCGTATTTGAGGTTGGTTTCGGCGTCGAACAGACCTTCGGCCGGACCGTCATAGCCGAGGCCCTTGGCGGTGTTGTAGCGGATCTGCATAAGGCCGTAATTGCCCTTGCTGTAGGCGCGCGGATTGTAGTTGCTCTCGCGCTTGACGACGCGGTGCACCAGTTCCACCGGAATGCCGTTGAGATCGGCATAGTATTTGATCATCTTGTCGAGTTCGGGACGCGAGCTCGTCGGCGTCTTGGTGAACTTCATCGAATCGGGAATGACGTTGGCGACTGCGGCCACCGTCGAGCCGATCACACCGGTCTTCGGGCGCTCGGTCGGAACGATCATGCGGTTGGCGACCAGCGTTTCGAGGCCGACCGGTTCGCCGGTGTCGAAGTCCGATTCCATTGCGGCCGCAACTGCGAGCGTCGAGACCGGCAGGTCCTGGACGCGCGTGGTCTTGGTTGCCGCCGGCGAAAGGGCGGCGGATGCAACCTGCGTTGCGTCGGCGGGCGAGGGGGCTTCAGCGGCTGCAATCGCCGCGCTGGCACCGTTCTGGGCCGTCGGCGCAACCATGGCAAGCGCCATGGTGTCGCCCGGCTTGGCCGCGGGAACCGCGACCAGTGCGGGGGCAGCTCCGGCGCCCTGTGCCAGATCGGTCGCGACCGGGTAGGTGGCGGCGACGCCAGCGGTCTGGCCTGCCGTCTGCGCCGTGAGGGCCGCGCTCGTTGCGGTGGCGACGCCGTCGGGCGTCGGCAGCGCATAGGCCGTCATTTCGGTGCCGGGCTTGGCGAGGGGCGTGACCGTCTGCACGGCCGTGAGGTCTGCCAGCGACGTGTGCTCTACCGTTGAGCATCCCGAGACGATGGTCGCCGACAACAAAGCTGCCATGCCAAACGTCTGTTTGGAAAGGGAAATACGGTAATTCGCCATTCTGTCACTTTCGTGCTTCTGGGCCCCGTAGCCCCTGCAAATCAGCGGTTGCCAGCCGCCAAGCGTGAATCTCCATTAACCTATGAGGCTGGCGGCGGCAAGCGTGGGGGCGAATTTCAGGCCGTGGCCCGCTTCATCGTGGCCGTCAAAAGCCCGGCGCCGATCAGCATGGAGCCGCCGGCGCGGTTGACGATCCGGCGCACATTCGGCTTGGAAATCGTGCTGCGGGCGGCGGTCGCAAGGGCTGCATAGAGGCTGGCGTTGAGGATCGCGAGCGTCAGGAACGTCAGCTCGAAAATCGCCATCTGGGTAAAGAGCGGCTGGCTGAGATCGAGGAACTGCGGCAGGAAGGCGACGAAGAAGACGATGCTCTTCGGGTTCAGTGCGGTCACTGCATAGGTATGAAAGAAGATGCGCAGCGGGCGTTCCGTCGACGTGGTTTCGAGGTCGGCGTCGCCGCCGGCGGCCACCGGCGCGCGCCAGAGCTTCATGCCGAGCCAGATGAGATAGGCAGCACCCACCCATTTCAACAGGGTGAAGATGGCGGCGGAGGTGGCAAGCAGGGCGCCGAGGCCGAGCATGGAGGCGGTCATGGCGGTGAAATCGCCGAGCGCCACGCCGGCGACCGTTGCGCCCGCGGTTCTGCGGCCATGGCCGAGCGCATAGGAAATGACGAGGAGAATGGTGGGGCCGGGGATGGCGAGCAGCACGGCCGAGGCCGCGGCAAAGGCAAACCAGTGTTCGAACGACATGAAAAAGGCTCCGCGTTTGAGGGCGTCTCGGCAATCAATTTGCCGAGCCAGCCACGGAAACGCGGAGCCGTCAATCGTCGGTCATGCACATCTTACGGGTCGCACACGTAGCCCGCAAAACGGGCCTGATCAGTGCTTCTGGGCTTTCCACTTCTGGCCGATGACGTCCATCACCTCTCCGAACCACTTGGTCGAGGTGTCGAACTGCTTGCCGCCCTTGATGCGCGGGAACTCGATGGTGCGCAGCTTGCCACCCTGGTCCTCGTCGTGACCGGTGACGCCCGAGACCTTGTTGAGCGCGCTTTCGACGGCGAGATCGACCATGCTCTGGATCAGGCGCAGGTCGTCGCCGTTGGCCGGAGCCGAGCGGGCGTAGTAGCCGGACTTCTGCACCATGGAGCGCTCGGCGCCGAGAAGGGCCGCGAACTGCTTGGAGAACCAGTTGCCGACATTGATGGTGTCGATCTTCACGTGGCCGAAGGCGTCGCGCTTGACGGTCTCGCCGGCGGCTTCCCGTTCAGCGACGATGGCGTCGAGGCAGGCGCCTTCACTGACGAACAGCGTGACGAAGCCCGAGCTGTCCATGACCTGGCGCAGGCGGTCCGCTTCGGCCTGCAGGTCGAACTTCATCTCCGGCAGGTAAAGGCCGTCGATGTTCTTCATCTGCCGGTTCATCATGAAACCGTCGACGAATTCCTTGTCGTCGGTCATCTGGATGTAGGAGCGGGCGGTGGCCGCCGTCAGCCAGCCGCAGTGGCGGCCCATGACTTCATGGACGACGAGCGTGCGCGGGGCGGCGCTCTGTTCGTTGCTGACATTGTCGAAAAAGCGGGCGCCGTATTCGGCAGCCGTCCAGGCGCCGAGCGTCTGGCGGATCGGAACGACGTCGTTGTCGACGGTCTTCGGCAGGCCGACCACGGTCAGGTCGTAGCCGTTGGCGCCGAGATAGGCGGCAAGGTCGGCAGCGGTCGTGTTGGTGTCGTCGCCGCCAATGGTGTGCAGGATCGAGATACCGTCCTTGGCAAGGCGTTCGGCTGCGACACGCAGCGGGTTTTCGCCTTCCTTGACCAGGCCGCGCTTGACACAGTCGGCGGCGTTGGTGAGCTTGACGCGGCTATTGCCGATCGGCGAGCCGCCATGGCGGTGCAGAATATGAGCCTTCTCGCGCATGTCGCGGGTGATTTCGATCTGGTCACCAAGGAGCACGCCCTGGTAGCCCGAGCGATAGGCGACCAGTTCGTATTCGGGCGCTACGTCCGTATAGCGCTCGATCAGTCCTCCAACGGCCGATGACAGACAGGGTGCGAGCCCGCCGGCCGTCAGCATTGCGACTTTTTTCTTGGCCATGTTTCCTCCTCGGGACTTTGGCATGCGATGGGTGCGGCCTCCATAGCGCAAATCGGATGGAATTTAAATGACGGCCCTGTGGATGTTGTGTCGAGGCGGGGAGGGAACGGTCGCCGTCTGCCTTCGGAGACGAAGGGCAGGCCCGGTGCCGCGCCGATTGTCGCAGGCGCCGACCGGCGATCAGAAGGCGCGGTCTTCGCAGGAGCTGCATTCGGCGCGTTTTGCGGCATAAATTTGCCGCTTCGGATCGCTAGGGTGTTCCCAAGGGAACAGCTTTCCGTCTACCAGCTGTCGCAAGTTCCAATCGATGGATTGACAATAGTGAGGTGCCATCACAAATTCGTCATCCTCGTGGTTTGGACCATCCCACCGCTTGCAATTTGCCACCACACAAGTCCATGCTATACGCTGGAGAGACAGGGATTCTCGCATGTCATTCTGGGACAGCCTCCTCAAGATCGTTACCGCCACCGGCAATGCGCTTGCCGGTGTGGTCGAGGCCGTGCGTACCCTGTTTGAGGGCGATCCGGAGACACGGCGCAAGGTCGCCTTCTCCGTCGCGATGATCGCGCTTTCGGCCAAGATGGCCAAGGCCGACGGCATCGTCAGCGAAGCCGAGGTCGCCGCCTTCCGCGACATCTTCCAGTTCCCGCCCGACCAGGCGCAGAACGTCGCGCGTCTCTATAACCTGGCGCGCCAGGACGTCGCCGGCTACGAGGCCTATGCCGAGAAGATGGCGTCGCTGTGTTCGTCCTGCGAAGAAAACTGCCCGATCCTCGAAGATATCGTCGATGGCCTTTTCCACATCGCCAAGTCCGACGGTGCGGTTCACGAGCGCGAATTGGCGTTTTTGTTGCGGGTCGGCGAGATCTTCGGCATGGACGAGGCGCATTTCGGTCGCATCATGGCCCGTCACGTGCACGGCGACGGTCGCGACCCCTATCAGGTGCTCGGCGTTTCGCGTAAGGATGATTTCGCCGACATCCGCAAGCGCTACCGTGTGCTGGTTTCCGAGAACCACCCGGACATGCTGGTTGCGCGCGGCGTACCGCAAGAATTCCACGCGATCGCCAATGATCGCATGGCGGCCCTCAATGCCGCCTATGAGGCGATCGAGAAAGAACGCCGAGCTGCATGACGTCTAAATACTGCGACTATCCGGGGGCTCGCTTCATGCCGTCGCCGAATTTCGGCGAGCGCGCTGACAAGCGGGCACCGGATATGATCGTGCTGCACTACACCGGCATGGCGACGGGCGCTTCGGCGCTCGAATGGCTGTGTCGCGAAGAAAGCCAGGTTTCCAGCCACTATTTCGTTCATGAGGACGGGCGGGTCGATCAGCTCGTGCCTGAGACGCTGCGTGCCTGGCACGCGGGCAAGAGCTACTGGAAGGGCGAAACCGACATCAATTCCTCTTCGATCGGCATCGAGATCGCCAATCCCGGCCACCCCGGCGGACTGCCGGATTTCCCGGAAAAACAGATCGAAGCGGTCGTCAAATTGTGTCGGGACTGTGGCCAGCGGTGGTCGATCGCCCCGGAAAGGGTGCTGGCGCACAGCGATATCGCCCCCATTCGCAAGGTCGATCCGGGAGAAAAATTTCCCTGGCACGTCCTTCATCGCGAAGGGGTCGGGCACTGGGTTGAGCCTGCGCCGATCGGCGGCGGGCGCTTCTTTCAGCGCGGCGACCGCGGCCAGCCGGTCGAGGCCATCCAGTCGATGCTGTCGCTCTATGGCTACGGCATTGAAGTGACTGGCGATTTCTGCGAAAAAACCGAGGGTGCCGTCGCCGCGTTCCAAAGGCATTTCCGGCAACAGAGGGTGGACGGCATCGCCGACATCTCAACCCTCGATACGCTTCATCGCCTGCTTTCCGGGCTGCCGCAATTCATCGCCTGACGCGGAAGAATTTTTCGCTCTGAAGCCAGTTTTGCGGATGTTCGTGGCATGTTTTTTTAGCTTTGCCACATGTTTACCATGATGCACCGTTCATTTCCCGCTCATTGAAACTGCAGGAGCTTCAGGGCGCGACGCTCACTTCCTGTGAATGAAACGATCGGGACGTGAGGCTCGAAGCGGGGTGCGCTTCGGTCGAATCCCCAGACCGGAGAATTCAAACTACATGAGAATATCGTCTGTTGCTGCGGTGGCGGCATGCATTGGCATGTCCTTCGCCGGGATGGGTACGTCGTATGCGGGGAATGTCGACAAGACCATCAAGACCTCTTCCATCCCGTCCGTCACCCGGACCACAGGCTTCCCGAAACCGGACCTTCCCAAGAACGTTCAGTATTCAGCCCTCATCAAGAGCTATGCGAAGCAGTACGGCGTACCCGTCGATCTGGCGCATGCGGTCGTCAAGGTCGAAAGCAATTTCAATCCCAAGGCACGCGGCAGCGCCGGCGAAATCGGCCTGATGCAGATCAAACCCGCCACGGCGCGCATGATGGGCTATTCCGGTTCCTCCAAGGGGCTCTACGATCCGGAAACCAACATCAAGTTCGGCATGAAGTATCTCGCCATGGCGCACGAGCTGTCGGGCGGCACCACCTGTGGCACGATCCTGAAGTACAATGCCGGTCATGGCGCCAAGCGCATGAACCCGGTTTCCAAGCGCTATTGCGGCAAGGTCCAGGACATCATCGACTAGAACGCCGTGCGTTTCATTGGACGCACAAAGAACGCATAGGCGTTCTCAGACCAGAGCATCTTTTCGCCTCGGTGGTTCCACTTGAGGGCGGGCGCTGCGGTCGACTGACAGACAAGCGTGGGTGCCGCATTTGCCCGCGCGACGAGAGAGCATCATCCGCCGGCCACGCGGCCCTGGCGGATGCTCCAGCCGGACAGGTCTCGCGTTCCGGCGCACCAATTAAATCCTTGAGTGGTGGTGCCCTGTCGGCGCCGATATGCTACCTCCTTCCCGTGTCAGCGGAGCGGGGATGGGCATGTCGGAAAGCTTTGATTTCATTGTCGTCGGCAAGGGCATGATGGGCGCGGCCGCGGCCCGGCACCTGGCGCTGTCGGGGGCGAACGTTGCGCTCGTCGGCCCGGACGAACCGAGCGACTGGGCTAGCCATTCCGGCGTCTTTTCCAGCCATTACGACAATGCCCGCATCACCCGCACCATCGACGACGATCCCGTCTGGGCGCGCCTTGCCCGGCGCTCGATCGAGCGCTACGACGAGATCGAGCGCGAAAGCGGTATCCGGTTCTATCATGAGGTCGGCTGCCTGATGGCCGGGCCGGCGCCGGGATCGAGCTACGACTATATCGAGCAGGTGGAGAGAGCACGGGATGCGCTCGGCGTCGAGGCTCCGCTCTACGACCGCGAGACGCTGTTGCAGCGTTTTCCCTGGTTCCGTTTTCCAGAGGGAGCGGCCGGCGTTTACGAGCGCCTTGGCGCCGGCTACGTCAATCCGCGCGCACTCGTTGCGGCGCAGGTCATCTGTGCGGAGAAGGCCGGCGCGCGGATCGTGCGCGACGAGGTTCGCTCCATCGCCGAAACCGCCGGCCGGGTGATCGTTACCACGCTCAAGGGCGATCGATTAACGGCGCCGCGGGTCATCGTCGCGGCCGGTGGCTTCTCGCTTTCAAACACGCTGCTGCCGCGGCCGATCGACCTGACGGTCAAGGCCCGCACGGTGCTGTTCGCCGAGGTGGCGGCGAGCGAGCTGCCTGACTTCGAGGGCATGCCTTCGCTGATCGGTGCGGCGCCCGAGCAGGAGAAGAGCTACTACCTGCTGCCGCCGGTTGGCTATGCCGACGGCAAGACCTACATCAAGATCGGCGGCGATCCGAGCGATAGAACGCTTGATGATGAGCCGGCGATACGGCACTGGTTCCGCGGGCCGGGCGGTGCCGCCGCGGCCGAGCATCTGCGTCGGTTGCTGGCCGAGGTGATGCCCGCTTTCAAGCCGGCCTCCACCCATTTTTCGCCCTGCGTCACCTCGTTCACCCGGCATGGACTGCCCTATATCGGTTTTGCCGAGAGCGACCGTATCGCTGTCGTCACCGGTGGCAATGGCCAGGCGGCAAAAAGCTCCGATGAAATCGGCAGGCTCGGCGCCGTCCTCGTACAGAACGGGCGGATCGACGAGCCCGAATACGGCGCCGATTTCGCGGTGGCCTTCCGTTAGGCGAAGGCGGCATCCGCCAGGCTCCAGCCGATCTGCCTGTTGGTGGCTTTCGAAACCCTGCCGTTTTTTCTGGCGCCGGGCGGGGGCTTGCGTTAAGGAGCGCCTGCCAGTTGGCCGGGCAGCCGCTCTCCGCAAGTGCCGAAAGGCCGCGGGGGGAGGAAAGTCCGGGCTCCACGGAAGTACGGTGCCGGATAACGTCCGGCGAGGGCGACCTCAGGGAAAGTGCCACAGAAAGCAAACCGCTCCGCTTGCGGAGTAAGGGTGAAAGGGTGGGGTAAGAGCCCACCGCGGACATGGCGACATGGACGGCACGGCAAACCCCACCGGGAGCAAGACCGAATAGGGATGACGCGGACGCTCAAGCGCCCAGCCTGTTTCCGGGCCAGTCATCCGGGTGGGTTGCAAGAGGCTGCGTGCAAACGTAGTCCCAGATGAATGGCTGCCACGTTCCGTTGCCTTCGGGTGGCGGGGCCATACAGAACCCGGCTTACAGGCCAACTGGCGATTTCTCTTTATGGTGAAACCGCGTCTTTACCACTTGGTTGTGCCAGTGGTGTCGGCGAGTGCTGACAGTGGGGCGCAGGTGACAGTCGCAAAAGCTTTCGGAAAATGGTGCGGTGTCGGTCTGGCGCTGCTTGTGCTGGTGCCGGCCGCCGTTGCTCCCGTTTATGGTGAAAATCTGCCAGACCTTTCGGCGAACAGCTATCCTGCCGCCAAGGTCTACAAGGGCAAAGTAAAACTCCCGGACTTCAACGGCCGTGACAAGGATTTCCGCCTCTTTCGAACGACGATCGCCAAGGAAATGCTGGAAGGCGTGAACTTTGCCGGCGAGTACCGGGTGAATCAAGTCGGTTGCGGTGCGCAGTGCACTTTCGTCGTCGTCTCGAGCAACTGAACCGGGGAGGTCTTTGATTTCCCTCGGGGCGGTGACGACAACCTTCTGATGACGCTTGGGTTCGGGCTTGATAGCAGGCTGACGATGGCGCAATGGGGCTCCTACGAGCCAGACCGATGCGTGCTTGAATACCTGGTGTTCGATGCTGGTCGTTGGAAAGAGCTCTACAGCCGCCAGGTCGGTACGTTCGAAGCGTGTCACAACTCGATCGACGAGAATGTTGCGCAGTCCGACCCTGGGCGGAAGGCGCCCTAGACTTGATCTGAGGCGCGTCGTCGCGGGCATCTCCGCGATGCGAAGTTGCGTTCGCGGCCGCGGGTGGCCGGCGCCTGCTGCCTCGGTTTTTTGCCGGTTGGGTTCCGCGCGATCGCGCCCGGCGGTGGCAATGCGCATGTTCCTGCGCTTTTTCTCACATTCTGATTTTTCAACGATTTGAAGCCGTTCGACCGTCGCATTCCTGCACGGTGGGGGTCTCTTCGTAACCCTTCGTTAAACTTAACAACCTATCAATATTTGATCAGCCCGACGGCTGTTTACGATCCATTCCCATTGACGCCCATATGGTCCCATGATATCCCATAATGGCACTGCGCAGGGGCTGCTTCGCGGCTCAACATCGCAAGATTCCAGTGCCTTCCGGCTTCGGAGGGTGGTCGGACATTCCACTGTTCGGCGGGGCTGTCTTGTGTGCGGAGTGACGTGTTCTCGCGGGTCGATGATCGTGGCCCGTCAGTCTTGGGCGGCCGTTTCGCGTTATGAACCGCTTCTTGTCACATGCCACCAATCGGATCGATGCGAAGGGGCGGGTATCCGTTCCCTCGGCGTTTCGCTCCGTGCTGTCGGATGGGGGCGTTCGGGAGCTATACTGTTTTCAGGATTTCGTCTTTCCGGCGGTCAGCGTCGGTGGGCCGGAGCTCCTGGATCGGTTCGAGAAGCAGATGGCGGCCGAGGATCCGTTTTCTCCGGAAGCCAACGAGATGTCGCTGCTGGTTCACGGGGGCGGCGTCTTCGTGAAGCTCGATCCGGAAGGCCGGTTGATGATGACGGATTTCATCCGCGACTTCACCGGGATCTCGACCGACGTGATGTTCGTCGGGCGGGGCGATTATTTTCAGCTCTGGGAGCCGCAGGCCTTTCAAAAGGCGCAGGCGGCAGCCCGGGAAGGGCGCAAGTCACGGGGGTTGCGTCCAGAATAGAATGGAGAGAGGGAATGGTGACGGATCAAGGCGGAGGTGTTTCTGAAGCCGAAGGCGGACCGGTTCGTCACATTCCCGTTCTCTTGCCGGAGGTGCTTGCGGCTCTTGAGCCCGCGCCCGGCAAGGTCATCCTCGACGGTACCTTCGGTGCCGGTGGCTACAGCTCCGCAATCCTGAAAGCCGGTGCCGACGTAATCGCGCTCGACCGCGACCCGACGGCGATTGCCGCCGGCCAGGCGCAGGTCGCCGAGTGGGGCGGTCGGCTGAAGCTCGTTCATGCGCAATTCTCCGATCTTGCCGCCCAGGCGCCCGAGGGCGGGCTCGATGGCGTCGTGCTCGATATCGGCGTTTCCTCCATGCAGATCGACGAGGCCGAGCGCGGCTTCTCCTTCCAGAAGAAGGGGCCGCTCGACATGCGCATGTCGGCTTCGGGCGTCTCTGCCGCCGACGTCGTCAACCGCGCCAAGGTCTCCGACCTCATTCGCATCTTCGGTTTTCTCGGCGAAGAGAAGCAGGCGGGCCGTATCGCCCGCGCCATCGAGAAGCGTCGGGCCGAACAGCCCTTCGAAACGACCCGCGACCTTGCCGGCCTGATCGAGGTGGTGACGCCGCGCAAGGCCAAGGACAAGATCCATCCGGCGACCCGCGTCTTCCAGGCGCTGCGCATCTTCGTCAACGACGAGCTCGGCGAACTGGCCGAGGCGCTGTTTGCGGCCGAGCGGGCGCTGAAGCCCGGTGGCCGCCTTGTCGTCGTTACCTTCCATTCGCTCGAAGACCGCATCGTCAAGGCCTTCTTCCAGGACCGCTCCGGCAAGGCCAGCGGTTCGCGCCACCTGCCCATGGTTTCGGCGCGGGCGGCAACCTTCACGCCAGTTGGCAAGCCTATGGTGTCGGCCAGCGAGGAAGAAGCGTCCCTCAATCCGCGTGCGCGCTCCGCCAAGCTGCGCGCCGGTATCCGCACTGAGGCTCAGTCGCCGGGAAACGATCTGTCCATTTTCAATCTGCCGGAACTGGCAAGCCTTGCACGGCTGGGGGGCTGACAAGACATGCTTCGAACGTTCGATATCGTTCTGATCGTCGTCATGACGGCCGCGGCCACGGTGACCTATACGATCAAGCATCGCGCCGAAAACAAGCTTGAGGAAGTCCGCAGGCTCGACGTGGCGATCAAGCTCGAGGAAGACACGATCGACCTGCTTCGGGCCGACTGGGCGCTTCTGACCCAGCCGAACCGGCTTGAGCGCCTCGTCGGCGCCTTCGGAGCCGACCTGCAGCTCGTGCCGACCCCCTCGACGCAGCTCGCCCAGCCGCAGGAACTGCCGATGATGAAGGCCGATCTGCCCGTGCCCGAGGACAAGTCGGCCAAGGATGGCATCGCTGCCATCATCGAAAAGACCGATAAGATCGCAACTGGCTCGGTGGCGCGCTGATGTCGTTTCTCTCCCGCATCATGGTGTTGAAAAGCAAGGCGCACTTCTCGGCGGGCGGCAACAACCGACCGGCCGAAAGCGGCGTCAACGTCACCTTCCAGGGGACACGCAAGAAGACCACGAACCAGGCGAAGAACCGGGTCGCCATCGTGATCTGCAGCTTCGGCATCGTCTATGCCGTCATCGGCGGCCGCCTGGTGCAATACGGCATGGCGGCGCCCGAGACGGTGTCGAGCATCGGCCGCGCCGACAACCTGATGGCGTCGCGCCCCGACATTCTCGACCGCAACGGCGAGATCCTCGCAACCGACATCCGCACGGTTTCGCTTTACGCCGAGCCGCACAAGATCGTCGATGCCGACGAGGCGGTGGAGCGGCTGGCGACGGTGTTGCCGGATATCAATACCCGCGAAATCTACAACAAGCTGAAGTCGAAATCGCGCTTTCAATGGCTGCGTCGCCAACTGACCCCGAAGCAGCAGTCGGAGATCCTGGCGCTCGGCATTCCCGGCGTCGGCTTCCGTCCGGAAAAGCGCCGCTTCTATCCCGGCGGCCACACCGCTGCGCATATCCTCGGCCACGTCAACATCGACAACCGCGGCGTTGCCGGCATGGAGCGCTACATCGACAGCCAGGGGCTGGCCGACCTTGCCGCGATCGGCATGACCAGCGACGCCAAGCTCGAGCCGGTGAAACTCTCGATCGACGTGCGCGTCCAGAACATCGTGCGCGACGTGATCGATGCCGGCATGAAGAACTACCAGGCGCTCGCTGCCGGCGCCGTCGTGCTCGACGTGCACACCGGCGAAGTGCTGGCCATGGCGTCGGTTCCCGACTACGACCCGAACAAGCCGGCCGAAGGGGCGGAAGAGGGCTGGATGAACCGCATGTCGAACGGCACGTTCGAGATGGGCTCCACCTTCAAGACCTTCACCATCGCCATGGGGCTTGATTCCGGCAAGGTGACGCTCAACGACAGCTTCGACGCCTCGGCGCCGATCCGCATCGGCGGCTTCACCATCAAGGACTTCCACGGCAAGCGTCGTGTTCTGACCGTTCCGGAAATCTTCCAGTATTCGTCGAACATCGGCACGGCGAAGATCGCCGACCTCGTCGGCATTCCCGGGCACAAGGAATTCCTGACACGCCTCGGCCTGCTTTCCAAGCTGCCGACCGAGCTGCCGGAAGTGAAGACGCCCAGCCAGCCGCGCGAGTGGAAGAAGATCAACTCGGTCACCATTTCCTTCGGTCACGGCGTCTCGACGACGCCGCTGCAGACGGCGGTCGCGGGGGCTGCACTCGTCAACGGCGGCAAGCTGATCGAGCCGACCTTCCTGCCGCGCACCGAAGAGCAGGCCGACGCAGTCGCCACGCCCGTCGTCAAGAAGAGCACCAGCGACGACATGCGTTTCCTCCTGCGCTGGAACGGCATTGCCGGCTCGGGCAAGCGCGCGCTGGTTCCGGGCTTCAACGTCGGCGGCAAGACCGGCACGGCCGACAAGGTGGTCAATGGTCGCTATGCCAGCGACCAGAACTTCAACGCCTTCCTCGCGGCCTTCCCGATCGACAATCCGAAATACATCGTGCTGACCTTCATCGACGCGCCGAAGACCGGCGAAGGTGGCGGGCGCACCGCAGGCTCGAACGCGGCTCCCATGGTTCGCGACATCATCAGCCGCTCTGCGCCGCTGCTCGGTGTCGAACCAAAGTTTGGAGAAGACGGTTCTGCCTTGCTTGTGTCTTATTAGACATGAAATGAGAAAGCGGACGATTCGCGATTCTTGCGGATCGAAATCGATGCGAGACGTGCGTTCATGAAGATCAAAGACCTGGCGGGATCGAACTTCCCGGAACTTTCGGCGCAATTGAGCGGCGCTGCCGCCGATATTGACGTTGCCGGACTGACGGCGGATAGCCGGCAGGTTCAGCCAGGGGATCTCTTCGTCGCCGTTTCCGGCAGCAAGGCCAATGGCAGCACCTACGTCGCCGACGCCCTGAAGCGCGGCGCGGTCGCCGTCGTCACCGAAACGGGCTCTGACGTCGACGCCTCGGCGGCGCCCGTGCTCAAGCTTTCCGAACCCCGCGCCTTTCTCGCCCGCGCTGCCGCTGCCTTCTATGGCCGCCAGCCGGAAACCATGGTCGCCGTCACCGGGACCGCCGGCAAGACCTCGGTCGCCTCGTTTACCCGCCAGATCTGGGCGCATTCCGGTCTTGCAGCCGCGATGATCGGCACGACCGGCGTCGTCGCCCCCGGGCGTAACGACTACGGTTCGCTGACCACGCCCGATCCGGTGTCGCTGCACAAGCTGCTCGCCGAACTTGCCGATGCAGGCGTCACCCATGCGGCGATGGAGGCCTCCAGCCACGGTCTCGACCAGAGCCGGCTCGACGGCGTGCGCCTTGCGGCTGCCGCCTTCACCAATCTCGGCCGCGACCACATGGACTACCACCCGACGGTCGAGCACTACATGGCCTCCAAGATGCGGCTGTTCGAGGCGCTGTTGCCGAAGGGCGCGCCGGCGGTGATCTTTGCCGACGACCAATGGTCGGACCAGGCGATCGCGGCTGCCCGCAAGGCCAAGCTCGACGTGCGCACCGTTGGCCGCAAGGGCGATTACATCTCGCTAAAGCGGGTCGAACATTTCCGCCACAAGCAGTCGGCCGAAGTGCATGTCGGCGACGACATCTTCGAAATCCACATTCCGCTCGCCGGCGACTTCCAGGTCGCCAATGCGCTCGTTGCGGCAGGCCTTGCCATGTCCACCGGCATCAGCGCCAAGGCGGCCTTCTCCGCGCTTGAAAAGCTGCAGGGTGCCTCCGGTCGCCTCGAACTGGTCGGCCAGACCAGGGACGGCGCGCTCGCCTATGTCGACTACGCCCACAAGCCGGATGCGCTCGAAAACGTGCTCGCCTCGGTGCGCCCGTTCACGACTGGCCGCGTCGTCGTGGTCTTCGGCTGCGGCGGTGACCGTGACAAGGGCAAGCGCCCGATCATGGGCGAAATCGCCACCCGGCTTGCCGACGTGACGATCGTCACCGACGACAATCCGCGCTCGGAAGTGCCGGACGCGATCCGCGCCGAAATCATGGCGGCGGCCAAGGGCGCGATCGAAATCGGCGACCGCGCCACGGCGATCCGCACGGCGGTCGGCATGCTGAAGACCGGCGACACGCTGATCGTCGCCGGCAAGGGGCACGAGGAGGGGCAGACGATCGGCTCCGTCACGCTGCCCTTCTCGGATCATGCGGAGGTCCGCAAGGCATTGGGAGGCTTGTGATTTGAACTGGCTCTGGACAAGCAGCGATCTCCTGGCCGCCATGAATGGCCGGCCGGTCGGCAATCTGCCTGAAGGCATCTCGGGGATCTCCATCGACAGCCGCTCGATCGGCAAGGGCGAAGCTTTCTTCGCGATCAAGGGCGATCGCGTGGATGGCCACGACTATGCGGGCATCGCGCTCGCCAACGGCGCAGCGGTGCTGGTCGTCAGCGAAGGCAAGTTGCCGGCGCTCGGACGGCTGAATGCGCCGATGATCGTCGTCGACGACGTGCTCGAGGCGATGATCCGGCTCGGCTGTGCCGCGCGCGACCGCAGCGCCGCCAAGATCATAGCCGTCACCGGTTCGGTCGGCAAGACGACCACCAAGGAGATGCTGCGCCACGTGCTGCAGCCGCAGGGCCGCGTGCATGCGTCGGTCGCCTCCTTCAACAATCACTGGGGCGTGCCGCTGACGCTTGCACGCATGCCCGAGGCGACCGATTTCGGCGTCTTCGAAATCGGCATGAACCATCCGGGCGAGATCCGGCCGCTGACCGCCATGGTGCGCCCGCACGTGGCCATCGTCACCAGCATCGCCGCCGCCCATCTCGGCAATTTCGAGAGCCTGGACCAGATCGCCGAAGCGAAGGCCGAGATCTTCGAAGGCGTCGTCAATGGCGGCCACGCGCTGATCATTCACGACAGCCCGCAGTACAAACTGCTCGAAGACGCTGCGGCTGCAGCCGGCGTCAGCCATATCCATTCCTTCGGCGCCAACCCGAAGGCCGAATTCCGGCTGGTCGAATTCAGCGGCGGTGCGGAGGGCTCCATTCTCTGGGCCGGCATCGGCGGTCGCACGCTCGAAGTCGCGATCGGCGCACCGGGGCGTCACATTGCCGAGAACGCGGTCGCGGTTCTGGCAGCGGTCAAGCTTGCCGGCGGCGATCTCGACTATGCGGCTTCGGCGCTCGCAACCATGCAGGCCGAAACGGGCAGGGGCCGGCGCCATACGCTTGTCAGCGGCAGCGGTACGCTGAAGCTGATCGACGAGAGCTACAACGCCAATCCGAGTTCGATGCGGGCGGCGATTTCGCTGCTGCGCGACAGCGAGCCGCCGGTCGGCGGCCGTCGGGTTGCCGTGCTCGGCGACATGCTGGAAATGGGCGAACACGCGGCCGAGGTGCATGCGGGACTTGCCCGTCCGCTCATCGAAGCCGGCATCACCGACGTGTGGCTCGCCGGGCCGCTGATGGCGCACCTGCGCGACGCGCTGCCGCCCGAAGTTTCGGTTGTTTACCGCGAGAGCGTCGAGGATCTCAAAGCCTACGCGCTGGCCGCTGTCGCGCCGGGCGACGTCGTCATGGTCAAGTCGTCCAAGGGGACCGGCTGCGCCAAGATCGTTCAGGCGCTGATCGAGACCTATCCGGCGGCGCAAGCCGAGGAATACGCGGCCGAGGGATCCGAAGCCGAGGGATAGCAGGCAATAAAAGAGCCGGCGGCACCGCCCATGATGGCGCGGTGGATACAGTTTGAGGTTAGGCGGCGCGCCCTAACACTTTCTCATGCAAGCGCGTATCGTTTTTCAGATGATTCTGTTGGACGTGTTTCGAAATACTACGGCGCCGCGCTATTCCCGGGGCGGGAAAGCTTCGCTGTAACACTTTAAACTGCTGCATCATTGTGCAGGAAACCTTTGGGGAAAGGTCCCTTATGCTCATTTGGCTCGTGGAACTGGCGGACCACTTTCAGTTTTTCAATCTTTTTCGCTACATCACGTTCCGCACCGGTGCGGCGCTCTTCACGTCGGCCATGATCGTCTTCCTCTTCGGGCCTGCGATGATTGCCTCGCTGCGCATCCGCCAGGGCAAGGGCCAGCCGATCCGCGCCGACGGGCCGCAGACGCATTTCAAGAAGGCCGGCACGCCGACCATGGGCGGCCTGATGATCCTGGCCGGCATCGTCGTTTCGTCGCTGCTGTGGGCCGATCTGTCCAGCGTCTACGTGGTCTCGACGCTGCTCGTTACGCTCGGCTTCGGCGCCATTGGCTTCTACGATGATTACCTCAAGGTTACGAAGCAGTCGGACAAGGGCTTTTCCGGCAAGGCGCGCCTCGGCATCGAGTTCGTGATCGCGGCGATCGCCGTGTTCTTTATGATGCAGGCCTCGCTCTCGAGCGGCCCGTCCGGCTCCACCTTCGGCTCCTCCGTCACTTTCCCCTTCTTCAAGGACCTGATCGTCAATCTCGGCTATTTCTTCGTGCTGTTCGGCGGCTTCGTCATCGTCGGCGCCGGCAATGCCGTAAACCTGACCGATGGTCTCGACGGTCTCGCGATCGTGCCTGTGATGATCGCCGCTGCCGCCTTCGGCCTGATCGCGTACCTTGCCGGTAACGCCGTCTTCGCCAACTACCTGCAGATCCATTTCGTGCCTGGCACCGGCGAGCTTGCCGTCATCCTCGGCGCCGTCATCGGCGCCGGCCTCGGCTTCCTCTGGTTCAACGCACCGCCGGCCGCCATCTTCATGGGCGACACCGGCTCGCTGGCGCTCGGCGGCCTGATCGGCACCGTTGCCGTCGCCGTCAAGCACGAGATCGTCATGATCATCATCGGCGGCCTCTTCGTCATGGAGACCCTGTCGGTCATCATTCAGGTCTTCTGGTTCAAGCGCACCGGCCGCCGCGTCTTCCTGATGGCGCCGATCCACCACCACTTCGAAAAGAAGGGCTGGACCGAAAGCCAGGTCGTGATCCGCTTCTGGATCATCGCCGTTATCCTGGCGATGGTCGGCCTCTCCACCCTCAAGCTGCGGTGAGCGGACGATGATCCCGGTCACTTCCTTCAAGGGCAGGAAAGTCGCTCTCTTTGGTCTCGGCGGTTCGGGGCTGGCCACGGCTGAGGCGCTCGTTGCCGGTGGCGCCGCGGTCACTGCCTGGGACGACAACCCGGACAGCGTCGCCAAGGCTTCTGCCGCAGGCGTGCCGACGGCGGACCTGCGCACGGTCGACTGGGCGGCCTTTGCCGCCTTCGTGCTTTCGCCCGGCGTGCCGCTGACGCATCCGAAGCCCCACTGGACCGTGGATCTCGCCCATGCGGCGGGCGTCGAGATCATCGGCGACGTCGAACTTTTCGTGCGCGAGCGCCGTGCGCATGCGCCCGATTGCCCCTTCATCGCGATTACCGGCACCAACGGCAAGTCGACGACGACGGCGCTGATCGCCCATATCCTGCGCGAGAGCGGCCGCGACACCCAGCTCGGCGGCAATATCGGCACCGCGGTGCTGACGCTTGATCCGCCGAAGGCCGGACGCTTCTACGTGGTCGAGTGCTCGTCCTACCAGATCGATCTGGCGCCGACGCTGAACCCGACCGCAGGCATTCTGCTCAATCTCACGCCGGATCATCTCGATCGCCACGGCACGATGCAGCATTACGCCGACATCAAGGAACGGCTGGTTGCCGGCAGCGGCACGGCGATCGTCGGCGTCGACGACAGTTTTTCGGCGCTGATCGCCGATCGCGTCGAGCGCGCCGGTACCAAGACCGTGCGCATTTCGCGCCGCCATGTGCTGGCAAGCGGCCTTTATGCCGAGGGCTCGCGCATCCTGAAGGCCGAGGGCGGCACGTCCAGCCTGTTCGTCGATCTCGACGGTATCCAGACGCTGCGCGGCGGTCACAACTCCCAGAACGCGGCAGCTGCGATTGCCGCCTGCCTTGCGGTCGGCGTCAGCGCTGCGGAAATCCACGCGGGCCTGAAGAGTTTCCCCGGTCTCAAGCACCGCATGCAGCCGGTCGGCCGCAAGGGCGCGGTGGTTTTCGTCAACGACAGCAAGGCGACCAACGCGGATGCGGCGGCGCCTGCGCTTTCGAGTTATGACCGCATCTACTGGATTGCCGGCGGCCTGCCGAAGGAAGGGGGCATCACGACGCTTTCACCTTTCTTCCCGAAGATCGCCAAGGCCTATCTGATCGGTGAGGCTGCACCGGCCTTCGCCGCGACGCTCGGCGATGCGGTACCCTATGAGATCTCGGGCACGCTGGAGCAGGCAGTGGCGCATGCCGCGGCTGATGCCGGCAGCGACGAGACGGGCGGTTCGGCGGTGATGCTGTCACCGGCTTGCGCAAGCTTCGACCAGTATAAGAACTTCGAGGTACGCGGCGATGCCTTCGTCGGCCATGTGCGCGCGATCGAAGGCGTGACGATGCTGATTTGATCCCTCGACCGGCGCGCAGGCGTGCCGGTCGATGCGGAAGGTGGTGCGGGATTTCGGACGTGGGCGCGATGGGCGCCGGAGAAGGGGACTGACAAGATGGTAAGCCGAGCCGAACGTGGCCCCGTGGCCGACTGGTTCTGGACGATCGACAGGTTCTTTCTGGCGACCTTCATCCTGTTGATGGGCGTCGGCTTCATGCTGTCGTTTGCTGCGAGCCCCGCGGTTGCCGAGCGTATCGGCCTCGACAGCTTCCACTTCGTCCGGCGTCACGCGCTCTTCCTTCTGCCGTCGCTGGTGGTGATGGTCGGCATTTCCTTCCTCTCGCCGCGCCAGGTCCGGCGGGCGGCCATCCTGCTTCTTGCCGGTTCGCTCGGCATGATGGTGCTGGTGCTCTTCATCGGCGAGGAAGTGAAGGGCTCGATGCGCTGGATTTCGTTCGGTGGGATTTCGATCCAGCCGTCGGAGTTCATGAAGCCGGCCTTCGTCGTCGTCTGCGCCTGGTTGTTCTCGGAGCATGCGCGCCAGCCGGAAATCCCCGGCAATCTCTTCGCCATCCTGCTCTTCGGCATCGTCGCGGCCCTGCTTGTCGCCCAGCCTGACCTTGGCCAGACGATCCTGACGACCGCCGTCTGGGGCGGCATGTTCTTCATGGCCGGCATGCCCTGGCTCTGGATCATCCTGCTTGGGGGTGCTGCGCTCGGCGGCTTCTTCGTCGCCTATACGATGCTGCCTCACGTGGCGGCCCGTATCGACAAGTTCCTGACCGGCGAAGGGGACACCTTCCAGATGGACACGGCCCGCGAGGCGATCATCCGCGGCGACTGGTTCGGCCGTGGCCCGGGTGAAGGCATCGTCAAGCGCATCATTCCGGACAGCCACACCGACTTCGTCTTCTCCGTTGCGGCCGAGGAATTCGGCATCGTCTTCTGCATGGTCATCGTCATGATCTTCGCCTTCCTGGTGATGCGCGGCCTCAACCATGCCTTCCGCGAACGCAACGACTTCAACCGGTTCGCCGTCGCCGGCCTGGTGCTCCAGATCGGCATCCAGTCGATGATCAACATCGGCGTGAACCTCGAACTGCTTCCGGCCAAGGGCATGACCCTGCCGCTGATCTCCTATGGTGGCTCGTCCATGGTGGCGATCTGCGTCACTGCCGGCTTCATCCTGGCCTTGACCCGTCACCGCCCGGAGAAGCGCGCCGTGGAGCGCAGCCTGTTTCGGTCCGGCATCGGTGTGCCGGCGGAGTAAAATATGACTAAAGGCATCATCCTGCTTGCCGCCGGCGGTACCGGCGGCCATCTCTTTCCGGCAGAAGCGCTGGCTCATGAGCTGAAGGCCATGGGCTATTCGGTGCATCTGGTCACCGACAGCCGCGCCGAGCGTTACGCCGGCAAGTTCCCGGCCGACGAGGTGCATGTCGTGCCCTCGGCGACGATCGGCTCGAAGAACCCGGTGACCGTCGTCAAATCGCTCTGGACGCTGTGGGCGGGCATGCGCGCCGCGCGCAAGCTGATTGCCCGGCTGAAGCCCAAGGCCGTTGTCGGTTTCGGCGGTTATCCGACCGTGCCGCCGCTGCTTGCCGCCACCGGCATGGGCGTGCCGTCGATCATCCACGAGCAGAATGCGGTCATGGGCCGCGCCAACAAGGCGCTGGCCTCGCGCGTCAAGGCGATCGCCGGCGGCTTCCTGCCCGAGGGCACGGGCGCCTTTGCCGCGAAAACCGTGACGACCGGCAACCCGGTACGCCCGGCGGTGCTTGCCGCGGCCAAGACACCCTATGCGTCGGCCGTCGGCGGCGCGCCGTTTCATCTCGTCGTCTTCGGCGGCAGCCAGGGTGCGCAGTTTTTCTCCAAGGCGGTCCCACAGGCGATCTGCCGTCTCGACGACGAGGTTCGCCAGCGCTTCAAGGTCACGCAGCAGGCCAGGCCGGAAGACAAGGACGGCGTGATCGCCACCTATGAGAAGCTCGGCGTACCGGCCGAAGTCTCGTCCTTCTTTACCGACATGGCCGAGCGCATCGCCGGCGCCCAGCTCGTCATCTGCCGCTCCGGTGCCTCGACGGTTTCCGAGCTTGCGGTCATCGGCCGGCCGGCGATCCTGGTGCCCTATCCCTATGCGCTCGACCACGACCAGGCGGCCAATGCGGCAGCGCTTGCCGCCAAGGGCGGCGCGCGCGTGATCGCCCAAGGCGAACTCACGGCCGACCGTCTTGCCGGCATCCTCAACGATGCGATCGGCAAGCCGCAATCGCTCGCCGAGATGGCGGCAAATGCCCGGGAAACCGGCAAGCCGGACGCTGCAAGCTTGCTTGCATCCCTCGTAGAGGCTATTGCCAGCGGTTTGACAGTCGAGAAATTCAGGGAAACACGCTCATGAAAATGCCGAAAACCATCGGGCTGGTCCATTTCATCGGTATCGGCGGCATCGGCATGAGCGGCATCGCCGAGGTGCTGCATAACCTCGGACACAAGGTTCAGGGTTCCGACCAGTCCGACAGCGCCAATGTGCAGCGCCTGCGCGCCAAGGGCATCGAAGTCTTCGTCGGCCACAAGGCCGAGAACCTCGGCGATGCCGAGGTGATCGTCGTTTCGACCGCGATCAAGAAGGACAATCCGGAACTGATCGCCGCGCGCGAAAAGTTCCTGCCCGTCGTGCGCCGCGCCGAGATGCTGGCCGAGCTCATGCGCTTCCGCAATGCGATCGCGATCGGCGGCACGCATGGCAAGACGACGACGACCTCGATGGTCGCAGCATTGCTGGAAGCCGGCGGGCTCGACCCGACCGTCATCAACGGCGGCATCATCAATGCCTATGGCACCAACGCCCGCATGGGCGAGGGCGAGTGGATGGTGGTTGAGGCCGACGAATCCGACGGCACCTTCCTGAAGCTGCCTGCCGACGTTGCCATCGTCACCAATATCGACCCGGAACATCTCGACCACTACGGCAATTTCGACGCCGTGCGCGCGGCCTTCCGCCAATTCGTCGAGAACGTGCCCTTCTACGGTTTCGGGGTGCTCTGCCTTGACCATCCGGAAGTGCAGACCATGGTCGGCAAGATCGAGGACCGCAAGGTCGTCACCTACGGCGAGAACCCGCAGGCCGACGTGCGCTTCCACAACATCCGCATGGACGGCGCCACCTCCGTCTTCGACATAGAGATCCGCCGCCGCCGCACCGGCCAGGTGATCCCGATGAAGGACCTGCGCCTGCCGATGCCCGGACGCCACAACGTGTCGAACGCCACCGCAGCGATCGCCGTTGCGCAGCGCCTCGGCGTCAGCCCGGAAGCGATCGCCAAGGGGCTCGCCTCCTTCAGCGGTGTGAAGCGCCGCTTCACGCTGACCGGCGAGACGAACGGCGTGCGCGTCTATGACGACTACGGCCACCATCCGGTCGAGATCAAGGCAGTGCTGCGCGCTGCGCGCGAGGCCTGCCAGGGCCGCATCATCGCCGTGCACCAGCCGCACCGCTACTCGCGCCTTTCGAGCCTGTTCCAGGAATTCTCCGCCTGCTTCAACGATGCCGACACGATCCTGATCGCACCGGTCTATGCGGCGGGTGAAGAGCCGATCCAGGGGGCTACGGCGGAAGAACTGGTCGATCGCATCAAGGCAGGCGGCCACCGCGACGCCCGTTTTGTTTCCGGTCCGGAAGCAATCGCGCCGGTTGTCAGCAAGATTGCACAGCCCGGCGATTTTGTGGTTCTCTTGGGCGCTGGCAGCATCACCTACTGGGCGGCTGCCTTGCCTAAGGAACTCGCGGATATTTCAGGAAATTGAGCATGAAACAGGTCAACGGTCAGAAACTACTGGAATCGCTCGGAAGTGGCGTCAGCGCCGTGCGCGGCCGCATCACGCCGGATGCGCCGATGGATCGTGTCACCTGGTTCCGCGCCGGCGGTCTTGCCGAGCTCATGTTCCAGCCGCACGACACGGACGATCTCATCACCTTCCTGAAGCTGGTGCCGGCTGAAGTGCCTGTCATGGTTGTCGGCGTCGGCTCGAATCTTCTCGTGCGCGACGGCGGCATTCCCGGCGTCGTCATCCGGCTGTCGGCCAAGGGGTTTGGCGATCTGGAACTCGTCGGCGAAAACCGCATCAAGGCGGGCGCGATCTGCCCGGACAAGAACATCGCGGCGATGGCGCTCGATCACGGCATCGGCGGCTTCTACTTCTACTACGGCATTCCCGGCTCGCTCGGCGGCGCGCTGCGCATGAACGCCGGCGCCAATGGCGCGGAGACCCGCGAGCGGGTCGTCGAGGTCCATGCGGTCGACCGCCAAGGCAACCAGCATGTGCTGTCGAATGAAGACATGGGCTACGCCTATCGCCATTCCGCGGCAGCCAAGGACCTGATCTTCACCCATGCGGTTTTCGAAGGCTATGCCGAGGACAAGAACAAGATCCGCACCGACATGGACGCCGTGCGCCAGCATCGCGAAACCGTGCAGCCGATCCGCGAGAAGACGGGCGGCTCGACCTTCAAGAACCCCGAGGGCCATTCGGCCTGGAAGCTGATCGACGAGGCCGGCTGCCGCGGCATGATGATCGGCAGCGCGCAGATGTCGCCGCTTCACTGCAACTTCATGATCAACACCGGCCAGGCGACCGGTTACGAGCTCGAATATCTCGGCGAAACCGTTCGCCAGCGCGTGCTCGAACATTCGGGCGTCCGGCTCGAATGGGAAATCAAGCGCATCGGCACCTTCATGCCGGGCTACGAGATCAAGGAATTCCTCGGCCGCGGCATCGCTTAAGGCTGGGTTGCGAGACGTAATCTGAAAGGCCGTGGCGGAAGCGCTGCGGCCTCTTGTTCTTCCGGCGGGCGGCAAGCGGCTGCCAGCGCCTTTGCAGAGTGCCGGGTCGCCTGCTCAATCACGGTCGAGGAGAAAGCTCGAGTGCGTTGCTTGCAAAGACTATCGTATGCGAGGTTGCTCGCCGTTTCAGCCCTATTGGCCAATCTTGCGTTCTTTGCGCCCGTCAAGGCTATGGATGAGGTGCGTCTGCAAGCCGCCGTCGCCTCGCTCGGTGACGGTGCTGACGCCCAGCGTCTCGAAGCCAGGGTTGCCGATCTCGTAAAATCAGGCGACCAGATCGAGCTTGCGAAGCTGGCCGAACAGATCCGGATGAAAGATGGCGATTTCCTCGACATCCTGGCAAAGTTCTATGAGCAGCCGGAGCAAGCGAACGCGACGCCCGATTGGCAGCAGATCGCACTCTCAATGGGGCCGTGCCACTACGCCAACGCTGCCATCCGCATCGTCGCGATGACGATCGCGAACGGCACTCACCCAGCCATCCGAAACGGCGTTGTCATGATCGACGGCACGGAGGTCGACAATATTCTTGCGGAATCGATGCATCGCTGCGAGTTGATTGCGCGTCTTCCCAAGTCCACGCGGCAGGTCGGCTCTAGCTGCGCCATGACCGGCGACTGCGCCGACGATCCGGACCTCATGGAGTGAACCGAGCCATCCGCGCTTTGCTGGCGCCGGGCCATTGCCTGCTGCGATCGTCATCGGTTTGGCTTCGGAGGCTTCGCAAACAGCACCCGCTAAGCGAAAGGGCCGCAGCGTTGCCGCTGCGGCCCTTCTTGGTTGTGATCGGCCGCGCTAGGCGCGGCCAGTCGTGATCAGGCCGAAACCTCGTCTTCCGTCGACAGCACCAGGCACAGAAGCGTGATGGCGGCGGCGGCGAGCAGGTAGTAGCCGACGTAATCCAGGCTGTAGTTGGTGGCGAGCCAGGTGGCGATGTAGGGCGCCAGCGACGCGCCGAATATGCCGGCGAGGTTGAAGGTCATCGAGGCGCCAGTGTAGCGCACCGAGGTCGGGAAGGGGGCGGCGAGTGCTGCGCCGATCGGGCCGTAGGTGAGGCCCATGAGGCCGAGGCCGATGATCGAGAACAGGAACGCACCGCCGATGCCGCCCGCCAGGAGCGGCGCCATGAACAGGCCGAAGACGCCGATGCCGATGGTGGTGATGATCAGGATCAGGCGACGGCCGAAGCGGTCCGACAGGATACCGGCAACCGGGATCATCAGGCCGAAGAAGACGACGCCAGTCATCTGCACGACCAGGAACTGCTCACGCGAATAGCCGAGCTTCGCCGTGCCCCAGGAGAGCGAGAAGACGGTCATCAGGTAGAACAGCACGAAGGTCGCAAGCGCAACGAAAGTGCCGAGCACCAGGCTGCGCTTGTGGAAGCGGAAGATCTCCATGATCGGCACCTGCACGCGCTCGTGCTTGTCGACGGCCTTCTGGAACTCCGGCGTTTCGGTGATCTTCAGGCGGACATAAAGGCCGACGGCAACCAGCAGGATGCTGGCGATGAACGGCACGCGCCAGCCCCAGGCGAGGAAGGCTTCGTTGCTCATGACTTCGCCGAGGATGAGGAAGGTGCCGGCCGACAGGATGAAGCCGATCGGTGCGCCGAGCTGCGGGAACATGGCGTACCAGCTGCGCTTGCCCTCCGGCGCGTTCTCGGTGGCGAGCAGCACGGCGCCGCCCCATTCGCCGCCAAGCCCGAGGCCTTGTCCGAAGCGGCAAAGGGCGAGCAAGAGCGGGGCTGCGACGCCGATCGACGCATAGGTCGGCAGAAGGCCGATGACGACCGTGGAGATGCCCATGGTCATGAGCGCGGCCACCAGGGTCGCCTTGCGGCCGACCTTGTCGCCGAAATGGCCGAAGATCACGGCGCCGAAGGGGCGGGCGAAGAAGGCGATCGAGAAGGTCGCAAAGGATTGCAGCATTGCCGAGGTCGGATCGGCGGCCGGGAAGAACAGGTGCGGGAACACCAGTACGGCGGCGGTGGCGTAAACGTAGAAGTCGAAGAATTCGATGGTCGTGCCGACGAGGCTTGCGAACAGCACCCGGGCAGGGGAGTTCACTGCCGCGTGCTTTGACGCATTGTCCTTCGGCGACAGGGAGGTTGTCGCGTCTGTCATTATCATAATTCCTGATGTGGATTTCATACCGTCTTGGGAGGCGGGTGAGGGCCTCTTAACGCAAGTTTCGGCATGGCGAAACCCTGATACCGTAAGAAGTGCGAACGATATCACCGCCATGCGCAGCAATCTTCTGCCGCGGCGCGGCCCAGGGCCGGCCGCACGGAGCTGGCTTTCCGGTTGCGCCCAACCGGCCTGCTGCCGGCTAAAGCTCACGCTTTGCGGGCGCGTGGTGCGGCTCGACAGCCCGGATTGACGGGAATCAAATTGTGGCAAACTGTGGGCAACTGAAGCGATCGGCTTCGTTTTTCAGGAGCGAATGCATGTTCAAAAAGCTTTCAGCAGAATTTCTCGGTACATTTTGGCTCGTTTTTGGCGGTTGCGGCAGCGCGGTGCTGGCTGCTGCTCTTCCCGGCGTCGGTATTGGTTATCTGGGCGTCTCCCTCGCTTTCGGTCTCACCGTCCTGACCATGGCCTATGCGGTCGGCGGTATTTCCGGCGGTCACTTCAACCCGGCCGTTTCCGTCGGCCTGACGGTCGCGGGCAAGTTCCCGGCGTCGAACCTTGTCGGCTATGTCATCGCCCAGGTGCTGGGCGCGATTGCGGCTGCCGCCGTCCTCTATGTGATCGCCAGCGGCAAGGGCGATTTCCAGCTCGGCGGCTTTGCTGCCAACGGCTATGGCGAGCATTCACCCGGCGGCTATTCGCTGACGGCGGCGCTGGTGGCCGAAGTGGTGCTGACCTTCTTCTTCCTGTTCATCATTCTCGGCTCCACCCATGGCCGGGTGCCGGCGGGCTTCGCGCCCATCGCCATCGGGCTGGCGCTGACCCTGATCCATCTCGTCTCGATCCCGGTGACGAACACCTCGGTCAATCCGGCCCGCTCGACAGGGCAGGCGCTCTTTGTCGGTGACTGGGCGCTGTCGCAACTGTGGCTGTTCTGGGTGGCGCCGATCGTCGGTGCGGCGATCGCCGGCATCGTCTGGAAGATCGTCGGCGACGACGACTGATCAAGGTCAGGATACCGTCACGCATGGACCCGCCGCCCTCGATGCGGCGGGTTTTTTCATTTTTTTCTTCTGTTTATGCATTAGATTCAAGATTGCTCCGCAACCCTTTGATCTCTCGCTAAAATGCCTTGTTTCCACATGCGCCTGCGCCTGCAGGTGGCGTTTCATTTCCTGACTGGGGTTAACGAAAGTAAACGGTTCGTTAACCTTAATGACGTTCTAGTGACCCCAATGGCACAGCTGACTCGCGAGGGCGGGAGCCAGCCAGACGCAAGGAAACCTTGCGATAGTGGCGTATTGTCTGGGGGTTTGAATGAACGGCAAGCATGTGGCTGTCCTGATGGGCGGATTTTCTTCGGAGCGACCGGTTAGCCTGTCGTCCGGGGCTGCCTGTGCGGATGCCCTGGAGGCTGCCGGCTATCGCGTCACCCGCATCGACGTCGACCGCAAGGTTGCAGAGACGCTGGCCGCGCTGCGCCCCGACGTTGCCTTCAACGCTCTTCACGGTCCGTTCGGCGAGGACGGCACGATCCAGGGCATCCTCGAATATCTCGAGATCCCCTACACCCATTCCGGCGTGCTTGCCTCGGCGCTCGCGATGGACAAGGCGCAGGCGAAGCACGTAGCGGCTGCTTCCGGTATTCCGGTCGCCGATGCGCAGGTCATGGACCGCCATGCCTTCGGTCCGAAGCATCCGATGAAGCCGCCTTACGTCGTCAAGCCGGTGTCCGAAGGCTCGAGCTTCGGCGTCGTGATCGTCAAGGAAGATCAGTCGCATCCGCCGCAGGTGGTAACCTCGAGCGAGTGGCGCTACGGCGACCGAATCATGGTCGAGCGTTATGTCGCCGGCCGTGAACTGACCTGTGGTGTCATGGGCGACAAGGCGCTTGGCGTCACCGAAATCATCCCGCAGGGCCACGCCTTCTACGATTATGATTCCAAATACGTAAAAGGTGGTTCGCGCCACGTCATTCCGGCACAGATTTCACCAAATATTTACCAAAAAATACAAACACTCGCTCTGAAGGCGCATCAGGCAATCGGTTGCCGGGGCGTCAGCCGATCCGACTTTCGTTTCGATGACAGTTCCTCCGCTGAGGGCGAGCTGATCTGGCTGGAGATCAACACCCAGCCCGGCATGACTCCGACCTCCCTGGTGCCCGAGATGGCCGCGCATGCCGGCTACAGCTTCGGTGAGTTTTTGAGTTGGATGGTGGAGGACGCGTCGTGTTTGCGTTGAGGGGCAAAAGGGGCAAGAGGGTTCGTCACCTCGATGGCGCCGCCGCCGCCGATGTGGACGGCGCGCGCGTACTGCCGCGTCCGCTTCGTCGTGTCGTGCGCTTCTTCGTCAGCCTCGGTGCTGGCCGCGTTCGTTTTCCCGCTCATACCGGCACGCTGTCGGCAATCGCCTTCTTCGCGGCAACCGGCTTTTACGGCATGTCGCTCGGCGGCCACACGCAGAATTTCGCACAGGCCTCGACCACGGCCGCAGGCTTTGCGATCGAAGACGTCAAGGTTTCAGGCAACGACCAGACCTCGGAAATCGACATTCTCCAGCAGCTCGGCCTCGACGGCACGACGTCGCTGGTGGCGCTCGATATCGCCGAGGCGCGCAAGCTGATTGCGGAAATGCCCTGGGTGCAGGGCGTTACCGTTCGCAAGATCTATCCCGGCACCATCGAGGTCAGCCTCACCGAGCGCAAGGCTTTCGGCATCTGGCAGCACGGTTCCGACCTTTCGCTGATCGAGCGCAGCGGCAGCGTGATCGCGCCCTTGCGCGACAACAAGTTTGCGGCGCTGCCGCTCTTCGTCGGTCGTGACGCCGAAACGGCGGCCGCAGATTTCTACGACGAGTTTTCCCGCTGGCCGGAGATCCGCTCGCGGGTGAAGGCCTTCGTTCGCGTGGCCGGCCGCCGCTGGGACCTGCGCCTCGACAACGGCATCGTCGTCAAGCTGCCGGAGCACGACGTCGCCCGGGCGATGAAGGTGCTCTCCGACATGGAAAGCCAGCACCAGCTCCTCGAGCGCGACATCGCTGCCGTGGATCTGAGGCTTGAAGACAGAACAACAGTTCAGTTGACGCCGGACGCAGTGACCCGGCGCGAAGTTGCCTTGAAGGCGAGGGACAAGATGCTGAAGGCGCAGGAGACCGAAAAGAAGAAAGAAGGCCGCATATGAGTCTGTTCGGTTCCTCCAGCTTTGGCCTGCCGCGCCTGAAGCCGCTTTCCTCGAAGCGGTCTCATGTCGTCTCGGTGCTGGATATCGGTTCGACCAAGGTGGTCTGCATGATCGGCCGGCTGACGCCGCGCGCCGAAAGCCAGATCCTGCCCAACCGTACGCATAGCGTCGAAATCATCGGCATCGGCCACCAGAAATCCCGCGGCGTCAAGAACGGCGTCGTCGCCGATCTCGATGCGGTCGAGAGCGTCGTCCGGCTCGCCGTCGACGCGGCCGAGCGCATGGCCGGCCTCACCATCGACAGCCTGATCGTCAACGTTTCGGCCGGCCGGCTGCAGAGCGACGTCTACACCGCGACGATCGATCTCGGCGGCCAGGAAGTCGACGCCAACGATCTGCGCAAGGTTCTGTCGGCTGCCGGCCAGCAGTCGCTGCGCTCCGACCGCGCCATCCTTCACTCGCTCCCGACAGGCTTCTCGCTCGATGGCGAGCGCGGCATCCGCGATCCGCTGGCCATGTTCGGCGACGTTCTCGGCGTCGACATGCATGTGCTGACGGCCGAACGGGCAGCGCTGAAGAACCTCGAACTCTGCGTCAACCGCGCTCACCTTTCGGTCGAGGGCATGGTTGCCACCCCCTATGCCAGCGGTCTTGCAGCACTCGTCGACGACGAGGTCGAGCTCGGCTGTGCGGCGATCGACATGGGTGGCGGCACGACGACGATCTCGGTCTTTGCCGAAGGCAAGCTGGTTCACGCCGACGCTGTCAGCCTCGGCGGCCATCACGTGACGACGGATCTGGCGCGTGGTCTTTCGACCCGCATCGAGGATGCCGAACGGCTGAAGGTCGTGCATGGCTCGGCCCTGCCCAACAGCGCCGACGAGCGCGATATCGTTTCGGTTCCGCCGATCGGCGAGGACGACCGCGATCAGCCGACGCATGTGCCGCGCGCCCTCGTGTCGCGCATCGTGCGCGCCCGCATCGAAGAGACGCTGGAACTCATCCGCGATCGCATCCAGCGCTCGGGCTTCAGCCCGATCGTCGGCAAGCGCATCGTTCTGACGGGCGGCGCCAGCCAGCTGACCGGCCTGCCGGAAGCGGCCCGCCGCATCCTCGCCCGCAATGTTCGCATCGGTCGTCCGCTCGGGGTTTCCGGGCTGCCGGCCGCTGCCAAGGGTCCGGCCTTCTCCACGGCGGTCGGCCTGATGATCTATCCGCAGGTCGCCGACCTCGAGACCCATGCCTCCCACGGCGGCATGTTCTCGGCGCTCGGCGCCGGCAACGGCCGCATCGCCCGCATGGGCCAGTGGCTGAAAGAAAGCTTTTGAGTGACGGCTGGCTCCGAACAGGGACGGGGCCTGTGAAGACAAACTGAAAGATTTGGCCGGCTCGGCAAGGCGGCCAGAAAACAGAAGGAACGGGACTATGACTATCAACTTGCAGAAGCCGGATATCACGGAGCTGAAGCCGCGCATCACCGTCTTTGGTGTGGGCGGTGGTGGCGGCAACGCCGTCAACAACATGATCACCGCAGGCCTCCAGGGCGTCGATTTCGTCGTCGCCAACACGGATGCCCAGGCACTCACCATGACCAAGGCCGAGCGCATCATCCAGATGGGTGTTGCCGTCACCGAAGGTCTCGGCGCCGGTTCGCAGCCGGAAGTCGGCCGTGCGGCCGCCGAAGAGTGCATCGATGAGATCATCGACCACCTCAACGGCACCCACATGTGCTTCGTCACCGCCGGCATGGGCGGCGGCACCGGCACCGGTGCAGCCCCGATCGTCGCACAGGCCGCCCGCAACAAGGGCATCCTGACGGTCGGCGTCGTCACCAAGCCGTTCCATTTCGAAGGTGCGCGCCGCATGCGGCTCGCCGACCAGGGCATCGCCGAACTGCAGAAGTCGGTCGACACCCTGATCGTCATCCCGAACCAGAACCTCTTCCGCATTGCCAACGACCGCACGACCTTTGCGGACGCGTTTGCGATGGCCGACCAGGTTCTCTATTCGGGCGTTGCCTGCATCACCGACCTCATGGTCAAGGAAGGCCTCATCAACCTCGACTTCGCCGACGTCCGCTCGGTGATGCGCGAAATGGGCCGCGCGATGATGGGCACCGGCGAAGCTTCGGGCGAAGGCCGCGCACTGGCCGCAGCCGAAGCCGCGATCGCCAACCCGCTGCTCGACGAAACCTCGATGAAGGGCGCGCAGGGCCTGCTGATCTCGATCACCGGCGGCCGTGACCTCACCCTGTTCGAACTCGACGAAGCGGCAACCCGTATTCGCGAAGAAGTCGACCCGGATGCCAACATCATCCTCGGCGCGACCTTCGACGAAGATCTCGAAGGCCTCATCCGCGTCTCGGTCGTTGCCACCGGCATCGACCGTACGGCCGCGGAGGTGGCGGGTCGTTCCGCCGACTTTCGTCCGGTAGCAGCAAAGCCGGTCGTCCGTCCGTCTGCCGCCGTTCCGGCCCAGCAGCCGCAGGCCGTTGCCCAGCACCAGCCGGCCCCGGTTCACCAGCCGGTGATGCAGCAGCCTGTCGCCCAGCCGGTTCAGCAGCCGATGCAGCAGCAGGCTACCGCCGACCAGATCGCCGCCGCCATCCGCGAAGCCGAAATGGAACGCGAGCTCGACATCGCCACCCGCGCCGCCCAGGTGCAGGCCCAGGCTCCGGTTCAGCAGCCGATGCACGAAGACAACTTTCGTCCCCAGAGCAAGCTTTTCGCCGGTGCTGCACCGGTAGAAGCCGCTCCGGTCATGCGCCAGCCGCAGCCGCAGATGCAGCCGGTTCAGCCCCAGCCGCAGCCGATCATGCGCCAGGAGCCCGTCGCTCCGGTCATGCGCCAGCAGCCGGAACAGGTTCGCATGCCGAAGGTCGAAGACTTCCCGCCGGTCGTAAAGGCCGAGATGGACCGCCGCGCACAGCCGGCTGCCCCGATCGCGGAAGAGCGCGGCCCGATGGGCCTGCTCAACCGCATCACCAGCTCGCTTGGCCTGCGTGAACGCGAACAGACCCCGGCAGCCGCCGACATGACGGCTTCCGCACCGACCGCTGCTTCCCAGCAGCGCCGGCCGCTCTCGCCGGAAGCGAGCCTCTATGCGCCGCGTCGCGGCCAGCTTGACGATCACGGTCGCGCTTCGCCGCAGGCGCGCCCGCAAGAAGATGATCAGCTCGAGATCCCGGCGTTCCTGCGCCGTCAATCGAACTGATTGGAAGGCCCGTTCCTTCACCTTGCCGAATGCCCGGGCAACTGCCCGGGCATTTTTGCATTTTGTTCATCATTTCAGGTGTTTGGTTCCATGTTACGGACCGTCGCAAATGCGTAACAAAGCGAAACGAACAGTGATTTGGAATGGTGCCTCCAAACTCCTATTTTCAGACTCGGAATTGGGGACGCATGCGATTCGATCAAGCGCTGTCTGTTCGAAACGCAGAGGACCGGTCGTTGAGCCGGGACTCTCGGGCATCTTTCTTGTGCCCTGAAGATTGTTGCGTCCACCAGCAGGTTTTGGCCATCGGCCACAGGTATTGAAAGTGACGAGAATGGGAATCGAATTGCTCGGGTTTCAGACGACGATTGCAAGCCCGGTAACGCTAAAGGGAATTGGCGTTCACTCCGGTGCGGAAGTGTCGATCACCTTCCACCCGGCCGAAGCCGATGCGGGCATCGTTTTCCAGCGCGTCCTGTCCAACGGCCGGGTCAGCGAATACAAGGCGGTTTCCTCGCAGGTCGGCAACACCGATCTCTGCACTGTTCTCGGCATGTCGCCGGCGACCTCGATCGCCACGATCGAACATGTCATGGCTGCGATCTACGCGCTCGGTCTCGACAACCTCACGGTCGAAGTGCACGGCGCCGAAATGCCGATCATGGACGGCAGCTCCGAACCTTTCATCGACGCGATCGAGCTGGTGGGTGTTCGCGCCCTTGCGGTCAAGCGTCGCTACATCCGCATCGTCAAGCCGGTGCGTATCGAATCAGGCGCCTCCTGGTCGGAGTTCACGCCCTATGACGGCATGCGCTTCGAGGTTGAGATCGATTTCGATTGCCCGCTGATCGGCCGCCAGGCCTGGAAGGGCGACATGACGCCGTCCGTCTTCAAGCGCGAACTGTCGCGTGCCCGCACCTTCGGTTTCATGCGTGATGTCGAACGCCTCTGGGCCGCCGGCTTCGCACTCGGCTCCTCGCTCGAAAACTCCGTCGTCATTTCCGACGACAACGCCGTCATCAACGTCGAGGGCCTGCGCTACACCGACGAATTCGTGCGCCACAAGACGCTCGATGCGGTTGGCGACCTCTCGCTCGCCGGCGCGCCGTTCATCGGCTGCTACCGCTCCCACCGCGGCGGCCACAAGATGAACGCCAACGCGCTGAAGGCACTGCTCAGCGACCCGACGGCCTACGAAGTCGTCGAAACGGCAACCCCGCGCCAGCGTACCCGCGCGCGCGATATGGTTGCGGTGGCAGCTCCGGGCTTCGCGCCCTGGTCCGCATAACAAGAAAAGTCATCATCTCCTCCAGTCGCCGGCCGAAAGGCCGGCATTTTCATGATAGAGCTGCCACAAATTTGCATGAATCACCGATCATGACGTTGCGGTCTGAAGGTAACTTGCTCTAAAAGCGCATGTCTGGCGGGGTCCATGCCCGCAGAGTGGAACGGGAATATCCGATGGTTCTTGCAGTTTCTGTGGATTTGAAGAAGTCAGCGCGCGTCGCCGCCGTCATTGTCGCGGCTGTTGCCGGCAGCGCCCTGATCACCGCCTGCCAGAACGATCCCGATATCGACATCACCAAGCTGACGGCGGAGACCGATCCGCCGGAAGTGCTCTACAATCAGGGCCTTGCCAACCTCAATGCCGGCAAGACGACTGAGGCGGCGCGCAAGTTCGAAGCGCTCGACCGCCAGCATCCGTTCTCGGAATATGCCCGCAAGGCGCTGGTCATGAACGCCTTCGTTTCCTATCGTAACGGTCAGTACCAGGAGGCGATCAACGCCACCGGCCGCTACCTCAATCTTTATCCGCAGTCGGAAGACGCGGCCTATGCGCAGTACATCCAGGGTCTCGCCTATACCAAGCAGATCCCGGCGGTGACGCAGGACCAGAAGCCGGCCTTCAAGGCGATCGAAGCCATGCAGGCGGTCGTCGACCGCTACCCGGACTCCGAATATGTCGACGACGCCAAGTCGAAGATCCGCTTTGCCCGCGACCAGCTGGCCGGCAAGGAAATGCAGGTCGGGCGCTACTATCTCGAGCGCAAGGAATACCTTGCCGCCGTGTCGCGTTTCCGCGTCGTCATCGAGCAGTACCCGAACACCAACCAGGTGGAAGAGGCGCTCGCCCGTCTGACGGAAGCCTACTTCGCGATGGGCGTGACCCAGGAGGCGCAGACCGCTGCCGCCGTTCTCGGCCACAACTATCCGGACAGCCAGTGGTACTCCGATTCGTTCAAGCTGCTGCAGTCGGGTGGCCTGGAGCCACGTGAAAGCGGCAACTCCTGGATCTCGCGTGCCGCCAAGAAACTCGTCGGCGCCTGATCTTAATCAGCGCCCTCTAGGAAGATATGACCCCGGATGCTTGCCCAGCTTTCGATCCGCGATATCGTCCTGATTGAACGGCTTGATCTCAATTTCGACGCCGGGCTATCGGTGCTGACCGGTGAAACCGGGGCCGGCAAGTCCATCCTTCTCGACAGCCTGTCGCTGGCCCTTGGCGGGCGCGGCGACGGCTCGCTCGTCCGCCACGGCTCCGACAAGGGGCAGGTGACGGCGGTCTTCGACGTACCGATGGGGCATTCGGCGCGGCTGATGCTCAGGGAAAACGGCATCGACGACGACGGAGACCTGATCTTCCGTCGCGTCCAGTCGGCCGACGGCCGCACCAAGGCCTATGTCAACGACCAGCCGATCAGCGTCCAGCTGATGCGCCAGCTCGGGCAGACGCTCGTCGAAATCCACGGACAGCACGATGACCGCGCGCTCGTCGACATCGACGCGCACCGCACGCTGCTCGACGCCTTCGGCGGCACGGCCGACGAAGCGGCGCATGTGAGCGAACTCTATCGCGCCTGGAAGGATGCCGAGCGCGGCCTGAAGAAACACCGCGAGCGGGTCGAGGCGGCCGCGCGCGAGGCGGACTACCTGCGGTCCTCGGTCGAAGAACTGGAGAAGCTCAGCCCCCGCGACGGCGAAGAAGACGAGCTTGCCGAGAACCGGGCGCGGATGATGAAGGCCGAGCGCATTGCCGGCGACATCAACGAGGCCTCGGAGTTCCTCAACGGCAACGCGTCGCCGGTTCCGCTGATCGCCTCGCTCGTGCGCCGTCTCGAGCGCAAGAGCCAGGAGGCGCCGGGCCTGCTCGAAGAAACGGTCGAACTGCTCGATGGAGCGCTCAACCAGCTTTCGGACGCGCAGATGTCGGTCGAGCGGGCGCTGCGCAATACGGAATTCGACCCGAAGGAACTGGAGCGGGTGGAGGAGCGGCTGTTCGCGCTGCGTGCCGCCAGCCGCAAATATTCGGTTCCGGTCACGGAACTGCCGGCGCTTGCAGTCCGCATGATTTCCGATCTCGCCGATCTCGATGCCGGCGAGGAAAAGTTGAAGCAGCTCGATGCACAGGTCGGCGTGGCGCGGGTAGCGTTCGACGCTTCGGCGCGCTCGCTCTCCGAAAAGCGTCGCCATACCGCGACAGCACTTTCCGACGCCGTCATGGCCGAGCTGCCGGCGCTGAAGCTGGAGCGCGCACGCTTCATGGTCGAGGTACAAAGCGATCCGTCGCTGCCGACGGTCGACGGCATCGACCTTGTCGAGTTCCACGTCCAGACCAACCCCGGCACGCGGCCGGGGCCGATCATGAAAGTCGCCTCGGGCGGCGAACTTTCGCGCTTCCTGCTTGCGCTGAAGGTGGCGCTTGCCGATCGCGGCTCGGCGCCGACGCTCGTCTTCGACGAAATCGACACCGGTGTCGGCGGTGCGGTGGCCGACGCCATCGGCCAGCGGCTGAAGCGGCTTTCGGCGACGGTTCAGGTGCTTTCCGTCACCCATGCGCCGCAGGTCGCAGCCCGCGCGGCAACGCATCTCCTGATCTCCAAGGGCCCTTCGGCCGAGAAGGCCGAGATGATTTCCACCCGTGTCGCCCGCATGGACGACAAGGCGCGCACCGAGGAAATCGCCCGCATGCTGGCCGGCGCCTCGATCACCGAAGAGGCGAGGGCGGCAGCCGCTCGCCTGCTTTCCGGCAACGGCTAGATCGTCCTGCCGCCAAGTGGAAACATTGGCGGCTTTAGGATGCGATCTCCTCAGAGTGCCCATCCGAGCCCACGGGCTTGGGCTTCCTAAGCCTTTTGGTTGAATTGTTGCGCCGCTGCACCCGTGTTCTATTTCCTCTGCGGTTGGGGCACTTCGATCATGTGGGAGAAACTTCAGCATAGACTGGAGATCCGGTTTGCGCAGATGCGTGCGCATCCGGAACTGATCCTGCTCATCGCGCTCGCCTATGCCGGCCTTATCCTGACCATAAGGGACGCGAACCAGGAATTGGGCGGCTTCGGGGTGGTCGCGTGCGTTGCGATCGCCGTGATTGCAGCAACCCTTGTCGCAAGGCTAAGACGTGCCTCACAGTTCGGGCCGGCGGAGGAGGTGGCCGATCCTCAACCGCCGAACGTGGACGAAGCCACGCCGTTGGCGCTTGTGGCGCCCTGCGCGCGTGGGGACCGTTCCTATCTTGTCCGCGTCCCGGCGCCGACGGCGGTCGCCTATGATGTGGTCCGCAAGGCACAGGGTGTGTTTCGCAGCGGCGCGATCGATCCCGAAGAGGATATGAAAGCGTTCCATTCCGATCCCTACAGCCTGATCTGCCTCCAGGATCCCGACGAGAACATCTTCGGCTTCATCGACTACTACGCCTTCGAGAAGAACCACTTCAAACTGTTCCTGCAGGGCCACTATGCCTTCGACAATCTCTTGGCGAGCGGCCTGCTCGCCCACCCACAGGCGCGAAAGGCGAAAGTCGTCTATCTCGCGACCATCCTCAACCTGAGCTTCCTGCTCGATTCCATGCGTGCCGAGCGTCGGCGGCAGAACGGCATCCTCGTCTGGGCGACGGTCTCGGCGATCCTCGAACACCACACGTTCCCGCCCGATGGCATCGACATCTACAGCATCGGCTGGGACAAGGGCGGGGCCGCGATCCTGAAGATGTTCGGCCTGCAGCCGGTCAGCCGGGTTATGCGTGGCGAGGCGAAAGGCAAATGGATCTACTGCAAGCGTGGCGTCCAGAAAAAGGACCTCGAGGCCATCCGCGGCCGCTATCAGAAGCGCTATGAACGCTGGTGCGAGCTGGATGTCCGGCCGCTTGGCGGGCTCGCGACGGGGAGGGCCAATGCCACGGGCGCGTGAGTTGACGGCGCCGGACGGTCTTTTCTTTCCCAGCGGTTGCTCTACAAAACGACTCCGAATCCGGAGTTGTCGCGCATGTCCCAAGAATTGAAACCCGTCGAGAATCTCAACGAAGCGGAAGCGGCCGAAGCGCTTGCCTTTCTTGCGGCTGAGCTTGCGCGCCACGACGCGCTTTATCACGGCAAGGACGCGCCTGAGATTTCGGATGCGGACTATGACGCGCTGAAGCGGCGCAACGACGCGATCGAGGCGCGTTTTCCGGCGCTGATCCGCGAGGACAGCCCGTCGAGGAAGGTGGGCGCCGCCCCCTCCGTCACCTTCCAGCCGGTCGTTCATGCCCGGCCGATGCTGTCGCTCGACAACACGTTTTCCGACGAGGACGCCCGCGATTTCGTCGCCTCGGTCTATCGCTTCCTCGGTCAGCTGCCTGACAATTCGATTGCCTTTACCGCGGAGCCGAAGATCGACGGGCTCTCCATGTCGCTGCGCTACGAGAACCGCCGGCTGGTGACGGCCGCAACCCGCGGCGACGGTACGACCGGTGAAAACGTCACCGCCAACATCCGCACCATCGGCATGATCCCGCAGACGCTGCCGGCGGGCGCGCCTGATATCGTCGAGGTGCGCGGCGAAATCTACATGGCGAAGTCGGATTTTGCCGCCCTCAACGCCGAGATGGCGGCGCTCGGCAAGCCGCTCTACGTCAACCCGCGCAACACGGCTTCCGGGTCGCTGCGCCAGCTCGACGCCAAGGTGACGGCGAGCCGCAAGCTGCGTTTCTTTGCCTATGCCTGGGGCGAGATTTCGGACATGCCCGCCGATACGCAGATGGGCATGGTCGAGGTCTTCAAGTCCTGGGGCTTCCCCGTCAACCCGCTGATGCAGCGGCTCTCCTCGGCCGATGCGCTGCTCGAACATTACCACCACATCGAGCGCGAACGGCCGGATCTCGACTACGACATCGACGGCGTCGTCTACAAGGTCGACCGGCTCGACCTGCAGGCCCGCCTCGGTTTCCGCTCGCGCTCGCCGCGTTGGGCGACGGCCCACAAGTTCCCGGCCGAGCAGGCATTTACCCGGCTCACCGCAATCGACATCCAGGTCGGCCGCACCGGCGCGCTGACGCCGGTTGCGCGCCTGGAGCCGATCACGGTCGGCGGCGTCGTCGTCACCAATGCGACGCTGCACAACGAGGATTACATCAAGGGTCTCGGCAATTCGGGCGAGCCCATCCGCGAGGGCCGCGACATCCGCATCGGCGACATGGTGATCGTCCAGCGCGCCGGCGACGTCATTCCGCAGATCGTCGATGTCGTCATGGACGAGCGTAAGGAAGGCTCCGAGCCCTATCGTTTCCCGACGACATGCCCCGTCTGCGGCAGCCATGCGGTGCGCGACATCAACGAGAAGACCGGCAAGGTGGATGCGGTACGCCGCTGCACCGGCGGCTTCGTCTGCCGCGCCCAGGCGGTCGAGCACCTCAAGCACTTCGTCTCGCGCAACGCCTATGACATCGAGGGCCTCGGTTCCAAGCAGATCGAGTTCTTCTTCGAAAGCGAGGATCCGACGCTTTCGATCCGCACGGCGCCCGACATCTTCACGCTGGAGAAGCGCCAGGAGGCGTCGCTCACCAAGCTCGAAAACATCGACGGCTTCGGCCGCGTCAGCGTGCGCAAGCTCTATGACGCCATCAATACGCGCCGCTCCATCGCGCTCCAGCGGTTCATCTACGCGCTCGGCATCCGCCATGTGGGCGAGACGACGGCGAAGCTCTTGGCGCGCTCCTACGGCACTTATGAACACTTCGGCACGGCGATGAGCGAGGCTTCGACGTTTACGGGCGACGCCTGGAACGAACTCAACAGCATCGACGGCATCGGCGAGGTCGTCGCCCGCGCCATCGTCGAGTTCTACAAGGAGCCGCGCAACCTCGAAGTGGTCAACCGGCTGCTGTCCGAGGTGACGCCGGAGGCGGCGGAAACACCGGTCGCCAGCGACAGCCCGGTCGCCGGCAAGACGGTCGTCTTCACCGGTTCGCTTGAAAAGATGACGCGCGACGAGGCCAAGGCCAAGGCGGAAAGCCTCGGCGCCAAGGTGGCCGGATCCGTATCGAAGAAGACGGATATCGTGGTTGCCGGCCCGGGGGCCGGCTCCAAGCTCGACAAGGCCCGCGAACTCGGTGTCGCGACCATGGACGAGGACGAGTGGCTGGCGCTGATCGGCGGGTGATCCCCGCCGGTTGGCAATCGGCGGAGCGTCGTTAAGCCTGCCTGCTGTCGTACTCTTCGGAGGCGGCTTTGAGGGCGGCAATATCGTCGGCGCAGATGAAACGGCGCAGCGCGTCGAACTTTGCTCGTTCCCACCGGTAGATGCCGAGCGCAAGCAGCGTCTCGACATCGGCCGCGGGGAAGCGCTGGCGGACGGGGCGGGCGGGGTTCCCCGCAACGATGGTGTAGGGTGCAACGTCCTTCGTGACGATGGCGCCCGACGCCACGACGGCGCCTTCACCCAGCGTCACACCCGGCATGATCATGGCCCGCATGCCGATCCAGGCGCCGTCGCCGATGAGGGTGTCGCCCTTGCCGACATAGGCTTCGCCGATCACTTCGAGGAAGGGATATAGGCTCACCCAATCGGTGCGATGGGTGTGGTTGCCACCCATGAGGATCACCGCCTCGGCGCCAATCGCGACATAGTCGCCGATCCGCAGCTGGTCGATCGGCCATTGCGGCTCCCAGGCCTTTAGACTGTAGTCGTCGCCATAGAGGTAGCGAACCACACTTTCCTCGAAGGAACCGGTCCAGGCGTTGCTGTAGTAGCTGTTGGTGCCGCGCACATGGATGTTCGGGTTGCGCACGGTCTCGTGCAGAAGCTCGACTTTGGACCAATGCTTGGCTTCGACCTTCGTGGACATGGGGTTCCTCATTCTCAATGCTTGCAAGCGAAGCTGCGTCCGCTCGCCTTTCGTATTCCGTCCCAACTATCGGATTTACCGACCGCTTTCTTCTCAAATCGAGCGCCGACCGGAAGCTCTGGCCGGCACTGCGACCATTCCATCACACAAAAACGCCCGCCACTTTGGGCGGCAGGCGCAAGGTTTCGGGGTACTGCCTGAGATCATCAGCCCTGCTGCTGGGCTGCTTCCTGGTCCATCCACATGAACTCCCAGACGTGGCCGTCGAGGTCCTGGAAGGAAATGCCGTACATGAAGCCGTAGTCGAGCGCCGGCTTCCAGGGCTTGGCGCCGGCAGCGAGCGCCTTGGCGAGCATGTCGTCGCATTCGGCGCGGCTTCCGGCAGAAAGGGCGGTGATGACTTCGGTGCCTTTGCGGGCATCGCTGATCTCGCCGGTGATGAAGTCACGGAACTTCGGTTCGGTCAGGAGCATGACGAAAATATTGTCCGAGATCACAGTGCAAGCGGCCGTATCGTCGGAGAACTGCTCGTTGAAGGTGAAGCCGAGCGCGGCGAAGAATGCGCGCGAGGCCTTCAGATCCTTGACCGGCAGGTTTACGAAAATCATGCGCATGAAATGCTCCTTGGAATGGATTTTGTGTTTTACGGATCTGATCACTTCGTTGTTTTTCCGAAACCGCGAAGCGATCCAACTCTTTGATTGACGCAACTCCGGACGGAAAACCGCGTCGCACTTTTCCTGGAGTTGCCCTAAGGACGAACGCCGGTCGACGGTCCCGACATCGGCTCAAAGATTTTTTCGAGCCGGGCGGATGTGGGGCGCAACTTCAGGTTTTCAAGCGGAGCGGGGCCTGCGTCGAAGCTGCTATTGGATCGACGGGTGCTAGCGGCTGCGTGCAGCCTCAAAGGGCGCTCGAAGGCGCGCCGCGGCTTGGTGCCATTGTCACTTCACGGTGCAGATGCCGTTGGCGCCGCCTTTGCCGGTGTAGGACACGCTCGGCGAGCCGTCGGGATTGATGCTGAGCGAGATGGTAACGCCCGCACCCTTGGCCTCGTAGTAGTTCTCGTTGAACACCTTGAGCTTCGCTTCCTTGCCATTGATGTAGATCGGGCCGCCTTCGTCGGCATGGACCTCGATCTTGCCGGGGCAGGTGGCGTTGACGAGCGGGATTTTGGCTTCGGCGGCCGCGGCGAAGGCAAGCGTCGGGACAAGAAGGCCGAGAAGGCGCAGGCAGGGTTTCATCTCGCTCTCCAGCGTGGGTTGCAGGTGGCATCGATGGCCAACCGTGACAGGCTGTCGGTGGAAGTCAAGCGCGGCCGCGCGTCATCAACCTGTCATCAATCCGATTGTTTTTTTGCGCTGCACAAGATAGAGGATTGCAGCCGAATTTTATGCAAATGCCTTTTCACGGAGCAGGTCGCGACCATCTCCGAAGGCAGCGCGCCAGCATCCCAAAGGGCAGGGCGCCGGCGCGGATTGGAGGGTCCGGAGATGAAGACGTTCACCACCATCGCCGAGCTGCGTGCAGCGCTTGCCGAGCATAAACGTGCCGGCCAGACCGTCGGCTTCGTGCCGACCATGGGCTACCTGCATGTCGGCCATATGGAGCTGATGCGCCGGGCGCGCGAGGAAAACGACATCGTCGTGGCCAGCATCTTCGTCAATCCGCTGCAGTTCGGCGCCAACGAAGACCTCTCCAAATATCCGCGCGATCTCGCTCGCGACCAGGCGATGCTCGAAGCGGGCAGCGTCGACTATCTCTTCGCCCCCGGTGTGGCCGACATGTATCCGCGGCCGATGGAGACTGCGGTCGACGTGCCGACGCTCGGCAGCGAGCTCGAGGGCGCGGTGCGCCCCGGCCATTTCGCCGGAGTCGCCACGGTCGTTACCAAGCTCTTCAACATCGTCGGGCCCGATCGTGCCTACTTCGGCGAGAAGGATTTCCAGCAGCTGCAGATCATCCGCCGCATGGTGGAGGACCTTGCCCAGCCGGTGACCGTCATCGGCGTGCCGACGGTCCGCGAGGCCGACGGGCTCGCCTGCTCGTCGCGCAATGTCTACCTGACGGCGGAAGAGCGGCGTGCGGCGGCGATCGTGCCGAAGGCGCTCGATGAGGCGGCCCGTCTCGTCGCATCCGGCGTCTACGATGTCGCGGCACTCGAAAAGGCCGTGACCGCCTTCCTTGCGGGCGAGCCGCTGGCGAAGCCCGAGGTCGTGGCGGTCCGCGATCCCGAGACGCTGGAGACGCTTGAAACCATCGGCGACCGGCCGGTGCTGCTGCTTCTCTTCGTCCGCTTCGGCACGACGAAGCTGCTCGACAACCGTGTGATCGCCCCGAAATCCGCGTCCTTTGCAAAGGTTGCCTGACATGAGCGTGCAGTCACAGAAGCGTCGTCTCAGCCCCGCCAACATCGAAGCGCTGAAGGGCGAACGCCCGATCGTCAGCCTGACGGCCTATACGACGCCGATCGCCCGGCTGCTCGATCCGCATGTGGATTTCCTGCTGGTCGGCGATTCCGTCGGCATGGTGCTCTATGGGCTCGACACCACCGTCGGCGTCACGCTGGAAATGATGATCGCCCATGGCCAGGCGGTCATGCGCGGGTCGGAGCGGGCCTGCGTCGTCGTCGACATGCCCTTCGGCTCCTACCAGGAATCGAAGGAGCAGGCGTTCCGCAGTGCCGCGCGCATCCTCAAGGAAACCGGCTGCAGCGCGGTGAAGCTCGAGGGCGGGGCGGAGATGGCCGAGACGGTCGAGTTCCTCGTCAGCCGCGGCATTCCGGTGCTTGGCCATGTCGGGCTGATGCCGCAACTCGTCAACACGACAGGCGGCTATCGCTCGGTCGGCCGCAACGACAAGGAAGTGGCAAAGATCCGCCGCGACGCCAAGGCGATCGACGATGCCGGCGCGTTTGGCATCGTGATCGAGGGGACGGTCGAGCCGGTCGCCCGCGAGATTACCGCCGAGCTGCGCTCGCCGACGATCGGTATCGGCGCATCGCCGGCCTGCGATGGCCAGATCCTCGTTTCCGACGACATGCTCGGCCTTTTCAACGACTTCAAGCCGCGCTTCGTCAAGCATTTCGCCGAACTGGCACCGGCCATCTCCAAGGCGGCCGAGGCATATGCAAACGAGGTGAAGGCGCGCACCTTCCCCGGTATCGAGCATACGTTCCAGGTCAAGAAGTAGGCGGCAGCTGGCCCGCGCGGGCCGCATGTTCCAAGCGACAAAGCGTACCGGTTTCTTGATCGGTGCGCCTTTTGTTCAAGCCTCGTTCGCCGAGGCATCATAAAATTCAATCATTGTATCAGCGCATTTGAATTGTTGCCGGGGGCGCAAGCGCCTATCAGTCCGGCACCGGCCGCGCGGCGCGTCATCGCCTCGGCCGGCGGAGGTTTCCATGAAAAAAGATGAATTCTGGGAAGGGGTCCGCGGCGGCTTTCCCATCATGCTGGCAGCATCGCCCTTTGGCGCGCTGTTCGGGGCGCTTGCGGTCGATAACGGTTTTACCATTGCCGATGCGGTTTTCATGAGCGCGACCGTCTATGCCGGCGCCAGCCAGATGGTCGGCATCGAGCTCTTCGGCAACCATGTCCAGCCCTGGCTGGTGGTGCTCTCGGTCTTTGCCGTCAACTTCCGCCACGTGCTCTATTCGGCCTCGATCGCCAAATATGTCCGGCACTTCACCTTCGGGCAGAAGTTCCTCGCCTTCTTCCTGCTGGTCGATCCGCAATATGCCGAGACCGAGAAGCGCGGTGAGCGCGGCTTGCCGATCACCTTTGCCTGGTATCTCGGCTTCGGGCTGATCATCTACGTTCCCTGGATCATCAACACGCTGGTCGGCGCGATCTTCGGGCAGATGATCGGCGATCCCAAGGCAATCGGCCTCGATGTGCTCTTGCCGGTCTATTTCATGGGCCTTGTCATGGGCTTCCGCAAGCGGGACCGGTTCCTGCCGATCGTCATCGTCTCGGGGCTGGCTTCCGTCGCCGGCATGCATTTCGTCGGCTCGCCCTGGCATGTCAGCATCGGCGCGCTCGCCGGCATCTTGCTCGCCGCCATCCTGCCGCCAAGCGGACAGGCTGCAGCGCCGGCTGTCGAGAAGGAGGCATGACGATGGATCCGCAGCACCTGAACCTCATCTATCTGATCGTCGCCGCGGCCGTTGCGACCTTCCTGACGCGTGTCGGCGGCTACATCCTGATCACCCAGATGAAGCAGATCCCGCCGCGGCTGGAGGCGGCGCTGAACGCCGTTCCGGCAGCCGTTCTCACCACGCTCGTCGCGCCGGCCTTCGTTTATGGCGGGCTCGACGTCACGATCGCTATGTTCATCGCCTTTGCCATCGCGCTCGGGCTGAACCTCTCGACGCTGCGCATGCTTGTCATCGGCTGGGTCGTAGTGATGGTGATCCGCCACCTGGTGATGTAGGGCCAATCGACGTCCGATACCGGAAATGAAAAACGCCGCGCTCAAGGAGCGCGGCGTTTTTTATTGTGTCGGTCGGCGACTGACTCAGCGTGAGACCGCTTCCGTTGCGGCCTTCAACCAGGCGCGGGTCTCGTCGCTCGCCAGCAGCGGCATCAGCTTTTCGCGCGTCTCGGCGTGATAGGCGTTGAACCAGGCGAGTTCCTCGTCGGTCAACAGCGCCGGCAGCACCAGGCGGCGGTCGATCGGGCAGTAGGTGATCGTGTCGAAGCCGAACATCGGCAGGTCGCCACCGTCGACCATCGTTGCCGGCTGCACGACGATGAGGTTTTCGATGCGGATGCCGAAGGCGCCGGGGCGGTAGTAGCCGGGCTCGTTGGAGAGGATCATGCCGGGCAGCAGTTCCTGCGTCGAAAGACGGGCGATGCGCTGCGGCCCCTCATGCACCGAGAGATAGGAGCCGACGCCGTGGCCGGTGCCGTGGGCATAGTCGGCGCCCGCCTTCCAGAGCGCGATGCGCGCCAAGGGATCAAGATCGACGCCGCGCGAGCCCTTAGGGAAGCGGGCCGTGCTGATCGCGATCATGCCCTTCAGTACCAGGGTGAAGAAGCGCTTCTGCTCTTCCGGCACCGCGCCGATGGCGACCGTGCGGGTGATGTCGGTGGTGCCGTTGATGTATTGCGCGCCGGAATCGATCAGGAACATGGTGCCCGCCTCGATCGCCTGGTCGGTGGCGGTGTTGACGCGGTAGTGCATGATCGCTGCATGCGCGCCGGCGCCGGAGATCGTGTCGAAGGAGATGTCCTTCAGCGGGTTCTGCATGCGCTCGCCGACGGTGGTGCGCGCCGCTTCCAGCTGGTTGGTAGCAGCGATCTCGGTCACCGTGCCCGGCTGCTGGCCGTCGAGCCAGGCGAGGAACTCGACCATGGCGGCGCCATCCTGCAGATGGGCGCGGGTCGAGCCTTCGATTTCGGCCGTGTTCTTCTGGGCGCGGGGCAGGCGGGCGGGATCGACCGCCTCGACGATCTTGCCGCCCTTGGCGCGGACCAGCTCGGAAATGGCAAAGGACGCGAGGTCCGGATCGATCATGACGGACGCGCCGGCAGTGCCGAGCGCGGCCAAGCGATCGTCGAAGGTCGACGGTGCCGCGATCTCGGCGATCTGGGTGAGATAGGCTTCCTGTTCGATGCCGGTCTTGCGCTTGTCGAGGAAGATCTCGGCGCGGCCGTCGGCGTGGATGATCGCACGCGCGAGCGGATGCGGCGTGTGCGGCACGTCGGAGCCGCGGATGTTGAAGGTCCAGGCGACGGAGGAGGGGTCGGTCAGCACGACGGCTTCGGCGCCCGCCTTGGAAAGGCCGGCTGCGATCGTCGCGATCTTGTCCTTGGCGAGCGTGCCCGCATGCTCGATCGGCTGGATCGTCACCTTGCCGAGCGGGGCAGCCGGACGGTCCGTCCAGATCCTGTCGAGCGGGTTGTGATCGAGGAAGACGAGCGAACCGCCGAGGGTGGCGAGCGCCTTTTCCAGCCGGCGGACTTCCGCACCGGTGTGCACCCAGGGATCGATGCCGAGCTTGAAGCCCTTGGTTCCATGGTTTTCCAGCCAGAGATGCGGCGGCTCGCCGATGAGGTCGCCACCGGTAAAGACCGCGCCATCGACCTGTTCCTTCAATTGGGTGACGTAGCGGCCATCGACGAAGACGACGGCTTCACGTTGCGTGATGAGGGCGACGCCGGCCGAACCGGTGAAGCCAGTCAGCCAGGACAGGCGCTCGGACGAGGCCGGCACGTACTCGCCCTGGAACTCGTCGGCGCGCGGCACGAGAAAGCCGTCGATGCCGAGGGCCGCGAAGGACGCGCGCAGGGCTTCGGTGCGCTCCTTGCCGAACTGTGGCGTGGAGGTGACTTCAAAAGACTGAAACATGAGGGAATTCCGGTAGATTGAGCGGCAAACCGCGGGAAAAGATGGGCCATGTTAGCGGAAACGGCCCTTTGGAGGAAAGAGGCGATATCCTGCGATGGCGGCCTGATCCGCGGTTCGTGCAAAGCTGCAGTTGTGCTGCGGTAAGAGAGCAATTGCCCATTTACCATACATATGCGCTCAGCGCATGGCACCCATGCTCAGAAAACTCTTTCTCTATCGGAATAATAGTTTATAAGCCGCCTCAACGAACACGGACGAACATCCGGTGGTTCAAAAAAGCTGCGGTTCCGAGAATAGTTGGTCACTCTGTTCTCCTCCTCCCTCAAGGGTGGTCAGCTTCGGAACAGTAGACGCCCGCTCGAGCACTCCTCCTCCTCAGGCTCGCGGGCATGGTTGGCCACAAGCCAACCAGCAGGCGATGCCTCTGGCATCGCCTTAGTTTCGAAAGGCCGCCCGTCATGAAGGACGAGGCGGCCTTTTCGTTTTTCCCGCAACCCGCTAAACCGCATAGCCGACATTCTCCGTCGTGCTTCCGGTGCGTTTGATGAATCCCACCCAGCCCTTGATGAGATGGATAAGATGCAGCGAGAGCCCGCGACTACAGACAAACGGGTCAAAGTTCTTCAGGGCAACGACAACCTGAAGCGCGTTTGGATCGTTCAGCGCGAAGACGGCGCGTACGTTATCAAGCCTGAGGAGTGGTATCAAAACGTGATCGACGGAGAACTTATCGCTGAAGGTTGGAAGCCGATTTATGGAGACTTCGGTCTCTTTGGAGGCGCGGCGTTAGCCGAGCGCGAAGCACTGGTCGAGTTTGATTGGTTGACAGAAACCCAGCGTCCTTCGGTGTAAAGCCTCCGAATACCCGCAAATCCTGGCGGCAATTGCTACCTAGTTTTCATGTCGATCCAAATCCCAGGCCGTAGCCCATTCCCCTCCCACGCGGGCGGAGGGGGTGCACGGTGGCGGTCGTTGTGATTTGGAGTTTAATCTCTGAGTGGAGTGGCGCCGCAAGCCGCTTCGCCCGGCAGGCCGGGTAAGGGGCAGCGCCAATCGTTACCCGCTCACTTCTCCAGGTGAATCGTCACCCAGCCGTTGCGCCAGATGGTGCGCACGTGGCGTAGGTGCTGGCCGTTGTAGTGGGCAAGCACCTTCCAGCGCTGTTCGGCGAGAATGCCGGACAGGATCACCGAGCCGCCGGGGGCAAGGTTGGCGACGAGTTGCGGCGCCATCTTCATCAAGGGGCGGGCGAGGATGTTGGCGATGATGAGATCGAACGGGCCGTTGGTGCTGAAGGCTGTCGAGTGGAAGCCGGGTGCTGTCGCAAAAGTCATGCCGGTGACGACGCCGTTGACGCGGGCGTTCTCCTCGGCGACGCGGGTGGCGATCGGGTCGATGTCGGTGGCAAGCACCGGCACGTGCATCAGCTTCCAGGCGGCAATCGCCAGCACGCCGCTGCCGGTGCCAAGATCGAGCACGTTGCGAACGGTGCGGGTGCGCGCGACGGTGGCCAGCACTTCGAGGCAGCCGGCAGTCGTTCCGTGGTGGCCGGTGCCGAAGGCCTGGCCGGCGTCGATCTCGATGGCGATCTCGCCGGTCTTGACCTTGTCGCGGTCATGCGACCCATGCACGACGAAGCGGCCGGCGCGCACCGGCGCCAGACCCTCGAGCGACTTGGCGATCCAGTCGATATCCGGCAGCACTTCGCGCTCGATCGGCAGATGGGCGAAGTTTTCGGAGAGGGCCTCGGTGAGACGCTCGTTCACGCTCTCCTCGTCGACCATCATCATGTAGATCGAGGCTTCCCAGATGTCGCGCTTCTCGTCGACTTCCGTCGTGCCGATGGCATAGTCCTCTTCGCCGAAGACCTCGCTCATGCGGTCGAGCACGGCTTCCGCCTGCTTCTCGGTGGTGGTGACGAAAAGTCTGATCTCGCTCAAGGGTCCGTCCTTCGGCTGGCAAATCCGCCGCCCGCACCAGGCCGTGAAGGGGTGCGCTCGAGCGTCGGCAATCGTGTGCTGTGCGCTATCACGATTGCCCTGCAAAGGCAAAGCGCCGGACGGGGCCGGCGCTTGCATCTTCAGGTCAGGATCGAAGGGCTCAGCCCTTGGTCAGGTTTTCCAGCTTCTTGACCGCCGTTTCCGGGTTCTCCTCGTAGGCGATCGTGCCGGAGAACTTGCCGTTGGCGTCGAGCAGGAACACCGATGCGGTGTGGTCCATCGTGTAGTCGCCATCGGGCTTGGCGGCGTCGACCGGAACCTTCTTGGCATAGACGCGGAAGCCCTTGACCATTTCCATGACCTTGTCGGCCGGGCCGGAAATGCCGGTGATACGCTTGGAGACGTTGGAAACGTACTGGCCGAGGATCTCAGGCGTGTCGCGCTCGGGATCGACGGTGATGAAATAGGCCTGCAGCTTGGTGCCGTCAGGATCGACCTTTTCCAGCCAACCGTTCAGTTCGAACAGCGTCGTCGGGCAAACCTCGGGGCAATGGGTGAAGCCGAAGAAGAGCGCCGTCGGCTTGCCGGTGAAGGCCTTCTCGGTGATTTCCTTGCCGTCCTGGGTGACCAGCGTGAAGGGAACGCCGAAGGGGCCGGATGCCGCCTGTTGCTTCGACTGGGTCATTTCATAGGTCAGCCAGCCCAGGATACCCGCCATGACGACGACGGCGGCCCAAAGGACGATGCGGATGGTTTTCATGCGTGCTACCGATGTGTTGGGGCCGAAGACGGCCGTGTCCGGTTGATCGGCCCTTGATACCGCCTTCACGGACCCCGCGCAAATGGGACAATTGCCGCAGGTTGTGGCGGTGCATTGCGGTCGGGAACTGCCCCTCAGCCCGCTGTCGCGACCTTCTCCCCCTCATGACGGGGAGACGGGGCCGTGTGGCAATCTCCCGAGTCAACACTGTCCGGGAGAACTTAAAGGTCAGGGGCGGCGTCCGGTCTCGGCGACGCTAGTCTATGCTAGAGGCACCAGGAAAGGCCGGACTGGGCAAGCGCCAGGAACATCTCGGCGCCGTTCTCCATCCAGCCGCGGAAGGCAAGCAGCAGCACGACAGCGATCGCGGCCGCAAGGATTGCGGCGAGGGGAAGGCGGATCGAGCGCGCGGTCTTCGTGTTCATGGCGTCATCATAGCAGTTCGGGCGGCAAGGGGAAGCGGACGTGCTTGCCGACGGACCGTGGTTCTGCATGGGCCCGACCAGAGCGGGGTGAAAAGCGGCGCCCGGCGCGCCGGTCGATTGTGCACGCAAGGCCGTGAAAACCGGCGCTTGCAACAAATATGCGCAATTTCGAAAATACCCGTGTTTTCCCTGGGGATCGGCGCCCGCCTTAGCGAATGTTTAAGGTCTGTTTGACAGTGTTTTTCCAGCGCGGGGGGAGCGTTGTGCTCCGACATGACATGAGGTCATCCGGTTTGATCGAGCCCGGTTTTCCGCATCGATCCTAACGGAGGATCCGGCCCGCGCCGGGTCCGTGAGCATGGACTGTCTATGACTGCCGCATCTTCCCCATTGAAGCGCAATCTTTCCGTAAGCCAACGGCTGGCAACGCTTGCCGGTGCCGCTTTCGTCGGTTTCGGCTCCGTGCTCGGCGTCGGCTGGTACGAGGGCCGCCAGGCCAACGATGCCCTGCAAGGCGCGCTCGCCGCGCAGAACGGGCTGACCACGGTCGACGAGGTCCGGCTTGCGACCACCAATCTCGTGCTCAATGCGATGGACAGCATCATCGACCGCGAGGAGGGCGCGATCCAGCCGGCGCGCGCCGCCAGCATCGCCGAGATCCTGAAGCTGCTCGAGACGAAATCGACCGACATCAAGGCGCTGGCCGCCCTGCTCGGCCGCAGCGATGCGCTTTCGACCTTTGACGCCGACGTCGCCAAACTGCGTCAGGCGATCGGCACGGACCTGAAGGCGCTGATCGAGGGCAAGGCTTCGGCCGACGACTTCGGCAAGATCGACGATGCGATCGACGGCGCCGGCGAACGGGTCGCTCAAGCGCTCGCCAATCTCTCCGAGGCGGCAGCCACGCTGGTTCAGACGCGTGTCGCCGAGGCGCGCGCCACCTCCGACCAGGCGTTCCAGCTTCAGCTCGCCTCCGGCCTCCTTGCCATGGCGACGCTGCTTTATCTGCTCTGGTTCCATGGCAGCACGCTCAGGCAGGGCATTCTGTCCTTGCGCGACGGCATGCAGCGGATCCAGAAAGGCGAACTCTCGACCAAGCTGGAAGCACTCGACCGCGGCGACGAAATCGGCGCGATGGCGCGCTCCGTCGACCTCTTCCGCCTGTCGGCGATCGAGAAGCAATCGCTCGAACAGAGTGCCGCACACAGCCGGCGCGAAATCGAGAAGGAGCGCGAACAGCAGCAGCACGAGCGCGAGGAGGCGGTACGCCGCATCCAGGCGGCGATCGACACTCTCGGCCGCGCGCTGACGCAGCTGGCCGACGGCGATCTGGCGGTTGCCATCGACCGGCCGTTCGACGGAAACCTCGATCAGCTCCGGCAGAACTTCAACCAGACGGTGGAGCGGCTGCGCGTGGTGCTTTCGAGCGTCAAGGAGAATGCGCTTTCGATCGAATCCAACGGCAAGCAGATGCGCACCGCCGCCGATGACCTGGCGCGGCGCACCGAGCGACAGGCCGCCTCGCTGGAACAGACCTCGGCAGCGCTCGACGAAATTACCGTGACCGTGCGCACCGCGACCCAGCGCGCCGAAGAGGCGAGCCAGATGGTCGACCAGACCCGCACCAATGCGGAGGAGTCCGGCCGCATCGTCGGCCAGGCTATCTCGGCGATGGCGCGCATCGAAGGCGCTTCCAACGAGATCGGCAAGATCATCAACGTCATCGACGAAATCGCCTTCCAGACCAACCTTTTGGCGCTGAATGCCGGCGTCGAGGCGGCACGCGCAGGTGAGGCCGGCAAGGGTTTTGCGGTCGTTGCGCAGGAAGTGCGCGAGCTGGCGCAGCGGGCAGCCGGTGCTGCCAAGGACATCAAGGCACTCGTCGGCCGCTCCGGCACCGAGGTCGGCTCAGGCGTCAAGCTGGTGCAGGCGACCGGCGAGGCGCTCGGTCGGATCGGCACCGATGTCGCGCGCATCAACGAATTGATGACCTCGATCGTGATGGCGGCGCGCGAACAGTCGACCGGCCTCAACGAGATCAGCACGGCCGTCGGCCAGCTCGACCAGATGACGCAGCAAAACGCAGCGATGGTCGAGCAGACCAACGCCTCCAGCCATACACTGGCGCAGGACGCGGAGCGACTGACGGACCTCGTCGGCCAGTTCCGCGAGGGGCACACGATGCAGCGCGCCATGCCGACGGCGGCGCCGGCGCCCGTGACGCCGGCGACGAGGACAGCTGCACCGGTGCAGGCAAAAGCACCTTCGGTTTCAGCCGTTCAGCGGCCGGCAGCCAAGGGCACCAGCGAAGCGGTGCCTCTGCGCAAGATCGGCGCGGCCAAAATGGCCTCGTTTCCAACTCCATCCCCCGCCAAGGCCCTGATGGGCAAGCTTGCGGGCGCATTCGGCAACAAACCGGGCTCGGTGCCGTCGACGACGGCCTCCGGTGAGAACTGGGAAGAATTCTGATCATGAGCAACGCAATCAAGCAGTCCGGTGCCTATCTCGAAATCGTGTCGTTCCACCTCGGCGACCAGGAATTCTGCATCGATATCATGGCGATCCGCGAAATCCGCGGCTGGGCGCCGGTGACCCCGATGCCGCACACGCCGCCCTACGTGCTCGGTCTCATCAACCTGCGCGGCGCGGTGATTCCGGTCATCGACATGGCGGCCCGCCTCGGCATGAAGATGACCGAGCCGTCGGAGCGCTCGGCGATCATCGTTACCGATATCGCCGGCAAGCTTGTCGGTCTGCTCGTCGAGCAGGTCTCTGACATGATGACGATCAAGAGCGAAGCTTTGCAGCCGGCGCCGGAGATCATCCCGGAAGCGCAGCGCGCCTTCTGCCGCGGCATTGTCGCGCTCGAAAAGACCATGGTCTGCTTCCTCAACCTCGACACGGTCATCGCCGACGAGCTGGCCCAGGCCGCCTGAGGCAAGCTTGTTTGTCGCTTGAGAAAGCCCCGGCGCATCGGCGCCGGGGCTTTCTTGCATTTCGGCATGATTTCCGGCCAGTTTCGCCCGTTCTGGAACGATACGGTCAAGTTAAACTTCGGCAATGAACTTCACGCTTGGGGGATGCCATTGTGACAAAACGTCATGCGGCCGGCGACGATACTTGTACTAACTTATGATTGTTGCTGGTGCCCGAACGGAGGCCGGGTGCCTGTCTCGCAAACAGGAGTTGAACCTATGACAATCTCTCTCAGGAAACTCGCCGCCGTGCTCTCCGTTACGATGGTCATCGCCGGACCGGCTTTGGCCGATAGCTACTATCCGGGCATCGACGTCAACAACCCTCCCGGAACGATGAACACGCACAAGACGATGACGCCGATGAAGCGGCCGACCGCTTCGGTTGACACGATGTCGACGGGCAGCATCAACAGACCTGCAGCACCGACCCCGGTCTATCGCGACCGCAATCCCTATGGCCAATACCAGGGCGGCGATGGCGATTATTACCAGGGCATCGTTCCGCCGACGGCCTACTAGACTATCCCGCTCCAGTGGAAACGCTTGAAGCGGACAGTTGATTTGAAATGAATGTGCCAGGAAGTCCTTGTGCGTTCGCTTGAACGCATGGCACTTCAGGCATGCACGAAAGCGGAACGGGTTGCTCCCAGACTTCTCCCTGTTCCGCACCGAAGAGGTTTCGGAAGCGCCTGCGAAGGGGCAGGCGCTTTCAACCTTGACCGATCGCCTTGCGCGCCGATCCCGGCGGCAGGGGCCGCTCCTATTGCGGCTTGCCGTTCTGCCAATTGACCGTCTGGCCGTAGAGCGGAATGGTGGTGATCGACATCTTCGCCGAGCCATCCGTCAATTCGCGCGAATGCGCCAGATAGATCAGCGTGTCGTTCTTGCGATCGTAGATCCGTGTGACGAGCAGGTTCTTCCAGACGAGCGACAAGCCGGCGCGAAACACTTCTTCGCCCTCCTTGGAAAGATCGATATCGCCGATTTCGATCGGGCCGGTCTGCCGGCAGGCGATCGAATTGTTCGACGGATCCTCAAACCAGTTGCCGTTCTTCAGCCGGTCGATGACGCTGCGGTCGAAATAGGTGACATGGCAGGTCACGCCCTTGATCTTCGGGTCGGTGACCGCATCGATCATGATGTCGTTGCCGAGCCAGTCGACCCCGACTTCGCCCACCGTTTCGGCGCGGGCAGGCAGGGCGGTGGCGGCGATGGCAAGGCCGGCAAAAAAGAGCGCACGAAGCGAACGCGACATGGGTGTCCTCCTGCAGCGCCTGACGTCTCACGCAAGGGCGCCGTATCGATATGAATTCGCGCGTGTTTTTCACCGGAGCAGCTCCAAGGACACACGTGCGCGGGCAGCGAGGTTCACATAGGTTCGCCAGTTCGCTTTACAAGGCGCCGCCGGCTCAGGCGCCGCCGGCTCAGGCGGTGCCGCGAAGAAGCTGCGGCTCGAGGTTTCGGGTTTCGGCGGCCCGCATCTGCGCGGCGGCGGCGGCAAGCGCCCGTGCGCTGGCCTCGGGCTGGAAGCGGCCGGCGATGGTGCAGCGGTCGCGGCCGTCGGCCTTGGCGTCGTAGAGCGCCATGTCGGCGCGGATCATGATGTCGCTGATCGTATCGCCGGGCTCGGCTTCGGCAAGGCCAATGCTCACCGTCAGCCGGATCGGGCGGTCGAAGCGGCCGATCGGTGTATCGCGCACGGTGCGGCCGATCTCCTCGGCCACCGCAAATGCGGCGTCCTCCGAGTGGTTGGGCAGGACGATGCCAAACTCTTCGCCGCCAATGCGCCCAAGCGTGCCGCGTCCGCCGAGACAGGCAGCGACGGTGCCGGCGAAATGGCCGAGCGCCGTGTCGCCAACTGCGTGGCCGTAGCGGTCGTTGATCTGCTTGAAATAGTCGAGATCGAGCAGCAGGAAGGTGACGGGCCTCTGGCGCGCGAAACCGACGGCCAGGGTGCGTTGTCCAAGGTCGAGCAGGGCGCGGCGCGACAAGGCGCCCGTCAACTCGTCGCGGGCAATGGCGCTCTTGAGGTCGGTGATCACCCGGTTCTGGATCATCAGGATCACGCCGAGGAACAGCACAGGCAGGTAGAAGTACCTGAGCGCGACGCAGGCGAAGTCCCAGCTGGCCGACGCCAGCGGGGTTTCGTCGGTCCCGTGGGCAATCGGCGAGAAGATCGTGACCGCGATCAGGGCGGAACAGCCGACGGCGGCGCAACCGATGACGCACAGGCGCTCGATCGGCCCCGGCGCGGTGCGCCGATGCTGCGAACAGACGGCGATGATCAGCACGAAGGCGGCGGCAATGCCGACGGCCGACAGCGCGTGCAATGTCGCGCTCTGCGGGCCGAAGGCGGCAATCAGCAGCACCACGGCCGAAATCGAGGCGGCAGCGACCAGCGGCGTCGATATCGGCCGGAGGACACCGAGCGCCCGGTGAAAGCCCGAGAGCACGAAAAGGCAGGCGCCCACGAGAAAGACGATGCCGATCAGCGACAACGGCCGCAGCGCTGGGATCTCGGACAGCATCAGAAACAGCGTCGCCGCGGCTGCGATGGCGCAGGCGGCTGCGAAATCCGTGCCTCCCTCGACCATCGAGGCCCGCAGGGAAATCAGCACAGGGAGCATCGCCAAAAGAGCGATGATCGATATGGCAGGGAGAAAGCTCATTTCGAAACGGCCTGTCGTGCTAAAATCAACAAAGGCGGCTTGCGTCTCAGCCAGATATGTGACGCCAATTGGTAGCGATGGCGCCTTAACGAAACCCGGCGAAATCCGTTGCAATTTTAGCGATTGGCCGGGATTGGCGCGGTTGTTCACAGCGGCGCCGGATCAACCGGGAGAGGGCGCGCCGACAGGCGATGAGGCGCGCGCAAGCGGTGGCGCGGGTAGGCCCGGATGATGCTCTTCAGACGGTGCGATTTGAACCCCGGGCCGGGTATTTCCGTCCCCTTTCAAGCCGATGATGGAGCAGGAAAACAAGGCGGGAGAGGCGACATGTTCACGGCAACGTGGCTCTTCGAGGATAGGGCGGATGCCGGGCGCCAGTTGGCGCACGCGGTCGAAGGCGAGCGCCTTGACGATCCGCTCGTGATGGCGCTGCCGCGCGGTGGCGTGCCGGTCGCCTATGAAATCGCGATCCATATCGCCGCGCCGTTGGAAATCCTGATCGTTCGGAAGATCGGCGCGCCGGGGCATGAAGAATTCGGTCTGGGCGCGCTGGTCGACGGCGAGGAGCCGGAACTGGTGCTCAACCGCCGAGCGATCCGGCTGGTCCGCCCGCCGAAAGGCTATCTGGAGGCCGAGATCGAGCGTCAGCGCGCCGAGATCCTGCGCCGCCGCACCCTCTATTTCGGCGACCGTGCGCCGACGTCGCCCCGGGACCGCGACGTGATCCTCGTCGACGACGGTATCGCCACCGGCGGCACCGTGCGCGCAGCGATCAAGGCGCTGCGGCGCATGGGGGCGGGACGCATCATGCTTGCCGTTCCGGTGGCGCCGAAAAGTGAGCTCACGGAATTGCGCAGCGAGGTCGATCGTGTCGTCTGTCTCGCCACACCCTTTGCCTTCCGTGCTGTCGGGCTCTACTACCGCAATTTCGAGCAGACGGCGGACGAGGAGGTAATTGCGTTGATGGAGAAGGCGCGGCTGCGCGATGAGCGCGATTGATCCCTGTTCCGGTCAAGCTCGGCTCCGGTTGCCGCGACTTTGGCCAGGCATCCGAATAGTTGCGTGAGGCGGCCGAAATCGTCTTGCAAGCCTCCTTCTGCCGCGCCACATTCCCGGCGCGCGATGTTGCCGGGAGAGGGGCGCCGGAGGAGGTGCCCGGAGGAGATGTCATGGCCGCGAAACTGGAAATCGGAAAGACGCTTGAGGATTTCTGTCGGCCTGATCGGATGGCGCTCATCGTCTATGACATGCAGGTGGGGATTACCAATCAGGTCAAGAACGGCCCGGCGGTACTGTCCAAGGTGCTGAAGGTGCTGGACGCTGCGCGGGCCGGCGGATTTCCGGTGATCTTTCTTAGGCATCTATCGATGCCGAAGCCTCTGATGGGCGCCTTCCAGCTGCGCCAAGCAATGGCCTGGCAGCGCACGGACAATCCGGAAGCGGTGCATCCCTGGTTCCTGCGCGGCACGCCCGGATTCGAGCTGGTGCCCGAACTTGCGCCGCGCGCGGACGAGGCGATCCTCGACAAGATCACGTTTTCCGCCTTCGAGGGCACGCCGCTCGCCATGATCCTGCGCGACCTCGGGCTGACTTCCTTTGCCATCTGCGGCATCGCCACGGAAATCGGCATCGACCCAACCGTGCGCCATGCGACCGATCTCGGCCTCGTGCCGGTCGTCGTGCGCGACGCCTGCGGGGCGGGGCATCACGAGGCCGGCGAGCGCGCGATGGAAAACATCGCCTTCATGGGCGATGCGATCATGACCGACGTTCAGGCAATCACCGCGGCGATGACCAAACGGTAACACCGCTTCAGCTATTCCTTCGATTTCATCCCGTTTCAGGATCTTGCAATGACCGAAAACCTTCACATCCGCCCGATCGCCCGCACCGACTACGAGCAGTGGCTGCCGCTCTGGGACGGCTACAACGCTTTTTACGGCCGCTCCGGCGAAACGGCGCTCGACCCGGCGATCACTGCGATGACCTGGTCGCGCTTCTTCGATGCCTATGAGCCCGTTCACGCGCTTGTGGCCGAAAGCGAAGGGCGGCTGATCGGGCTGACCCACTATCTCTTCCACCGCTCGACGACGATGATCCAGCCGAACTGCTACCTGCAGGACCTCTTCACCAACGCGCAGGCGCGCGGCAAGGGTGTCGGCCGGGCGCTGATCGAGGGCGTCTACGAGGCGGCACGGGCCATCGGCGCGCCGCGCGTCTACTGGATGACCCACGAGACCAACGAGACGGCGATGACGCTCTACGACAAGGTGGCGGAGAAGTCGGGGTTTCTGGTGTATCGCAAGGTGGTTTGAGGGCGGCGGGCCGCGCCTACCCAGGTCTCACGCCTTCTCGACAAACCCGTCCAGCACACGCTTCTGGCCGGCGCGGTCGAAGTCGATGGTGAGCTTGTTGCCTTCGATGGCGGCGATGTTGCCGTTGCCGAACTTCATGTGGAAGACGCGGTCGCCGACCGAGAAGCGCGAGGGTTCGGTAGCTGTCGATTTCGCCACCAGCTCGCCGTCGATGGTGCGGCCGCGCGGGCCGCTTTCGCCGTAGCCGATGCGCTCGACCGCGTGCCCGGAGCGGGTGCCCCAGTTGTCGCGGGTGGCGTCGGAACGGTTTTGCTGCGCGCGCTTCCAGCCGGGGGTCGAATAGTTGTTCTGGAAGGGGTCGGCCTTGTCGAAGCGCGACTGGCCGTAGCCGCCGCGACCGTAGCCGCCATAGGACTGTTCGTTTTCGGCAACGTCCACATGGGCAAGCGGCAGCTCCTCGAGGAAGCGTGACGGCATGGTCGACTGCCAGAGGCCGTGGATGCGGCGGTTGGAGACGAACCAGATGTGGCAGCGATGCTTGGCGCGGGTGATGCCGACATAGGCAAGGCGGCGTTCTTCCTCGAGGCCCGAGCGGCCGCCTTCGTCAAGCGCGCGCTGGTGCGGAAACAGGCCTTCCTCCCAGCCCGGCAGGAAGACGGTGTCGAACTCCAGGCCCTTGGCCGAGTGCAGCGTCATGATCGAGACGGCGTCGAGGTTCTCGTTCTGCTCGGCATCCATGACCAGCGCCACGTGTTCGAGGAAGCCGCGCAGGCTCTCGAACGCTTCCATCGAGCGGATCAGTTCCTTCAGGTTTTCGAGCCTGCCGGGGGCTTCGGCCGTCTTGTCGTTCTGCCACATCGCCGTATAGCCGCTCTCGTCGAGGATCTGCTCGGCAAGCTCGGTATGCACGGTTGTTTCAAGCAGGCTCTGCCAGCGGCGGAAGTCGGTGACGACGTCGAACAGGGCTTTGCGCGCCTTCGGCTTCAGCTCGTCGGTCTCGATGATCTCTGAAGCGGCCGCCAGCATCGGAATGTCGCGGGCGCGGGCATAGTCGTGCAGGGTGCGCACGGTGGTGTCGCCAAGGCCGCGCTTCGGCGTGTTGACGATGCGCTCGAAGGCGAGATCGTCGGCCGGTTGGCAGACCAGGCGGAAATAGGCCATGGCATCGCGGATTTCGAGGCGTTCGTAGAAGCGCGGGCCGCCGATGACGCGGTAGTTGAGGCCAAGCGTGACGAAGCGGTCTTCGAACTCGCGCATCTGGAAGGAGGCGCGCACCAGGATCGCCATGTCGTTGAGCTTGTGGCCCTTGCGCTGCAGCTGCTCGATTTCCTCGCCGACGGCGCGGGCTTCCTCTTCGGAATCCCAGGCCGCGTGCACCTGCACCTTCTCGTCATCCGGATCGGTGCGGTCGGTGAAGAGCGTCTTGCCGAGCCGGCCCTCGTTGTGGGCGATCAGGTGACCGGCGGCGCCCAGAATATGTTCGGTCGAGCGATAGTTGCGCTCGAGCTTGATCACCTTGGCGCCCGGGAAATCCTTCTCGAAGCGCAGGATGTTGTCCACCTCCGCGCCGCGCCAGCCATAGATCGACTGGTCGTCGTCGCCGACACAGCAGACGTTCTGCGGGACGCCCTTCGGCCGCTGGGCGAGCAGCCGCAGCCACATGTACTGGGCCGTGTTGGTGTCCTGGTACTCGTCGACGAGGATGTAGCGGAACTTGTCGTGATAGTCCTTCAGCACGTCCGCGTGCATGCGGAAGATGCGGATCGGGTGCAGCAGAAGATCGCCGAAGTCGCAGGCGTTCAGCGTCAACAGCCGGTTCTGATAGGCGGCGTAAAGCTCGCGGCCCTTGCCGTTGGCAAAGGCGCGGGCGTCGCCCTCGGGGATCTGGGCGGGATCGAGCCCCTTGTTCTTCCAGCCGTCGATCAGGCCGGCGAACTGCTTGGCGGGCCAGCGCTTGTCGTCGATGCCTTCGGCCTGGATCAGCTGCTTGATCAACCGCACCACGTCGTCGGTGTCGAGAATGGTGAAATCGGAGCGCAGGCCGACGAGTTCGGCATGGCGGCGCAGGAGCTTGACGCCGATCGAGTGGAAGGTGCCGAGCCAGGGCATGCCTTCGACCGCATGGCCGACGAGCACGCCGATGCGCTCCTTCATCTCGCGCGCCGCCTTGTTGGTGAAGGTCACCGCGAGCATCTGCGAGGGGAAGGCGCGGCCGGTCGTCAGGATATGGGCGATGCGCGTCGTCAGCACCCGGGTCTTGCCGGTGCCGGCGCCCGCAAGCACAAGGACTGGACCATCCAGCGTCTCGACGGCTTCGGCCTGTTCCGGGTTGAGGCCTTGGAGATAATCCGGGCGCGGCTGGGCGCGATCGCGCGCCGCCATGGCGCGCGCAGCAATGCCGCCAGTTGCCGGAACACCTGCGGGGGCGGGCTGCTGCTTGCGCGGCGCCGGCTCCTCGTCGAAGAAGGGAATGTCGTCGAAACCACTCATCATGCGGCTCAATGTAGTGATTCGGTGGGGAAAGGCCAGAAAGGATGTTCTTCTTTTATTCCGTTTTCTGCGCTGGCCGTACCAAGCCTGTGGAAAGACAGGCGATTTCGAGACCGCTTATTCTTGGGCCTGTTTCGTTTGTCGCATGTCGTCGCCACAAAACCGCTTCACACTTTTGCGCGACATGCTTCACCCAGCCGTTTTGTCGAAAGCGGGATCGACGGGCACCTGCAACGCGGTCGCCAGCTGGTTGGTGCGAGCGGCAAGCGAGATCACCCGGAGCAGGTCCGCGTGCTCGGCATCGCTCATGCCCTTGGCTTTTGCCGCCGCCGTATGGGAATGGGCGCAGTAGCCGCAGCCATTGGTGACGGAAACGGCGATGTAGAGCATCTCCTTGACCAGCGGGTCGAGCGCAGACGGCGTTGCCATCACCGCCTTCACGTCGCGCCAGGTCTGTTCCAGAAGCTCCGGGTCGAAGGCGAGCCACAGCCACATATTGTTGATGAAATCGGACTTGCGGGTGGCGCGGATGTCGTCGAACACGGCCTTGACGCGTGGATGGGCTTCCGGATTTGGGGGCGGGGTTACGGTGCTCATGGGGCTCCTTCGCTGTTGTCGTTGGTGGCGGCACGCCGGCTGGCCGGTCGCTTGATGCGACGACGATAGCCGACGTTGCAGCGATTGCCAGCGTTGCGTTTGAGGAGCCGTCGCCGATGCGTTCAGTTGGGGATTTCGCTGCAGGGCTGATTGTTCGCGCCGAACGGTCCCGTCGTAAACAGCACGCCCTTGCTCGAGCCCTGATAGGCGTTGCCGTTCTGCGTGACGATGAAGACCCTGCGGCCGCAAAAGCCCGTCGGCCGCGCGGCGACCACGCGTGTCTGGCCGCTGGCGTTCGTGACGGTCTTGGGGTTGCAGGCCCCATAGGGTGTGTCGGCCATGCGGACAGTTGCCGTCGAGGCGCGGCTGAGCGGCACGGAACTGCCTGATGGAAACGTACCCGAAGCCGTGCCTGCAGCGGCGACGGTCGATTGCGTGATCTGAAAATCGCCCGTGCTGTCGTCGTAGCGGCACCGCTTGATCGCCCAGATCCAGACGGCAATGTCGCGCACGCCGCTCTCGGGATCCTCGGCCGAAGTCGCGATGGTGAGCGGCGCCAGATCGGGAACGCTTCGCCGCCGGTCGCAGCAACGGCTGTCGTTGAAGACAGGGTCGGGGTTGCCGTGGTCGTCCAGGATGCCGGTGATTTCGAGTTTTGTGGTCGGGCCGGTCGTGTCGTCCGCCTGGACAGTCACGGTTTGACAGCCCGCCAAGAATCGGGCCCGCGCCGAGGAGTGCAAATGTCAGGCGATAAGCGCGTGGCACCATGACGACCCCGCCATTGTCCGTACCGCCGCTCAAGATACGCCCGAAGGCAGGCCGCCGCAAACCGGCGCCTTCCTTTGCCGCGCTCGATCAGCCCCGCGGCATTGTTGCCGCCCAGAAACGCTGCCCGCCTTCAGCACCGTCTTCCGCCGCCAACTTCGCCGAACGCCTGCGTCAGCAAACTCAGGCACGTGCGTGCCGTCGTCACCCACTTCGAAAAGCATAGCGAAAACAACCTTGCTCTCGTCAAACGTGTTCCAGCCAAAAGCTGGTTGTGCTCCATAGGTCGGTGACCTAGAAGTAGCTTCGGACGCTCGGAGCGGCGTTCAGACAGGAGCCCGACCATGATCAAGATGAGCGTCTACTATCCGGCCGATGGCGGCACGAAGTTCGACCACGACTACTACCGCACCACCCACATGCCCTTGCTTCAGGAGCGGCTCGGCGATGCCTGTCTGCGCTACGAGATCGACAAGGGCCTTGCGGGGCGCGAGCCTGGAAGCGCGCCGCAGTTCGTCGCGGCGTGCCACGTCTACGCGCCGTGCCTCGAGACATTCCAGGAGGCGCTAGGTCCGCACCGCGCCGAGATCTCCGCGGATGTCGCCAACTATACGGATATCGCGCCCATCGTGCAGATCAGTGAAGTCGCTGGCGGGTAGGGTGCTTCGGCGCGTCAGGCGTCGCCGTTGACCTTTCCGAGACCGGCGTCGTGTTGGCGCACCATGATCCATGGTGACGCAGCCGGTGTCGAGCTGGTCGACGATCGCGAGCATGTGGTTCGCCGTGGAAGCGAACCACCTTGCTCCCGTCAGGCTCGCTTCATCCAAAACCTAAGTCCGTGACCTAGACCAGTGCAAAGACGCGGGCCGGGCCGCCGGTGCCGCCGCGGTGTTTCGGTGCGCCGAGGATGAGCGTCGCGCCCTTCACCGGCAGCTTGTCGAGATTGGCTGCCGCCTCCAGCCCCCAGCGTCCCTCCGGCAGCCAGGCATAGTGCGTGGCGAAATCGGGCGAGGGGCCGTGGTCGAGCGAGAGCGTATCGACGGCAATGCCGGCCGCCTTGCTCTCTTCGAGGAGATATTTGGCCGCCTCGACGTGAAAGCCGGGGAAATGCAGCTTGCCGGCGCCATCGGCATTGCGGAACTTGTCCGTGCCCAAATGGGCGCCCCAGCCTGACAGCATGGCGACGCAGGCGTTTTCCGGGATTTCGCCATTGGCTGAGACCCAGGCCTTGAGATCGTCGGGCGTCACCTGCGCATCGGCATCGTTCTCGGCCTTCTTTCTGATATCGACGATCACGAGCGGCACCACCAGCTTGTCGACGGGCAATTCGGCGACGGAGAGACCATCGGCTGAGAAGTGCAGCGGCGCATCGACATGGGTGCCGGTGTGTTCGTTCACCCGCAGCTCGAACATGTTGAACTTGTCTTTGGCGTAGTTGAATTTTTCCTCGCGGAAGAACTGCTGCTGGCCGAAGAAGGTCGGGAAGTCCTCGTGCAGTTCGTGGGTCAGGTCGGTGACGCTTGAATGCCCCTGCGCGAGCGCCGGCGGTGCCGCGCCCACGCTTGCGGCGGCAAGGCCCGCGGTGCCGACCGCGGCGGCTTTGAAGAAGCTGCGGCGCGAGAGCATGCGCTCTTTCACCGTTTCCATGACACAGGCATCGCACATCGACTTCTCTCCCCCAAGAGGCCTGAAGACAGGCGCAAAGCCGGCCGAAAGACGCTGCCGGCGGTTGCAGGATAGCGCAGTGTCGGCGGCTGTAAATGGTAATTGTCTATTGAATTTCTGGACAAAGCTGCGAAGCGTCGAACGAAGCGTCGGTGCGTCATCATCCCGCCAACAAATTCGCTTTTATTACAATTGCGTAATGATGGTATTCTGTCATTGCCCCGACACGCGTGAACAGGGATACTCCGGGCAATCGGAACGAACCGCCGGCCGCGCCGCGCTGGGGCGTGTTTTTTGCTTAATTCGGAGACTTGAATGCGGGTTTGGAAACAGCTTGCGGTGAGCGCCGCTGTGCTTCTCGTGGGCGCAGGCGTCTGGGTGCGGTTTGTGCCCGGCGCCGGTGAAACGCTGGCGGCGATCGGTGTTTCGCACCCGCTGATCGATGCCTTGTCCAAGCCCGGCGCCGAAGGCGGCGCGGGCGGCGAACGCGGCAACGGCCGCGGGCAGGCTGGCAACAATGCCATCCTCGTCATGGTCCGCCCCTCGGGCACGTCCGTCGTCAACGACCGGCTGAACGCGATCGGCAACGGCGAGGCGATCCATTCCGTCACCGTGACGCCGACGGCAACCGGCAACCTCACCGAAATCCTCGTGCGTTCCGGCGAGAAAGTGGCGCAAGGCCAGGTGATCGCCAGGCTCGACAGCGACGACCAGAAGATCGCCGCCGACCAGGCGCGGCTGACACGCGACAGCGCCCGCGAAAAGGTCGAGCGCTACCGCAACCTCAGCACGGCGCGGGCGGTGTCGGCGGTGGATGTGCGCGACGCCGAGATCGCCATGCAGACCGCCGAACTGGCGCTGAAGACCGCCGAGCTCGACCTCAAGCGCCGCGACATCGTCGCCCCCTCCAAGGGCGTTGTCGGCATCATCACCGTCAATGTCGGCGACTACGTCACGACGACGACGCCGATTGCCGTCGTCGACGACCGCTCGGAAATTCTCGTCGATTTCTGGGTGCCGGAGCGTTTCGCCAACAAGATCAGCGTCGACCAGCCGGTCACCGCCTTTGCGATTGCCGAGCCGGCAAACAAGCTCGACGGCGCGATCCACGCGATCGACAACCGCCTCGACCAGGCGAGCCGGACGCTGCGCGTGCGCGCACGGCTCGAAAACCCTGACGACAAGCTGCGCGCGGGCATGTCCTTCTCCGTGACCGTCGCGTTTGACGGCGACACCTATCCGACCGTCGATCCGCTGGCGATCCAGTGGAGCTCGGAGGGTTCCTATATCTGGCGCGTCTCGGGCGACAAGAGCGAGAAGGTGCCGGTCAAGATCATCCAGCGCAACCCGGACAAGGTGCTCGTCGACGCTGCCCTCAAGGAAGGCGACGAGATCGTCACCGAGGGCGTGCAGCGCCTGCGCGACGGCGGCGCCGTGCGCATTGCCGGCCGCGAGAATAAGCAGGAACCGCAGAAGGTTGCGGAGGAAACCAAGTGAGCGGCGGCGACAGTCAGTCGAGCGGCCACGGCGGCGGTCACGGGGGAGGCGGCGACAAGGCGTCGGCCCGCGAGCGCGGCAAGACCGGCTTCACCGCACTCTTCATCCGCCGGCCGATATTTGCGCTGGTCGTCAACACGCTGATCGTCGTTGCCGGCCTTGCGGCCTGGAACGGCATCGAAATCCGCGAACTGCCTCAGGTCGACCAGCCGGTGATCTCGGTAACGACGACGCTCGATGGTGCAGCACCCGAAACGATGGACCGCGAGGTGACCTCGGTGGTCGAGGGCGCCGTTTCGCGCGTGCAGGGCATCCGCGACATTTCCTCGACCTCGTCCTTCGGTCGCAGCCGCGTGACGCTGCAGTTCTCCGACACGACCGATATCGGCCAGGCCTCCAACGACATCCGCGATGCGCTCGGCCGGGTGCGCAACCAGCTGCCCGACAATGTCGACGAGCCGAGCATCGTCAAGGCCGATGCCGACAGCCAGCCGATCATGCGCCTCGCGCTCACCTCCGACACCATGTCGATGGAAGACATGACGCTGCTCGTCGAAAACGAGATCAGCGACCGGCTCGCTGCCGTCGAAGGCGTGGCCGACGTCGCGGTCTATGGCGACCAGGAGAAGATCTTCCGCATCGACCTCGACCAGGCGAAGCTCGCCGGGCGCGGGGTGACGGTCGCAAACCTCAGGACAGCGCTCGCCAATGCCTCCTATGACGTTCCCGCCGGCAAGCTGACCAGCGCCAGCCAGGACATCTCGGTGCGCGCCACGGCCGACCTGCAGACGCCAGAGCAGTTCGAAAACCTGATCCTCGTCAACAATGTGCGGCTGCGCGACGTTGCCACCGTGACGCTCGGGCCCGACACCGGCACGACAGCGCTGCGCTCCAATGGTCGCCAGGGCATCGGCCTTGGCATCGTGCGCCAGGCGCAGTCCAATACCGTCGATATCTCCGAGGGCGTGCGCAAGGTCGTCGAGACGATCCAGACGCAGATCCTGCCCGAGGGCACCCAGCTCCGCATTACCAGCGACGATGCGGTCTTCATCAACGGCGCCATTCACGAGGTGGAAATCGCGCTGATCGTCGCCGTCTTCATCGTGACGCTCGTGATCTACATGTTCCTGCTTGACTGGCGGGCGACGCTGATCCCGACGATCTCGATGCCGATCGCGCTGATCGGCACGGTGGCGGCGATCTATCTCGCCGGCTTCTCGATCAACATTCTGACGCTGCTCGCCATCGTGCTTGCGACCGGTCTCGTGGTCGACGATGCGATCGTGGTGCTTGAAAACATCGTGCGCCGTCGCGCCGAGGGCTTGGGCCCACGGGCCGCCGCCGTGCACGGCACGCTCGAAGTGTTCTTTGCGGTGCTGGCGACGACCGCGACGCTTGCCGCCGTCTTCGTGCCGCTGTCGTTCCTTCCGGGCCAGACCGGAGGCCTCTTCCGGGAGTTCGGCTTCGTGCTTGCGTTTGCGATCCTGCTCTCTTCCTTCGTGTCGCTGACGCTTTGCCCGATGCTCGCCTCGCGCATGCTGACGAAGGATACGCATACGGTGCCGGGGCCGATGGCGCGGTTCGGTGCGCGGGCGGCCGGGTTCTACCGGGTGACGCTGCGCGCCTGCCTCAACGCGCCGCTGATCGTCTTCGTCATCGCGGGCTTCTTCACCGCCATGGGGGCTGCCGGCTTCCTGACGCTGAAATCGGAGCTGACCCCGACCGAAGACCGCTCGCAGATCATGATGCGCATCAACGCGCCGCAGGGCGTTTCGCTCGAATATGCCCAGGCCCAGATGCGCCGCATCGAGGACGGCCTGCAGCCGCTGGTCAAATCCGGCGAGATCGACAACATCTTCTCGATCTCCGGGCAGGGTGGTTCGGTCAACAGCGGCTTCATGGTGCTGACGCTCGCTCCCTGGGACAAGCGCGACCGAACGCAACAGGATATTGTCGCTGACATCAACAAGGTGACCGGGCGGATCCCCTCGGTTCGCGTCTTTGCCATGCAGCCGAACAGTCTCGGCATTCGCGGCGCCGGTAGCGGCCTGCAGGTGGCGCTGGTCGGCAACGACTACAACAAGCTCGGCGATGCGGCGGCGAAGCTGGTGCGCCAGATGGAAGACACTGGGCGCTTCGAAAACGTCCGCCTCAACTATGAAGCCAACCAGGCGCAGCTTTCGATCACCATCGACCGCGAGCGCGCATCCGACATGGGCGTCGATATTGGCGGCCTCGCCTGGGCGCTGCAGGCCATGCTCGACGGCAACAGCGTTGTCGATGTCTATGTCGACGGCGAATCCTATCCGGTGAAGCTGCTCTCCTCGACCAATCCGGTCAACGACCCGACCGACCTGCAGAACATCTTCCTCAAGGCCGGCGACGGCAAGATCGTGCCGATGTCGACGATCGCCAGCGTCGAGGAGATGGCGGTGGCGCCGCAGCTGTCGCGGGAATCGCAGCTTCGCGCCGTGTCGCTTTCGGCGGGTCTCAAGTCCGACTTGGCACTTGGCGAGGCACTGACCATGGTCGAGCAGATGGCGGAACCCTTGCTGCCGCCGGGCTCCCGCATCATGCCGCTTGCCGAAGCCGCAACGCTCAACGAAAACGCCAATGGCCTGTTCGTCACCTTCGGCTTTGCGCTCGTCATCATCTTCCTGGTGCTGGCGGCCCAGTTCGAAAGCTTCGTCAGCGGCCTGATCATCATGTCGACGGTGCCGCTGGGCCTTGCCTGTGCGGTGTTTGCGATGATCATGACCGGCAACACGCTGAACATCTACAGCCAGATCGGCCTTGTGATGCTCGTCGGCATCATGGCGAAGAACGGCATCCTGATCGTCGAATTCGCCAACCAGCTGCGCGACCGCGGCCAGGACGTGCGCTCGGCGATCGAGAATGCCGCCAACATCCGCCTGCGCCCCGTGATGATGACGATGATCGCCACCATCGTCGGCGCGGTGCCGCTGGTGCTTGCCAGCGGCGCGGGCGCCGAGGCGCGTATCGCGCTTGGCTGGGTGCTCGTCGGCGGCCTTGGCCTGGCGGTGATCGTCACGCTCTACCTGACGCCGGTCGCCTATCTCGTCATTGCCCGCTTTACCAAGCCGCATGCGGACGAGGAGCGCAAGCTGCACGAGGAGATGGACGCAGCGGCCGCCATGGAAGTGCGCTAACCGAAACGGCCGTCAGCGGGGCGGCTTACAATTCGAGCCAGGCGGCAACGAGAAAGATCGCTGCCGCCAAGCGCGCTGCGCCCGGCGTGGAGCCTGCCCCAATATTTGAGCAGCTCGCGACTGTCGTTGCCGGCGTCTTCGGGCCGGACTGCCTCCAGCTGGCGGTTGACCGGCAGGACGAAGAGCAGCGTATAGGGCCAGTTCAGGATGATGATCGCGGCGCCCAGTCCCCAAAGGACATGGCCGGTCTGCCCCCAGGCGCCGGCGCCGAGCAGGCCCGAGATGAGCGCGAGCGTCGCCTGCATCTCGAAGCCGCGGCGATAGGACGGCACCCACTGCACGAGTGCGGCGCGATCGTCGAGATGCAGCCGTGCCGGCTGTTCGGCCCAGGTGATGTAGATGGCGGCGCCGAAGAAGACCGACGCGGTGAGCAAAGCGGTGAGACCCAGCATTTGCCTCTCCTTCCTTCACGCCGATATCATAGCGCAAGGCCGGGCAAACGGCAGGTGTTTTCCGCCGTTTCGCTCTCATACGTAGCAGTAGCGGAGTTCGGTCGGTCTGAGGCGTTCCTTTTGCCAACGGCAAATCTGGTGCGACGCGGCTTGCTCGTTTGCAAGGCCCTCTGTCTACCGGCCCGCCCGCGCTACGTGCCGTCACGCCGCACGGCCAGCGCCGTCGCGCAGAGCACGACCTCCACCTCTTCTTCGAGTTCGAGGCAGATCTGCCGGTATTCGTCAGCGAGATCCGGGCGGCCGCCGCCCAACACGAGTGCGTCCCGCATGTTGACCGCAAGTTCGTAGCTGCAGAACAGCTCAATCATGCAATCTGACGATGCCGACGCGATGCTGCCCCTCAAGTGCGGCAACCGCATCATCAGTCGCTTTCTGCCGATCTCTCCAAGCACGTCACACGTCCTTCCGCTCGGCCTTCATACGCAAGGACTTCCCGAACGGATCACCGCGCGGCGCGGTGTGGAAATGACATTTCGGCAAACGGAGACATATCGTGTCGGCTTTTCAGCGTTGGTGTTTTCCACGCTGTCATACAGTCTTGTGACACTCCGGTCTCACGTCAGGCGTTTTCCTGCGCTACTGTGAGCGGGAAGTGGGCGAGCGTCTGGACAAAGTGATTCCGATTTGCACAGTAGCGCCTTGAAATGACTGCGCTTCCCGAAGATCGAAAAGGCAGCGCGGCGAATGCAAGAGGAAGGGCGTTTTCCGTGGCATTGAAGGCGATCAGGGCTGGCGCGAGAAACGAGGCGGGGATTGCGGCGGCGAAGGCGGAGCTTTCCGCCCGCTTCGGCGACCGGTTCCAGACGGGCGAGGCGATCCGCGCCCAGCACGCCCACACGACGACCTATATTCCGGCGCAGCTTCCCGATGGCGTGGCGTTTGCCGAAAGCGCCGGTGACGTGCGTGAGATCGTCCAGATCGCCGCCCGTCACAAGGTGCCGCTGATCCCGTTCGGCACCGGCTCCTCGCTCGAAGGTCATATCAACGCGCCCCATGGCGGCATCTCGGTCGATCTCTCGCGCATGAACAAGGTGCTCGAGGTCAATGCCGAGGATCTCGACTGCCGCGTCGAGCCGGGCATCACGCGTGAGGAGCTCAACACCTACCTGCGCGACACCGGCCTGTTCTTCCCGATCGATCCCGGCGCCAACGCCTCGATCGGCGGCATGGCCTCGACGCGGGCGTCCGGCACCAATGCGGTGCGCTACGGCACCATGAAGGACAATGTGCTGGCGCTGACGGTGGTGACCGCTGACGGACGTGAAGTCCGCACCGCGCACCGGGCGCGCAAGTCCTCGGCCGGCTACGACCTGACGCGGCTCTTCGTTGGCGCCGAAGGCACGCTCGGCATCATCACCTCGATCACGCTCAGGCTTCAGGGCATTCCGGAGGTGATTTCCGGCGGCGTCTGCCCGTTCCCGACGATCGAAGACGCCTGCAATGCGGTGATCCTGACGATCCAGTCGGGCATTCCGGTGGCGCGCATCGAACTGCTCGATGCGCTGCAGATGAAGGCGTGCAACGGCTATTCCGGCCTTTCCTACCAGGAGACGCCGACGCTGTTCGTCGAGTTCCACGGCAGCCCCGAAAGCGTCGAACTGCAGGCGCGCCAGTTTGGCGAGATCGCCTCGGAATTCGGCGCCAGCGACTTCCTCTGGACCACCAATCCGGAGGAGCGGGCGCGGCTCTGGAAGGCCAGGCACAATGCCTACTGGGCGCAAAAGAGCCTGATCCCGGGTGCGGCGATCCTGTCGACCGATGTTTGCGTGCCGATCTCGCGGCTGGCGGAATGCGTGGCGGCAACGCAGGAGGACAGCGCCGCCCACGGGCTGACCGCGCCGATCGTCGGCCATGCCGGCGACGGAAACTTCCATGTCGGCCTGCTGTTCGACGACAAGGATGCCGCCGACGTGGCGCGGGCCGAGGCGTTCGTCGAGCGCCTGAACGCTCGCGCCTTGGCGATGGACGGGACCTGCACCGGCGAGCATGGCATCGGCCAGGGCAAGATGCCGTTCCTCGAGGCGGAACTTGGCGATGCGCTCGACCTCATGCGGCAGGTCAAGCGCTCGCTCGATCCGGACAACATCTTCAATCCCGGCAAGATTTTCGCCTGAGGCGGAGAAGGAATGTGACCGTCGGGCGTTGCGCTTTTTTGGGGCGATGCGCCGGGGCGAAAGTGTGATACTGCATAGTTCCGATGTCGGCATGGACGCGCGGCGATTTATGCGGCAAATCAAGATGCTACAGTGCCGGACACGGCGCTGTCGGCGGGCGCCAGGTCCTGGCGCTCCAATCGATGCGCGGCGCGCCATGCGCCGCTGAACTGATATGGGAATATAGGCACGGTGCTTTCGCGAATTCTGCTTGCCGTCGGTGGACTTGTGGTCGTTGCGCTCTTTGCGGCGCTGATCGCTCCGTGGTTCATTGACTGGACGGATTTCCGCAAGGAGTTCGAGCGTGAGGCAAGCCGCATCATGGGCAAGCCCGTCGTCGTGCATGGAAGCGTCGATGCGCGGCTGATCCCGTTCCCGACCGTGACGCTCAACGACGTTCGCGTCGGCGCTGCCGAGGATGGCGACCCACTGATCCAGGTGGCGCAGTTCTCGATGAGCGCAGAGCTTGCGCCGTTCCTGAGCGGCGAAGCCTTGATCTTCGACATGAAGCTTGACCGCCCGAAAGCCAAGGTGCGCCTGCTGCCGGACGGTACGCTCGATTGGGCGAGGGGCCGGCGGGCCTCGATCCCGGCCAAGACCGTCGTGCTCGAAAATGTCGAGATCACCAATGGCCAGATCGAATTCGTCGACGAACAGACCGGCCGCACCCGCCGCGTGAGCGGACTTGCCGCAGACATTTCGGCCCGCACGCTGGCCGGGCCCTGGAAGGTCGAGGGGCGCGCCGCGCTCGATGGCGAAGCCGGCAGTTTTTCGCTGACCAGCAACGAGGTGGACGAGGCGGGTACGCTCAGCCTGAAGGCGCGCGTGACACCCGACAAGCGCCCCTTCGGCGTCGAGACCGACGGCTCGCTGCGTATCGTCGATTTCAGGCCTGTCTATAGTGGCCGCTTCACGCTGACGGAGAACCGGCCGCAGGGCGAGACGAAGGATGCGGACGGACGGGCGCCGCTGCGTATCAACGGCAACTTCCAGCTGACCAACGAGAGTATCCGCGTTCCGGAATACCGCTTCGAAATCGGCCCGTCGGACGATCCCTATGTGGTCACCGGCGAGGCGACGCTCGATACCGGCAAGGACCAGAAATTCCTGCTGATCGCCGACGGCCAGCAGATCGACGTCAGCCGCATCGGCCCGAGCCGCAACAACAAGACCGGCCGCGACCCGGCGATTTCGATGCGCCAGCGGCTCGAAGCCATGCTGGCGATCGCCGCCGACATTCCCATCCCGCAGGTGCCCGGCCGCGCCAGCCTGAAGCTGCCGGCGATCGTCGTCGGCGATACAACCGTGCGCGACGTGCGCATCGACGTACAGCCCGATGGCGCCGGCTGGGTAATCGACAATGTCGTGGCGCTACTGCCGGGGCGCACGCAGCTCGAAGCCAAGGGGCGGCTGAACCTCAAGGGGCAGCGCAGTTTCCGCGGCGACCTCTTGCTTGCCTCCAACCAGCCTTCCGGTCTTGCCAACTGGCTGGCGGGCTCCGTCGACCCGGCGATCCGCAAGCTGAGGACCGCCGGCTTTTCGGCCAAGGTGAACCTGACCGATACATTGCAGCAGTTCGAGAACCTCGAAGTGGCGGCCGACGAGGCGAGCCTCAAGGGTCGGCTCGAGCGGCAGTCCTTCGCCGACCAGCAACCGAACCTCTCGCTGCAGCTGAAGGGCAACCGCATCGACTTCGAAGCGCTGCAGGCGCTGACCGGGCTGGTGGCGGGCGACGCTTCCACCGACACGCTGCTGCAGCATGCGATTGCCGCCGATCTTTCCGCCGACGAGTTTTCCGCCTTCGGCGAGGAGGCGCACGACGTGCAGGCGGTGCTGACGCTGAAGAACGGCCAGCTCCAGGCCGAGCGCGTGGCGATCGGCTCGCTTGCCGGCGCGCAGCTCGCCTTTTCCGGCCGGGCCAGCGGCGACCTCGACAAGCCCGTGGTTTCGGCCAAGATGAAGCTTGCGGCCAAGAACCTGACGCCGTTCCTGGAAATGATCGGCCGCCACGCGGTCAATCATCCGGCGCTGAGGCAGCTGATCAAGGCCGGTCCCTATTACAGCGACACGGCGTTCGACGTGACGCTGACGGCTGGCAACAAGGAGGGCAATGCGCCGGCGACCTTCGGCATCTTCGGGACCGCCAACGGCACCAAGATCGCCGCCAGCTACCAGGCGCCTGACATGGCGCAGGCGCTGACCGGCAAGGCGATGCTTTTGGAAGCGACGCTCGAAAACCCAGAGACGCGGCTGCTGCTCGGCCAGACGGGTTTCGATCCCTTGCCGTTTGATGCGGATGCCAACGGCATTCTCTCGGTCAAGCTGCAAAGCACCGACGGACCAACTGCGAACGGCACGGTGACCTTTACCACCGAGAAGACGTCGCTTGCCGCCAAGGGCAGCGTCGATCTTTCCCGCGATCATTTCCTTGAAGGTCAGGCGAAGGTGACGCTGCAGACCGAGGACCTGGAGCCCTATCTTCTGCTCCAGGGCGTGGCCGTGCCGCAGATGGGCAGCGGCCTGCCGCTCACCGTCTCTGCCGATATCGCGACGACGCCCGAAACCATCGCGCTCACCACCGTCGAGGGCAAGGCCGACCATAACGGCTTTAGCGGCAATCTGACGATCGACCGCAAGACGCCCGGCGCGGCCAGCGGACAGCTGACGCTCGACACGCTCGATCTTGCCTGGCTCGGCGAGGGCATCCTCGGCCCGATCGAGGATACGAACGGGGCCTTCTCGAAGGGCGCCCTGGCGCAGCCGGCCTGGACCGGCCTCAATGTCGCGCTCGACGTGCAGGCGGGCAAATTCTGGCCGGGCGTCTATGGCGCGGTCACGAGCTTTGCCGGCAAGTTGGAATGGAAGGGCGACGAGGTCGCGCTCACCGATGCGGCCGGCGACTGGCTGGGCGGCAAGCTCGCCGGACGGGTGCAGATCGGCAATGCCAACGGCTCTGGCTTCCTGCGCTCGCGCCTGGACGTCAAGGGCGGCGACCTTGCGCAGGCGGGCTGGGCCCATGCGGGCACGCCGGTCGCGACCGGGACCTTCGATCTTTCCGTGGCGCTTGAGGCTTCGGGCGCGACGCCCGAAGCGATGGCCCATTCGGCAAGCGGCTCGGGTACGGCAACTTTCAACGGCATGACGCTTGCCGGCATCAACAGCGCAGCGCTGCCGCAGCTGATCGCAGCCGCCGATGCGCTGAAGACGCAGATCTCGGCGGACGCAATCAAGGGTGCCGCGGAGGCGACCATCTTCTCTGGCCAGTCGCTGGTCGGCGTCGTCAAGGCGCCCTTCAGCATCGCCGGCGGGGTGCTGCGGGCGCAGAACGTGACGGCCGGCGACGGCAACGCGGCGATGACCGGCGAGGCTTCGCTGGACCTTGCGGCGGGCCGTATCGACGCCGGCATCGACCTGACCTTCCGGCCCGGCGACGAGGCGCTTGCCGGCGCCGAACCGCGCGTGCGCATCGGCTATGCCGGCCTGATGGAAGATCCGGGCGTCGATCTCAACGTCGCCGATCTTGCGAACTTCCTGTCGCTGCGCGCTTTCGAGCGCGAGCGCCGGCGGGTCGAGATCCTGCAGGCGAACGTGCTGGAGAAACAGCGCCTGCGACGCGAACTTGCGCTTTACAAGGCGCGGGCGGAGGCAAGGGAACTGGAGCGCAAACGCGCTGTTGCCGAGGAACGCCGGCGGGCTGCCGGCGCTGCCGAGGCCGCCCGCCTCAAGGCGGAAGCAGATGCGCGGGCAGAGGCCGAACGCAAGGCCGAAGCGGAGCGGCAGGCGGAAGCCGCGCGCCGGGCAGCAGAGGCAGCGCGCAGCGCCGTCCAGGGCCAGCCGATGCCACAGACGGGGCCGAATCCCCAGACCCAACCGGACGGAGCCACGGGCACCCCTCCCGGACAGAAGCTCAACTTCGACGTCCTGCCCGACGTCACGGTGCAGTAGCAGGCGATTGCGCGGAGCACGACGGTCCCGTGCTTTCGGGGCCGGAGATGTGCCGCCGCTTCCGCAGGCGGCCGTGATCCCATCCTTGGCTGGCGGCCCCTGAAGCCTGTCGCAATCCTAGCCTCGCTCTCTGCGCTTTCGGTCTTTGAAGCTTCGCATGCCGTTATCGCAAACGGCTGCGCACCGTTGTGCGACATGCTTCTGCTTCAGATTTCGAAGGTGGGTTCATCGAACCGCCGTTCGTCCGGCGCATCGTGGCGCGCGAATGGATCGACAGAGTTTTAACGAATTCTGAAGCACATCCTCCACTATTGATCGCTAAATTAGCAAATTGCGTTGATTGGGGTAGGGGGGTGCGGCTTGCGGGCCGCGTCGTTAATCGGCGCGTGGGAAGGATGACGTCGATCGCTCCGGATTGACCTGAGCGGCGCGTCGCCGTCTGCTGAGGGGCCACGATCAGAGATGCGCTACAATTTGAGGAAGAGAGCCGCCCGCATCCTTGCGGACGAGAAGGGTAACTTTACGGTTCTGACCGCGCTGATAGCGGTGCCGTTGCTGAGCGCCGCGTCGATCGCCATCAACCTGGCGCGGATCAACCTCGAGGCCGCCAAGATGCAGACGGCGCTCGATGCCGCTGCCTTTTCGGCGGTCAAATCCTACGGCGAGGGTGAGACCGAGGCCAGTGCCAGGGATCTCGCCAACAACGTTTTCTTCGCGAATTTCGGCCAGGCGGAGGCCGTTGACCAGATCGGCGCGGAGAGCGGGGTGTCGGTGACGGCTGCGCCGGTACAGATCGCCTTCGGCGCCGCCGGCGTCGAGACCACGGCGACGGCGGCCTATGCGCTTAAATACAATCCGCTGTTCTTCGGGCTGCAGCCCTATACGATCGACCGGGAAAGCGTTGCCGCGCGCATGCCGGGGCGGGAGGCCTGCATCCTGGCGCTGCACCCGACGGCGAGCCGGGCCTTCGAGGTCAGCGGCGGCGCGAGCGTCGACACGTCCGGCTGCACGATCACGTCGAACTCGACCGATGCGCAGTCGATCTATCTCAGCGGCTCGGCAACGCTCAAGGCCGAGTGCCTCTATGCCGCCGGCAAGGTGTCGGCGACGCTCGCCAATCTTCAGCTTGCCTGCGGCAAGGCGGTCGAGGAGGTGGCGCCTATCCCCGACCCCTTCCGCTCGAAGAAGATGCCGACCACGGGAGGCTGGGTGAGCCTTGCCGGCTGCGGCCAGAATTTCGTCGGCGGCGGTGGCGGCAACGGCGACTGCAACGGCACCGGCAGGACACCGAACAACGCGCCCGACACCTACCGCGTCGAGCTGAAGCCTGGCACCTATGGCGATCTCGAAATCAAGGGCAAGGTTCTTCTGAGACCCGGCAACTACATCATCGACGGCGGAAGCCTGAAGTTCACCAGCCAGTCCGTGGTGACCGCCGAAGGGGTAACCTTCTTCCTCCTGAACGGCGCCCAGCTCGACATTCACGGCGGGGCGACTTTCCAGGTCAGCGCGCCGACGACCGGCGACTGGGCCGGCTTCTCGATCGTCGCCGGGCGCAACAACACGGCCAGCGCCACCATCAACGGCAACAGCGCCTCGTCGCTCGCCGGCATCATCTACATGCCGGCATCGCGAGAGATCCAGTATGCCGGCAACGGATCGACCGGCGGTGAATGCGTGCGCATTGTCGCCCAGGAAATCACCATGATCGGCAACAGCAGCTTCAAGCTGGATTGCAAGGCGGTGCTGGCCAACACCACGATCAACAATCCCGGTGCGATCCGGCTGGTGCGGTGAGCGCCGGCATGGCCGTTGCTGGAGGCCCGCTCTCGCTGAGCGCGTTGTCCGAGCACCGGAGCGGGCGTGTGTAACATTCCGTAAAAAGAACCCGGCTGCGGGACAGCCGGGTGTTCTCCGTCGCGACAGGCTCCGGCTTTAGAAGCGGATCGACAGGCCGAGGATCGGGCCCTGCTGCACGATGTCGTAGATGAAGCCGCCGTGGTCGTAGTCGACGCCCAGGGCACGGTAGCCGGCAATTGCCGAGATCGTATCGTTGAGCGGTAGCCAAGTCCGAGCGCCACGTCCCAGTCGATGTCGGCGCCACCGCCCCCGACTAGGGCCGGTCAGGTAGATTTCCGGCGTGAAGAAGTAGTTGCCGCGCACGCCCACCATGCCGTCGACCCTCGTCACGGCTAACCCCGTCGAGCGGCCCGCCGCGGAACGATATCGTCGTGTCGACCGACCAGATCTTGGCGCCGCCGACGATGTCGAGATGCGATTGCTGGTCCTCGAACACCGTGTAGCCGACGCCGATGAGGGCGGCGAAGGTTTCCGACTGTACGTCCACCGTGTCGGTAAAGATGCCGCGCACCTTACCGTCGCCCGACTGCTTGGTGTAGGCGATGTCGGTGAGCCGAAGCGGTCCTTGCGCGCCTCGGCAGTGGCCGAGGCCGCGAAGTCGAGATGGCTCAGATGTCGCTGAAGCTGGAATCGATGTGAACGGTCGGGAGGCCGAGCTGCGCAGTGTCGCCGGAAAGTCCTGCCATCCAGAAGTGGGGGGCGATGGTGAATTGCCAGCCGCTTTCGGTTTCTTCCACCGGCGCCGCAGGGGCCATCAATGTCGTGATGTCGGCAGCATTGGCCGAAAGGAGCGGCGCCAGGCTCAGGCAGGCCGCAAGGCCCAGTCGCGCAGAGATACTCATAAAACGCCTCCCGCTTGTGCCACTCCCGCAAGTACGCTGCGAGGGTTCCGTGCGAAAACGGCGTGCTTTCAAAGCTATACGCGACGACGGCAGACGCTGCCATGACCGCCCTTGCCATCTTTATGTAAGCGATATCGAAATCAACGGAAATCGGTTGCTGGCGGTCGGCTCGGCGGGCGAAACCGTTTCAGCTGTTGCGCCACACTGTGGCGCTCACCGCTCGGTCAAAGCGGCATGGTCCGGGCCCGTCGCCGGGCTATCGCGCGTCGGGCGCGGGGGGTAATCGATTTCAGCCATTCGAGCACATAGACGCGCAGTGCCGAGGAGAGGTTGCTGTCGGGCGTACGTTGGTCGTCGATCTCGGCGATCAGCTGGGCAAGCGGCATCGCCCGCTTTGCGGCAATCGTCTTCAGTTCCTGCCAGAAGGCGTCTTCGAGGGAGAAGCTGGTGCGGTGGCCGTGGAGCGTCGCGGAATGCTTACGGATCATCGCCCGGCCTTAGAGATTGATTCAAGGGATTGGCATATCGAGTCCGGACATCGCCGCAAGTCCTTGCTCCGGAATCGCTTTTGCAGGCTCAGTCCTTGCCGGCGTCGCCTTCGTCTGCGGCAGGGCGCTCGATGCGGCCCTGGTCAAGGCGGGTTTCCGCCTTGTCGTTCAGCGCCTTCGTCAGGGATTTTTCGGCCTTGGTACGGCCGAAGGAGATGCGGTTCTGCTCGGCCTGCTTTTCCTTTTCCGTGCGCTCGCGGCGCTTGCGGAACTGGCGCAGATTGATGACGTCGCCGGTCATGAGCCGCGGCTCCTCGGATCAGTTCTTCTTGCGGAAGGAATCGAGCGAAACGACGGAGCCTCCGCCGTTCTTCGGCTCGGTGGGCTTGTCGTCCTTGGCCGAGGTCTCGGCATTTTCTTCCGGAACGGGGTAGGCGGTGATCTCCGCCGATTCCTGTTCTTCCTCCTCGCCGGCCGCCACGTCGAACTCCAGTTCGAAATTGACCGACGGGTCGTAGAAGCCGCGGATGGCGTTGAACGGGATGACCAGACGTTCCGGCGTGTCGGAGAAGGAGAGGCCGATCTCGAAGCCGACGTCCGTGACCTTCAGCTCCCAGAACTGATGCTGGACGACGATGGTCATCTGTTCGGGATACTTTGCTTTCAGGTGCTGCGAGATGCGCACGCCCGGCGCGCCGGTCAGAAAGGTGATGAAGAAGTGATGCTCTCCCGGCAAATGACCGGTCGTGGCAACTTCCGTCAGGACCTTGCGGATGACGCTACGCAGTGCGTCCTGTGCCAGAATGTCGTAGCGGATGTGGTCCTGGCCCATGAGCGTCCCGTCTTTCCTCGAACTCAATCTACTGTCTGCTGCCGGCCCGCAGTCTGCTACAGGCACTGACGTCAAGCCGTCGGCTTTTTCATTGCCCATCTGAAGCAGACGAGTCAATTATTCAAGCATCTATAGACCATTTCGAAGCGGGGGAGAAGGTGAAGGCTTCTGTTGCCAGGTGCCTTCGGACCCCGCCTTACGGTGCTACCCGGAAGGACTTGATTTGAAGTGTCGCACCGCGATTAAGCAGCGAGACGTGCTTCAGCATAGTTGTCGTTTGCAACTATAAGTTTAGCCCGATAACGGTGGTACAATGCCGAGCAAAAAGTCGATCTTTACGCCCTTGTCGATCCTATTTCGCCCCCATCAAAAGCCGATCGGTCGTGATCGGTTTTTGGTGGAGGCGCCGGGTACCGCCCCCGGGTCCAATGGGTTTATTTCATCGCCCGTTTATTGCCATAGCCGCCCGAAGACGGCAGAGTTCATATAGGTCTTTCCGGGCCCCAAGAAAAGGGGGATGTGTCGGATATATGACTTTCTCCCGGACTGGCTCGCGGCAAACTGCCTTGACTTGACCGGCATCCGTGAAAAACTCCCGCTGCTGCCACGCGGCCGGCATTCTCCGGCTGCAATTTCGAAAAGCAAAGCAAGCTGGAGGCCTCATGACGGACTACCTCGCAGATGTGCAGAAATACGACAGCGGCGCCGACGAAGCGATCGTCAACAAGATCGTGCGCCACCTTGGCATTGCGCTTCGCAACCGGGATTCGTCGCTCGTTTCGGCCTCGGATCCGAAGGAGCTCGAGCGGGTCAGGGAGAAATGGTGCGAAAAGAAGCTCGGCATCAGCGGCGCCGATGCGGACAGTGCGATCGACGCCACCGTCAAGGCGATGTCGGCGGACCGGTCGAAATCGCGCGTCACCTTCTATTATCTGGTGGCCAAGAACCTCGGCAAGCTGCAGACCTTGTAGCGCCTCGCCGAATTATCCGGGATAATCGTCCTGTGGTCATTGGTTCGCCGCCGGCTTCGTCCTAAATTTAGGGAAAATACGAATCGGCGGCGCCAGACCATGCAGCAATATCTCGACCTTCTCGACCATGTGATGACCAACGGATCCGACCGGGGCGACCGGACCGGAACGGGCACGCGCTCGGTCTTCGGCCACCAGATGCGCTTCGACCTTTCCGAAGGCTTCCCGGTGCTGACGACCAAGAAGCTGCACCTGCGCTCGATCATCCATGAACTGCTGTGGTTCCTGAAGGGCGATACCAATATCCGCTACCTCAAGGAAAACGGCGTGACCATCTGGGATGAATGGGCCGACGAGAACGGCGACCTCGGCCCGGTCTACGGCTACCAGTGGCGCTCCTGGCCGGCGCCGGACGGACGCCACATCGACCAGATTGCCGGCCTTGTCGAAAGCCTGAAGACCAACCCGAATTCGCGCCGCCACATCGTCTCGGCCTGGAACCCGGCACTGGTCGACGAGATGGCGCTGCCGCCCTGCCATTGCCTGTTCCAGTTTTACGTCTCCGACGGCAAACTCTCCTGCCAGCTCTACCAGCGCTCGGCCGACATCTTTCTCGGCGTGCCTTTCAATATCGCCTCCTATGCGCTTTTGACGATGATGGTGGCGCAGGTGACGGGCCTGAAGCCGGGCGATTTCGTGCACACGCTCGGCGACGCACACATTTACCACAACCATTTCGAACAGGCCCGGCTGCAGCTCACCCGCACGCCGAAGGCGCTGCCGCGGATGGAAATCAATCCAGGCGTGAAAGATCTCTTTTCCTTCCGTTTCGAAGACTTTACGCTCGTCGGCTACGAAGCCGATTCATCGATCAAGGCGCCGATCGCCGTCTGACATATCCTGATGCTGCGGGTGGCCGGTCCGCATTTCTGAATTCTTCTCGATGCCGATGCCGCGCCACCCTTCGGGCGGGGCAGGTGCTTCCGTCGCCCACAAGCGCAGGGGCCGGCAATCCGAAGCTGAGGGGCGGCCGGGGAGGGCTGTCGTCCAAGGGAGGTATCGATGCTCACACTCGTCCATGCGCCGCTGTCGCGATCCTCGCGCATCGTCTGGCTGCTTGAGGAGCTGGGCGCGGAATACGAGATCCGCTACGTCTCGATCCGCCGCTGGGACGGATCCGGCGCGCCCGACGACAACAACCCGCATCCGCACAAGCAGGTGCCGGCGCTCATTCATAATGGCGCGGTGATCTGGGAGTCGGCCGCGGTCGTGCAATATCTCACCGACCTTCATCCCAACAGCAGCCTCGGCCGGCCGCCCGGACACAAGGAGCGCGGCGCCTATCTCTCCTGGCTTGCCTATTATGCGGGCGTGATCGAGCCGACGGCGCTCGCCCATATCTCCGGTGCGACCATCAACAACCCGGCGCAGGCGCGGCTCTATAGCGAAATGTGCGCCCATGTGATCGACGTGCTCACCCGCCAGACCTATCTCCTCGGCGAAACGATGAGCGCGGCCGACCTGCTTCTAGCAAGCGCGCTGCAGTGGATGCGCAAGTTACTGCCGGAAAGCACGGTCGTCGATCGCTACATCCGCGTCGTGACGGACCGGGCCGCCCATGACCGGGCCAGAGAAATCGACAGCAAACCGAACGGGTTCCATGACTGAAACGAAGACCACTCATCCGAAGATATCGATCGTCGTCGCCGTTGCAGCCAACGGCGTCATCGGCCGCGATGGCGATCTGCCCTGGCGGCTTTCGACCGACCTCAAGCGCTTCAAGGCGCTGACGATCGGCAAGCCCGTGATCATGGGGCGCAAGACCTGGGCCTCGCTCGGGCGCCCGCTTCCGGGCCGCGCCAACATCGTCATCACCCGCAACGCGGATTTTGTGGCGGAAGGCGCAAGCGCCGTGCCGTCGCTCGATGCGGCGATCGCGCTTGCGGGCCGAGAGGCGCAGGCTGCGGGCGTGGACGAGATCTGCGTGATCGGTGGCGGCGAGATCTACCGCCAGTCGATCGCGCGTGCCGATATCTTGCATGTGACCGAGGTGCAGGCGACCGTGGATGGCGATACGCGCTTCCCGGATATCGATCCCGGCATTTTCGAGAAGGTCTTCGAAGAGGACCTGCCGCAGGGTGAAAAGGACAGCCACGCCATGCATTTCGTCACGTTTAAGCGGCGTGCGACAGCCTGACGCGGCGGATCGTCAACTATTTTGAACCATTTACGGTGAACTCGGGTCTATCGCGTTGAAAGCGGTGCGGGTGATACCTATAACGGTTTCACATCATGAACGAACGTGCGGTGGCGCGGCCGTTCATCGTGGGAAGTATTCAAAAGAGAGGTTTTGATGCCCTGGAGCAATCAGAATGGCGGCGGCGGTGGCCCATGGGGCGGCGGCGGCGGTGGCGGCAATCAGGGAGGTCCCTGGGGTCAGGGGCCAAACCGGCCGCGTGGCGGCAAGGGCGGCCCGCCGGATCTGGAAGAGATCATTCGCCGTGGCCAGGACCAGCTTAAGAACGTCGTTCCCGGCGGCTTCAATGGTGGCGTCTTTGCCATTATCGGCCTGCTGATCGTCGGTTTTGTCCTGATCAATTCGATCTACACGGTGCAGCCGGACGAGCGCGGCGTCGAGATGCGCTTCGGCAAGCCGAAGGACGAGATCTCGATGCCTGGCCTGCATTATCATTTCTGGCCATTCGAGACCGTCGAATTCGTCAAGATCACCGAGCAGCAGCAGAACATCGGCGGGCGCTCCAGCGGTCAGTCGAATTCCGGCCTGATGCTGACCGGCGACCAGAACATCGTCAACGTCCAGTTCTCGGTGCTTTATTCGGTCACCGATCCGAAGGCTTACCTCTTCAACGTCGAGAACCCGTCCGACACGCTGCAGCAGGTCGCCGAAAGCGCGATGCGCGAAGTCGTCGGCCGCCGTCCGGCGCAGGACATCTTCCGTGACAACCGTCAGGCGATCGCCGCGGACGTGAAGAGCACGATCCAGGCAACGATGGACACCTACGGTACCGGCGTTTCCGTCAACACGGTCGCGATCGAGGACGCCGCACCGCCGCGCGAAGTGGCCGATGCGTTCGACGAAGTGCAGCGCGCCGAGCAGGACGAAGACCGCTTCGTCGAAGAAGCCAACCAGTATGCCAACCAGGTGCTCGGCAAGGCACGCGGTCAGGGTGCGCAGATCCGCGAAGAAGCGGCCGCCTACAAGGACCGTGTCGTCAAGGAAGCACAGGGTGAGGCGCAGCGCTTCATCTCCGTCTACGACGAGTACTCCAAGGCGCCTGACGTAACCCGCAAGCGTCTCTATCTCGAAACCATGCAGGGCGTTCTCGGCAAGTCGAAGAAGGTCATCATCGACGAGAAGAACGGGCAGGGCGTTCTGCCATATCTGCCGCTGAATGAAATCGGTCGTCCGACGACGTCGGGTGCCGCAGCAGTTTCGGGAGCAGGCCAGTGATCAACAATCGTACCTCAGTTATCCTGATCCTGCTCGCCGTCGTCTTCGTCGGCATCTATTCCTCGGTCTTCGTCGTCAACGAGCGCCAGCAGGCGATCGTTGTGCGCTTCGGTCAGATCAAGGATGTCAAGAGCCAGCCGGGCCTCTACTTCAAGCTGCCCTTCGCCTTCATGGATGCCGACCGCGTCCAGTACGTCGAAGACCAGGCGCTGCGCTTCGACCTCGACAACATCCGTGTCCAGGTCTCGGGCGGCAAGTTCTATGAAGTCGATGCCTTCGTCGTCTACAAGATCTCCGATCCACGCCGCTTCCGCGAGACGGTATCGGGCGATCGGGACTCGGCGGAATCGCGCCTGCGCACCCGTCTCGACGCATCGCTGCGTCGCGTCTACGGTCTGCGTGGCTTCGAGGCTGCCCTTTCGGACGAGCGTGCGTCGATGATGCGCGAAGTGCGCGCCGACCTCAAAACCGACGCCGAGTCGCTCGGCCTCAACATCGAGGACGTCCGTATCCGTCGTACCGACCTGACGCAGGAGGTCTCGCAACAGACCTACGACCGCATGAAGGCCGAGCGTCTGGCGGAAGCGGAACTGATCCGCGCCCGCGGTAACGAAGAAGGCCAGCGCCGCCGCGCGATTGCCGACCGTCAGGTCGTCGAAATCGTCGCCGAGGCCCAGCGTGATTCGGAAATCCTGCGCGGTGAAGGCGAAGCCGAACGCACAAGGACCTTTGCCGACGCCTTTGCGCGCGATCCGAAGTTCTTCGAGTTCTATCGCTCCATGACCGCTTACACGCAGTCGATCGGTAGCCCGGACACGACGCTGGTGCTTTCGCCGCATTCGGAATTCTTCCGTTACTTCAATAACTCGGAAGGCACCCCGCCGGCCGCGGCACCTCAAGCAGCGACCGGAAACTAGGCGGGCGATGTCAGACTTTCTGACAGGATTCGCTTTCTTCCTGATCATCGAGGGGCTGGTGTACGCACTGGCCCCTTTGGTTTTGGTGGAAATGGCGAAGCGTTTGCCGTATGTCCCCGAACATCAGCTTCGACTGGCGGGGCTCGTTTGCGTGGCTGCCGGGGTCGGACTTGTATGGTTGCTTCGAGGATAATGCGAAATGCCACATAAACTGCTGATCCGGCTGGTCGATGCCGAATACGCCATCACCCGCCTCAATATCGGCTCCAGCATGCCGGAATGGCTGCCGGGGCCGGGCTTCTGGACCGTGTCGAGCTCGCGCGAGGAGATGACGCTGGTCTGCCGGGCCGCCCGCGTGCCGTCCAGCGTCCAGAGTTCGCTCGGCTGGCGCTGCTTCCGCGTCGAGCAGCATTTTGCCTTTGACGTGCCCGGCGTGCTCGCCTCGGTGCTCCGGCCGCTTTCGGATGCCGGTGTCGGTGTCTTTGCCAATTCGACCTTCAGCACCGACTACATCTTCGTTGCCGGCTCCGATCTCGACAAGGCGGTGCAGGCGCTGAAAGACCACGGCCACGAGCTTACCACCTGATCAGCCACGCCCGGCCTCGACGTAACGGCTTGGCCGGGAACGCCCGTCCTTTCGCACCCTTCTGCGCAAGGATCAGGAAATCGTGTTTGGACCCTTCCGAATTCCGCCTTATCTTCAGAGGAAGGTCGGACGTCGCAGCCTTGCGGCTTGCGTTTGTCAAATCCGCCGCATAAGCCCGGCCGGCGGTTTCGGTCGAGGCGGAATTATGCGAAGAATCAAAGTGCTATGGTGTGCCGGTGTCGCCGCACACAGCCAGAGGAGCTGAAGCGAATTGTCCACGCGATCAAAATCCCGAGTACACTCGCTTGGCGCGTCCCTGGGCGTTCTGGCGCTCGCAGGCGCGCTCGCCTTTAGCAGCACCGCACTCGCCCAGAACGCGGCGATCCGTCCGCCGAGCAATGGCCCGGCCTCCGTTGCCGATCTCGCTGCCGGACTGCTGGATGCCGTCGTCAACATCGCGACTTCGCAGAAGGTCAAGAACGACGACGACGCACCGGCGCCGCAGGTGCCGGAGGGCTCGCCCTACCAGCGCTATTTCGACGAATTCTTTAAAGGTCAGGGCAATCAGAGCGGTAACCGCCAGCGCACGGTCGAATCGCTGGGCTCCGGCTTCGTCATCGATCCCTCCGGCTACATCGTCACCAACAACCACGTGATCGAGGGCGCCGACGACATCGAGATCAACTTCGCCAATGGCAGCAAGCTGAAGGCGAAGCTCGTCGGCAAGGACACCCAAACCGATCTCGCGCTGCTGAAGGTCGAGCCGAAGGCGCCGCTGAAGGCCGTGCCTTTCGGGGATTCGCGCAAGATGCGCATCGGCGACTGGGTGATGGCGATCGGCAACCCGTTCGGCCTTGGCGGTTCCGTTTCGGTCGGCATCATCTCGGCGCGCGGCCGCAACATCAACGCCGGTCCCTATGACAATTTCATCCAGACGGACGCAGCGATCAACCGCGGCAATTCCGGCGGACCGCTGTTCAACATGGCCGGCGAAGTGATCGGCATCAACACGGCGATCATCTCGCCGACGGGCGGTTCGATCGGCATCGGCTTCTCCGTGCCGACCGAACTTGCCGCCAATGTGGTGCTGCAGCTCAAGGACTTCGGCGAGACGCGGCGCGGCTGGCTCGGCGTGCGGGTCCAGCCGGTGAACGACGATATCGCCGAGAGCCTGAAGATGGACGCGCCGCGCGGCGCGCTCGTCTCCGGCATCATCGAGGGCGGGCCGATTACGCACGGCGAGATCAAGGCCGGCGACGTCATCGTCAAATTCGATGGCCATGATGTCGGCGAGGTGCGCGACCTGAAACGCGTGGTCGCCGAAAGCCCCGTCGGCAAGGCGGTCGATGTGGTGGTGATCCGCGACGGCAAGGAACAGACAGTCAAGGTGACGCTCGGACGCCTCGAGGATGGCGCGCTTGCAAGTGCTGACGCGGCAAACGGCGACGAGGGGGCGAAGCCCGACAAGCCGGAGGCTGCACCGCTTCCAGCGACCGATGTCGTGCTCGGCATGAAGCTTGCGACACTCAACGAAGAGGCGCGCAAGAAATACGGCATTGCCGAAGACATCGACGGCGTCGTGATCACCGAGGTGACACCGAATTCGGTTGCGGCAGAGCGGCGCGTGGAGCCGGGCGACGTCATCGTCGAGGTCGGTCAGGAGGCGATGGAGACGCCCGCCGACGTGGTCGATCGGGTCGAGGAGCTGAAATCCAGCGGCCGCCGCCACGCGCAACTGTTGCTCTCCAACAAGACTGGCGAACTGCGCTTCGTCAGTGTCAGGGTGGAATAGGCGTGTCGCGCCTTCCCTGATCCTGCGGCATCGGATCGATGCCGCAGCACCGCTTCGGTCGAGGCCGATTGTCTGAGTCTTTTCAGTGGTATCGCCTCTGGGGCTGAGAGGCTGAATCCACGTCCTCAGGTTTTGATTCAAGGCTGCGCTCCGCTCGACGGGCCGCAGTGCGCTTGTAATGGGTATCAGGCTCAGCCCCTCATTTTGCTGCCGGGACCTTCTCCCCGCTTGCGGGAAGAAGGGACGTTGCCGCACCCGCTCGAAGACCTGCGCCATCCCCTTACAACACTCCTTGGGCGATCCCGTGACTTCTCAGACCGTGCCGCAGCAGAGCGTTCGCGGTGGCGCACCTTTCCTCTCCCGTCGGCGGGGAGAGGGCTAGGCTGAAGGGGCATTCCCGAAGCGGTGAGGTGCCTTTCCTTCAGCAGTCGTTGCTCGCTTGCGTGGGGTGCGGGCCCGACTTGCCTGCCGGCTGGAAGGTCATCAGCCTGAGAGCTTCGAACAGAATTTCGATGATCATATGCATTGCCGCACCTCCTTTCCTGCAAGCATTTCACTCCACTTGCCGGCATCCCTCAAACGAGTTTACAGTCGTCTTCAGATAACTTGAGGTTATGCATGAAGCGTGGACGACTGCCCCTGACGGCGTTGCGGAGTTTCGAGGCGGCCGGGCGGCTGGAGAGTTTTACACTGGCTGCCGCCGAGCTCTTCGTTTCGCAGGCGGCGATCAGCCGCCAAGTGCGGGAACTCGAGGAACTGGTTGGCCGGCCGCTGTTTGAGCGGCACCACCGCAGTGTACGCCTGACGGCCGACGGCCGCACGCTGCTTGCCACGCTGACGTCGGCCTTTGACATGGTCAGCGAAGGCCTTGACGCGCTTTCCGGACGAGGGCTGTCGCAGACGCTGAGGGTCAGCGCCGAGCCGTCCTTTGCCGGCTGCTGGCTCGTGCCGCACCTTCAGGAGTTCCAGCGGCAGCACCCGGACATCGATCTGGTGATCGATGCCGATCCGCGACTTGCCGAGTTTCGCAGCGGCGAGGCCGACATCGCCATCCGCCACAGCCTGGCCTCGGAACGCTGGCCGCGGGTCGAGGCGCGACCGCTCGCGCGCGTGCAGATGATCCCGGTGATCGCGCCGGCACTTGCCACGGCCGGCCGGCCGCTCGACCGGCCAGAGGACCTTTTGCAGCATGCGCTTCTGCACGAGGACAACCGTGCGCTCTGGGAGCAATGGTTCGCAGCCGCGGGCGTGGCTCCGGTCAAGCTGGAGCGTGGCGCCATCTTTGCCGATGGCGCGATGGTGCTGCAGGCGACCGTCAGGGGCAGCGGCGTCGGCCTGATCGACCGTGACCACGCGCTCGATGATCTCGCGGCCGGAAGGCTGATCCAGCCGTTCAACGTCACCGTGCCCTACGGCGCATTCTTTCTGGTGACGCGACGCTTCGAGGCGTTGTCGCAGGCGGCGCGGGCTTTTGTCGACTGGGTCGAGCGAAGCTATCCGGGGGCGGGGCGGCAGCCACGGTAAGCGCCGGCGTCTGCCACTGGCGTCTCTCCCTCGGCTTGCGGGGAGACATGGCCGGCAGGGCAGTGAGGGGCACGCTCGAAAGCGGCGGCTTACGTCCCAGCCTTTGAACGGTGCGCGCGCCATTCCTCGGCGCTGATGGCGTAAAGCACATGCCGGACCAGCGCCGGCTGGTCGGTTGGAACGCGGGGGTGATCGAAGTCGCGGCTTGGGTCGCGGTGCATGCCGATCCGTTGCATCACGGCGGTCGAGCGGGTGTTGGCGGGAACCGCGAAGGAGACGACCTCGCTCAAGCCCCTGTCCTCGAAGCCATAGCGCAGCAGCGCGCTGGCCGCTTCGGTGACATAGCTCTTGCCCCAAAAGAGCGTTGCCAGCCGCCAGCCGATCTCGACCGTTCCCTTGGGCAGGTGCGGCTCCAGATCGGTGAGCGCGAGGCCGCAGAAGCCGATCGGTCGGTCGTCGGCCTTGAGCGCCACGGCGAAGAAACCGAAGCCGGTTTCGGCGATACCGCGGCCGACGCGCGCAAAGAGCGCATCTGCCTCTTCGCGGCTGCGGCGGAAGGGAAAGAACTCCATCACCTTGGGATCGCTGTTGATCGTGAAGAAGAGAGCGCGGTCGCTCTCCTTCCACGTGCGAATGCGAAGCCGCTCGGTCTCGGAAATGATCATCCGGCGAAATCCGTCTTGCGATAGCCCTGCAGGTAGAGAAGGGCGGTCAGGTCGCCGTGGTCGATGCGTACCTTCGCCTGCTCGGCGACCACGGGCTTGGCGTGCAGCGCCACGCCGGTGCCGGCAAGCTGGATCATGCCGAGATCGTTGGCGCCGTCGCCGACGGCAAGCGCATCGTCGGTGGAGATTCCGAGGCGGTCTGCGATCTCGACCAGCGAGTCGACCTTGGCCTGCTTGCCGAGGATGGGATCGGCGACTTCGCCGGTGAGGATCCCGTCTTCGGCGATCAGCGTATTGGCGCGGTTCTCGTCAAAGCCGAGCATCTCGGCGATCGGGCCGGTGAAAACGGTGAAGCCGCCGGAAACGAGCGCTGTGTAATGGCCCTTGCTCTTCATCGTCGCGATCAGTTGTTTTCCGCCCGGGGTCAGCGTGATGCGCCTGGCGATGACCTCGTCGACGACGCCGAGCGGCAGGCCCTTCAGCAGGGCGACGCGTTCGATCAGGGCCGGCTCGAAGGCTATCTCGCCGTTCATGGCGCGGGCGGTGATCGCTGCCACCTTGTCTTTCAGGCCGACTTCTGCGGCGAGTTCGTCGATGCATTCCTGGCCGATCATGGTCGAATCCATGTCGGCGATGAGCAGCTTCTTGCGGCGGCTCTCGGCCTCCTGCACGGCGACATCGACCGGCGCATCGCCGATCACGGCGCGCAGCAGGGCTTCGGCCGCATCCGGATCGGTGCCGTCGGTCAGCGCGATATCACAGGCGATGCCATCGGCGAGCCAATAGAGGCCGGATGCCTTGACGGCGTCAGCGGCGGCTTCCGCCAGTGCTGGCGTCAGAACAGGATTTGACGGATTGGCGATAAGCGTGGCAACGAGAGCCATGGACAACAACCTTGATACCGAGAGCGACGCGATCCTGATAACCGGGCCGACCGCCAGCGGCAAGTCTGCGCTTGCCGTCGAACTGGCGCGGCGACACGGCGGTGTGGTCGTCAATGCCGACAGCATGCAGGTCTATGACACGCTGCGGCTTTTGACGGCGCGGCCGGACGAGGCCGACATGGGTGGCATCGAGCACTGTCTTTACGGCCATGTGCCGGCAGCGTCGGCCTATTCCACCGGCGCCTGGGCGCGCGAGGCGCAGGCTCTGGTCGCGCGGCTGAAGGGCGAGGGGCGCTTGCCGGTCTTCGTTGGCGGCACGGGGCTTTATTTCAAGGCGCTGACCGGGGGGCTCTCGGATATGCCGGAAATCCCGGCAGCAATCCGGGAAAGGCTTCGCGAGCGGCTGAAGGCGGAAGGGCCGGAGGCGCTTTATCGCGACCTTCAAGCCAGGGATCCGGAAACGGCGGCGACGCTGAAGCCCGGCGACGGCCAGCGGATCGTGCGGGCGCTCGAAGTGGTGGAGGCGACCGGCAAGCCGATCCGTTTCTTCCAGCAGCAGACCGGGCCTGTCATCGTCGATCCGGACCGGGCCAAGAAATATGTGGTGCTGCCGGAGCGAAAGCTCCTGCACGATCGCATCAACCGGCGCTTTCAGTTGATGCTTGCCGGCGGCGCAATCGACGAGGTCAAGGCCCTGCTTTCCCTCCAGCTGCCGCCGGAAATGCCTGTTACGAAGGCGATCGGCGTCAGCCAGATCGCAGCCCTTCTGAAGGGCGAACTCGACGAGGCCGAGGTGATCGAGATGGGCGCTGCGGCCACGCGGCAATATGCCAAGCGGCAGATGACCTGGTTCCGCAACCAGCTCGACGACAGCTGGCAGCGGATCGCCAGCGCCGACGAGGTGCTTTGACGAGTGCTGCTGGTGCCGATCAGTCGGCGAGGTTCAGCTGCCAGGACACGCCGAAGCGGTCGTTGACCCAGCTGAAACGCTGGCTGAAGCCGTAATTGCCGAGCGGCATCAACACCGCTCCGCCTTCGGCGAGGATGCCTGAAAGCGTGATGATCTCGTCCTCGCTCTGGCATTCGACGAAGAAGGAAAAGGACGGGGTGAAATCGAAGGCGTGCCTGACCGGGCTGTCGATGCATTTGACCCGCTGCGCGCCGAGCCGGAAGAGCGCCACCTTGACGCTGCCTTCGGGACCTTGCTCGTCCGGGCCATAGCGCTCGACTTCCAGCACCTCGGCATTCGGAAACAGCGAGACGTAGAAGGCCATGGCGGCGTCGGCGACGCCACCCTGGAACATCAGGAAAGGGGTGATGCTTGTGACCATGGCGCGCTCCCGTTATCGTCGGCCGCTCGACAGCCTCTTGAGCGATACTACCCCAAGGTGTCGCCACGACAACGGGTGGCTTGCCCGATTGTTCCCACGTTGCTCCTGACCGTCGTCGTCACGCCAAGAGCGGCCACAGCACCAGTCCGATCGCGATGATGCTGGTCGCAAACAGGGCCGAGCGCAGCACGGGGATGCCGATCGCATAGGCGAGCCGAGCCGAAAGCCAGACGATCGCACCGAGTTCCGTCGTCGCGTCGTTTGCGCCGGTGATTTCGACCGCCAGCAGCGCGGACGCCGCGAAGGGAAAAGTCTCGAGAAAATTTGCCTGCGCGCGTTTCAGCCGGCCGACCAGGGGCGTTGGTGGCGGCACGGCCGCTTCCCGTGAGGAGAGCGACCAGGCGAGCCCATGCTGGCGGGTCTGGAGTTGCGCCGCGAGAAAACCTGGACGATGCCGAAGACGCAGTCGAGCGCCAGAACGGTCATCTCCGTGCTTGCATGACGAGCGATGCCACGACGAGATCGAAGTCGCCGTCGCCGAACGTCAGGGGTTCGCTCAGATCGGCCAGCAGCAATCGCGCATGGCCTTCGAGGCGACGCCGGGCGATTTCCAGCAGTCCGGCGCTGCGGTCGATGCCCGTCACCGTGGCGCGGCGCGCGATGAGCGCTGCCGCATGCGCCCTGCCGCCGCAGCCGGCGTCGAGCACCCGAAGGCGGGCGACGTCGCCGGCGAGACAGGGTCGCCGGCCGCTCGTAATAGGCGTTCCAGGCATTGTTTTCATTGTCGGCATCATAGTCTGCCGCAAAGGCGTCGTCGTCGTTCTCAGACAAGATTGTTCCTCTGCGGCTCGCCGGAAAGCGCCATTCGGCTGTCGAAGCGATTGAAATAACTATCTTATCGGCCGGTGCCGCGATCGGGCAAGACCGAATGTGCGGTGCTGCCTGGTCGGCCGGTGCCGTGAACTATGGCTTGCGGATGATGCTGCCGAGCGGGCGCTTCAACAGGCTTTCGCGAAGCGAGCCTTGGCGCGGGCGCTCGCCGGGCGTCGGGTCCGGGCGGCGTTGGTCGGCGGCGGGCGGCTCGTTCAGGAGCTGCTGGCGGATCTGGTTGAAGCGCTCCAGTTCCGGGTTGACGGGGGCAGGCGCGCGCGGAAGCATGTCCGGACGATAGGGCTCGATTTCGACCTGTGGCTCGCTGAGCCCCTGTTGCGGCTTGGTTTCTGCCGTGGCGCCCAGTTCCGCTTCCCAGCGCTGCTCTTCGCTGGCGGTCTGTGCAGCGATGTAGCTCTGCTGGAAGTTCGAAATATCCGGCCCGTTGATGGCGCGCATACGGCTGACGATCGCGCGCAGGTCGACGGTCGGCGGATGGTCCTCGTCGATGCGGTCGATGATCCCGTGGGCGCGCGGCAGGCGCTCCTCGGCAATGCGGGAGAACCGCATGCGCATCGGCACGGCGACAGCCTCACCGAACGCGATCGCCTCGCCGTTGCCGATCGAGGAAATGAAGCTGGTGGTTGAGGTCGATGAGTTCGGAATGGCCGAGCGGATGATGTCCTGGTCGCGGTCGTTGGCAAGCCGCATGGCAAAGACCGTCGAGCACTGCGACAGGATCGTCGGATCGAGTTCGCCGGGGCGCTGGGTGATGATGCCGAGCGACACGCCGTATTTGCGGCCCTCCTTGGCGATGCGGGCGATCGCCTGCCGGGTCGGTAGAAAGCCGAGCGACGGATCGGCCGGCACGTAGCGGTGCGCCTCTTCGCAGACGACGAGCATATGGATGCCGCCATTGCTCCAGAGGCCGATTTCAAACGCCATGCGGCAAAGCACTGAGGCAACGGAGTTGACGACTTCCGAGGGGATGCCGGCCAGCTGGAAGGTGGCGATCGGCCGGCCGTCGCCGGGAATGCGGAACACCCGGGCGATCGTGTCCTGGATCGTGTCGGTGATCGTGTTCGAGGAGAACATGAAATGATAGCGCGGATCGTTGATCGCCGAGACGATCTTGACCTTGAGCGAGCGCAGATGCGGCTTGTCGTTGCGCCCTTCGAGCCGGCCGATGCGCTCGTCGATCAGCGCGAGCAGGTCGGCGATGCGGTAGGGCACCGGCGTGTCGGCGGTGATCGAGCTCTTTTCGGTCTGTCGGCGCACGATGCCGTCGCCGCCACCGCCACGGAAGGCCTTCTTCGCCTCGGGGATGATGTCGCGCAGGATGTCGAGTTCGTCCGGCGGCGCCGGGCGGCCGCGGAAGATCACCTCGGCGAACTCCTCAAGCCGGAAGAACCAGAAGGGCAGGTCGAGCGTATCGGTGTCGATGACGACGGCCAGGTCGGGGAAGGCGGCGGCGAATTCGTTGTGCGGGTCGAGGATCAGCACGCGCAGCTTCGGATCGGCAATGATCGCCTTGTTGAGCAGCAGCGTCACCGCGGTCGACTTGCCGACGCCGGTCGTGCCGACGATGGCGAAATGCTTGGCGAGCATCGAGGGCACATGGATCGTCGCGTCGAGGCTCTCGTCCTGGGTCAGCTTGCCGATGATGCAGCTGTCGTTGCGGCCGGAATCGTAGATGCGCGCGAGGTCGGCGGCGCGGATGCGGTGGGCGATGGCGCCGAGATAGGGGTATTGGCTGATGCCGGCGGAAAACTCTTCGCGACCGTCGGGTCCCCTGTGGACCTCGCCCATCAGCTCGACCTCGATGCGGAAGGTGTTGTTGGCCTCTTCGCCCCACTCGCTGGAGGCTGTCTGCATCGAATAGACCAGCGCTACCACGCGGTTCCTGCCGACGGAAATGGAGATCAGCCGGCCGACGGACCAGAGCTCGGTGAGTGACGTCTCGCCGCTTTCAGCAATGGCGGCGATCGTGGCGCGCGCGCCGTTGCAGGCAACCACCCGTCCGAGGAAACGGTTGCCAGGCTTCAGGCCGTCACGGCGATCCTGCTCTCCGGCACGGATCGAGGAATGAAGTTCATTGTTCAGCAACGCGAGAAACCCCGGCAATACGGCGCTTCATGTTAGCCAAGGGGATTTAATAAGTGGTTTCGCTGGGTTTGCCCCGTGAAAGGGCGCTCACTGCGCTGGAGCGGATCTGAGCGATCCGGCCCGTACTTTCAACGCGCGGCTGCAGGACTTGACGAAAGTCAATGCGGGCTCATGCCGAACGCGGGATAATCACAGTGCGTTCGAGCGGCTCGTCTCGCGGACCGGGAGGGCGCTTGGGACTGCGGATGCTCAAGGGGCTAGGGGAAAACGGCCATGAGCGGTGCACTGGATCATTTTCGTCGTACACCCATTCTCTGGCTGATCGTCTTCGTGCCCGTCGCCATCGCCGGCGAGCACATCTGGCCGGAAGCGCACACCTTGCTCTTCCTCCTGTCGGTGGCGGCGATCGTGCCGCTGGCCGCACTGTTGAGCCAGGCGACGGAGGCGGTCGCGTCCCGCACCGGCGACACGGTGGGCGCACTGCTCAATGCGACGCTCGGCAACCTGACGGAGCTTGTCATTGCGCTGATGGCGCTCGCCGCCGGCCAGTATCTGCTGGTCAAGGCCTCGATCGCCGGTGCGATCGTCACCAACACGCTGTTCATGCTCGGCGGTTCGTTTCTGCTCGGTGGGCTCAAGTTTCACCTGCAGGAGTTCAACCGGGTCAATGCGCGGTTTTTGTCGAGCCTCCTGTTCATGGCGACGATCGCCGTGCTCGTGCCGTCGCTGATCGGGGCTGCCGACGGCCAGCCGCAGGCAGCCTTCACCCAGCAACTGAGCGCCGGTCTCTCCGTCGTACTCATCATCGCCTATGGACTCTGGATGCTGTTTTCGCTGAAGACCCACAGCGAGCTTTTCGCCTCGGCTGCATCGGAGCATGGCGGCGATGAACCGCATTGGCCGCTTTCGGTGGGCATCGTCGTCCTGCTGGTGGTGACGGTTCTTGTGGCGCTCGTCAGCGAAGTCTTCGTCAGCTCGGTGCAGGTGGCGGCCGAAGAACTGGGCATGACGCCGGCCTTTGTCGGCTTCGTCGTCGTCGCGCTGGTGGGTGCCGCCGCCGAGATGGCGACGGCTTTCTCCGCGGCGCGCAAGGACCGGCTCGACCTCAGCGTCGGCATTGCGCTCGGCAGCGCCGTGCAGATTGCGCTCTTCGTGGCGCCGCTGCTGGTGCTCCTGAGTTATGTGCTCGGGCCGCAACCGATGGACTTGCAGTTCTGGCCGGGTGCGATCGTGATGATGCTGGTCGCGACCATGGCCGCGACGCTGCTTTCCAATGGCGGCCGCTCTGCCTGGTACATGGGCGTGCTGGCGCTCACCGTTTACGTGATCTTTGGCATGACGCTGTTCCTGCTGCCGCCGCAGGTCCAGCCCTGAGGCAGTCTGAAATCAGCGCCCGCCGGCCGCAATCAGGCTGCGGGCGCAGTCGAGGATGGTGGCGCTCACCGGCCTCGGTAGTGCTTTCGACCGCCAACAGGCGGCCGATCATCGCGACGCCAGAGACGCTTTCAGCACCGGATCGGGCGGCGCGCATCAGCAAGGCGCCGCTCAAGAAGACGGAACCGGAGGCGACCGCGCTCGACGGCTTCTTGATCATGCTGCGTTCGATCTCCAACCAGCGGGCGGTGGAGATCGCGCGTGCGGTGGTGGAAAGCCATCACCAGAAGAACGTGACCGAAGCCCTTTTAGGCCCCGACGCGGCCGAGCGTGCGGCGCTGTTGATGTCGCTCGTCGCCGGCGTCCAGATCATGCGCCAGGTGGTGGGGCTCGACGCGCTGAGCAAGGATCGCGACGCCGCACTCGAGCGTGTGCTTGGCGATCTGGTCGCGCGACTTGTCGACGAATAGGGGTCGCCTCCGCGCTCCCTAGGGGATCGCGGGCGTGCGCGGAGGCAGCCTTTGGGCGGACTATTTCGGGGCGTTCATATCGAACACGACCCAGCGAAAGAACAGGTAGATCGCGCCGAAACTGAGGAGGAGGGGAGTGAGAAAGGAAAGGTCAAGCATCTCATTGCCTTTGTTTTTAAGCTGCATCATGCAGCCAAGCTAATTTGCCACGGCAAGTGTTAATGCCGGGTGCATGCGCACGCGGCCGACCTCTAATATTGCCCTGGTATTCGGCGCTTGACCTCAACCATGCTTGAGCTCCTACAAACCTCTCCGTCGGCGTTCACCCGAACGCCGTCCCCGGCTTGAATCCGGCCCGGGGAGCCAACGATGCGCGACAGGGAGGACGCATGACCGAGCAACTGCTTTTCCGAAACCTGATGAGGATTACGCCCGGCCATCTCGAACCGTTCTGCGAGGCGGTGCGCAGCGCAATCGCCTTCGTCGAAGCGCATGCGCCGCAGCTGATGGTGCAGACCTTCATCGACGAGAAAGAGATGCAGGCGGTGAGCATCCAGCTCTACCGGAATTCCGAGGACGTGCTCGGGCACTGGCAGATGTCGGATGCGCACATCAACGACGTCTCCGCCCACTGCACGGTGGAGCGGCTCGAGGTCTATGGCAATCCGAGCGAAGAGGTGGCCGCGGGGCTGGCGCCGTTCATCAGCGATGGCCGCGGCTCCATCATGCCGCCGCTTATCGGGTTCTCGCGGTTCTAGCGACAAGGGCCACGACGCGCCGGAGAGCCGGCGCGTCGTGCGCAGATCAGCCTGACGGCGCCGTTGCGGTTTGCTGCCGCGAGGCCCGCCACAGAACCAGTAGCGCGACCGCAAGCAGCAGCGCCTCTGCTGTCGGCGTCGCGAACCAGATGCCGGGTTCGCCGAAGATCGACGCGTAGAGTGCGACCAGCGGCATGGTGAAGAGATAGGGCTTGGCAAGCCCCAGGATCGCCGCCCGGCCGGCATCGCCGATTGCCTGGAAGTAGCTGCCAAGCATGATCAGCGGCCCGGAGAAGACATACATCGCGACCATCACCGGCATGATCCGCGCGACGTCGGCGATGACAGCATCGTTGTCGACGAAGGCCGCGCCGATCGGCCGGGCAAAGCCGACGAGCAGCACCTCGACGGCGAGGCAGTAGAAGAATGCCACAAGGAGCCCGAGCCGCAGCATCCTTTCTGCCCGGTCCGCGAGGCCAGCGCCGACATTGTTGCCGACGATCGCCTGCATCGCCTGGCCCAGGCCCAAGAGCGGCAGTAGCGCGAAGGTCATGATGCGGGTGATGATGCCGTAGGCGGCGACCGTGGTGTCGTAGTTATCGGCCGCCGTCTTCTGCAACGCCGCCATGATCGTCACCGACACCAGCGCCATGCCGATGAAGCCGAGGCTCTGGGGGCTGCCCAGCGCGATCATCCGGCTCCATCCCGTCAGCGGATTATGCCGGAGGAGGGCGGAGAGCCGCAGCTCCGTGCGTCCGGACAGCCGGAAGAGGGCAATCAGCACAAGCGCCAGGACCTGCGCCAGTACCGTGGCGGTGGCGGAGCCTGTTACGCCCATGTGCATGAGCGCGATCAGCACATAGTTGAGGATGAGGTTCGCGATCGAGACCAGCAGGCTGAGGCCGGCCATCAGCCCGGCACGCCCCTCGCAGCGAAGCGCATCCGATTGCACCGCCAGCAGGAACTGCACGGGCGCGCAGAAGATGATGATCGCGATATAGCGCTCGGCCATGCCGGCGAGCGGTCCCGGGCCATTGGCAAGCGTCAGCACCAGGCGGTCGCCAAAGGCGATGAACAGCACGATCAATGCTGCCGCGATCGTCAGCGCCAGCATATGGGCGCCGGCGAAGATGCCGCGGGCCTCTGTAAAGCGGCCGGCGCCGAGGTGGCGGGCAAGCAGGCTCGCCATGCCGCTGACGACGAGGGTGGCCAGCGCCACCGTGAGAATGAAGATCGGAAACACCGTGGTTACGGCGCCGACGGCTTCGGCGCCGACATAGATGCCGAGCATGACGGCATCGACCACCGTCAGCAGCCCGTTCATGCTCATGACGAAAATGATCGGCAGCGCCGTCTTCAGGAAGATCGCACCGAGGGGTGCTGTCAGAAAGGCATTCGGCTTGGAGGTGTCCTTGGACATCCCGCGCTCCTGTTCTCGCATTTCGATTGGGAAGAGGAGGGGCTCGCATTGCCTGCCACACGAAATGCGTTCGGGGCGAGAGGATATCGTCAGAAGTCAGATTTCACCGAGACCGGAAGCCTGCGAGCGGCGGGGATCTGAAGCCCGGAAAGGGAGGTAACGCCAAGCCGCACCGCCGTCAAGTCGGCGCCTGATGGTCTTCGTCCATCCGCAGACGCGCCGCTTTCTCGGGCTGGCCACGCGGTCACGCGCGTCGGCGCGCGCAACATTGTTCCGCGGCAAAGCCAGATCGCGTAACTAAAAGCCGTTGACGCCTTGGGCATTTGTGGTTATCAACTCGGCCCATGAAAAATTTTGCGGTTATTCTTGTGGTGGGACGGCGCATGGGCAGGATGGTGTAACCATCCGGCGGTAGCCACCCATGCGCTGAACGAGGCTCCTGACGGGGCCTTTTTTTATGCCTTCAAACAAGCTAAGCACCCAACTGGGAAAAGGGACGGAAGCAAGTCAATGAGCGGTACAGAAAACCAGATGACAGGCGCGGAGATCGTTCTCCAGGCACTGAAGGACAATGGCGTCGAGCATATCTTCGGCTATCCCGGTGGCGCCGTGCTTCCGATCTACGACGAAATCCACCAGCAGGACGATATCCAGCACATCCTCGTTCGTCACGAGCAGGGCGCCGGCCACATGGCCGAAGGCTATGCCCGCTCCACCGGCAAGGTCGGCGTCATGCTGGTAACCTCCGGTCCCGGCGCCACCAATGCGGTGACGCCGCTGCAGGACGCGCTGATGGATTCGATCCCGCTCGTCTGCATCTCCGGCCAGGTTCCGACCTCGCTGATCGGCTCCGACGCCTTCCAGGAATGCGACACGATCGGCATCACCCGGCCTTGCACCAAGCACAACTGGCTGGTTCGCGACGTCAACGATCTCGCCCGCATCATCCATGAGGCCTTCCGCGTCGCCCAGTCGGGCCGTCCGGGCCCTGTCGTCGTCGATATCCCGAAGGACGTCCAGTTTGCGACCGGCACCTACACGCCGCCATCTGCCGTTCCGACGCAGAAGAGCTACCAGCCGAAGAAGCAGGGCGATCTGAAGAAGATCGAGGAAGCGGTCGAACTGATGCGCAATGCGCGCCAGCCGATCATCTATTCCGGCGGCGGCGTCATCAATTCGGGTCCCGAAGCCTCGCACCTCCTGCGCGAACTCGTCGAACTGACGGGTTTTCCGATCACCTCGACGCTGATGGGTCTCGGCGCCTATCCGGCCTCCGGCAAGGCCTGGCTCGGCATGCTCGGCATGCACGGCACCTACGAGGCCAACATGGCGATGCATGACTGCGACGTCATGATCTGCATCGGCGCGCGCTTCGATGACCGCATCACCGGCCGCCTCAACGCCTTCTCGCCGAACTCCAAGAAGATCCACATCGACATCGACCCGTCGTCGATGAACAAGAACGTCCGCGTCGACGTGCCGATCCTCGGCGATGTCGGCACCGTTCTCGAAGACATGGTTCGCCTGTGGCGGGCCGCTTCCAAGTCGACCGACAAGGCGCGTCTCTCGGACTGGTGGGAGATGATCACCAAGTGGCGCGCCCGCAATTCGCTCGCCTATGCGCCGAACGACGACGTCATCATGCCGCAATATGCGATCCAGCGGCTCTATGAACTGAGCAAGGACCGCGACACCTACATCACCACCGAAGTCGGCCAGCACCAGATGTGGGCGGCCCAGTTCTTCGGCTTCGAACAGCCGAACCGCTGGATGACCTCGGGCGGCCTCGGCACCATGGGCTACGGCTTCCCGGCGGCGATCGGCGTGCAGGTCGCGCATCCGAACAGCCTCGTCGTCGACATCGCCGGCGACGCCTCGATCCAGATGTGCATCCAGGAAATGTCCTGCGCGGTGCAGTACGGCCTGCCGGTCAAGATCTTCATCCTCAACAACCAGTACATGGGCATGGTGCGCCAGTGGCAGCAGCTGCTGCACGGCAACCGCCTGTCGCATTCCTACACCGAAGCGATGCCTGACTTCGTCAAGCTGGCGGAAGCCTATGGCGGCGTCGGCATCCGTTGCGACAAGCCGAGCGAGCTCGACGCAGCGATCCGCAAGATGATCGACACGCCGGCGCCGGTCATCTTCGATTGCCGCGTCGCCAACCTCGCCAACTGCTTCCCGATGATCCCCTCGGGCAAGGCCCACAACGAGATGCTGTTGCCCGACGAAGCCACGGACGAAGCGGTCGCCAACGCGATCGACGCCAAGGGCCGTCAGCTGGTCTGAGATAGGTAGAGGAACCACGCACATGAACGCACACCTTCAACCGACCGGCTCCGCCTACTTCATCGCCAAGGAGACCGAAGTCGCCGAAACCCACACGCTTTCGGTTCTCGTCGACAACGAACCGGGCGTCCTTGCCCGCGTCATCGGCCTGTTCTCCGGCCGCGGCTACAACATCGAGAGCCTCACGGTTTCGGAAACGGAACACGAGGCGCACCTGTCGCGCATCACCATCGTGACGCGCGGCACGCCGCACGTGCTCGACCAGATCAAGAACCAGCTGGAACGGCTGGTTCCGGTCCACCGCGTCGTCGACCTGACCGTGCGCGCCGCCAGCCTGGGCCATGACCGGCCGATCGAGCGCGAGCTGGCGCTCGTCAAGGTGCACGGATCTGGCGATCATCGGGTCGAGGCGCTGCGTCTCGCTGACGCCTTCCGCGCCTCGGTCATCGACGCCAACATCGATCACTTCGTGTTCGAGATCACCGGCAAGCCGTCGAAGATCGAACAGTTCATCGCCATCATGAAGCCGCTCGGCCTCATCGAAGTCTGCCGCACCGGCATCGCAGCGATGAACCGCGGCCCGCAGGGCATGTGATCTTGATTTCGTGAAGGGGCCGACAAGGCCTCGCCCTCGCTTCAAATTGGGCAGCCCACGCTTCGCGCTGGGCTGCCCTTTTCGTTTTGAGTGGTTCACTTCGATTGAAACCCACTGCGCGGTCAGGGTTCCGTGCTCTGTCGAAGACGTCCCCGCATCCCCGGGGCCAGGCGCTCGCCACGGCGCCCCTTTTCCCCGTGTGCAGGGAGAAGGTGGCCGGCAGGCCGGATGAGGGCAGTCGCAGCCGAAACCTCGGCAGGCCGCCTCATCGGTGCACGCCGTCGCGACCGAAACCGCCAAACGCCAAGCCCATGGTTGACTTCGCCCGGTATTTCTCGCGGAGTAGCCCCGAAGAAGATCTCTCACGATCGCAGGTGACCGATGAATTCCACGAAGATGAAGGCTTTGGTCCTTACGAGATATCGTCGTTCCGATGCCGCGCAACTGCGCGACGTGCGGCGCCCACGCGCAGCGCGCGGCGAGGTGCTTGTGCGGGTGCATGCCGCCGGCCTCAATCCCGTCGATTACAAGACACGGGACGGGATGCTGAAGGTCGTCCAGCGCTACTCCTTGCCTGTCGTCATGGGCAACGAGCTTGCGGGTGTCGTCGAGGAACTGGGAGAGGGCGTCACGTCGTTTGCGCCTGGCGACCGGGTCTTTGCGCGCATGCCAAAGGACACCATGGGGGGTCTCGCCGAATATGCCGTCGTACCCGAGCGGTTCCTGGCGAGGATGCCCGCATCGATCGATTTCAACACCGCGGCCGGGGTGCCCCTTGCCGGCCTCACGGCCCTGCAGGCGCTGCGCGACGAGCTTCACGTGGGGCGGGGCAGCCGGATCTTCATCTCTGGTGGCGCCGGCGGCGTCGGCACCTTCGCCATTCAGCTGGCGAAATGGCTGGGCGCGGAGGTCACGACCACCGCATCGCCGCGCGGCCGTGCGCTGGTCGAAGCGCTCGGCGCCGACGTGGTGATCGACTACACGAAGGAACGTTTCGAAGAGCGCCTGCGCGACATGGACGGCGCCTTCGACCTGCTCGGCGGCGAGACGCTTCTAAAATCCTTCGGCGTCGTCAAGCGCGGCGGCAAGGTGGTGTCCATCGCCGGCATGCCCGAGCCGGAAACCGCACGAAAGGATCTCGGCCGCGGCCTGCTCCTGAGGGCGCTGTTCTGGCTGGCATCCTACAAGATCCGCGCCGTCGCCCAAAAGCACGGCGTCTCTTACCGCTACCTCTTCATGCATCCGAGCGGAGCCGAGCTGACCGAACTCGCCGGCCTCATCGACGCCGGGACGGTCAGGCCGGTGATCGACCGCGTTTTTGCACTGAACGATGTCGCCTTAGCCTTCGCCTATCTGGAATCCGGCCGCGCCAAGGGCAAGGTGGTGGTGGAGATTGTGGGCCGTACCGGCTGATTGAGCTTGGTTGCCTCTCAGATGCGCCAGCCTTCCAGGCATGGGGCGGCCGTCAACGGTATTCGATGGAACGTGCGAGTGCAGCGAATCTCCTTCTCCCCGCCGGCCGGCAGGCCGGAAGGGGCTTCCTCATCGGCGGGCGGCCTCGTCCGCGAGCAAAGCCCTCAGATCATCTCCAATGACCGTTTGCGCTTCGGTGGCGGGAAGGCGTTGTCGAGAGTCGCGAGGTCGTCGGCGGTCAGGTGGATGTCCATCGCGTCGCGGTTTTCGCGCAGGCGGTCGGCCGAGCCGGTCTTGGGGATCGAGATCACGCCGGGGCGGGTCTTGAGGAAGGCAAGGGCGATCTGTGACGGGGTCGCCTGGTGCGCCTTGGCGATGTGGATGAGATCGGGGTTGCGCAGCAGCCGGCCCTCGTCGAGCGGCGAATAGGCCATGATGGCGATGCCTTTGCTCTGGCACCAGGGCAAAAGGTCGAACTCGATGCCGCGGCGCGAGAGGTTGTAGAGCACCTGGTTGACGGCAACGTTCTTTCCATCCGGTACGCTAAGCAGTTCCTCCATGTCGTCGACGTCGAAGTTCGAGACGCCCCAGGCGCCGATCTTGCCGGATTTCTTCAGCGCCTCGAAGGCGGCAACGGTTTCCGCCAGCGGATAGCCGCCGCGCCAGTGCAGCAGGTAGAGATCGATGTGGTCGAGACCGAGGTGTTTCAGGCTACGTTCGCAGGCGGCCTCGGTGCCAATGCGGCTGGCATTGGACGGCAGCACCTTGCTGACGATGAAGGCCTCGTCGCGGCGACCGCGCACCGCTTCACCGACCACGCGCTCGGACGCACCGTTGCCGTACATTTCCGCCGTGTCGATCAGTGTCAGGCCCAGATCGAGGCCGAGTTGCAGGCTCTTCACCTCGTCGGCCTTGCGCGCGGCGCTGTCGCCCATGCGCCAGGTGCCCTGGCCGAGAACCGGGATCGCGCGGCCGTTGGGAAGTGTCGTCGTCGGGATCGGATCGTGCATGCTGTTCTCCTCGCGGCCGAATTTGCCCGCACCCTTCACGATGCGCCAAGGTCATGTAGCACTTTGACGTGCACCAAGTTTCTATCCGTAAAAGCGGAAACGCTTTCAGGAAACAGGCGGGTAGCGGGCAATCTAGCGCATCCGGCCGGTCTTTCGAGCCTTCATCCGGAAAGCCGCCCGCGCTCCTTCTCCATGCGTTGCAGGATCTCGACGAAGGTGCGTACGCGCGCCGGCCGGAAATGGGAGGGCGGATAGACGACATGGATGCCGCCCGAGGGCAGCGACCAATCGACGAGCAGGCGCACCAGCCGGCCCTCGGCGATGTCGGTTCGCACCTGATAGTCCGGCAGCACGGCAAGGCCGATGCCGGCGACAGTGCAGCAATGGGCGGAATCGGTGCTGTCGGCGGTGACAAGCGCTTTGCCTATGATCGGCGTCGCGGCGCCCGCTGCATCCGTGAAGGTCCATTCGAGCGGTGCCTTCAACGCGCCATTGGCGATCCAGTCGGCTGATGCCAGTTGTCCGGGATGCGTGATGGCGCCGAGCTTGGCGGCATAGGCGGGTGTCGCGACGAGGTGCTGCTGAAAGGTGCCGATGCGTTTTGCCCGCTCGCTGGAATCTACCAGCCAGCCGGCGCGGATGGCGAGGTCGAGGCGCTTCTCGATCATGTCGAGAACGGTATCGCCGAAGCTCAGCTCCACCCGCATGTCGGGATAGGCCGCGAGATAGGCGGCGACGGCGTTGGTCACGACCTTGGCGCCATAGTCGAGCGGCGCCGTCAGCGTCAGCGTGCCGCTCGGGATTTCAGTTTCGGCCGAGACCGCGCCGACGGCCTCGTCCGCATCGCGCAGGATCAGTGCACAGCGCTCGTAGAAGCGCTGGCCGGTGGCGGTCGGGCTCAGTCGCCGGGTGGTGCGCACGAGCAGGGTGGTGCCAAGCTCCTTTTCCAGTTGAGCGACCTGATGGCTGACGGCGGCCTTGGCAAGCCCGAGCCGTTCGGCGGCGGCCGTAAACGAGCCGCACTCGACTACGGCAACGAAATGCGAGAATCGATTTAAGTTTACAGTCATTCGAAATTCTTTGTGATTGTCTGAGGTCCTCAGACAGTCTGTTCGGACGGTCGGGCTTTTTCAAGAGCGCCCATGCCGTCATCCTGCCGGGCACGACAAAAGCCCAAGGAGACCCCATGCAGATCCAGTTGACCCGGCGGACCGCACTCAAGACGGCGGTGGCGGCCGGCGCCGCCATCCTCATTCAGCCCATTGGCAGCAGCCTTGCCAGGGCTGCCTCGAAGCTCGAATGGCGTTATTTCCAGGCGGACGATGCCGGCTTCAACCGCACTCCGGTGCTCCTGACCGGCAAGAGCGACGCGATCCTGATCGATGGCGGCTTTACGTTTTCCGATGGCCGGGCGGTGGCCGAGGCGATCAAGGCAACGGCTAAGCGGCTGACGACGATCTATGTCAGCTGCAACGATCCGGATTTCTATTTCAGCCTCAAGCCGATCGTCGAAGCCTTTCCGGATGCGAAGGTGATCGCCGCTTCGGCGACCGTCGCGGCGATCAAGGCCAATGTTCAGGGCAAGCTCGAGACCTGGGGACCGCAGTTGAAGGACAATGGTCCGCAGACGCTCGCCGATGTGGTGATGCCGACGGCCGACGATCGCACCGCCCTGACGCTCGAAGGCAGCACGATCGAGATCGCCACGATCGAAGGGATGCAGGACCGGCGCTACCTTTTCGTACCGGACCTGCAGGCGATCTTCGGCGGCGTGCTCGTCTATTCCGGTTCGCATGTCTGGGTGGCCGACGAGGCAACGGTGGAAGGGCGGCAGAAATGGATCGAAGCGCTCGATGCCATGGCAGCGCGCAAGCCCGCGGTCGTCGTGCCGGCGCACAAGAGCGCGGGCGGGCCGGAGGGCGTCGAGGCCATCCGCTTCACACGCGATTATCTCGCAGCCTTCAACGAGGCGGCGGCCGTCGCCAAGGACAGCGGCGAACTGATCGCGGCGATAACCAAGCGCTATCCGGATCTGCCCGGCGTCTCCACGCTCGAACTCGGCGCCAAGGTCGCCAAGGGCGAGATGAAGTGGGGCTGAGCCGGGTGCTCGGCCGGGCGGGGCAGGCTGGCTTTGCCGCCTGCTGCGGCAATGTCCCTTGCGTAAAGCCGCTCACATCCGCGTCAGCCTGACGGGGATGTGAGCGCCGGTCGTTGGAGATGTTGACCCGGGACAATCGGGGGTCGGAAACCGAATGATCGCCGATATCCGGCGGTCGGCGGCGCGCGAATGGGGTTGCCGCAACAACAGCCGTCGCCCGATGCGCCGGGCCACCACCAGCAATTGTCACCATGACAAGTTCGCGGCTGGTGCCGGTTATTAGGACAGCTATGCTGACCCAATTGACCGGGAGGAAACCATGCAGGCCGATACGCTGCTGGCGCTGTTTTTGTTCGCATTCACCACCTCGATCACGCCGGGGCCGAACAACATGATGCTGTTCGCGTCTGGCGTGAATTTCGGTTTCGTGCGCACCATTCCGCACATGCTGGGCATCGGCGCCGGCTTCTTCCTACTGCTCATCGCCGTCGGTTTCGGCCTCGGCGCGCTGCTCCATTCCGTGCCAGTCGTCTATACCGCGCTGAAATTTGCCGGCGGCGCCTATCTCATCTGGATCGCCTGGAAGATCGGCACCTCGCGTTCGCTGTCCGAAGGCAAGGCCAGCGCACAGCCGATGACCTTCATCGGGGCCGCTGCCTTCCAATGGGTCAACCCCAAGGCCTGGGTCATGGCGGTGTCGGCGATGGCCACCTATACCAGCAGCGACAGCTACCTCTTCAGCGTGCTCGTCGTCGGCCTCGTCTTCGCGTTGGTCAACGTGCCGAGCGTTTCCACCTGGGCAGGCTTCGGCTCGGCGCTGCGCCAATGGCTGTCGGAACCGTCGCGGCTCAAGTGGTTCAACATCACCATGGCGGTGCTGCTCGTCATCAGCCTCTGGCCGATGTTGAAGTGAGAGCGCTTATCGCCTTGCCCTGCAATCCAGTTTCGGCTGATGCGATTCTGCAGTAGAAGTGGCAGCGAATTCCCGGCGGAGGAGCCAGGCAATGTCCGAACACCATCACGGCCATGATCATCACGACCATGATCACCACCACGACAACCACTTCACCGACATGGAAGCGCGGGTGAAGGCGCTGGAAACGGTGCTGACGGAGAAGGGGTTGATCGACCCGGCGGCGATCGATGCGATCGTCGAGACCTATGAGACGAAGATCGGCCCGCGCAACGGCGCGCGTGTGGTCGCCAAGGCCTGGGTCGATCCGGATTTCGCCGCGTGGCTGAAGCGCGATGCGACGGAAGCGATCGCCAGCCTCAGCTATACCGGCCGGCAGGGCGAGCATATGCGGGCCGTGTTCAACACGCCCGACACCCATAACCTCGTCGTCTGCACGCTCTGTTCCTGCTATCCCTGGTCGGTGCTCGGGCTACCGCCGGTCTGGTACAAGGCGCCGCCCTATCGCTCGCGCGCGGTCATCGATCCGCGTGGGGTGCTCCAGGAATTCGGCCTGAGCCTGCCTGAACCGACGCGCATCCGCGTCTGGGATTCGACCGCAGAGCTCAGATATCTGGTGATCCCCGAACGCCCGGCAGGGACCGATGGCTTCAGCGAGGACGAGCTTGCAGCGCTGGTCACGCGCGACGCGATGATCGGCACGGGCCTTGCCCTTTCCGCGGAGGCGCTTCGATGAACGGTCCGCACGATCTCGGCGGTGCCCACGGCCTCGGCCCGGTGGCGCCGGAAAAGGACGAGCCCTATTTCCACGGCGAATGGGAAAAGCGGGCGCTCGGCGTCACGCTGTCCTGCGGCGCCTTCGGCGCGTGGACGATCGACGAAAGCCGGCACGCGCGCGAAAGCCTGCCGCCGGCGACCTATCTTTCGGCGAGCTATTACGAGATCTGGACCCGCGCGCTGGAAACACTGTTGAAGCGCCACGGCTTCGTGACCCAGGCCGAGCTCGATGGCGGGCACATGTCGGAGCAGGGGGCAGCGCCGAAGCGGGTGCTGAAGGCCGACATGGTGGCGGGCGTGCTTGCCAAGGGCGGCCCCTGCGATCGGCCTGTCGATGCCGCGCCACGCTTTGCTGTCGGCGACCGGGTGAAGACGAAGAACTTCAATCCGGAGACCCATACGCGCCTGCCGCGCTATGCCCGCGCCAAGCTCGGCCGGGTCGAGGCGGTGCAGGGCGCCTTCGTCTTTCCGGACGACAACGCCCATGGCCGCGGCGAAAATCCGCAATGGGTCTACACAGTCGTTTTCGATGGGCCGGAGATCTGGGGCGAGGGCGCCGACCCGACGCTGACGGTGTCGATCGACGCCTGGGAGAGCTACCTTGAGCACGTGTAAGGTGACATCGCCGCTCGTCGCCTCGGCCGAACTGCCGAAGTCGCCGGAGGGCGATCCGGTCTTTGCCGAGCCCTGGCAGGCCAACGCCTTCGCCATGACGGTGCGCCTGCACGAAAAGGGCGTGTTCTCCTGGCCGGAATGGGCAGAAGCGCTTTCGGCAGAACTCTACAAGCCCGGCCGCAAGGCCGATGCCAGCGACTATTACGACTGCTGGGTGGCAGCCCTTTCACGCCTCGTCACCGAGCTTTCGCTCGCATCCGGCCGCGAACTGGACGACCTGACACTCAGCTGGCAACGCGCGGCCGAGGCAACGCCGCACGGGCAACCGATCGTCAGAGAGAACGATCCGCTGCGGTAGTCCCTTTGCCAAAGACTTCTCAGACCTGCCCCTCGTCCTAATCTCCCCGCTTGCGGGGAGAAGGTAGTCGGTAGACCGGATGAGGGCCAGCCCACAAGGCTTCGCGCAGCGTGAGGCGCCATCCGTTCTTTCATGCGTAATAGGACGGCTGATCCAGGTCAGCGAGCAGGCCGGGGCCGGCAGGGCTCCACCCGAGCACGGCGCGGGTATGAGCGCTGGATGCGGCCATGTTGCCGCCGGCCATGCCGGCGAACCAGCCGAAATGCGCGCGCGGGCGGGCTTCGACCGGCAGACCGAGATTTCGGCCGACGACCTCCGCGATCTGCCGGAACGGGATCCTTTCGTCCGCCACGGCGTGGTAGACGCTCTCGGTCGTGCCACTTTCAAGCGCAAGCCGATAGACGCGTGCAGCATCGTCCCGGTAGACGCCCGACCAGCAGTTGGCGCCGTCATCGAGATAGGCCGAAACGCCGGTCTGGCGCGCCAGGCGCACGAGGATGGGGATGAAACCGTAATCGCCCGTGCCGTGAACGGAAGGTGCGAGCCGGACCGTTGCCGCCCGAACGCCGCGCTCGGCAAGGGCACGGGCGGCGGCTTCGGATTTGCGCGGCACGGCGGCATTGGGGCGATCGGTTTCCGTCGCGCCGGGCGGCAGCCCGGCTAGACCGGAGGTTACAAGCAGCGGCCGATCCGACCCGGCGAGAACCTCGCCCAGAAGCGCGATGACGCGCTGATCCTCGGCCGAACTTTCCAAAAAACTGGAAAAATCCTGGTCGAGCGGGCCGTGGACGAAGTCGTGCCGGAAGGCCGTGTGGATGACGGCATCGGCTTGGCCAGCGGCCCGCTGCAGGATCGCCGCGGACTGAAGGCCGCCTTCGACGACCGAAGCCCCGGTTGCGGCCAGCGCCACGGCCTTTTCGCTGGAGCGCGCCAGGCCGGACACCCTGTGCCCCGCCGCGATCAGGTCCCTCACCACGGCGGACCCGACCCAGCCGGTCGCGCCCGTTACGAATACATGCATTGCTGTTCTCCTTGATTGGGCGGACCACGCGGGTCCGTGAGGCGATGGCGCCGATCAGGCGAGGCGCATCGTCACTTCGATGTCGTCGGCAAACGGGGTCGACAGGTAGGTTCCGGACGCTGAGCGGATGTAGTCGAGATATTCGGGGCAACTGTCGGCATCGTCGGCGATGATCAGGGCGCCCGGGCGCAGCCGGGGTTCGATCAGCTTGAAGACGTCGAGATAGATCGGTTTTGCCCCGTCGAGCAGCACCAGGTCGATCGCATCGGGAAGGTCGGCGAAAGTCGTCAGCGCGTCGCCTTGCCGGATCTCGACGAGATCGTCGAGACCGGCTGACGCGAGGTTCTGTCCGGCCCGCGCCACCTTCGCCGGTTCGAATTCGCTGGTGATCAGCTCGCCGCCGCCATTGTCGCGCAGCGCCGCTGCGAGAAAGAGCGTCGAGATGCCGAAGGACGTTCCGAACTCGACGATCCTTTGGGCGCGGCTCGCGCGGGCGAGCATGTAGAGGAGGTTGCCGGTCTCGCGCGAAACCGGCAGCCACAGGTCCTTCAAGAGCCCGTAGAGCTGCAGATATTCGGTCTTGCTGTGCAGCAATCGTTCGCGTTCGCCTGGGGGCAGTTGCGCGACTGCGGGGCTGGTTGCGGCATCGGCCTCGTCGAACAGGCGGTCGAGAAGGCCCTTGAGAGGCTGGCTGGTGAGCGTTGTCATCGGATGTTCCTTCGTTTTCGATGGGCTTGCGTTCACGAAGAAAAATACGAATAATTCGTCGCATTCGCTAATCGCATTGCAGGCGCTGCCAATGGCCAACAGATCAAGTGTCCGTATTTCTTCACGAAAAGCGCCCAAGCAGGCGCGCTCGAACGAGCTGGTGAGGGCCATTCTCCAGGCTGCTGTTCAGGTTTTGGAGGAGGAGGGCGCGCAGCGTTTTACCACCGCTCGCGTGGCGGAACGGGCGGGTGTCAGCGTCGGGTCACTGTACCAGTATTTTCCCAACAAGGGCGCGATCCTGTTTCGCCTGCAAAGCGATGAGTGGCGGCAGACGTCGGGGCTGCTGGCGACGATCCTTCGCGATGGCTCGCGCGCGCCGCTCGATCGACTGCGGTCCCTGGTTCACGCCTTCCTGCGCTCGGAATGCGAGGAAGCGGCCGTTCGGGTCGCCCTGGGCGACGCGGCACCTCTTTATCGCGATGCGCCCGAAGCCCGGGAAGCCAAGGAGGCCAACGACCCGCTCATCGACCGGTTCATGATCGAGCTTCTTCCGAGCGCACCCGGCGACATCAGGGAACGTGCCGGCGACCTGATCATGACGACGATGACCACGGTGGGGAAGGATTTTTCGGGAACGGCGCGCAGCGATGCGGAGATCGAGGCCTATGCGGATGCGATGGCCGACATGTTCTCGGCCTATCTCGTGGCGAAGGGCGCCGGCACCTGATGCATCCCGAAAATTGTGAGCGTCCCGGCGATTTTGAGCGCAGGGCGTCTCGGGTCACGCAGGGTGAGACGAATGTGCGGGCTCGACCGTAACTCTTTGAAATACCTTGCCGACAAAGCCTGATCGGCGTTGGCTGGGTTACCCCTCAGCTCTTCGTTGCCTCGCTCTTTTCGAACTGCCGGTAGCATTCATCCGCCACCTGCTGCAGCAGATCGCGCGGCACCTCGCCGGTGACGGCGTAGCCGAGCGGGCCGTCGATCCAGTAGAAGGTCTCGACGCCGTCGTTCTCGTCGATGCGGAACGAGGTTTCGCGGTTGTCGTCGTTGCGGCCGAGCAGCACCGTCAGCCGCCGGCCTGTGCCATCCTCATACATGAACATCGCGCCCGCCTTGCCGTTGACCGGCAGCAGCCGGCCGCCGACCAGCGAGAAGCCGAGCGTGGAGAGATCAGGGATCGAGAGCGGATGATCGAGGCGCTTGCCAAGCCAGGTCGCGAGATGGGTCTGGTCGTCGGCGCCGACCTCGACGGCATGGCGCACTTCGCTCGCATAGACCAGGAAGGCCGATTGCGCCTGGCGCGGCAGGCTGTCGGCCGTCTGCGTCGGCCGGGGGCTTTGCTCGGGTGCGAGCAAGGAGGGCGCGTAAAGGCCGGTGAGGCCGCCGGCCGCAAAGAGCACCAGGCCGGCGGCGACGGCGCGGGCGATGCTGGCAAAAGATCGGGTGTCCTTGCCGGGATCCTGTTGCGGGCGTTCGCTGCCGTTGCTCAGAAGCAGCGCCCGGTCATCGGCGTCGCTGCGGGCATAGCCGGCAAAGAGCGCGCGCAACTCGACCGCCTGCGCCCGCCATTGCCGGACCTCTTCGGCCTGCGTGGGGTTTTGCTCGAGCCATTGCTCGATCCGCAACCGCTCGCGCGGGCCAAGGGCGCCGTCGACATAGGCGTGCAGGTCGTCTTCGGAGACGGTGTTGTGGCCTTCCGTCATTTCGGTCTCCGCATGCTGATCACATTGTCGTCCTTCATGGCTTCTGCAAGCTGGCGCCGCGCGCGCGACAGGCGCGACATCACGGTGCCGATCGGTATGGCCATCATCTCGGCCACGTCCTGGTAGCGGTATCCCTCGATCACCACGAGCATCAGCACCGAGCGGTTCTCCGTGGAAAGCCCGTTCAGCGCCCGTTCGAGCCGCGAGCGCTCCAGCGGGTCGCTCTCGTGGGTCTCGGCCTCAAGGCCCAGGTCCTCGTCCAGCGCCACCTGCGGGTGCATCGCCACATAGCGGTGCCGGTTGCGGCCGAGATTGGTCATGATGGTGAAGGCCCAGGCGCGCAGGTTCACGCCGCGCCACTGCGCGCGGCGCGAAAGCACCTTCTCCACGCAATCCTGCAACAGGTCCTCGCCATCCGGGTCCGAGCGCACCAGGCTGCGGGCATAGCGCCGCAGTGCCGGCACCAGGGCCAGCACATCCTCTTCGAACCGGTCGGAGGCGGGGGGTGCCCCCGCATCCTCGTTGCCGCCGTTACGGCTTGGCGACATTCCATTCGCCCTTCTTCATGCCGTCGCCGGTCATGTCACCCATCTTCTTGTCCTTGATGAAGAAGTAGAGCGGCATACCGTCCTTGGCCCATTGCTTCTTGCCGTCCTTGCGCTCGACGACCGTATAGGCACCATCTGCCTTGGCGCTGGCTTCCGCGAAGAAGGGCGGCCAGTTCTTGGCGCAATCGTCGTAGCACATGGACGCGCCGCCATGATCGTCCTTGTAGGTGTAGAGCGTCATGCCGTTTTCTCCGGCCAGCACCGTGCCCTTGGCGGTCTCGACTTCCTTGACCGGCGGCGCGGCGAAAGCCGTTACGCTGGCCGCAAGCAGCATGGCGATCGTCAGTGGAAACGTTCTCATGGCAATTGTCCTTCCTCAAGATGGTTTTCCTGTCCGGAAACGGGCGAAAAGCCTCCTCGTCCCGTTTCCGCGGGAGCCGCATGGTGCAGATCCAACCGTAAGACACGGCAAGCACAGGATTTATTCCCGGAGAACGGGCGGAAGTTTCGGTTGGCCCTGTCTCCGCTCGGGCCATAGGACGCAACCGGCCACGCGACGTTCATCGCGTTGCGGGTCCATGAACAATCGGCCGAACTGCCGCGCGTGCGGCTCACCAAGGAGGCGGTCTCTACCGTGATGGCGCGCTTCGCTGCGCGTTCGGCGGAAAGCGCCTGAGGATTGCAGACGCTTTCGTGAGGGAGCGGCCGATGGTGCTAGCCGGCCGGTTTCCACGGGGCATCAGAACGGCGAACGTCCTGGAAGCCGGTTTCCAACTGTCGCAGAACCGTCTCGTCATCCGTGGTGATTTCGTAAAATGTGCTGTCGATGGCGCGAACGATGATCCAGGGTCTGTCCGGGGCGCTCGGCAGGAAGCCGGCAAACTCTCCCCAGATGACTTGCAGAACGTCTTGCGCAGCGGCGGCGAGCTGCCGGCCCTCGACCATGCTGCCGTACTGGGCCCAAGTCTCGAGAACGCCGCCGCCGGGGCCGGTGGCATCGAACCATTGATAGCCTGCGTCGACCGCGGAAACTTTCCACGACGCGCCCAGCGAGCGCGGTGCGAGGCGTTGCAGGATGTCGCGCAGGTCGAAGGGAAGCGCGGCTCCCGGAGGTCCGTAGATTCTGAGCGTCTTCACCTGTGTCCTCCCGGCAGCGCATTGGAAACGTGCCGGGCCAGCATCGTCAAGCCCGGTCGGCGACGAAGCGGGCGAGCGTCGGGCCGATCATGGTGATGATCAGCAGGCGGGCGGTCTGCAGCGCCATGACGAAGGAGAGGTCGACATTGCTCGAGGCGGCGATGACTGCGATCGAATCGAGCCCGCCGGGGCTGGTGGCGAGATAGGCGGTCAGCGGATCGATGCCGACGACCTTGATCAAAAGCAGGGCGAGCAGGCCGGAGAACGAGATCAGTACGACGATCGAGATGATCGTCGGCACCAGCGCGCGGCGGGCATGGATGAGGATCTGGCGGGTAAAGCCAAGGCCGATGTTCCAGCCGAGCATGGCAAAACAGATCGCCAGCAGCCATTGCGGCAGCGCGGTGGTCATAACGCCCGAGACATTGAGCACGGCGCCGAGAAGGAAGGGCAGCAGGAAGGCGCCGGCGGGCACGCGCAGGAAGCGGCCGGCGAGCGCTGCGCCCAGCCCGACCGCGATGGTCTCGAGGAAGAGCAGGCCATTGATCGGCGCGAACCAATGGGTGGTCTGCTCGACTTCGGCGCCGGTGACCCACATATGCGCAACCACGGTCGCGGTGCTGGCGACGAAAATCACGCGCAGATACTGCATGAAGGCGACGAGGCGCGCATCGGCGCCATAGGCATCGGCCATCAAGAGCATGGTCGAGGCAGCGCCGGCCGACGAGCCCCAGATCGCCGTCGTGCCCGGCAGGATGCGCATGCGGGTGATGACCCAGCCGCAGAGCGTGCTGACGGCGATGACCGAGAGGATGACGGCGAGAAACAGCGGCCAGTTGCCGGAGAAGGTGACGAGCATGCCCGGCGTCATGGCGCCGGCAATCATCATCGCCAGGATGAATTGTACGCAGAAGAACAGCTGGCGCGGCAACCGGATGGTGCCGCCATTCATGCCGACGAGCACGGCGGCCAGCATCGGGCCCATGAGCAGCCCGGCCGGAAGGCCGATGAATTCGAAAAACGAGGCAAGGACGATGGAGACCGCCAGCAGCAGGCTCCATTGCAGCCAGGGCGCGAGCCGACCGATGCCGACCTTGTCCGGGGTGGGCGGCGCAGCTGGCTTGTCGGTTTTCACGGGCACTCTCCGGCATGACCCGGAAAGGCGAGAACGGCCATCGGGGCCGGCCTTGACGGGCTTAGAGCGATGGTCTTCGCCAGCAGGAGCGCGGGCGCCATCACGCCACGCTCGTTAGCAACAATGCGGCGTTGCATTCAAGGGGCAGAGCCAGAAAGTGCCACAGGATCGACAGCGGGGAATACAAACGCCATGCGGGCAGGCGGCGAAATGAGAAAAAAACGTGAACAAATTCCGCCGGCCGAAAGCCCTGCTGCCAGGCGCGGTAACGAGCCGCGACCTTGATTTTACGGGGTAATTTTGCGCGCAGCGGTGATGTTCGCGATGCCGGTTGTCTCTGGCCCTCCTGTGGGGCCGCAATTCCGGGCTTGCGTGTGCGGCCCGAATCCTGACACTCAGCCTCATGCAATTCGCACCGCAACAGGACGAGGCCCTGAAGGCCGTTTCGCAATGGCTGAAAGAGGGCCGCTCGCCGCTCTTCCGGCTGTTCGGCTATGCCGGTACCGGCAAGACGACGCTGGCCCGGCACTTTGCCGAGCATGTCGATGGCGACGTGCTGTTTGCCGCCTTTACCGGCAAGGCCGCGCAGGTGCTGCGCTCCAAGGGTGCGAGCAACGCCAAGACGATCCACTCGCTGATCTACCGGCCGCGCGGCGAAGAAGAGGTTTCCGACGAGGAAACCGGCAAGACCTCGATCGCGCCGATGTTTGCGATCAACCGCCAGAGCCCGGTCGCCAAGGCGGCGCTGATCATCGTCGACGAATGCTCGATGGTGGACGAGGCGCTCGGCAAGGACCTGATGAGCTTCGGCACGCCGATCCTGGTGCTCGGCGACCCCGGCCAGTTGCCGCCAGTTACGGGCGGCGGCTTCTTCACCAACCAGGAGCCGGATTACCTGCTGACGGACATTCACCGCCAGGCGCGCGACAACCCGATCATCCAGCTGGCGATGCAGGTGCGCGAAGGCAAGGAAATCATGCACGGGGACTACGGCACCACGCAGGTGATCGGTCGCGGCCAGGTCAACCAGGAACTGGTGCTCGAAGCCGACCAGGTGCTGGTCGGCACCAACAAGACCCGCCGGCGCTACAACCAGCGCCTTCGCGAGCTGAAGGGGTTCACCAGCGACTACCCGCAATCCGGCGACAAGCTCGTCTGCCTCAGGAACGATCCGGCCAAGGGCCTGCTCAACGGCTCGCTCTGGCAGGTGATGAGCTCGTCGAAGGAGACGGTAAAGCCTGGCATCAACCTGATGATCCGGCCGGAAGACGACGACATGGACCGGGGTGCTGCCAAGATCAAGCTCCTGAAGGCGGCCTTCGAGGATGTCGAGGGCGAGATCCCCTGGACGACGCGCAAGCGCTACGACGAGTTCGACTACGGTTATGCGCTGACGGTGCACAAGGCGCAGGGCTCGCAGTGGAACAATGTCGTGCTCTTCGACGAGAGCTGGGCGTTTCGCGATACCCGCGAACGCTGGCTCTATACCGCCATCACGCGGGCGGCAGAGCGACTGACGATCGTTCGCTAGGCGGGGCGGATCCCTGAGGAAGGGTGGCGCCATTTGCAAGCAGCTCGCGTGTCGTGCGCGGGCCGTTGGCTTCATTGACAATCCAGATTCGGCCTATACTAATTTGTGATGGCCTTGTGTTGCCCGCCGCTCACGCCACGTTTGGTATGGTGAAAACACCTATGTGATACCCCGTTCGACTTCCAGCCCTTGGGCCGTCGGTCAGCAATGTGAGCTCTGACATTTGGTTGCCCCTGGAGGAACTCGAATGCTTAGAACCGCTGGTATCAAAAGCATGGCGAAAGCCCTGCGACAGGCGCTCAGTGATCGCAAGATGGACCTGTCGCACAGCGACTGCCTGGAATTGATTGCAAAGCAATTTGGGGTGAAAGATTGGAACGCGCTTTCCGCAGCGGTCGGCCAGGATGCGGGCGACAAGCCGCTTCTTTTCTCGGCCGAGGGCAATGAGATAAAGCTTCATCGCACGACACAAAGGCTGGATGTCAACGACACCGATCTGGCGGGATCACGTTTCAACGACGCCAATCTGTCGGCAACATCGTTCAATCAGATCAATTTTTCCGGCGCCAAGTTCAACGACAGCAACATGACGGGCTGGTACGTCAACGACGTTAATCTGTCCGGAGCGCAATTCCAGAATATCAATCTCTCCGGGGCGGCCTTTTCCAACTGCCGCATCGCCGGCGTTACGCTCGACGGGGTGCCGCTCGAAGAGATTGTCGAGGCCTATCGAAAATCGCAGGTGATCTGATCTGCCAAATGAGCCGGATGCGCTAGCGCTTCGTCGCCATCCAAATCATGTGGCGGGCGCCGCCGCGTTTGCCGTTGGCGCGCACGTTCACCTCGTCGGTGGCAAAGCCGACTTCGCGCAGGCGACGGGTGAAGGCGCTGTCGGGGGCAGACGACCAGACCGAAAGCACGCCGCCGGGCCGAAGGGCGGCTTGCGCGGCGCGAAGGCCGGTGTGGCTGTAGAGGCTGTCGTTGGAAGGGCGCGTCAGGCCATCAGGGCCATTGTCGACATCGAGCAGGATGGCGTCATAGGCGGCCTTCTTCGAGCGGATCAGAGCGCCGACATCGCCGACATGGATGTCGACGCGGGGATCGTCGAGCGTGCCCTTGTGCAGATCGGCCATGGGGCCGCGCGCCCAGTCGACGACGGCCGGAACCAGTTCGGCGACGGTCACGCGGGCATCGTCCGGCAGCACGCCGAGGGCCGCGCGCAGTGTGAAGCCCATGCCAAGGCCGCCGATCAGCATGCTCAGGTTTTTCCGGCCGGCGATGCGCTCATGGGCGAGTGTCGCCAGTGCTTCTTCCGAGCCGCTCAGCCGGCTGTTCATCAGCTCGTTCGAGCCGAGCATGATCGAGAATTCCTGCCCGCGCTGCTTCAGGCGCAGCTCGTCGCCGTCGCCGGGAATGGTTGCGCGGTCCAGCTCTATCCAGGGAAGCATCGGGGTCTCTCATCCGTGTTGTTCAGGCGCCCTCGTAACACGCGCATGGTGATGACGACACCGCAATGTCTATCGTTCAAGTGAATTGTGCCGCGCGGACCGGTAAACTATTCGGCGCGCCTTACAGTGGCAGGCTCGCGGGAAGGGGGTGCGGGAAAGCTTCGCGAGCGGCGCGAAGAGCAGCTCTATCTCGTCCCGGTGACACACGAGGATGCTGACGGCAAGGCATAGGGAGCAGCTGTCGTGTTCGCGCTATTCCGCCGAGATCATGCCTGAAAGCACCGCCTTGGCGATCGCCTGGAAGCGGTTGTTGGCGCCGAACTTGCGGATGATTCCGGCCTCGAGGGTGAGCGCTGCCGCTACGTCCATGTCCATCAGCCCAGCGATGCGCGCCGCCGGATAGCCGTCGGCCATGAAGGTCAGGCATTCGCTTTCGATCGGCGAGAGGTGGACATGGCCGTCCTCGTCGGTGGCTTCACCTCCGTCGGTGGTTTCGAGCAGTTCGGTGATGCGCTGCATCTGCCGGCGCAGGTTGGCCTGCTGGGCGGCGAGTTCGCGCCTTCGGGCAAGCAGGGCGTCGCGAAACAGCTTGTCCGCTTCGGCCTGTTCCTCGGTGCCCGCAAGGGCAGTCAACAGTTCCAGGATGGTCGAGATTGGCATGTCGATCTCGCGGCAGGCATTGATGACCGCCATGCGGCGAATGTGATCTTCGTTGTAGACCCGCATCGGTCCCATGCGGGCGGCGGTCAGGAGCCCCTTTTCCTCGTAGAAATGCAGCGTGCGATGGGTGACGCCGAAAGCGTCGGCCATGTCGGCGATCGCCAGCGGCGTGGTGGGGTCATGGTGGGGAAGCGGCAGGTCCGGCAGAAAGCCGACACGATCGGGCGCGGCCAGTACGCCCTCGAATTTCCAGTGGTCTCGCGGCATGTCGAAGGTCCCCGGTCTACAGCCTGCGCGTCTTTCGGCGCGCTGTTTCTGCATTTTCCTGAATCGAGATCGACCCAGGGGTGCGCGCAATCCGCGTCCGGAAGCGGTGGCGATCGCCGGGTCTCAAAGGTGCGGACGGATCCGCGCGGTGAGGCACTCGTTGATCGTCAACGACAATACCTGCTGCTCGGTTGGGGCACCTCCGCGCGCAAGGCACGGTTTACTCAGGACATCGATGCTTGCCTGACGAGCACCCAGGCACCCATTCCCAACGCATGCGTGTACCGTATACGCGAATCGCTAATATGACCAGTCTTTAGTAAGGCGGGTGAGTATGCTGGACCGCGGGTCCGCAGCCGCTTCATGCGGGCCGCTCTTGCCGGCCCGCCGGGCACGTTCAGTGTCCGATGACCTTGAGCGGGCTGTTGGCGCTGAGGATGAACAGCGGCTCGTCGCCGCGCAGCGGCGAGAGTTTCTGCTGGCAGGACCAGGCAGTCTCGAAGGTGTCGCGGGTAAGGTGCTTGCGATAGCGCTGGGTAGCGGCCATGCAGCCCATCAGCGGGCTTTCGATCTGCTCTTCGCGGGCGTGATTGTAGATCTCGCCATCGAGCGAAAACAGTTCGGCGGCGAGCGACATGCTCTCGAAAAGCAGGTCCGGCTCGGTCTCGAGCCGCTTCCAGGTGATGAAGTCCTGGCGCAACGGCACCGTCTCGCCGTCATGGGAGAGCGTGACGCGAATGCCCTGGGCCGGTGCCTCGTACCAGGTCACCTGCACGGTGAAGGAGAGGGCGGAGTTGCGCGAAACGGGGCGGCCGGTGTCGCCGTCGGTGGCGCGCGCCAGTGTCTTGTGACGCTGGGCGGCAAGCCGAAGCGCCGTGGCGAAGGCCTTCGCATCGCTGTTTTCGGCGCCGCTGAGCTTCACGGTGACGGCGGGGAGCACCCGCTCGGTGGCGTGGCGGGCGTTGAAGAGTTTGGCCTGGGCGTCGAGGTCCAGCGTCATTTCCTGCGACGGCATCGGCGCAAAGAGCAACAGCGGCAGGACGCTCAGAACGGAGAGCGGCGAAGAGAGCGGCGCCGGCGGCCAGGCGGGGCGATGCCCGGCAAAGCGTCGCTTGGCCGGCTTCGGCTGGCGCGACGCGGGGGCGACCGTTTCGGCCACTTCCGTCCGCGCGTGGCGGTATTCCGGAACGTAGGTGCCCTTCGGGATGGCGATGCGCCATTCCTCGTCGGCGCCGTCGCCCTCGTAAAAGGCCTTGAGCAGCTTGCGCAGCTTGCCGGCATGCACGCGCACCAGCGGGTCGCTGTCGGCGTTGAAGGCCTGCGGCCGGTCGAAGACGTCGATGGCGATCGAGTAGCCCTTGAGCTGATGGCCTTCGCCGATCATCTCTTTTTCGACGACATAGGAAAGAAACGCCCGCAAGCGCTCGGAACGCGCGAAAGCCTTGCTTTCGAGGATGCGACGGAGGGTCCGCCGTATCGTCTCATCGCAGGGTCTTTCGACCGTCGTCATCGGTGCTTGCTCCAGTGTCATGTGATCTGAAAATCTATGAAAGCGATCGCGGCTTAGGCCAGGGCCATTCGATCTGATTCGGAAATTTAAGGCCAAAAGAAGTGGTTGTCAGGGGTGGTAGACGCCAAATTTGAGTTTTTTCTGAAATAAACGTAAAAATTGCGTCCTTAATCCCTGTGACAGATCGTAGCGGTGACCGCTCACCCGGAGCCGACGTGCCGTCGGCGCGAAGGTTTCGTTCCGGTGATTGAGCTTTCCTGCATATTAGAGAGATCGATTGTCAAGATTCGATCAAGACAAGGCGGGCAAACGCACTGCGCGCCATTGCCGCGGCCATTGCATTGGTACTCCTTGGAATTGCTGCATAATCCCGACCTCAAACCGTTTCTGCTTTCGTTAAATATGCAGTAGAACATTGCATCCACATTGCCCGCATCGGGCCGTGAGCGGCCCCGCCTCTGGAAAGTTCAGACATGCCTGCAAAACTGTCCGTGAATCTGAATGCCGTCGCAATGCTTCGCAACCGGCGCGATCTGCCCTGGCCGTCCGTCACCGCGCTCGGGCGCATCGCGCTCGAAGCCGGCGCCGCCGGTCTGACGGTGCATCCCCGGCCGGATCAGCGCCATGTCCGCTTTTCCGACCTGCAGCCGATCCGCGACCTGATCGACGGTGCATTCCCGGCGACGGAATTCAACATGGAAGGCTACCCGAACGAGGAGTTCCTCGGTCTCGTCGAAGCGCACCGGCCGGAGCAGGTGACGCTGGTGCCGGACGATCCGGCGCAGGCGACCTCCGACCACGGCTGGGATTTCCGCAAAAACCACAATCTGCTCGGCAATGTCGTCGGCCGGCTGAAGAAGAAGGGCTTTCGTGTCTCGCTGTTTGCCGGTGGCGACGAGGACATGGAAGCGCTGCGCATCGCCAGAGAAACGGGTGCGGACCGCATCGAGCTCTACACTGGCCCCTATGGCGGCTGCTATGACGATCCGGAGAAAGCCGAGAAGATCGCCGGCGAACTCGGCCGTACGGCGGCGATGGCGGTCGAGCTCGGTCTCGACGTCAATGCCGGCCACGACCTGACGGTCGCCAACCTGCCGCTGCTTGCAAAGCACATTCCGAACCTTGCCGAAGTCTCGATCGGCCACGGCCTGACCGCCGATGCGCTGGAATACGGCATGGCCGAGACCGTGCGCCGCTTCCGCCGCGCCTGCGGCCAGGAGGTCTGACCAAGAAGTCTGAGGGCCCTTCGCCATGAAGGAACTCTTCGTCGTCACCCACACGCAGTCCGTCCACCACGTCGAGGGCAGGGTGGGCGGGTGGTACGACACCGGCCTGACCGAGCGCGGCCGGCAGGATGCTGAGGCCACGGCCGAGCGTCTCGCGACCCTTGTCGGCGGGAGGCAGGTCGAGATCTTCAGCTCCGACCTCTTGCGCACTGCCGAAACGGCGGCGGCGATCGCCGCACGCCTTGCCGCGCCCGTGACGGAAACCGCCGCCCTTCGCGAAATCAGCTATGGCGTGGCCGGCGGCAAACCGCAGGCCTGGCTCGATGCGCGCTATACCGCGGCGCCTGACGACGAGAGGCTGGATTATGATTGCGGCATCGAGGGTGCGGAAACTCGCCGCGACGTGGCGCTACGGGTCTACCCTTGCGTCGAAGCGATTGTGGCGAGGTCTTGCCCAACGCAGATCATCGTCACCCACGGCTTCACGCTGACGCTGGTGATGGCCGCCTGGATGAAGGTTCCGATCGAGGCCGCCGGTTTCTTGAGCTTCCCGGCGAAATCCGGAAGCATCACCCACCTGCGCGAGGACGATTTTTTCAGGAACCGAGCCGTCGTCAGCCTGGCGGATGCCGCGCATCTGCGGCTTCAGGCCGAAGGCGGTAGTATCGTTGCAAGCCATTGATCAGGAAGAGTATTTTCAGGGATGACAGGGGTGGTTTGCGGCTGGTCTCATCTCGGTGAGAAGCCGCCGAAGCGGACAATCGATCGAGGAGGTCGAGGTGACGTCACTGACAACGGGCAATGCAAAACAGTACGGCAACAGCCAAAACCTCGCAGCACGAGCGCGTCTTGCATCCCAGTACACCGTATCTGATCGCCCATGGTTCCCGTGGATCGCAAGCCACCTTCCCTTGAAGGCCGGCGACAGGATCGTGGATGTCGGTTGCGGTCCAGCATGGTTTTGGGAGGCGGTGACGGACGCCGTCCCTCGCGATCTCGATCTCACCCTGACGGATCTATCTCAAGGCATGGTCGATGAAGCCATGAAACGCTGTGCGCCGTTGCCGTTCGGGTCGGTGAATGGCGGGGTGGCGGATGCGGCGGCGTTGCCGTTCGAGGATGAGCGTTTCGATGGCGTTGTCGCCATGCACATGCTCTATCACGTGGCCGATCCCGTGGCGGCGGTCGCCGACATGTTTCGCATTCTGAAGCCCGGAGGTTTCCTGGCGGTCACGACCAACGGCACGAACAATATGCGCCGCCTCTACGAATTGACGACGACGTTCGGCGGAACACCTTATGATCCGGCCGCTGCCGCCTTCGGGTTCACGCACGCCGAGGCGCTGCTTCAGGAGCGGTTTGGAAATGTTAACTGCTACATTCATCCCGCCCATATGGAAGTGACCGATCCGAACGACGTGTACCTGGCCTTGACCTCCTTTCCCCCTGGAGACCAAGCCGCAGACGATCAACTTTCTACCTTCAAGGAAGCGATCCACTCTGCCTTCGCCGAAGGCGGCGGCGTATTGAAAGTGCAGAAGGAAAGCGGCCTGTTTCTTGCCGTCAAAGACTAGACCTGCATTTCGATGGCCGGGTGGTTGATGCGGTAGCGTCTTGTTTTCACGCGCTTCCTGGCGGGAAAGTGCTCAAAAACTTTGCGGAGAAATCTTGCGATGGCCGCACCCATCTTGCGGCAAGACTGCTATAGGTTGCGCCTCAGTTCTCCCAAATGTGCGGCCAATGACATCTCCCACCAGTTTTCGCGAGCGCATCGTTCTCTATGCGCTTTTGACATCGCTGACCTCGATCAGCATCGACGCGCTGTTGCCGGGGCTGCGCCAGATCGGCGCCGATGTCGGCGTCGCGCCGCCGCTTTCCACCCAGCATGTGATTTCACTGTTCATCCTCGGCATGGCGTTCGGCGAGCTTTTGCTCGGGCCGCTTTCCGATGCAATGGGGCGGAAGAGGGCGCTGGTCCTGGGTCTTGGCGTCTATGCGCTCGGAACGGTCATCGCCATGGTGGCGGGCTCGCTCGAAATGGTCATCCTCGGCCGGTTTCTTCAGGGTGTCGGCGTCTCCGGGCCGAAGATCGCGACGAGGGCGATGATCCGCGACCAGTTCGAGGGTGACGCCATGGCCCGCGTCATGTCGTTCATGTTCACGCTGTTCATTCTCGTGCCGATGCTGGCGCCGACACTGGCGCAGGGGATCATCACTGTGGCCGGCTGGCGCAGCATCTTTGCCGTCTATCTCGCGGCGGCGGGCGTTCTCGGCCTCTGGCTGGTGATGCGGCAGCCGGAAACATTGCCGGCCGACAAACGCATTCCCTTTCGCCCGCGGCTTCTCGTGTCGAACGGGCGGCGCATCCTGTCGCATCGGCGGGTAGCCTTGCTGATCGTTGCGACCGGGCTCGTCTTCGGCGCGCAGCTTCTCTATCTGAGCACGGCGGCCGACCTCTTCTTCGACGCCTACGGGATCGGCGAGACCTTTCCGCTCTATTTTGCCATGTTGGCGACGGGCATCGGGCTGGCCTCGTTCCTTAATGCCAAGCTCGTGCAGCGCTTCGGCGCGGAGGCGATGGCGCGCCGGGGCTTCGTCGGCCTGGCCGCTTCCGGCCTGGCGATGCTCGTGGCCTCGCTCTACTGGGGCGGGCGGCCGCCGCTTGCGGTGCTGCTGATGCTCGGCTTTGCCGCCTTCTTTGCGGTCGGCGTGCTGTTCGGCAATCTCAACGCCATGGCCATGCGTTCCCTGGGGCAGGTGGCAGGTCTCGGCGCGTCGCTGATCGCCTCCGGCTCCAGCCTTGTTGCGACGGTGTTTTCGATCGCGGTGGGGGCCTTCTACGATGGCACGACGCTCAACCTTGCGGCCGGCTTCTTTCTCGCCGGCGTCGGCGCGCTCGTTCTGGCCGAGCTGGCGCTAAGGGCCGATGCTTCGCCGGTGGAGGCCAACCGCTAGGGAGCGGCAAACGCTGCCAAGCCCGCGTGACGGCATCAACGTCCCATGCCGTTGTGCCCGGCGCTTCGGATGCCGGTTAAAGTATCCCGCCAAGGCAGCGACGTGCTAACCGTTATAGACGACGGAAATCTTGTTTCCGGCGGGATCGCGCATGTAGGCGGCGTACCAGTGCGGCCCATAATGCGGACGCGGATTGGGGGCGCCCTCATCCGTTCCGCCATTGGCCATGCCCGCTTGGTAGAAGGCATCGACGTCCTGACGGGACTGGACCATGAAGCCGACCATCGAGCCATTTCCAGCGCTTGCCGGCTCGTTGTTGAAGGGCTTGCAGACCCACAGCACGGGACCATTGCCAGTTCCGCCTTCGGAATAGGCGCGCCAGTCCGGAAATTCCGTGTGCGTCTTCCAGCCGATCGTCGCCAAGGCGGCATCGTAGAAGGCATTGGATCTGGCGGAATCCAAAGCACCGACGGTCAGATAAACGCTCATGATGTCCCCTTTTTTGAAGCGGTGAAGCCGGGAGAATTCATAGAGCGAATAAGTGAACAAAGCAAGAACAAATAATGCCGGCGTCCATGGCGAGGATTGTCTCGCCGCAGGACGGGCGCCTGGTGCCAGCCCGATGCCGACAGGATGGCAAATCGTTTCAAGAGCCCGGCGCAAACGGCCGGGCTCCCGCCGGTTGGCTTATCGCTTAGCCCGCAAGTCGCGCTTTGCTCGCTTCGAGGAAGGTGGCGAGCGTCACCGGCGTTGCGCCGGTCAGCGCTGTGACATCTCTCGTCACCATGTCGATGTGGCCCCCGCGGGTGTTGGCGTCGAAGGAGACGACGATCGGGATCAGGAAGTCCGGCAGCCCGGCGCTCTTCAGGCCACCTGCAAGCGCCTCGTCGGAGATGTGCACGACATTGAGCGGCTTGCCGGTCGCCTTGGCGACGAGGGCGGCAATCTCGTCCGTCGAGCGCAGTTCGCCGCCGGTCAGCGTGTAAGTGTGGCTCTCGCCGGTGGAGGAGGCAAGGGCTGCGGCTGCAGCCTTGGCGGCATCGGCGCGGGCGATGTGGGCGAGGCGGCCTTCGCCCGACGAGGAATACCATTGCCCGGTCTCAAGCGCATGGGGCAGCGCCATGAACAGGTTCTCCATGTACCAGCCGTTGCGCAGGATGGTGTAGGGAATGCCGGTCGCCTTGATGGCGTTTTCGGTGCCGAGATGATCGGGTGCGAAGGGAATGACCGAGGTCTCCGGGCTCGGCATCGAGGTGTAGACGATGTGCTTGGCGCCGGCCTTCTTCGCGGCGGCGACGGCAGCAAGATGCTGCTTCAGTCGCTTGCCCGGCTGATCCAGCGCGTCGGTCGAGATGATCAGGATGCGGTCGGCGCCGGCGAAGGCCTGGTCGAGCGAAGCGGGATCGTCGAAATCGGCGACGCGGGCCTGGACGCCCCTGGCGATGTAATCGGCGAGCTTGGCCGTGTCGCGGCTGGTGGCGATGATCCGGCTCGGTGCGACGCCGGACGCCAGAAGCTGGTCGAGCACAAGCTTGCCGAGTTGGCCGGTTGCGCCGGTGACGAGCAATGTATCGGACATGGTCTTTACCTTTTCCTGTTTGGGCCGAGACGGAAAACGCGGGCGGAACGCCGCGGCGCAGGTCTCGCCGGCTCTTCATGCCGTCGCCTGGGAGATGCGTCGGCACATGGTCTCTTTTTGAGACTTGCTCTTATCCCGTAATCGCCGTAGGGCTGTAAAGGAGGCAGTTTTTTCTGCTGTGGTTACAAGAAGGGTACCGTCGATGAACAAGCCGACCGGGGACATGAAGGGCAAGCGCGTGGCGATCGTCTGCGGCGTGCCGATGGATATGGAAAACTGCCCGGTCCGCGACGTCATGGACAATATCGGCGGCAAGTGGAATTCGCTGATGATCCTGTCGCTCGCCGACGGCCCCTTGCGCTTCTCACAACTCCGCCGGCTGATCCCCGACATTTCCCAGCGCATGCTGACCCAGACGCTGCGCGACCTGCAGCGCGACGGCTACATCCACCGCACCGTCTACCCGACGCAGCCGCCGAGCGTCGAATATGCGCTGACCGATCTCGGCCGCTCGCTGCTCGGCCTGCTCAAGCATTTCGTCGACTGGTCGGTGGAAAACCACGGCGCCATCCGGGCCGCGCGCGAGGTCTATGACGCGGAGGGGTAGGGGCGATCGCTCTACTGTGCCTCGCTGGCGTGGGCGCGTTCGCGTGCCTGTGTCGCGCGCCTTGCTTATGTGTTTCCGACGATCGCTTGCGGGCTTGCGTCTCTCCTCGGGTTTAACCCGAGCACTAACCCTCTCTCCGCAGGCGGTGAGAGGGGACTTGTCCGCTGGTCCTGTTGGCGAACGGAGCCGCCGCGCTGGGGACGTCGAGGGTGTCGCTCGCTCACGTGCTGGGAGAAGGCGACCGACAGGCCACATGAGCGGCGGCCGTTCCTTTGCGGTATGACGCGACTTCAGGCATCACGCGCGACGTCGTGTCCCGCTACCGTGACCTTGCCCTAGCACTTTGATTTTCCCCATAGTTTCGTCGATCATCCGCGTCACCTCGGGGAACCATGAAGACACTTCATATCGGCATAGCGGGCGCCGGCCCGGCGGGGCTGGCAGCGGCACTGATGCTGTCGCGGCGCGGCCATCGGGTGGATGTCCTCGAGCGTTTCGACGTGGCGTCGCCTGTCGGTTCCGGGCTGATGCTGCAGCCAACGGGGCTCACGGTCCTGAACACGCTCGGTCTGCTCGATCCTATTCTTGCACTCGGCAGCCGGATCGACCGGCTCTATGGCGCGGATGCCAGATCCGGGCGCACCGTGCTCGACGTGCGCTATGACGCGCTTGCCGGTGGGCGCTTCGGGCTGGCAGTGCAGCGCGCGGCCCTGTTCAATACGATTCACGACACCGTGGCCGCGGCCGGGCTGCCGGTCAAGACGGGTGTCACACTGACCGATGTTCGCATGGCGGGCGGCAAGGCCGTGCTGCTGGATGCGCAGGGGCATGAGGCGGGCGCCTATGATCTGGTGATCGATGCGAGCGGCGCGCGCTCGGCGCTCGCTGCCGGTTCGACCGCCGCGCCCAAGGTGCGCGAGCTTGCCTATGGCGCCTTCTGGGCGACGCTCGACAGCGACGGTCTGAAGCATGATCCACATGCATTGGTGCAGCGCTACGACCGGGCGAAAGTTATGATCGGCATCCTGCCGGCGGGCCGCGCGCGGATGGGCGAGCGAGAGCGCGTCGCCTTCTTCTGGAGCCTCAGGGTAGCGGACGCGGAGGCGATACGGCAGGCCGGGCTCGACCGCTGGAAGGCGCGCATTCTCGACTACTGGCCGGATTGCGCGCCGTTGCTGCATCAGATCAGGGACTGGGAGCAGCTGACGCTCGCGCGCTATGCGCACCGCACGATGCGCCCGCCGGCCTGCGGCCGCATCGCCTTTGTCGGCGACAGCGCCCATTCGACGAGCCCGCAGCTCGGGCAGGGGGCGAACATGGCGCTGCTCGATGTCGCAGCACTTTCGCATGCGCTGGAGACGGCTGGCGATCTCGATACCGCACTTGCCAGCTATGCCGCCGCACGCCGCAACCACGTCGCGCTGTTCCAGCTTCTGTCGCTTCTCTTCACGCCCTTCTACCAGTCGGACTCGACGGCTCTCGCCTGGCTGCGCGACCGGCTGGTGGCCACAGTCGCGCGCACCTCGCCGATGCAGGCGCTGCTCGCCTCGATCGTTTCCGGCACGCTGGTTGATCCGTTCAGGCTGGCGGGACTGGCCGAATGCGACTGGCAGGCGGTGGGGGGCGGCGCGGACGGGCACGGCCAGGCGGCCGCCCCGGCGATTTCCACCTGAGACGGCCGCGAATCCTGTATCAAGGCGATCCGGATGGCGGATGGAGGGTTTGATGACGGACGGCGTGGCGGCCATTCTCGTGCATGTGGCCGATACGCAGGCGGGTCTTGCCTGGTATCAGCGCGCATTTCCTGACGCTGAACGCCGGTTTCTTGCCGCCTTTGATTTTGCCTATCTGCGGATCGGCGCGACCGATCTCGAGATCGTCCAGGCCGACGAGAAGGTGGCGAGCGGGGCTGCCGGTTCCGTCGTCTACTGGGCGGTCGCGGATCTCGATCGGGCCCTTGCCCATTTCGCAGCGCTCGGCGCGTTGCTCTATCGCGGGCCGCTGGCGATCCAGGAGCGGCTGTGGATGTGCCAGGTGCGCGACCCCTGGGGCAATTGCATCGGCCTTCGCGGGCCGCGCCCGGGAGAGGGCGGCATCGACAACGACGCGGCGCCCTGAAATGGCGACGCGGGTGGAGATCGTTGCCTATGATCCCAGCTGGCCGCAGCGCTACTCGGAGATCGCGCAGGAACTGCGGCGTGTCCTGGGTGCGCTGGTGATTGCCGTCGACCACATCGGCAGCACAGCCGTTCCCGACATGCCGGCAAAGGCCGTCATCGATATCGATGTCACCTTGAGGGGCCTGTCCGACATTGTGGCTGCCAGTGCCTTGCTCGTTTCGGCCGGCTATCAGGCGCGCGGCAACCGCTACGACGACGATGTCTGGGCCTTCATGCTGCATGGGAGAGAGCCGAAGCAGCGGATCTATCTCTGCCCGCCCGACAACGAGACCCATCGACGCCGCCTGGTCTTCCGCGACCATCTGCGCGGGCATGCGGACACCGCCTTGGCCTATGCGGCGCTGAAGGCCAGCCTCGCCGAGACCTACCGGTATGACGGGGATCGCTACACCACCGAGAAGACGAGCTTCGTCAATGCGATCGTCGAGCGCGAAGACCGGATGACGGGAGATCAGTCCGCCATGTCACAGACATCCATCACCTGCGAGATCCGCTACCGGCTGAAGCCTGGCGGCCTGGCGGAGTTCGAGGCCTATGCGCAGACCTGGATGACGCTGATCGAGCGGCACGGCGGGACGCACCACGGCTATTTCGTGCCGCGCGAAAAACCCGTAGGCGTCGGCGCCAGCTTTCCGGGGGTGGGCGAAGACGGCGCCGGCGACATCGCCGTCGCGCTCTTCACCTTTCCGGACGAGGCGGCGTACCTGCGCTATCGCAGCGACGTTGCCGCCGATCCGGATGGCATCGCCGCCAATGCGCGATATGCCGACGCCCCGCCGTTCGTGAGCTATGAGCGCATCTTCCTGCAGCCGCTTGCGCGCAACCCTTAAATCATCTCCGGGCTTGACCCGGACGAGTCATCCTCGGGTATAGCCTCCAAGGCCTGAGTGCCGCGCTCAAGCCGCTCGCGCCAGCTCGAGGCCCTCCAGCGCGAACGCAACCGCGGCTTCGGCGTGGATCGCGGTGGAATCGAAGCCCGGCAGCGGCAGGGCGCGCGGGTCGAGGGTCAGGCAGATCTCGGTGCAGCCGAGGATGACGGCGTCGGCGCCTTGCGCGTCAGCCTTGTCGATCAGCTCGATCAATGCTCGGCGGGAGCAGCGCAGCACCTTGCCGGCGCAGAGTTCGTCGAAGATGACGTTGTGCACGAGCGTGCGGCCGTCCGCATCCGGCACCAGGATGTCGATGCCGTGGCTTCTCATGCGTTCGGCGTAAAAGCCGTGTTCCATGGTGTAGCGCGTGGCCAGCAGCAGCGGCCGGCGGCTGCCAGCCGCCTTCAGGCGCATGGCCGTCTCGTCGATGATGTTGATGAGCGGAATGTCGATCGCCGCCTGAACGGCACCGGCGATCAGGTGCATGGTGTTGGTGCAGATCAGCACGCAGTCCGCACCGGCCGCTTGAAGGCCGCGGGCGACATCGGCAAGGCGCTTGGCGGCGTCTTCCCAGCGGCCGGCCTTCTGCAGGTCGACGATCGACTGGAAATCGACGGAATGCAGCAGCACCTCGGCCGAATGCAGCCCGCCCAGTTGTTCGCGAACAGCCTCGTTGACCATGCGGTAGTAGACTGCCGAGCTTTCGAAGCTCATGCCGCCGATAAGACCGATCTTGCGCATAACCATTCCTCTCTGTCCGCTGTTGTCGCCGTCCGTTGCGGCCGTCGTTTGATGGGAGGAACTATGCCGTAGGGTCGGCGGCAATGGTTCGCTTTGATCGGATCGAAAACGGTGTTTCGCGCGATCTGTTTGTGTATAGATCAGTAAATGTGCAAATATGAGGCGCATGAATTTCAGATCATGGGAGGGATCGGCGTGCTCGACGATAGAGACAGGAAGCTGCTCGCGCTGCTGCAGCAGGATGCAAGCGTGGCTGTCGGCGAATTGGCGGAGCGGGTGAACCTATCGCTTTCGGCCTGTTCGCGCCGCATCCAGCGGCTGGAGGAGGCGGGTTACATCGCCAGGCGCATCGTCGTGCTCGACCGCGAGCGCATGGGCGTGCCGACCACCGTCTTTGCGCTGATCAAGACGGCGCATCACTCGGACGAATGGATCGAGACCTTCCGCCGCGCGATCAGCGATATCCCCGAAATCGTCGAGGCCCATCGTTTGACGGGAAATCATGACTATATCGTCAAGGTCGTGCTGCCGCGGGTCGAGCATTACGACGTGGTCTACAAGCAGATCGTGCGCAAGGTCGAACTCTTCGACGTCTCCGCCTCGATCTCGATGGAAATCTTAAAGAGCGGCACGGCGGTGCCGGTCGATTATGCGGTGTGAGGCGAAATGACGAAGGATGCAGTGGGCCAGGCGGTCGGCGGCGAGGTTGCCGATGCGCTGGTGATTGTCGATGTGCAGAGGGCCTTTATTTCCGGGCCGGAAGCCGTGCCCGGCCATGTCGACCTGCAGCGGGCCGTTGGCCTGCTTTTGCAGAATGCGCGCGCGGCCGGCGTGCCGGTGATCTTCCTGCAGAACGACGGGCCCAAGGGCGCCGTCGACGAACCGGAGACCGATGGCTGGCAGCTGTTCTTTCCCGCGAAGGCCGGGGAGGTTGTCGTGCGCAAGCGGAACGACGACGGCTTCGACGGCACTGACCTCGAAGACCAACTGAGGACGCGCAAAATCGAGACGATCGCGATCTGCGGCATGCTTTCGGAGATGTGCCTGGCGGCGACGGCCCGCACGGCGATGGCGAAGGACTTCACCGTGATCCTCGCCAACGATGCGCATGCGACCTACGACGTGCCGCCCGGTCCCGGCCGCTCGCCGATGGTGCCGGCGCGACTGGCCGCGCGCGCGGCGGAGTGGTCGCTCGGCGACGAGATCGTGCTGGTGGACGCGGCAGGGGATATCGCCTTCGCGGCCACGTAGGTTTCCTCTCACCGATTCATGCTGTCGGCCAATTGCAGGTCCGACAACGCGCGTGGCGCTGTAGGGCCGAAGCGCGCCTGATAGTCCGAAGGCGCGATGCCCTTGCGGCGCTGAAAGGCGCGGCGCAGGCGCTCGGCGTTGCCGAAGCCGAAGAGAAACGGCGCCTGCGCGACGGACACATCCCCACGCTCTATCGCCTCGCAGGCCGCATCGACCCGAAGTTCCTCGACGAACTGCGCCGGGCTTGCTCCCATCTCCTGGGTGAACAGGCGGGAGAAATTGCGCTCGCTCATGCGCGCCATCTCCGCAAGCCGCGGCACGGAGAGGTCGGCTGCCAGGTCGGCGCGGATCTCGGCCACCAGCGTGTCGAAGCGGTCGCTTCGGCTCGTCATCTGCTGGTGCAGGGCGGCGCTGAACTGGCGCTGGCCGCCCGTGCGCCTGACGTAAAGCACCAGGGAGCGCGCGAGCCGCAAGGCCTCGCTGCGGCCGAGGTCCTCTTCGACCATCGCCAGCGCCATGTCGATGCCGGCGGTGACGCCGGCTGAAGTCCAGATCCCGCGATCCTCCTCGAAGATCGAATCCTCCCGCACGTCGATCTCTGGGAAATCCTGCTGCAGCTGGGCGCAATCTTCCCAATGGGTCGTTGCCCGCCGCCCATTAAGATGGCCGCCGCGCGCCAGAATGAACGCACCGAGGCAGATCGAGCCGAGGCGCCGGCATCGGCCGGCCATGGCGGAAAGGAAGGCCTGCAGTCCTTCCGAATTCGCCGCCTCGAGCGCGCTCTGCCCACCCGAGACGAGCAGGGTGTCGGGTGGGGAGCAATCGGCAAAGGGGCTTGTGTCGAGCGCAACGCCCGTATCCGTTGCGACCGGCCCGCCGCACTCGGAGACCAGGGTGATGCAATAGGCCTGGGAGCCCGACGTGGTGCGGGCGTCGTTGAAGACCTGCAGCGGTCCGGTCACGTCGATCAGCTTAGTGCGGTCGAAGAGCATGATCGCGACGGTTCGCGCGGCTTTCTCGGGTTTGGCGTAAAGCGAGGGCATATTGTCATTTATGCCAAACGCTTTTCATGGGAGCAAGCGGGACCATTATCCGTCACCCTTGGAGCCGACCATGCTGGAACTCAGACCAAACTGCGAACTGTGCGACCGCGACCTGCCGCCGGCGTCTCTGGACGCGCGCATCTGCAGCTACGAATGCACCTATTGCGCAAGCTGCGTGGAAACGGTGCTTCACAATGTCTGCCCGACCTGCGGCGGCGGATTTGCGCCGAGACCGATCCGGCCCCTGCGGTCCTTTCGCCCGGAAAAGCGCCTTGGCCTCGGCTTTGATCCCGCCAGCGACGTTCGTCGCCATTCGCCGTTCACGGCGGAGGACATTCAGGCGCATGTGGCGCGGATCCGGCATCTCGCGCCGAACGAGCGCTGACCGGAGCGGCGGCTTTCCGCGCCGTTCTTGACTTTTTGCAAGGGTGACATGAGGTGGTTGCGCTTGTGCTTGGCGGCCACAACCCCAATGTTGTGGCATGTCCAACGGAAGGCCAGTTGAAAGCCGACTGGGAAGAACATGCAGGACAGGCATCACGTGGTCGTCGTCGGCGGCGGGTTCGGCGGATTGCAGCTCGTCAAGGGGCTCGCCGGCGCGCCGGTCAGGATCACGCTCATCGACCGCCGCAACCATCATCTCTTCCAGCCCTTGCTCTACCAGGTCGCAACGACGCTGATCGCGACCTCCGAGATCGCCTGGCCGATCCGCAGCCTCTGGCGCGACCGGCCGGAGGTGACGACGCTGCTTGGCGAGGTGAGCGATGTCGACGAGGCCGGAAAGGCCGTGGTGCTCCGGGATGGAACGCGGATCGCCTATGACACGCTGGTGCTGGCGACGGGGGCGACGCATGCCTATTTCGGCCATGACGAATGGGAACCCTTCGCGCCCGGCCTGAAGACGTTGGAGGACGCGACGACGATCCGCCGCCGGGTGCTGCTCGCCTTCGAGCGGGCGGAGCTGGAAGAGGATCCCGATCTTCGTGCAGCCCTCCTGACCTTCACCGTCATCGGTGCCGGCCCGACCGGCGTCGAGCTTGCCGGCATCATCGCCGAGATGGCGCACCGGACGCTTCCCGACGAATTCCGCCGCATCGACACCCGGCAGGCCCGCGTGATCCTGGTCGAAGCAGGGCCGCGCATTCTCGCCGCCTTCAGCGAGGATCTGTCTGCCTATGCGGTCAAGGAACTGGAACGCCTCGGCGTCGAGGTGCGCACCGGCACGCCTGTGACCTCCTGCACGGAGGAGGGCGTTGTCATCGGCGACCAATTCGTCGGCAGCCGCACCCTCGTCTGGGCCGCCGGGGTGCAGGCATCGCCCGCCGCCCGCTGGCTGGATATTGCGGCCGACCGCGCCGGCCGGGCAATCGTCGGCGCCGACCTGACGGCGCCCGGCCACCCCGACGTCTTCGTCATCGGCGATACGGCTGCCGTCACCTATGACGGCGGCAAGCCGGTGCCGGGCATTGCGCCCGCCGCCAAACAGCAGGGCGCCTATGTGGCCGACGTCATCCGCGCGCGGCTTTCAGGCGCCAAGCCTCCGGCTGATTTCCGCTATCGCCACCAGGGCAGCCTCGCCACCATCGGCCGGCGCGCCGCGATCATCGATTTCGGCCGCTTCAAGCTCAAGGGCGCGCTTGCCTGGTGGATCTGGGGCATCGCCCACATCTACTTCCTGATCGGCACCCGCAGCCGCTTCGCCGTCGCCTGGAGCTGGTTCTGGACCTACTTGAGCGGCCAGCACAGCGCCCGGCTGATCACCCAGAAGGAGACGCTGAAAGAGAAGGGCTAAGAGCGAGAGGCAGCCAATGTCATGGCCGCCGTCGGCGTCTATTTCTGAACCTTGACGATCAGGATCATCGGCCGGTCGACCTCTTCCGCAAGCGCCGGAATCTCTTCGATCTGTGTTTCCGTCGGCCGCCATTCCTCGACGTGGCGGATGGCAAAGCCTGCGCCCATCAGCGTGTTCAGCGTCGTGCCGATCGTGCGGTGGTGCTTGATCACGCCCTTCGCCAGCCAGTTCGTCGTGCGCGGACCTTCGGCTGAGTAGTGGTCGACCGGCCAGGTGCGCTCGCCGTCGGCGATGCGCCAGCCGGGATTGAGCGAGGCCATGTAGATCGGGTGCTCGATGGTGAAGACGAAGTGGGCGCCGGGGACCAGCGCGCGGTGGATGGTCGCGACCAGCCGGCCGAAATCCTCGACATAGTGGAAGGCGAGCGAGCTGTAGGCAAAGTCGAAGCCCGCTTGCGGCAGGTCGAGCTGGTCGAGATCGGCGATCTTGTAGTCTATCGCCGGATCCGACGTGTCGGCCTTGGCGCGGGCGATCATTTTTTCGGAGAGGTCGAGCCCGAGCACATGGGCGGCGCCGGCCTCGCGGGCATGGCGCGAGAACCAGCCATAGCCGCAGCCGAGATCGACGACGCGGCTGCCGGAAAGATCCGGCAACAACCTACGGATGGCCGGCCATTCGGCGGCCCCTGCGAGCCCGTGCACAGAGCGCCCGAGCTGGCTGTAGCCTTCGAAAAATTCCGGCTTATCGTATATGTTCTGGGCCATCTCGGTCTCCTTCGGGGCAGCGGGCAAGGGGCGCGCGTGCATGAGGCGCGCGATAGGACGGGCGGGCATCTGCCGCCGTTCCCTCGGGAACAGCACGCCGTCGAGGATCCTGCTCGAAAGCTGCGTCATTTCAAAGCGCTAGCGCATCGAACTGATAGGTCGCGCAGCAACCCGGCGTCAAGTCACGGTTGCGCGCAAGCTTTTGTTTTTGTTTTCTAGCGGTGTGCTAATGTACGATTCTCCTGGTCCAGTCCGATATGCGGAGGCGTAATGTCCGAAGCCATCCATCCTGCTGCCATTCACCATCTTCCGGGCTTTATAACGGCACCCGGCCAGTCCGACTGGCTGCTCACGGCGGTTGCCGTGTTCCTGATCGTTTCGGTCTTCGCGCTCGGCACGATCTATCTCCGGCTGCACTCCCTGCCGGAGCTCATGGCGCACAAGACCAACAAGATCCAGCTCGAGCTGGTGGCGGTCCTGGCGCTCCTGTCGCTGCTCACCCACAACAACATCCTTTGGGGTGCAGCGTTGCTCCTGGCGCTGATCGATTTGCCGGATTTCTCTTCTCCGCTTTCCTCGATCTCCCGCTCGCTGGAGCGGATTGCCGGAAAGGTGGACCAACCGACCGTGCCGGAGGCGAGGGACGTGGAGGCCGAGCCGCTGCCACTGCCGCGCGCCTTGCCCGGCCACCCGTCACCCGATCAGCCATCGACGGAAGGGAAGGCATAAGCCATGTTCGAGTTCATCCTTTGCTCGATGCTGACCATCCTGCCCGACTATCTCTTCCGCCGTTACGGCCAGGGAAAACGCATCGGGCGCGAAATCACCATCTATTCCGTCTGGTTCGAACTGCGCTGGGGCATCACCGCCTGCATCGTGCTGACGATCTCGCTGATCACCCTGATCTTCTACTTCCATCCGTCGACCAAGAACGTCACCGCGGCGTTCCGCACCGTGGCGGTGCTGCCTGAGACCAACGGGCGTGTGACGGAAATTTACGCCACCCGCTTTGAGAAGGTGAAGGCCGGCCAGCCGCTGTTCAAACTCGATAGCTCGGAGGAGGAGGCGAAGGCCGAGGTCGCACGGCGACAGATCGCCGAAGTCGACGCCGAGACCACCGTTGCCCGCACCGAGCTTGTCGCTGCCGACGGCGTGATCGTCCAGGCACAGGCCGCACTGCAGCAGGCGCAGGACGAATACGACACGCAGGTCGAACTCAACAAGCTCAACCCCAATGTCGTTGCCCGGCGCGAGATCGAACGCCGTCAGGTGGCGCTCGAAGGACGCAAGGGTGCCGTGACGGCTGCTCTTTCCGGCAAGCAGACGCTGGAGACGAAGCTTTCCTCGCTGCTGCCCTCGCAGAAGGCGAGCGCCGAAGCGGCGCTGAAACAGGCGGAGGTCGACATCACCAAGACGACCGTGCGTGCCGGCGTATCGGGCACGCTGCAGCAGTTCACGCTTAGGGTCGGCGAAATCGTCAATCCGCTGCTGAGGCCCGCTGGCGTGCTCGTCCCGGAAGATGCCGGGCGAGCGCGACTGGTCGCCGGCTTCGGCCAGATCGAGGCGCAGGTGATGAAGGTGGGCATGATCGGGGAGGCGACCTGCGTCGGCAAGCCGTTCACGATCATCCCGCTCGTCGTCACCGAGGTGCAGGACGTGATCGCCGCCGGCCAGGTGCGCGCCAGCGACCAGTTGATCGACATCGCGCAGATCTCGCAGCCGGGCACGCTCACCGTGGTGATGGAGCCGCTTTACCCCGGTGTGCTCGACGACGTGCCGCCGGGCAGCAGCTGCATCGCCAACGCCTATACCAGCAACCACGAGGAACTGGACAAGCCCGGGATCAGCACGCTGCAATGGGTCTATCTTCACGGCGTCGATGCGGTCGGCCTCGTGCATGCGGCGATCCTGCGCATCCAGGCGCTGATGCTGCCGGTGCAGACGCTGGTGCTCGGCGGGCACTAAGCGACAAGCCAGGCCGGCCGGGGTTTTCGATCCCGGCCGGTGCCTATCGCACGCAGATCTTGCCCTTCATGTAAGCCACGGCTTCTTTCAGCCTTGCCCGGTCGATCTGCAAATTCCCACTTTTGTTCTTCTCCATCGGGCCGATCTTCCAGCGCCAAAGCCCGCGCGGGGCATCCTCGCTGTTGAGCCGGCCGCATGCGCCGTCGAATTGTGACGCGAGGCACCGCATCTTCGCCCCGGCAAGGATCGTCACGGCTGCATCGTCGGTCTTGCTGGTCTCGACGGTTTCAAGGGCGGTGAAATCGACAGAGAACGTTCCCGCCCGAAAGACCGCAAGCGCACCCGTGTCCGAAAGCTCCGCCTTGAAGCTGCAAGCGCCCGTGCGTTCGACGGTAATTCGCCCGATTTCGGCGCGCTGGGAGCCTTCCACCATGGCGATCGCCACGGTCAAAGGCTTTGCGGACGGGGAGAAGGTCGAGAGCCCGGGCGGTGCCGGGGCATGCCGATCCAATCCGAACAGGAGATAGGTTGCGACCTCCTCCTCGGACATGGTCTCGAAGGAACCGGCTGCGCTCGGGGAGGCCAGGAGCATCAGGGCGATGGCTGTGCAAAGACGGCTGATTTTCAAGAATGGCCTGCGGCAATCGTGACGGGAGCGACCGGTTTGGGGCGCTATCTTCCGTTGCGTCTACATCTTGCAACGATCTCTGGAAAGTCCCGACAATGCCAGTCGGTCACGGACCCAAAAGGGGTCTCCAAAAATGATTGAGCCCCCGTGGGGACGGAGGCTCAAGCGCGCAATTAAATTAATAAAGCAACTGCACTGCAATATAACCGCAAGCATGCATACTCTTCCGGGGATTGCATACTTCCGGGGCGCAATCGCAAGTACAGTGTGGCAAAACAGGCCGCTGAAAGCAATGGAATTTAAGGGGATTTTAATAGTCAATTTGGGTTACGGGAAAATCCCCAACTTATTCACCCGATAGGGCCAGGATTTTCCTGACAATAGCCCGTAGGGGCAAAGGCGGGATCCCGACACATTCTTTTAGGCGTCATCACTCCCGATCGACAGCGACCAGGGCTCCCAGATTGCGTCGAGCACGGCGCCCTGGCGCCGATAGAAGCGCTTCGCATCGTCGTTGCTCGCAAGCACCGACCACTCGATGCGTGGCGCGCCGATCGCCGCCGCGTGGCGTTTCAGCGCCTCGATCAAAGCCGCGCCGGCGCCCAGGGAACGTGCTGTTTCATCGACGAAAAGCTCCTTCAGCACGAGCGTCGGCTTCAGGTCGTAGGTCCAGGGGATGACGTAGTGCACGGCGATGCCGACGACGCGGCCGCCAAGCTCGGCGACCAGCACGCCAAAGCGCGGGTTGTCGCCAAGCCCGTGCGCGATCAGATCGCCTTCGGTCACGCGGAAATCGTCGATGTAGCCTTCGAACACCGCAAGGTCGCGCATCAGCCGCAGCACGCAGGCGACGTCATCTCGTTCGAATGGGCGGACGATAAGGGGTGACGCGGTCATCGCGATACCTCGTGCAAAGGGGTTAGCGGGCCGGCGCGGGTTATGGAGGCCCGGTGAAGGGGCGATCCTACCGCATCATCGGCTGCAATCGCGATCGATTTCAGGCTGAAACCGACCGCGATCCAGAATGCTGCAGTGCCGTGCATCCGGCAAGGCGTGCGGCGCTGCAAAGGGCCTTCGGCGGCGCCGGCTCAAGCGGCGAGCAGCGCCTGCGCTTCGCCGGGGGCAGCGCCAGTCGCAAAGGCGAGACCTTCGTCCTCCCAGCCGGTGATGCCGCCGATCATGAGCTTCACCGGCCGACCGAGGCGGGCGAGCTTGAGTGCGGCCTGGTCGGCGCCGTTGCAATGCGGACCGGCGCAGTAGACGACGAACAGGGTGTCTTGCGCCCATTCGGCCAGACGTTCGGCCGAAATCTGGCGGTGGGGCAGGTGGATCGCGCCCGGCACATGGCGGCGGGCATAGGCCGCATCCGAGCCGACGACGTGCAGCAGCACGAAATCCTGATCGCCGCTCTTCAGCGCCTGGGCGACGTCGGAGCAATCGGTCTCGACGCTCAGGCGCCCGGCGAAATGGGCAATGGCGATTTCAGGCGATGCGGCGGCGATTTCGGTGACGGTGCTCATCGGGCTCTCCTTGGGGTGTGCGTGTTGACGAGGAGATGTGTAGCAGCGCTCGATCGGGGCTGGCAGTTGGCAACATTGCCATATATGCTCAAGATCATGCCAAAGTCGTTTTCCGCTGCTGTGCCACTCACAAACCCGCTCGTCGTGGCACTCGCCTATGACGGGCTCTGCACCTTCGAGTTCGGCGTCGCCGTCGAAATGTTCGGCCTGCCGCGGCCGGAAATGGGCGAGGGCTGGTATCGCTTCGCCGTCGCCTCGGTCGATCCGGGCGAGCTTCGGGCAACCGGCGGCGTGCGCTTCGTCGCCGACGGCGGCATCGAGCTTTTGAGGGAGGCCGGCACGATCGTCGTGCCGGGCTGGCGCGGCGCCGACCAGCCGGTGCCGGAATCGGTGTGCGCGGCGCTGCGCGATGCCCACGCCCGCGGCGCGCGCGTGCTTTCCATCTGCTCCGGCGTCTTCGTGCTGGCCGCCGCCGGCCTGCTTTCGGGCCTCCGGGCGACGACCCATTGGCGCTATACCGACAAGCTGAAGGCGCTTTACCCTGATATCGAGGTGGTGCCGGATGTACTCTATGTCGATGGCGGCCAGGTCTTGACCTCGGCGGGCAGTGCGGCCGGCATCGATCTCTGCCTGCATCTGATCCGTCGCGATTTCGGCAGCGAGGCGGCCAACCGCGTGGCGCGCCGGCTCGTCGTGCCGCCGCATCGCGATGGCGGCCAGGCGCAGTTCATCGAGCGGGCGGTGCCGGATGTGCACGAGAGCGCCAGGCTCGGGCCGCTGCTTGACCGGATGCGCGCGCGGCTCGGCGAAGATTTTTCGATTGCGGCGCTTGCCAAGGCCGCCGGCATGAGCGAGCGCACCTTCCTGCGCCGCTTCGAGGCGGCGACCGGCACGACGCCGGCGCGCTGGCTCTTGTCCGAGCGGCTGTCGCGCGCCCGGCAATTGCTGGAGGAAACGGCACTCGGCATGGAACAGGTCGCGGAAGCTTCCGGATTCGGCTCGACCCAGACGCTGCGCCACCACTTCCGCCAGCAGCTTTCGACCACACCCGCCGCCTATCGCGCCGCCTTCGGGCGGATGCCGGGTCCTGCACCGGCTACAGAGGTCGCGGCGGAGTAGCGCCGCCGCGCCTCGATTGCAGGCTTCAAGCCTCCGACAGGGCAGGCTCGCCGCCGTCCTTGCGGAAGAAGGAGCGGAAGAACACGGCGTCCGGCGCCGAAGCGACCACCCGGGCGATGATCGCGGTGGCGATGATGGCGAAAACCAGCCGGCCGAAGAAGACGCTGGCGAAATCCGCGCCCAGTGCCACGACCACCAGCGTGTCCTCGATCAGGCTATGGGTGAAGCCCATGAAGACGCAGGCGAGGAAGACCTGGCGCGGCTCGACGTTGGCCTCGCGCGCCTCGCGGATCAGAAGCGCGCCGCCATAGGAAATGCCGAGCAGCACGCCGACGGCGGTGAAGGGGACCGTTTGCGACCGGATGCCGGCCAGACGGAAGAGCGGCGCCATGCCCCGGTTCAGCCAGCCGAGAATGCCGACAAGCTTCAGGATCTCGATCAGCCAGCTCAGCGAGAGCAGCACGACGAGCATGGTGGCAAGGGTCTTCAGCGTGCTCCACGCAAAACCGGTCCAGGTGGCCGTTTCGTTCGCCGGTATCCAGCTCGGCGCCAGCGGCGTCGAAAGCCAGCCGGTCAGCGCGAAGATCTGGTGCAGCAGCGCTGCGAAGACCAGGCCGCCGCCGATGCGGATCACGGCGGTGGCGAGAAAGCTCGGGCCGGCCTTCTGGATGATGCGCTGCTCGATCGGGATCGCGTGCGCTACCAGGATCAGCGCCGAAAACACCGTCATGTCGGCGGTCGTCAGCTCCGACACCGGCACCAGCGTGAAGACGACCACCACTGCGCCCCAGATGCCGACGAGCAGGCCCGTCAGCCAGGCAAAGGCAAACTCCGGCGGCAGGCCGACGATCGTCATCAGCGGCTCGAAAACCGGCGCGACGGCGCGGATGACGCCGAGTTCCTGCAGCACATGGGTGGCGATGGTGACGGGAACGATGATGCGCACCAGGTCCCAGTAGACTTCGAGCGTGGCGAGTGTCTTGCGGTAAAAAATGATCAGAACGGGCATGGCGGTCTCTCCTTGAATTTGTTGTCCAAGGACTAACGCGAGGCGCTTCGCAGTTGTGGTCAAAATATGCACTTTTGTGCAATAAAATTGCGTGAGGCCGAAACGGGGATGAACATGGACAAGATCGACAGCAAGCTCTTGAGGCTCCTGCAGCAGGATGCGTCGCGCACCAATGCCGAGCTCGCGGCCGAGGTCGGCCTGTCACCTTCGAGCTGCCTGCGCCGCATCCGGCGTCTTCATGAGACGGGTGTCATCGACCGCATCGTCGCGGTTCTCAATCCGGTCAAGGCCGGTCGCACCATGAAGGCGATCATCACCGTCGAACTCGAGCGCCACGGCGAGCAATATATCCGCCGTTTTCTCGACATGGCGACCAGGGAGCCGGCGGTGGTCCAGGCCTATAGCGTCAGCGGCGAGACCGACGCCATTTTGATGCTGCGACTGAAAGACATGGACGAGCTTGACGCGCTGACCGAGCGGCTGTTTCGCGAGGAAACCAACGTCGCGCGCTATTACACCGCCTTCGTGATCCGCACCGGCAAGGAGACGACGGAGATACCGGTGTGAGGGGCGCCGAAAGGCAGCAGCGGCGACCGCCGGCGGATAGGCTTGCCTGGCATGCGGTCGCGCCGGGGAACAGTTTCCCCGGCGCTTCGGCTGTCGTCACTTGACCGCTGCGTTGCCACCATCGGCAAAGAGCGCGGCGCCCGAGACGAAGCTTGCCATCGGGCCGGACAGGAAGAGGGCGGCCTGGGCGATTTCCTCCGGTTGGGCGATGCGCTTCATCGCATGCAGGCCGGCCGCCCATTCCTTGTTCTCCTTGCTGCCGGCCGCTGGCGTGTCGACGCCGCCCGGAAGGAGCGCGTTGGCGCGGATGCCCTTGGCGCCATAGTCGGCGGTGATGCCCTTGACGAGGCCCATCAGGCCGGCCTTTGCCGCGCCATAGGCGGCCATTCCGGGAATGCCGACGCTGGTGCCGACGAAGGTGGAGGTGAAGACCAGCGAGCCGCCGTCGCGCTGAAGCATCGCCGGGATCTGGTGGCGGGCGCCGAGGAAGGCGGAGGTGAGATTGGTGGCAAGCGATTGCTGCCATTCCTCAAGCGTGATCTCGGCGACCGGCTTCATGACGTTGACGGCGCCGGCATTGTTGACGGCGATGTCAAGGCCGCCGAAATGCTTGAGCGCCGCTTCCACCAGCCGGATATGGGTGTCTTCCGCGGTGACATCGCCGCCAACCGCGATCGCTTCGCCACCGTCCTCGCGGATCGCTTCGACGACGGCGTCGAGCTGCTCTTCACCGCGAGCGTTGGCGACGATCTTCGCGCCCTCGGCGGCAAAGAGTCTCGCGACCGCGCGGCCGATGCCGGAGGACGCACCGGTGACGATCACGATCTTGTCTTGCAGCATGGTCATGGACTTTTCCCTTCTCTTGATTGAGGCGCCCTGACTACTGCCGGCGGGCATCAGCGCCCACCCGATTTCCGATCGGTGATTGTGACGGCGCAGATTTTCAATCGCTCCTGCAGCATAGCCCGGGTCGACAAGGAGGGAGGGAAGGATGCTGAAGACCGAGAGCGGCAGCTGCCATTGCGGCGCAGTGCGGATCGAAGCGGATCTGGACATCGGCGACATGAGATCTGACGTGTGCGGCTCGCGCACCCAGGCCGTTCTGATCGCGGACCTCGATGAGAACGAAAACGCGCCGGGCCTTAGAGAGGACGTCACCGCCTCACGCCCTTGCAGAATTGTGCCAAAAAATCAGGGCGGCCGAAGTCGCCCTTTCTAGTGTCACTGATTGCGGTAGCCCTTGGCCTACGGTGTGTTCCTGCTCTTTGCGCCAAGGCCTCGCGAAACCCCTTCGGCTACTTCAATCTGGCCGGCGATCTTGACGGTAGACTGCTTTACGGCTGGCGCCGACGGCACAGCAGCAAGGACGGAAGTCGCGAAAGCGAACGATGCCAGGGCGTCAATCGAAGTACGTCCTATGCAAGACGAGCGCGATGAGCATCGTTACGATCGTGATAACCGTGCGTTCAGCCCAGCGCACAGCTGTCGATTTCGAGGGATTGCCCGATACCAAGTTGCCCAAGATGTCTCCAAGGAACTGAAGCAAACCTTCCATTTCTTGCCCCGATGTCTGAACTTGCGCCCTCAGGAGAGGAAAGAGGTCGGAACATCAAGTCGAGAGCCGCCTGCCGACGACATCGTCGTTTTTTTGACGTTGATCGTCTTGCCTTCGCCATCGCGGTCAGCGGATCGACTGGCCGCCCGGTGTTCGTCATCTGTGACATCACGTCGAGGCGTTCGCCGGAGTAGCCAGACGTTAGGGCGCAGATGCTGCCGGCGTTCGGGCCATGGTCGATGCAGCCAACCAGAAGCCCGAGATCGCCAGAGTGCAGAGTGCGCATGCATGCGGCGCCTGCCAGCTTCGACCTGCTTAGTCTTTGTCCGGCGCAGTCGACATATCGCGCAAGACGGCCTCGGCCGCGACTTCGGCATTGCGTCTCGAGCCCGAGATGGTTCCGGATTTGACGATCTGCTTGCCATCGAGCAGCAACTGCCAGTTCCATGTGTTCAGGCCGCGTCCCTGGATGCGGAGTTTCAATCTATCGGGATCGTACTTCGTCACTTCTTGCTCCTTTGACGGACTTTGACAGATCAATGGCCAAACCAAAACTAAACGATGAGGTCAAGTGCTACATCGTTCAGGCTCCGGCATGCTTCGACAGCCCGTCCGTCGTCGCTAGGCTTAAAAAGGGTTTAGGGCTTGATGTCAGCCTGTCCAAGCGTCGCCGTCGTCTTCAGGGCGGCGAGCGTTTCGCGCAGAGCCCGGTCGAGCCGCTTGTCGCTTCGAAGCACCAGGGCGAAGCGGCGGAAGAGCGTTGGGGTGACGGGGCGCACCACCAGGCGTTCCCGGTCGCCGGGGCGAAGGGCGATTTCCGGGACCAGGGCCGAGCCGAGCCCGACGGCGACCATCTCCTTGATCGCGTCGACGCTGCCGAGCGCCATCACCGGCTTGACGGCCGTGCCTGAGGTCGCCAGCCATTCGTCGGTGATCCTTCGCGTGTTGGCGCCGGGCTCGTAGAGGATCAGCGGCCGTTCAGCGAGCATTGCGGGCGTGACGTTATCGGGCAGGGCGGTCCCAAGCGGCGCAATCGCCACGAAGTGCTCGTCGAAGAGCGGGGTGATGTCGAAGATGCGGCCGGAGACGGGCAGGCTGACGAGGCCGATGTCGATGACGTTTTCGTCGACCGCACGGACGATGTCGGCGCTGTTGCCCGTCGTCACGGTGATGTCTAGATCGGGAAAGCGGCGCTTGAGGTCGGCCAGTAGCGGCGGCAGCAGGAAGGCGCAAGGGGTGGCGCCGGTGCCGAGCCGGACGCGGCCGAGCACGCCCTTGGCGTGGCGGGCGACGGCCTCGATCGCCCGGCTGGTGGCGGCCTCGATGCTGCCGGCATGATCAAGCAGTTCCTCGCCGGCCGCACTCGGCCGCGCCCTGCGGCCGACCCGTTCGACCAGGCGCACGCCGAGCTGCTTTTCCAGCACCCGCACCTGCAGGCTGACCGCCGGCTGGGTCAGACCCAAGCGCTCGGCCGCGGCCGAAAAGCTGCCGAGTTCGGCGACCAGCGCGAAGGTTTTGAGATAGTCGAGATCAAGCGCACTCATGCCCGGGTTTCTCTTGTTATCAAAAGTTTCTCTTATGTGTGGAATAGGAATGCTAAGCTTCTTTTAGGAGATGTCGAGGGGCAGACTGTGTCCATGGTTGGAAACGAAACATGGATGATCGACATGATCCGGGAACTCGGTCTTTATCTCGTTGCCTCGCCGCGCTCGCGGTACTGGCAATTGCAACACCTGCGCGACCTCGATGCGGAGCAGCTTGCCGATATCGGCCTGACGGAGGCGGAGGCGAAGCTTGGACGGCGCAAGGCCGCGCCGCTGCCGGTGCGCGAAGGGTCGATTGCCGTCCGGCATGCGGAAGCTGCGCGGGCCGGTGCGATGTAGCGGTTTCAGCCCGCGCACGGCCGCAAGCGGCGCGAGCGGTCGTCGCAGGAGCGTCTCGCCTCAAGCCGGCTACAGGTCCCAGCTTTCGATCGCAAGGCCTGGCCAAAGGGCGCGCCACCGTTAAACTTTGCGCTCGTAGATGGCGCGGGTGATCTGGCTCCTGTTGGCGCGCACGATCGGTGTGAGCAGGTCTTCAAGGCCGAAAGGAGCGCAGATCTCCAGTCCGTCCCGGGACGGGCGAAGGCTGATAGCGGTTGCAGTCGTCGGAAATGTCGCGATCGCGTCGCGCGTCGATCGATAGGGCCTGATCGGCGCGCCGAACTTTCCTTCGTACCAGAGGTGGACGCGCGCTTCGTTCTTGACGTCGATCCGCACGGGCAGGTCCACAAACAGGCCGCCGATCCGCTTCGCATGCGCGGCCTCCGCCTCTTCCGAGAGGTCGTCACCGTCAAAATAGACGATGTCGATATCGCCGATGCCGTGCGTCGGCGGCAAGGCGAAGGCATGGTTCCAGACGGTCTGAGCGATCGCGCCGGCCGCCAGCCATGCGTCGGGCAGGGCAATCCGGTCCCAGCGATCCAGGATCGGAACCAATAGCGGGCTCTTCAGGATGGTCGTCTGCAGGTCCGTCATGGCATCTGTATCCGCATGAAGCCCTGGAGCAGGTGCTCCGTCGGCGGCCGCGGGGCGCCCGCGGCGATCCATAGAGGCTCGCCAAAACACTCGATCCGCCCGCCCGACACGACGATGCCGTCGCTGTCGTTGCAGGCAAGGATCGGTCGCGGCGTCGACAGGCTGTAGCGCAAGAGCGCGGGCAGGTAGCTGTCGTCGTCGCCGAGATGCGGGAAGAACTCGAAGGGCGTGAGACCGAGTGCAGCCCCGTCCTCGATGTCCTCGGGCCGTTCGCCGATGAAGAGCGCATCGGTCGCGATCGTCGGGGCCATGAGAATGGCGCCGGCGCTGACGCCGATCAGGATGCCGCCGGACCGTGCCCAGTCGCTGAGCGGCCCGAGCATGCCGCTTCGCTTCAGCCGTTGGAGAAAGCCGCCGGTGTGACCGCCTGCGAGGTGAATGGCGTCCGAGGCGAAGAGCGCCGCAATGTCGCCTGCCGAATGCGGTTCGTCCAGATCGAAGAACAGCGCGAGATCGAGACCCAGCCTGCCGTAATAGGCCTGCCCGGCGAGGAAGAAGTCGCGTTCCGGTTCCGGACTGGAGGCGACATAGGCGATGCGTTTTCCGGCGCCGTGTGCCGCCACCATCTCCACGAACCTGAGGTCGATCGCCGCACAGGCGGGGACGATCTGGTCGCTGTAGAGGACGAGGTTGAGCATGTCTTTCCTGCCGCAACGAAGGGTACAGCTCGGTTCTCGGGTTAGCCCGCGATCGCCTTCACCCGGCGGCCGTAGCGCCAGATCCCGAGCCAGCTGAAATAGTTGACGAGAAGCGACAGGCACAGCCAGAGCAGAGGGGTAAGATCGTCACCGCCTTCGAACTGGCCGGCAAATCGCACGACGCTGATCAGCGACAGCCCGCCGAGAAGGATGCCGAGCAGCCAGCTGTAGGGCCGCCAGAACCCGAAGGGGGGGACCTGCAGGTCAAAGGCGTAAGCGACAAGGCCGACCGCCGTTGCCAGCGCCATGACCAGGCTGACGCCGCCGAGGATCTTGATCCCGTATGCCATCTCGTCCCACAGGCCCAGGAGCAGCGTCGCGCCTATGACCAGGCCGAAAGCAAGGCTGAGCACGTAGAAAATTGCAAATGCCTTCCACATCGCGAATCATCCTGTATCTGCGTTGGTGGCAGCTTCGGCGGTGATGGGCGCCTTGTCCATCGTTCGGCGGGTCAGGTCGTCGCAAGGCCAAGCGGCCTGCGTGTCGCCGCTAGGCCATGGCGGCCGGTTGCTGCGCTATGCGGCGGCCATAGCGCCAGACGCCCAGCCAGCCGAAATAGTTGAGAAGGAGCAGGAACAGCAAACCGAGGGAGGCCGACAGCAGGCCTCCGTCTCCGGGCTGGGGGCTGGTGACGAGATCCCAGGCCTTGGCCCCGGACGTGTAGAGGTACCAGCAGGCGAGAACCCAGCTGAATGGCCGCCAAAATGACAAGGGCGGGATCCTCAGGTCCAAGGCGTAGGCAAAGACGCCAATCATGGCGGCAAATTCCACGGGCCAGGCCCGCATAGAACAGGGCCCGGTCGGCGGACGACAGCTGCGAAGCGATTTCAGGGGGTAGCGTGACGAAAGCCAATGACAGCATGAAAACGAAAATCAGCCCGTAAAGAACGGCAAACGCCTTCCACCACGCGACACGTATCTCCCAACCAGAATGCTTCGTCCGTTCTCAGCAGGAACGGGGTTTTGCCGCAGGATCCACACCGGCCTGGAATAGATCCTGCAACGCTTGCCTCTAGCGCGCTTGCGCCGGCTGCTGCGCCATGCGCTGCCCATAGCGCCAGACGCCGAGCCAGCTGAAATAGTTGAGGGCGAGGATGAGGATCAGCCAGATCAGGTTCGTGACGCCAAGGTCGCTCCCAGCCGGGGCGGCGGAAAACATCTTTACAAACCGCAGGACGCTGAGCAGCGACACCAGCAACTGATAAACGCCGGCGAGCCAGCTCAATGGCCGCCAGAGCCCATAGGGTGGGACATTCAGCTTGAAGGCGTAGGCGACGAGCCCGACGGTGATCAGAAACACCATCACGAACATCACGCTGGCAAGGCCAAGACCGATGGTAGACGCCAGCATGGCGCGGGTCGCCACCAGATAGCCGCCGAACACCATGCCGAACGTCGCAAGCAGGCAGTAAACAACGGCAAAAGCCTTCCACATCGCGAATCATCCCCCCAAGCGTGTAGTGCCTGCCATCTTGGGTGGTGTTGCGGTCCTTGTCTACCGGTTGACGGGCAGGCCGTTGCTCTCGCCTAGTCCGCGCTCAGCGCCACCGCCGGCTGCAGCCGCGAGGCGTTGCGGGCAGGCAGGAAGCCGAAGACGAGGCCGGTCAGGAAGGCGCAGGCAAAGGCGAGCGCCACCGGGCCGAAGGTGAAGGAAACGGGCATGCCGAACTGGCCGGCGAGCGCGCCGGTGCCGAGCCCGAGCGCGACGCCGAGCGTGCCGCCGATCGCCGAGACGACCAGCGCCTCGATGATGAACTGCAGCAGGATATCGCGCTGGCGGGCGCCGGTCGCCATGCGCACGCCGATCTCGCGGGTGCGCTCGCTGACGGAGACGAGCATGATGTTCATGACGCCGATGCCGCCGACGAGTAGCGAAATCGCGGCGACCGAGGCGAGGAACAGCTTCAGCGTGTTCGAGGTCTCGGTAAAGGCTTCGCGCACGGAGGACATGTTGGTGATCTGCGTGTCCTGACGCTTGTGGCGCTGGTCGAGCAGCGCCTGGATCGTCTGCTGGGTGATGTCGATCGCCGAGCCGTCCTTCACCTGAACGGTGATGGTGCGGATGTTGCGCTGGCCGAAGAGGCGGATGCTGCCGGTCGAAAGCGGCACCAGCACCACGTCGTCCTGGTCGTTGCCGAAGGAGGTGGCGCCCATTTCCGCCATCACGCCGATCACCTGGAAGGGGATCTTGTTGACCAGCACATATTGGCCGACGGGGTTGTCGCCATCGGGGAAGAGCGTTTTCACCACCGTCTGGCCGAGCACGGCGACCGGCGCATAGGTCTCCATGTCGTTCTGGTTGATGAACTCGCCCTTGGCGATCTTCCAGGATTTGGCCGTCGTAAACTGCGGCACGGTGCCGTTGGCGGTCGTCTGATAGTCGACATTGCCGCGACGAAGGGTGACGGAACTCGTCATCTCCGGGACGGCGAAGGCGACGTTCGGCACTTCGAGGATCGCGTCCGCGTCAGCTGGTACCAGCGTCACGTTGCTTCCGCCGGCGCTGCCGCGGAAATTCGCCATGCTCGGGCGCACAACGAGCAGGTCCGAGCCCATTGACGAGATGCGGCTCAGGACGGAATCCTGCGCGCCGGTGCCGATGGCGAGCATCGCGACCACGGAGCCGACACCGATGACGATGCCGAGCAGCGTCAGGATGGTGCGGAAGAGATTGGCCTTCAACGCCCGGAACGCCATCTTGACCGCTTCGGTGACGTCGGCGATCGCGGCCGAGCCTTCGCTGACATGGCGGGCGAGGGCGGCAGCCCCCTCGGCGTTCACACGGGCCTTCTTGGCGCGGTCGGCGACGATGCGGCCGTCATGGATCTCGATCAGCCGGTCGGCCTGCTCGGCGACCTCGCGCGAGTGGGTGATGACGATGACCGTGTGGCCCTCACCGTTCATGTCGCGCAAGAGCGCCATCACGTCCGAGCCGCTCTGGCTGTCGAGCGCGCCGGTCGGCTCGTCGGCAAGGATTACCCGGCCGCCGTTCATCAGCGCGCGGGCGATCGAGACGCGCTGCTGCTGGCCGCCGGAGAGCTGGCTCGGCCGGTGGTCGAGGCGTTCGCCGAGCTTCAGCGCTTCCAAGAGCGCCTCGGCGCGGTCGTGCCGGTCGCGCGCCGACATGCCGGCATAGACGGCGGGCACCTCGACGTTTTCCTTGGCGCTTGCCGTCGGGATGAGGTTGTAGCTCTGGAAGACGAAGCCGAAGGTGCGGCGGCGAAGGGCGGCGAGCTCGTCGCTGTCGAGGGTCGCGACGCTTTCGCCGTCGATCAGGTAGTCGCCGCCGGTCGGCTGGTCGAGGCAGCCGAGAATGTTCATCAGCGTCGACTTGCCGGAGCCGGACTGGCCGACGATCGCCACGAACTCGCCGGCCTCGATATCGAGCGACAGGCCGTGCAGCACCTCGACGGCGAGGTCGCCGTTGAAATAGGTCTTGCTGACGTGCTTGAGCGAGATGAGCGGGGTCATGGCCAGTCTCTAAGCCCTGATCAGAACATCGGCGGCATGCGCATGCCGCGCTGGTTTCTGTTGTCGCGGGTGTTGCCGCTGCCGGTCGATCCGGTGCTGACGACGACTTTCTCGCCCTCTTCGAGGCCGCTCTTGATCTCGGCGCTAACGCGGTTGCGAATGCCGACTTCGACGTCGCGGGTTTCGAGCGCGCCCGAGGCGGTGACGACCGTCACCTGCGCCTTGCGGGGCTCGCTTCCGGTCCCGTTCCTTTGGCCGTCGCGCCGGCTGCCGTCCTGGCCGGTTGCATCTCCGGTACCCTTGGCCGGGTGGCTCAGGGCGCCGCTCGGAACGATCAGCACATCCTTGGCGGCGGCCTGCACGAAAAACACCTGGGCGCTCATCGACATCATCAGCTCACCCTCGGGATTGGGCACGTCGAAGAGTGCGTAATAGAGCACGACGTTGTTGGCAGTGTCGGGCATCGGCTGGATCTGGCGAAGCTTGCCGGCAAAATGTTTGCCGGGCTGGCCGAGCAGGGTGAAATAGGCATCCATGCCGACCTTCAGCCGGGTAACATCTGCTTCCGATACCTGCGCCTTCACCGTCATGGTCGAAAGGTCGGCGATGGTGACGATGGTCGGCGTCGTCTGGTTGGCGTTCAGCGTCTGGCCGGCCTTGGCCGGGTTGGCGACAATGGTGCCCGAGATCGGGGCATAGATCTTGGTATAGCCGAGATCGACCTTGTCGCCGGCGAGCGTCGCCTGCTGCTTGCGGATCTGCGCCTCGATGGCGTTGACGTCGGCTTCGGCGGCGGCGAGATCGGCAATCGCCTGGTCGAGCGTGGACTGCGCCACGCTTCGGGTATCGACGAGGTTGCGCTGCCGCTCGATATTGGCCTGTTTCAAAACCAGCTGCGCCCTCTTGGAAATCAGCTGCGCCTGGAGGTTGGCTAGCTCCGCCTGGTCGATCTCGATGCGGTTTTCGATCGTGGCCGGATCGATCTCGGCGACGAGCTGATTTTGCGTGACCGTGTCGCCGATCGCCACATGCAGCGCCTTCAGCTGGCCGGAGACCTGAGCGCCGGCATCGACGGAATTGACCGCGTCCAGCGTGCCAACGGCGGTGACGTTGTTTTCGATGTCGCCGCGGGCCACCACCTCGGTCACCATTGCGGTCGAGGCCGGGTTTTCGCCGTAGCGCGTCCAGCCGTAATAGCCGGCGCCGGCGACGGCGAGGATGACCGGCAGCCACAGCCAGGACCGCGCGCGGCGCTTGCGCTTTACCGTCTTCACCGCACCGGGAATGAAGGTTATGTTGGGCGCCGCATCGTCGCGGGGCGTGGTATCGGCTCGCGCCGTCTTGGCTGTCTTGTTCATCGCTTGCGCCTAACCGGCATCGCCGATGCCAAAAATGGACAGGTTCAAAAATAGAAGCGAATGGACGCGGCGAAAAGCATTGAGATCATTATATTTTCGTAATCTTCGCCATCTGCATGGCAGGACAAAGGCGCCCGCGGTTGCGGGCGCCCCGTTTTCAAAGGGGAATGACGGGTCTATCAGCCCCGCGGCGCAATCAGCTCGGCGACGTCGACGACTGCGCCGTGGTGGTCGGCAAGGCCCGCGAGCTCGGCCTCATGCAGGGCGCGCGCTGAAATCGTGCCGCTTGCCGATGGCAGGTCGCGGGTGGTGCAGGCATCGGCGGCGATGGTGATGCCGTAGCCGAGATCCTTGGCGGCGCGCGCCGTCGAAGACACGCAATTGTGGGTCATGAAACCGGCGAAGATGACGGGTGTCCCGGCCGGGCCGATGATTTCCGAGAGGTTGGTGTCCGAGAAGCCATTAGGCCGGATCTTCTCGACGATGGCTTCGCCCGCGATTGGCGTCAGCGCATCGACGATGGCGCCGCGATGCGCCGTCCTGTCGAACATGCCGCCGGCGGCTCCTCTATGAGCGACATGGATGATTTTTGCGCCGGCAGCGCGGGCGGCGACCAGCAGTTGGCGCGCCTTTTCGATCGCCGCTTCCGGCTCGACGAGGCGAACGGGGCCGGCCAGATATTCGTTCTGGTAGTCGATCAGGACCAGCGTCGCCTGCCCAAGCGGCGGCGGGGCGAGCGTGACGCCGGCAAGGGTGAAGAGGGTTGCAGCGGGGGCGGAATCGGACATCGGAAGGCTCCTTGTTTCAAGCGCGCGAGGGTCGAAATGGGTTCGTGGAAGGCGGGTCGGTGGACGTCGGCCCTGGCTGGGCGTTGGCTCCGGGGCCATGGCCTCTGGGTTTGGTTCGTCGAAGCGGTCTGTCTATGGGCTTGATCTTAGCGGCTGCGTCAGCGCAGAGTGATCCGAAGTTTTCGGAGGAGGATCTGCATGAATGCAGGGGGATGGGCAGATCTCGAACTGCTCGATCATCTGGTGCGTGGCGCGACGCTCAGCCAGGCGGCGCGCTCGCTCGGCGTCGACCAGACGACGGTGTCGCGAAGGCTTGCGGCGCTGGAGCGGCGGGTGGGGGCCGCACTGTTCGACCGCATCGATGGCCGGCTGACGCCGACGCCGGTGCTGGCTCCCGTCGTCGAGCGCCTCAGGACGATCTCTGAGGAGGCCTCGCTGTCGCTTGCCACACTTCTGCGGCGGACAGCGGAACTGAAGGGCCAGGTCCGGGTGACCAGCATCGGCGTCGTCCTGAGCGCCATCCTGGCGCCGGCGCTTGCCCGCCTCGAACAGCGCCATCCGGGCCTGACGCTCGATCTTGTTGCCGACAACCAGATGCTCAGCATCGAGCGCCGCGAGGCCGACATCGCCATCCGCATGGCACGCACCGGCGAGGACAGCGTGCGGGTGAAAAGCCTTGGCACGCTGCGTTTCCGGCTGTTCCGGCCCAAGGGCCAGGGGGCAGGGCCTTGCCCGGTCGTGCGCTACGGCTCGACACTGGCGCATGTGCCGGAAATGCAAGCGCTCGACCGGCTGCGCCCGGATGCCCGCGTGGCGCTGACGGCCGACAAGCTGGAGATCCTGATGGAGGCTGCCCTTTCGCTCGGCGCCGAACTGATGCTGCCGGACGTCTCGGGCTCACGCGACCCGCGCTTCGAGGCGGTGGACGAACCGGATGCCACCGCCGAGCGTCCGGTTTACCTGATGATGCACCCGGAGCGCGCACGGGTACCGAGCGTCGCGGCGGTTGCGGCTTTCATCGAGGAGACGATGCGGGGCTGGAAATGACGCATACGGCCAGGATTGCCAGCGGCGACCGCACGGTCTATTGAAGGCTTCACTTTAGAGGTCTGCCATGAACATGGTACTGAAAATTGCAGGACGGCGACGCTGAAGCTCTCAACGCTTCCGCGCACCCTTCCTCATGCAATTTCAGGAAATGACCCATGTCCGTCACATCGGCAGCCCTTACCGCACTTGCCTCCGCCTATGAGTTGATCGGCATTGATGCCTCTCCCGCCATCGTCCGGTCGACACGGCCCGAATTCGGCGATCTCCAATGCAACGACATGATGCGGCTGGCGAAATCCGCCGGCGGGAACCCGCGCGCGCTTGCGGCTGAAGTCGCAAAGGCGGTCCGGGGCGCTGCTTTCGAGGATGTATCCGTCGCCGGTCCGGGCTTCGTCAACTTCCGGCTGACCGATGCGGCCATCGCTGCCGAGGCGAGCGCGATGCTGGCCGATGCCACGCTTGCCGCCGAGAAGGCCGAGCCGCTGCGCACGGTCATCGACTTTGGCGGCCCCAATGTCGCCAAGGCGCTGCATGTCGGCCATCTCAGATCCTTCGTCATCGGGGAAAGCCTGCGGCGTATCCTCTTGGAGATCGGCCATGAGGTGGTGTCCGACATCCATCTCGGCGACTGGGGCCTGCAGATGGGCAAGCTTCTGCTGGGTGCGGCTGAAGCCGCGGGATGGAAGGCCGGCGATCCCGCACCCTTCATCGATCCGCGCGCCTTCGATGCCATGACCGTCGATGCGCTCGGCAGTCTTTACAAGGCGGGCAATGCTGCCTGCGAGGACGAGACTGCGCTTGCGCATGCGCGGATGCTGACCACAAGATTGCAGGACGGCGATCCGCTTCTGGCTGAGGCCTGGGCGCGGATGCGGGCGATTTCGCTCGCGTCGATTTCGGCTACCGCGGCGATGCTTGGCGCGCATTTCGACCTGATCAAGGGGGAGAGCGATGCGCATGCGGAAGTCGCCCCCATGCTCGAGGATCTGACAGTCCGCGGGCTGGCGCGCGAGAGCGACGGTGCCCTTGTCATCGATGTCGCCGGTGACGGACTTCCCGACAATGCGCCGCCCCTGCTTCTTCAAAAGAGTGACGGCGCGGCGCTTTACGGCACGACGGATCTGGCGACGCTGCGCCAGCGGGTGCGTGATCTCGGTGCAAGGCAGATCGTCTATTGCACCGACGACCGGCAGGCGCTGCATATTGCCAGCGTTTTTGCGGCGGCGCGGGCGGCAGGCTATGCCGATGGCGTCACGTTGCGGCACGCGACTTTCGGCACCGTTCGCGGCCATGACGGCAAGCCCTTCAAGACCCGTGACGGCTCCGCGGCCTCGCTCGCCGACATGATCGATCTGGCGCTCGCCAAGTCGTCGGAAAAGGTTGCTGACAGTCAGGCGGCCGTGGCCGTGGGGCTCGGCGCGTTGAAGTTCGCCGACCTCTCGACGCCGCGAAACACGGGCTATGTTTTCGACATCGACCGGATGACCTCCTTCGAGGGGCGGACCGGGCCGTATCTTCAATACGCTTACGCGCGGATCGCATCGATCCTCGACAAGGCGGCGGAGGCGGGCATGGTTCCGGCCGAGACCGTCTCGATCAGCCATCCCTCCGAGCGCGCCGTGCTGATCGAATGCCTCTGGTATCCGCATGCGCTTTCACAGGCGGCGCACCATCTCGAATCGTTCGAAATCGCCGATCGGGCCTACCAGGTGGCGGACGCCTTCAGCCGCTTCTACGCGGATTGCCCGGTGCTGAAGGCTGACGACCCGTCGGGACGGCTTGCCACCTGCAAGCTGGTCGCAAGGGTCATTGGCAAGTGTCTCGAGCTTCTCGGGATGGAGCCGGTGCGGCGCATGTAGGGAGTGGGTGGCCGATCTCGTCGGTCAACCCGCCGAAAACTCCGTCAACAAAGCGTCGAGCGCGCCCGGCACTGCGACATCGATACACCGGATGTTGGCGGTTTGGGCAGCCTCCAGCATTTCCCTGTTTTCGCGGAGCGAACGCTCGATGAATTTTTCGATGATCGCGGCCTTCTCATCGTACGCTTCGTCACGGCGGGCTTCGTCCATCATCCGCCGGCGCAGGAAATCGTCGTCCGCATGGAGAAAAAGGGCGATGATGCTGCCGGGTTCGAGTGCGGCGACATATTCCGGCCGCAGCGCTGCACCCTCCAGCACGAAGGGCTGCCCACGCTCCTGATGGCTATCGATGATCTGGCGGATGCGCGGCCACATGTTTTCGTGGTGCACCTTCAGGAACCAGTGGATCGTCTCGTCGGTCAGGCTGGCATAGTATTCGGCGACCTCAGGGCGCAGCGAAGGCCAGGGCCGGCCGGGATGACGACCGAGCGCGTCCGTCGAGATCAGCTCGCGGCTAAGCGAACGGGCCAGGGTTCCCGCCAATGTCGATTTGCCGACATGCGAGGTTCCGCCAATCAGGATACCGAGGGCTGGCTGCTGCATGCGTTGAACTCCGTACATAACTTGATTTGTCCGGCGCGTGGCACAGGCATTTGCCGCGGGCGTGCTACGTGCTTTCCCGACCGTCATGCTTCTCCTCGGTACCTTCATCCAGATCAAGTGGAACCTCTGGGATACGAAAGCGCACCGTTGGGAGCTATCAGACGATAAAAACAGGGTTGGATTTGCATTGTTTTCGCTCGTTTTTATCGCTGCCGCGCTAGTCTTGGCTATATAGGGTGGCCTTTCCGTTCCGTCTCATGGTAGGAATCTCGGAAAGACCGAGACCCAGTTGGATTTTCCCGCATTCCCGCGAGGCGAGATGTTGCTGGCGATACGCGGCAGCGGCCGCGATTTCATCCCCAAGCGGCGGCACCGTTGGCGTCTCTCCCTTAAGTCGTCCTGCCTATCGGCCCCGCCTTTCACCGTCACTGCCGAAATTTTGCCGCTTCTTGAGAATCGTCTTGACGCTTCTTTGAGGCTTCACTAGAAGAATGCGAACCGTACCGTACGGTACTGATTGGGGCGAGGCAGCGTGCAGATGACTGTAGCGATGAGGGAGGCGAATGCCGGGGAGGGGCTGACGGAACGTCAGGGCGCCGTTCTCGAGCAGGCATTGCGACTTCTCGTCGACGGCGGCGAAAAGGCGCTGACGACGGCCGGCATCGCGCGCGCGGCCAATTGCTCCAAGGAAAGCCTCTACAAGTGGTTCGGCGATCGCGATGGGCTGATCTCGGCGATGATCGGCTTCCAGGCGAGCAAGGTGCGCACGCAAGACGTTGCCGCCCGCGCGCTCGATGCCGAGAGCCTAAAGCGCCATCTGATCGTCTTTGCCAAGGATCTGCTGGAGGTTCTCGCCGGCGACGTGTCGCTGGCGCTCAATCGTCTCGCGATCGGTCAGGCGAGCCGCGACGGCTCCAAGCTCGGCCACATGCTGCAGGAGCGCGGACGCCGGCAGATCGGCCGCCGCGCGGCAGCACTGCTCGAAGCCGGCCGCAAGGCGGGGCTCTTGACGTTCGACGATGCCGAGGAGGCCTATGGCGCGCTCTATGGGCTGATCGTCTCCGACTGGCATCTGAAAATGCTGCTCGGCGAAGAAGCCGAGGAGATGAGACAAGGTTTTGGCCGCAAGGCGGAGCAGGCGGTTTCCGCCTTTCTCGCGCTTTACGGCACGAAAAGGTAACGGCGAGGGGAACCTCGCTTAAACGACTGACAAACAACGGGAAGGACCACAACAATGCGCGTCTATTACGATCGTGATGCCGATATCAACCTGATCAAGTCGAAGAAGGTCGCCATCGTCGGCTACGGCAGCCAGGGCCGCGCCCATGCGCTGAACCTGAAGGATTCCGGCGCCAAGGAAATCCGCATCGCGCTGAAGCCGGGCTCGGCAACGGCTGCCAAGGTCGAGGCCGACGGTCTCCAGGTTCTCTCGGTTGCGGAAGCCGCCAAGTGGGCCGACCTCATCATGATGGCGACGCCGGACGAACTGCAGGCCGAAATCTACAAGGCTGAAATCGCCGGCAACATCCGTGACGGCGCTGCGATCGCCTTCGCCCACGGCCTCAACGTTCACTTCGGCCTCATCGAGCCGAAGGCTTCGCTCGACGTCGTCATGATCGCGCCGAAGGGCCCGGGCCACACGGTTCGCGGCGAATACCAGAAGGGCGGCGGCGTTCCCTGCCTCGTTGCCGTTCACCAGGACGCTTCGGGCAACGCCCTTGACCTCGCGCTCTCCTACGCCTGCGGCGTCGGCGGCGGCCGTTCGGGCATCATCGAAACCAACTTCAAGGAAGAGTGCGAAACCGACCTCTTCGGCGAACAGGTCGTTCTGTGCGGCGGTCTCGTCGAGCTCATCCGCGCCGGCTTCGAAACGCTGGTCGAAGGCGGCTACGCTCCGGAAATGGCCTATTTCGAGTGCCTGCACGAAGTGAAGCTCATCGTCGACCTGATCTATGAAGGCGGCATCGCCAACATGAACTACTCGATCTCGAACACGGCCGAGTGGGGCGAATACGTCACGGGTCCGCGCATCATCACCGAAGAAACCAAGGCTGAGATGAAGCGCGTCCTCAAGGACATCCAGACCGGCAAGTTCACCTCGGAGTGGATGCAGGAATACAAGTCGGGTGCCGCCCGCTTCAAGGGCATCCGCCGCGTCAACGACAGCCACCAGATCGAGGAAGTCGGCGCCAAGCTGCGCGGCATGATGCCCTGGATCGGCAAGAACAAGCTGGTCGACAAGGCGAAGAACTAAGCCTTATCGAATGGTCGAATGAAGAGAGCCGGGGCAGTGCCCCGGCTTTTTTCGTTTGGCGACGGGCTCGGCGCGTGGACCTGCATGGCCACGGACGGGCTCGGCATAGATCAAAAGTTTAGTCTGTGCTAAACAACACTCGGCGTCGACGCCCATCGCGCGCGCAGTCTTTCGCATTCCCCATACGCTTCGTTCAAGCATGACCGGACCCGGAGGAAAGCTGATGAGTGACGATATCAAACTCACGCGTCGTGGCGTTTTGCTCGGCAGTACGGCGATTGCCGCAACCGCAGGACTGAGCGCTTCGCCGGCATCGGCGGAGCTGAAGGAATACCCGCCGGGGCAGGCGTTCTCCGGCGTCATCGGGCGCACGTTCGACGTGTCGCAGCCGGCCTGGCCGGCACCCGTGCGGGCGCGGGAAGGGGCGGCGAACGTGCTTTTCATCGTCCTCGACGACACCGGATTCGGCCAGCTCGGCTGCTATGGCAGCCCGATCCGCACGCCCAACCTGGATGCGCTGGCCGCCGACGGCCTGCGCTACAGCAACATGCACACGACAGCGCTCTGCTCGCCGTCGCGCTCCTGCTTCCTCACCGGGCGAAACCACCATTCCAACGGCATGGCCTGCATCACCGAGGGATCGGAGGGCTTTCCGGGGGCGAACGGCCAGATCCCGTTCGAGAACGGCTTTCTCTCGGAAATCCTGCAGCAGAACGGTTACAATTCCTATGCTCTTGGAAAATGGCACCTGACGCCGGCCGAGCAGACATCGGCTGCCGGGCCCTATGACCGCTGGCCGCTGGGGCGCGGCTTCGAGCGCTACTTCGGCTTCCTCGGCGGCGATACCCACCAGTATTATCCGGAGCTCGTGCGCGACAACAGCCAGACGGAACCGGACAAAACGCCGGAGGAGGGCTACCACCTGACGCCGGACCTGTTGGCGAGAGCCAAGGCGATGATCGCGGACTCGAAGCAGGTCGCGCCCAACAAGCCGTTCTTCATGTATTTCGCGCCGGGTGCCATGCACGCGCCGCATCACGTGCCGAAGGAATGGGCCGACAAGTACAAGGGCCAGTTCGACGACGGCTGGGACGCCTATCGCGAGAAGGTCTTCGCCAAACAGAAGGAGATCGGCATCATTCCGGCCAATACCGTGCTGTCGCGACATGATCCAGATGTGCAGGACTGGCAGAAGCTTTCGGCCGACGAGCGGCGGCTGTTTGCGCGGATGATGGAGGTGTTTGCCGGCTTTCTTGAGCATACCGACCATTACATCGGCGAACTGATCGCCTTCCTGAAGGACATGGGCGAATACGAGAACACGCTGATCATGGTGGTCTCGGACAATGGCGCCAGTGCCGAAGGCGGGCCGAACGGCTCGGTCAACGAGGGCAAGTTCTTCAACAACGTGCCCGACGACATCAAGCAGAACCTGGCCGCGATCGACGATCTCGGCGGGCCGAAATATTTCAACCACTACGCCTTCGGCTGGACACATGCCGGCAATACGCCTTTCCGGCGCTGGAAGCGCGAAACCTACCGCGGCGGGGTCTCCGATCCGTTCATGATCACCTGGCCGAAGGGCATCAAGGCAAAAGGCGAAATCCGCAGCCAGTACTGCCACGCGATCGACATGGTGCCGACCGTACTCGATGCGCTCGGCATCGATCCGCCGACGCAAATCCGCGGCGTCACCCAGTCGCCGATCCAGGGCTTCAGCCTCAAATCCTCGTTCGACGACGCCAATGCACCGTCGCTGCACATCACCCAGTATTTCGAAATGTTCGGCCACCGCTCGCTCTATCACGACGGATGGCGGGCAGTGTGCCCCTGGCCCGGAACATCTTTCACGGAATCGGGCCTGACTTTCGGTGCGCCGATCTCCTACGACAAGCTGATCGAGCTCGATGCCAAGGGATGGGAACTTTACAACCTCAAGGAGGATTTTTCCGAGACGAAGAACCTCGCCGATACGGAGCGTGACCGGCTGATCGCGATGATCGGCATGTGGTATGTCGAGGCGGGTAAGTACAACGTGCTGCCGATCGACAGCCGTGGCACCGCGCGTTTCGCCGACGAGCGGCCGCAGATCTCCGCCCGCCGGAAAAAATACATCTACTACCCGGATACCCAGGTCGTGCCCGGCAGTGCGGCGCCCTATCTCGTTAATGTCGCCCATTCGATTTCGGTGGAGGCAAGCGTGCCGAAAGGCGGCGCCGAGGGCGTGCTTATCTCCATGGGCGGCGTCGATGGCGGCTTTTCGTTCTACGTGCAGGATGGCAAGCTAATCTATGGCTACAACTATGTCGCCGACCAGCGCTTCAAGGTGCAGTCGGATACGGCCATTCCCGAGGGCGACCACATCTTCAGCTTCGAATTCACGCCGACGGGCAAGGCCGACGTCGCCAAGGGCAAGGGCGTGCCGGCCAACATCAAGCTGTTCGTCGACGGCAAGCAGACGGGCACCGGTGACTTACCCGTGACGATCCCGATTTCGCTGGGGCTCGCTGCAGGCGTGTGCGTCGGCGCGGATTCCGGATCGCCGACCATGGATACCGCCTACAGGGCGCCGTACCCGTTCACCGGCACTGTGAAGAAAGCACTGGTCGACGTCAGCGGCGAGGCGGTCGAGGACATGGCGGCGCGCATGAAGGTGTATCTGTCGCGGCAGTAAAGGTGTGAAGCTTGCTTCTGCCGGGATCTGCGGGTGCCGAAGTCGGGGTATCCGCCCCGGCTTCCGTCCTTTTCAGATCCCATCGATAGGGCCGCCCGATCAGAATTCCTGCCAGGCCTGCAGCCGCTCGACCGTTGTCGTCGCGCCGCCGCAGACGATCATGAGGATGCGCTTGAAGCGTGCCAGCCGGTTGGCGTGGGCGTAGGCGACGGCCAGAGCGGCGCCGCAGGCGGGCTCGACCAGCACGCGGTGGTCGTCGAGGAAGCGGATGCAGGCTTGGGCGGCCTCCGCGTCGCTGACGACGACGCTCTCGACAGGGCGCGTCTGGCTGAGTTCGAAGGCGTGCTGGCTCACCTGCCTTGCGCCGAGCGAAGTGGCGATGCCGTTGACGGCCTGAAGCGCCACCAGTTGCCGCGCTTCGATGGAGGCGGCGAGTGAGGCGGTTCCTTCGGTCTCGACGGCAAGGATCGGCACGTCGCCGAGCCCGTTGCGCTGAAGCCCCTCGGCAACGCCGGCAAAGAGCCCGCCGCCACCGACCGACAGCACCACCGCATCGAAGGTGAGGCCGGCTTTGACGGCCTCGTCGATCATGGTCGCGTGACCGGTCCAAAGCAGCGGATCGTCGAAGGGATGGATGAAGGCGGAGTCCTCGTCGAGGGAGGCAAGGGCCTTGGCGTTGGCTTCATCCCAGGCGGCGCCATGCACGATGACGTCGGCGCCCTCCTGGCGGATCAGCGCCTTCGCCCTTTCCGTGGTCGTTTCCGGAACATAGACCGAAACCGGGATCGAAAGCTGGCGCCCGGCATAGGCGACCGCCATGCCGGCATTGCCGCCGGAGGAGGAGACGAAGCGCCGTTTGCCGGCGCGCGCGTGGTGTTCGCAGGCTGCACCGACGCCACGGATCTTGAACGAACCCGGCGGCTGCAGCGCCTCCATCTTCAGCCAGACGTCTTGCCCTACGGCAAGGCCGAGCGGAAGGGATTGAATGAGCGGCGTTTCGATATGAAGTGGCATGGGGCGCCCCGTCCGTGCCTGTCTCCCTGGATCGTCCTCGATACAGGAGAAAGGCATGCAAAAAATCAAAGTGTTACAGCGATCTTTGCGTGACTGACAAGAGACGCGCGGCGCTGAGGGTGAGAGGTTGGCAGGCGGCCGGCGAAAAGCCGGAGCCCGCGAATCTGCCCGCAGTCTGCCTCCGGTCGCCGCGTCGACGCAACAATGGAAGCGCTCCGTGGCGGCGTGATGGCCGCGGCCGAAGACGGCGCAGCGCCGTCTACCAAAGAAGTCCGTTCAGGATCATCAGCACGACGAAGAGCAGGGAAAAGGCAAGCGATAGCCTGATGGCTACCGGCGCATAGTCATAGCGTCGGATCCTGCGTGCGAAGGTATGAAGCATGTGGTCGTCCGTCTTGATTGTTCGCATGAGCGACTGGCCGCGGCGGGCGGATCTCTTCCGTTTCGGAAGAACCGACCCTGGCGCCCTACGTTGCCGGGCGCTTGCGATTACACGCGTTGCGATTTTCGCGGCGGCTTGGATGGCGCCGCATCCACGGCCGGTTCGGCCGCGGCGCGCTCAAGGCGCTGTGCCTTGAGCTTTTCGGTCTTCCTGTCGCGCGCGAGTTTCTCGGCGGCGACGATCGCCCTTGCCGTGTGGTCGGTTGCTGCCGCCCTGTCACTTGCGGAGGTCTTGGCCGGCTTGGAATTGGCGCCCTGGTGTGGAGTCATGTTCTGTCTCCTTCAGGGGCCGGGTCTGCCGGCCCCGATCGTTAGCGTGTGCGCGCTGCTCGCTTGGGTGCGGGCAGCAGGCCTTCGCGCTGCAGCTTCTTGCGCGCCAGCTTGCGCTGGCGACGAATGGCTTCCGCCTTTTCGCGAGCGCGCTTTTCCGACGGCTTTTCGTAGCTCGTGCGCGCCTTGAATTCGCGGAACAGGCCTTCGCGCTGCATCTTCTTCTTCAGCACGCGCAATGCCTGATCGACGTTATTGTCCCTGACGAGTACCTGCAAAACTTGTTCTCCTGTTGTTGGCCGACGCAAATTTGAGCGCCGACATGCCTATCTCCCGTATCGAGAAACGTGGGGTCCAAAGACGCAAAAAGGTCGGGGTGTTGTCCCGACCTCTTCCTGTCATTCAAGCGCCTTCCTGCCGGTATATCCGTGGTCAGAGAAGGGCGAATGACAAATTATGCCGACCTCAGATTGTCGGCCGAGCTCTTGCCCGTCTTGCGGTCGCTGACGACGTCGAAGGTAACCTTCTGACCTTCGGCGAGCGAGCGCATGCCGGCGCGTTCGACTGCGGAGATGTGAACGAACACATCGGTGCTGCCGTCATCCGGCTGAATGAAGCCGAAGCCCTTGGTGCCGTTGAACCATTTTACCGTGCCTGAAGCCATGGTGATTTCCTTTCAATCACTGCGTTTTCCAGGAAATATTTCTCTGGAATTGATCGATATTTGAGAGGAGATCTGGCCACGCGAAAGCGCGCTGTCAAAGGTCACAAGCAATATCCGACGAGCTGATATATAGACGATACGCCTCAAAACTCAATGAAGATATTGAATTATTCAGTTTGGGGCATCCGCGAAAACCTCGTCAAAGCCCTGAAACAGCGGGCTTTTCGTGCCTTCAATTTTCCCTCTATTCTATGTCATTGTCCCCGGAATGGCCGCCGAAATGCTGTCGATGCCGGCAGCGCGAAGCAGCGGCCACAGGTCGAACATCGGGGCATCTTCATTGAGGAAAGTTGGCCTGGCCTTTGGCCGTGTCACGCAACCGGGGCGGTTCGACGCGGCCAAAGATAAGGTGAGGCGGCGGTACGCATGTCTGTCGCGCACCGCCCCCGCTTTTCAGGTGAAGGTCTGCGGCGAGACCTGCAATGCGGCGGCGATGCGCTGCAGCTTGGCGGGATCGGTATCGGCGCCGAGCTCGATCTTGGATATTTCAATTTCCGTCAGGCCTGTGGTGACCGACAGATCGTCAACCGAATAACCGGCGGTTTCACGCGAAAGCTTGATAGCGGCTCCGATTTTGACGCGGGACAGAGATGCGCCTGGAGCCTTGGTTAGGTCTTTCTTAAAGGACATGAAGTGTCTCCTTCGTTGGTCCACCGGCAAAGAACGCTGCCGGTTGAAGGGGGCCCAAAACTGAAATGCGACTCGGGCAGATGAGTGCGAACCTAGGGCGTCGCTAATATAAGCGAGAAGTCCGCAGGCGCAAGTTTGCGCCCGAATTTTTGTAAAAATGCTATTTATATCAATATTTTACCCTGTGATTATCGGGTGCGGGGCAGTCCGTTTCCGGGCAATCTGACGTGCCGAGCTCGTGCGCCGATCGCCATCGAAACGGGCGCGAAAACTCACGCCAGGCGCGCCTCGATCAGGAACGGTCCGCGTCGCGACAGGGCTGCGGAAAAGAGCGCGGCGAAGGCTTCGCAGGAGGTGGCGACGGCGGCTTCGACGCCAAGGCCGCGGGCGAGCGACACCCAGTCGAGCGCGGGGTTGTCGAGGTTCAGCATCTGCCGCGCATTGGTGCCGATCTCCCCGACGCCGACATTGCGCATCTCGGCATGCAGGATGGCATAGGTGCGGTTGGAGAAGATGACGGTGACGATGTCGAGATTTTCGCGCGCCTGGGTCCACAAGCCTTGAATGTTGTACATGGCGCTGCCGTCGGCCTGCAGGCAGATCACTTTCCGATCGGGGCAGGCGATGGCCGCGCCGGTTGCAAGCGGAATGCCGTCGCCGATCGCGCCACCAGTCTGCATGATGAGGTCGTGCGGTGCGGAGAAGGCGGACAGGGCAAAGAAGCGCCGCGCCGAGGTCACCCCTTCGTCGCAGACGATTGCGTCCTCCGGTACCTTGTGGGCGACGATGACGGCGATCGCGTCTTCGGTCAGCGTCCCCGAGGGCTCGCCGGTGTCGGTGGGAGCGCCTGCCACCGGCAGCGGGGCGGTCGGGCTGACGCCGAGTTCGTCGCCAAGCGCCTCCAGCGTCGCCTTCAGGTCTTCGCCGTGGCGGGCAAGGGTCGCGACCGTGCAGCCCTCCGGCACCAGCCGGCCCGGCATGCCGGGATAGGCGAAGAAGGCGACCGGCTCCGGCGCGCCGACAAGGATGAGAACGCGGATGTCCTTGAGCGTGGCGAGCGCCATGTCGATCGGGTAGGGGATGCGCGCGGGCGCGACCCGTCCGCGGCCGCGCTGGGTGTGGGCGACCAGAACCTCGTTGAAAAGCTGGATGCCGCACGCAGCCGCGATCCGCCCGGCGACGGCAAGGCCATCGGCCTGCGCCGCAGCGCCGCTGACGACCATGGCAACCCCTTGAGGATTCGAACGTATCAGACGCGCCACTTCGCGCACGGTTTCGGTGCTGGCCGGGCGCGGGACTTCGATGATCGCCTTTTGTGGCGGAGTGGCAAGGACAAGCGTTCCCCAGGCGGCGTCAGCGGGCAGGATCATGGTGGCGACGCCCGGCGGCGTCAGTGCGGCCTGAACGGCGGCGGCAACGGTGGGGCCGACATCGGGCGGATCCTTCACGCGCCGGACCCAGTTCGACATCGGCGCGGCCAAGCTTTCGATATCGGTCGTCAGCGGCGCGTCGAGCGGGAGGTGATGGGAGGCGTGGTCGCCGACGATGTTGACGACAGCAGCCCTGGCGCGGCGAGCGTTGTGCAGGTTGGCAAGGCCGTTGGAAAGGCCAGGGCCGGTGTGCAGAAGGGTCGCCGCTGGGCGTCCGGTCATGCGCGCATAGCCGTCGGCAGCGCCAGTGACGAGGCCTTCGCTGAGGCCCAGGATGCAGCGCAGCTCCGGCTTGCGGTCGAGCGCCGCGACGAAGTGCATTTCCGAGGTGCCGGGATTGGCGAAGCAGACGTCGACGCCGTTTGCAAGCAGCGTATCGACAAGCACATCCGCGCCGGTGGTGCGAATTCCCTGGCTGCCTTCTCCCATGCGCGTGTCCCTCGATCACCCTCAAGGGCATGATAGCGGCAAGTTGCGCCGGTGCAACCGGGGCATGGCGAGCCGCCCGGCGCAGGACCAGTCGGCCAAACGTCGGCCGGCCAATGCAATTCGGTTAGCGCACGGCCGGTTTACCTGTCGGGTATCAGGTCCGCTGCCAGGCGAGGTGGGCGCCAAGCCCGATCAGCACCGTGCCACCGGCGCGCTGCATCAGGCGCTGCGCCCTGCCGGAGCGGCGCATCCGCGAGACGACGGCGCCGGCGAGGAACACGCAGACGATATCGGCCGAGGAAAACATCAGGTTGGCGAGGGCGCCGAGCAGCAGGAATTGCACCCAGATCGGGAAGGCGGCAGACGCATCGGTGAACTGCGGCAGGAAGGCGACGAAGAAGATCGCAGTCTTCGGGTTCAGCACTTCGACAGTGACGCTCTCGAAGAAGGCACGGCGCGCCGATTTCGCTTCAGTCAGGGGCAGGCGGCCGTCGCCCGTCGCCTTGGTGCGCATCAGCGTGAAGCCCAGCCAGACGAGATAGGCGGCCCCTGCAAGCTTTACCGCCAGATAGAGCGTCGGCACCGCATGAAACAGGATCGAAAGGCCGGCAGCGGCGGCAATGACGTGCACGTAGCAGCCGAGATGGATGCCGAGCGAAGCCATCAGCCCGGCGGAGCGGCCACGCGCCACGGTCTGCGCGGCGGCGTAGAGCATGGCCGGGCCCGGAATATAGGCGAAGATTGCCGTGGTGACGAAGAAGGTGAGGAGGATGTCGAGCGATGGCATGCGGTATACCTCGTCTGCTGCTGCGTGGCCCCTTGCGGGAGTCGTTGTAAGGGCTTGCGCGGGAAAGTTGAAGGAAAATCACATGTGCCTGGGCAGCCGGGTCGGACGCCGGCGGTCCGTCGTCAGACCGGTATCTCCTCCGCGACGAGGCGATCCTCGGGGCGGGCGCTGGCCGCAAGCCCGGCTGCGACGCCGGCGCGGTCCTCGGCACTCCGGTTCTGGCTCAGCTTGCGCTTGCCGTCGAGACGCTCGATCGGCAGCCTGAGGCCGATGATGCCGCGAAGCTGCGCCTTGACGAAAGCGGCGGGCGCGTCGCCGACCTGCCAGCGCTCGGCGCGTCCGGCCTCATGCCGGTTGGTCAGCCGCGTGACGATGTCGAGCAGCCGGTCCTCGTCGGTGAAGAACTCAGCCGCGCCATAGGCGTGCACCGCGACATAGTTCCAGGTGGGCACGACCTTGCCGTGTTCGCGCTTGGACGCGTACCAGGAGGGGGTGACATAGGCCTCCGGTCCCATGAAGGTCGCCATGGCCGCGCCGATCGCCGGCGTGGTTCCCTGCGGATTGGCGCGGGCGACGTGGCCGTAGAGCGTGCCGTTCGGCCCCTCGTCGCGGACAAGCAGCAGCGGCAGCGGGGTCGCAAGCAGCCCATCGGCCGTGGCGGTGACGAGGGTCGAGAGCGAAGCGGCCTCGATGATGTCGTGCAACACGCTCAGCGTTTCTTCCTTGAAGGCGGGCGGTGTGTACATGATCTCGCTCCTTGTGCTCGTCCCGTGATAGAGGCAAACTGGACGGACCAAAGCATCCAGTTTCCGTATAAATGCGTGGGCCAGTTTGTGACGGTGAAGGACGAAGCGACGGTCGGGATCACCCGGCGGATCTATGAGGCGCTGAGGGCGCAGATCCTCGACGGCACCTATGGCGCCGGAGCGCTTTTGCCATCGACGCGGACGCTCGCCGCCGAGCTCGGCGTTTCGCGCACGACGGTGACGGCCGCCTACGAGCAGCTTCTGTCCGAGGGGTATCTGGAAAGCCGGCAGGGCGCGCGTTCGCGGGTTGCCTTGCTTGCGGCCCGGCAGGGGCCCGGCCCGGCGGGCACCCCCGGGCGGCTCCCAAGCCAGGGGTATCGTGAGCATCGGGCGGCGGTTGTTCGCCTGTCGCGACTGGGGGCAGCCCTTTGCGACGGGCCGACCTGGATGCCGCCGGCTTCTTCGAGGCTGATTGCCGATTTTCGCTATGGCGACCTGTCGGCCGCGGATTTTCCGCAGGAGGCGTGGCGGCAGGCGGTCAACGCCGCGCTCCGCCGGCGAAAGCCGCGACTTGCCTATGATCATCCCGCCGGCTCGTCTGCCCTGCGCACAGAGCTGCAGGCCTATCTCTGGCGGGCGCGCGGGCTCACTTGCGATCCGGATCAGATTATCGTCGTCAACGGCTCGCAGCAGGGGCTGGACCTTGCGGTGCGCGTGCTTGTCGATGCCGGCGACCGGGTGGCGATGGAGGATCCGGGCTATGTGATGGCGCGCCGGGTCTTTGCGGCTGCCGGCGCGCAGGTGGTTCCCGTCGCCGTCGACGCGGAGGGGCTGCGGACCGATATCCTCGAACAATCGGCGGATGTAAGGCTCGCCTATGTCACGCCCTCGCATCAGTTCCCGCTCGGCAGCGTGCTGTCGGCGCGGCGGCGGCAGGAGCTTCTGGCGTGGTCGAGGCGGACCGGAGCCTACGTGCTCGAAGACGATTACGATGGCGAGTATCGCTACGACATCCGGCCGATACCGCCGCTTCAGACCATGGCGCAGGCGGAAAACGTGCTTTATCTCGGCACGATTTCCAAGAGCCTGTCGCCGATGCTGCGGCTTGGCTATCTCGTCGTGCCGCCGGCGCTTGTCCCGGCCTTTGCCGCCGCCAAACAGCTGATCGACCGCCATTCGCCAAGCCTCGAGCAGGATGCGCTGGCGGCGATGATTGCAGGCGGCGCCTATGAGCGCCACATCCGCCGGAGCCGGCGCAACAATGGCCGCCGGCGCGAGGCGCTGTTGGCGGCGCTCAAGGCGGAACTCGGCGACGCGGTGCGCATATCCGGCGCCGATGCCGGCCTGCATGTGGTCGTCTGGTTCGAGCAGCTGGAAAAGGCGCAGGAAGACGCGCTGATCGCGCGGGCACGGGCGGCTGGCGTCGGCCTTTATCCGGTTTCGCCGCTCTATGCGGCGGGTGAGGCCGGCCACCGGCCGGACCGGGCCGGCATCGTCATGGGCTATGCGAGCCTCGAGGCGGTGGAGATCGGCAAGGGGGTGGCGGCCGTTGCACAGGTGTTGCGGTCCTGGGACAACGAGAACGCGGACGCGAAGCCATCATAGGCTGGAGCGGGCGATGTCGAGCCCGTGAGGGTTGGCATCGCGGCGGTACGTTACGGTTAGCCGCTTGCGCCCGGCCAACGTCCGTTCATAGTGGCGGCCATTCCGCGTTGGCCCAGGCGATTTCCATGAAATCTCTTCGCATCCATCCCCACCTGCACGACGTTTTCGGTGAAGAGCAACCACTCGCCTATCTCGCCGCCATACTCCTGTTCGGAGCCGGCGTTGCCGCCGTCTTTACGCTGTCGGCGGGGTCGATGCTTGCCGATCTTGCCTGGTGGCGGGCGGCGCTGGCGCTTGTTCTCGTGCTCGACATCGCCGCCGGCTGCGTCGCCAATTTCACGCCGTCGACCAATGATTTCTACGCCGCCCGGCCGCGCAACCGCTGGGTCTTCATCGCCATCCATTTCCACATCGTTCTCGTCGCGCTGCTTCTTGGCAGCGGGATCGCGGCGGCGGCCATCGTCTGGGCCTATACGATCGCAGCGGCCGCGCTCGTCAACCGGCTGGCGGGGCGCCACGCGCAGACCTTCGTCGGCGGATTGCTGCTTGCGGTCGGCCTTACCGGCCTGCCGCTTCTGCCCGGTCTGACGCCGGCGATGACGGCGGTCTCGGGCCTATTCGTGCTCAAGGTGCTCTTCAGCTTCGCCGTCGACCACTACCGCACGGTCCCGGCCCACGATGGGCAGGTGTCCAAAAATGGGCGACGCGGCTGACGTCCTTGCCTTGCATGGCGGTCTTTACTAGCCTTCGGAAAGCAGGCTCAGGGGAGAGACTCGATGGCAGTTTCAGCGGCGGACGAGGCAGTGCGTATTCCGACATTCGACGACGTGCAACTGGCCCGAAATCGCATCGCCGGCGTCGCGCACCGCACGCCGGTCCTGACCTCGCGCACGGCGGACGCCGCCACCGGCGCCCGGCTGTTCTTCAAGGCGGAAAACTTCCAGCGCGGCGGCGCCTTCAAGTTCCGCGGCGCCTATAACGCCATTGCTGCACTCAGGGAAAAGGGATCGAGGCAGGGCGTCGTCGCCTTTTCCTCCGGCAACCATGCCCAGGCGATCGCCTATACCGCGCGCCTGCAGGGTGTGGCAGCGACGATTGTCATGCCCGCCGATGCGCCCGACATGAAGGTGGCGGCCACGCGCGGCTATGGCGCCGACGTCGTCTTCTACGACCGTTACAAGGAAGACCGCTCGGCGATCAGCGCGAAGCTGGCGGCCGAGCGCGGCGCCGTGCTGATCCCGCCCTTCGACCATCCCGATGTGATCTCGGGCCAGGGGACGGCGGTTCTCGAACTGATCGAGGAAGTGGGCGAACTCGACCTGATCGTCACGCCGCTTGGCGGCGGCGGGCTGCTTGGCGGCACCGCACTCGCCGCCCGGGAGCGCTCGCCCGGCGCGACCATCGTCGGCGTCGAGCCCGAGGCCGGCAACGACGGCCAGCAGTCGCTGCGCCAGGGCCGGATCGTCGAAATCGCCATCCCGAAGTCGATCGCCGACGGCGCGCTGACCCCCAGCATCGGCGTCCAAAACTTTCCGATCATCCAGCGCGCGGTCGCCGACATCGTTACGGTGAGCGACGCACAGCTGGTCGAAACCATGCGTTTCTTCGGCGAGCGCATGAAGATCGTGGTCGAGCCGACCGGCTGCCTTGCGGCGGCCGCCGTGCTCGAAGGGGTGCTTGCCTGCGCCGGCAAGCGCGTCGGCATCGTCCTCAGCGGCGGCAATGTCGATCTGGCGACCTATGGGGCGCTGCTGCGGTAGATCCCCCGTGCATAGACGGCCGACGATCAACCAAGCGGTGTCATGGGCGGGGCGTTGCAATTGCCCGTCTTTCCGGTTGCCTTAAACGGCAAAAGTGGCAAACTGGGCGTCGCGCCAATTGCGACGGGCATCCGAACGGGCTTGCAACGGTTACTGTAACAATTTGATATTCCAATAAATATTTCCTCCTGCCATTTCAGGGCGGAGCGTGGAAATGGAAGAAACCGGAGACTTACAGCGGACCGGCCAACGCCCCGGCGGACGCGCCGCGTTGCCAAAAATCTAAGCGCTGCCACCGCTCCGGATGGGCGCGGTGCATACACAACTGGAGGGTATCGTGACGCTTGCAATCAATGACCTCGCACCGGACTTCGAGGTCGAGACGACCGACGGCACGATCCGGTTTCACGACTGGATCGGCGACTCCTGGGCGGTGCTGTTTTCGCACCCGAAGGACTTTACGCCCGTCTGCACCACGGAGCTCGGCTACATGGCGCGCATAAAGCCGGAATTCGACCGGCGCGGCGTCAAGATCATCGGCCTTTCGGTCGATCCGCTCGACCGCCATGCCGGCTGGGCAGCCGACATCGAGGAAACACAGGGCCACGCGCCGAACTTCCCGATGATCGCCGACGTCGACTACACCGTCTCGAAGCTCTACGGCATGCTGCCGGCGCCGGTTTCCGGCGATCCGACGAAGCGCACGCCCGCTGACAACCAGACGGTGCGCAACGTCTTCGTCGTCGGTCCGGACAAGAAGATCAAGCTGATCCTCATCTATCCGATGACGACGGGCCGCAACTTCGACGAGGTGCTGCGCGTCATCGACTCGCTGCAACTGACGGCCAAGCACAAGGTAGCGACGCCGGTGAACTGGCAGCAGGGCGAAGACGTCATCATCGCCGGCTCGGTCAGCGACGAGGATGCCCGCAAGGTCTATCCCGAGGGCTGGAAGGCCCCGAAGCCCTATATCCGCATCGTGCCGCAGCCGAAGGGCTGAGGCGGGGATGAGGTTTCGCCAGGGCGCGGAAGCGCCTGCGCTGAAGGTTCGTCCTTCGTCGCTGGGGTGAGGGTTTCTTCGCACTCCGCGGTGAGGGGGCTATCATCTCGCGGCGAGGGGACTGTCCCTCATCCCGCGGTGAGGGGACTACCCCTCATCCCGCGGTGAGGGGACTACCCCTCATCCGCCTGCCGGCACCTTCTCCCCGCATGCGGGGAGAAGGGACGTTGCCGCGCCCTCCGGGTTTGCTTCTCTTTGTCTGCGGGAAGCGGGTCGTTTGGATGGGGACCGTTCCCCCACCCACGGTGCTGTGGAGCCGTGAACCTCGCGCCGGAGGCCTGTTTCCTCTGCGACAGAATCCCTCCTTTATCTGAACACGCCCACGCCTATAGTGCCGCTGTTTGCGGTCGTAGCCGGAGCGCGCCGTACACTGACTGGATGATCCGCCCCATGACCGCAGCAAGCCGACCCGACCTGACAGACATTCACCGGGGTGACTGGGTGGATCGCCGGCTGCCGCGGGCGATGCGGCCCTATACCCGTCTTGCGCGGCTCGACCGGCCGGTCGGTATCTGGCTGACGCTCTTTCCGTGCTGGGCGGCGCTTTTCCAGGCGGCGCACGGCCTTTCCGAAATCCGCGATATTCTGGTGTTCACGCTCGGCGCGCTTCTGATGCGCAGCGCCGGCTCCACCATCAATGACATGGCCGACCGCAATTTCGACGGGCATGTCGAGCGGACGCGGTTCCGTCCGCTTGCAAATGGCGAGATCGGCATGTCCCGCGCCGTTCTCTTCCTGATCGCCCAGCTTGCGCTCGCCGCCTCGCTGCTTGTGTTCCTGAGCCCCGCGACCCGCGTGCTTGCGGTGTGCGTCGTGCCGCTCGTGTTCCTCTACCCCTTCTGCAAGCGGTTCACCCACTGGCCGCAAGCGGTCCTGGGCGCTGCCTTCAACTGGGGCATGCTGATGGCCTGGTCGCAGGTTGCCGGACATGTTCCGGCGGGCGCCGTGCTGATGTGGGCCGGTGCCGTTGCGTGGCAGATCGGCTACGACACGGCCTACGCCTATGTCGATGTGCGCGACGACACGCGCCTCGGTCTCAAGTCCACTGCGATCCTGTTCGGGGCTCGCGGCAAGGCCTGTATCGCCCTGTTCTACGGCCTGACGCTCGCCGCCTGGTCTCTCGGCGGCTGGATGCTCGGCATGTCGAGCCTCTATGCCGTCGGCATGGTGGTGATCGCGGCCCATCTCGCGTGGCAGGCCTGGCGTTTCGACCTCGATCGCCCCGAGATCAGCTATCGTCTGTTCCTGGCGAATATCCTGACCGGCGTGCTTTTGGCTGCCGCCGCTTTCGCCGGAACGTTTTGACGGACGCCGAGCGTCCGGCTCGCCATAGGAAGTCGACAAGCAGGCCGGTGACGCATTGACGCCCGGCGCGCGCGCTCCATGTCATATCGAGACATCAAATCCAGGTGTTCAGCGCAGTCAAACGGGCAGGGGCAGGCCATGCAAGGGTTCTTCGTCAGCGTCGCCAAGGAATTCGAGGCCGATAGCGCCGAGGAGGCGGCCCTTCTGATGTACCAGTATCTGACCCGCGAGCCGGCGCCGCTTTCCTACGCCGTCACCGACGAGGCGAAGAACATCACCAGGCTGACGCTCGAGCGCGACAAGGCGGACGAATTCGCCAGCGTCGACCACACCGCCGATCCCGGCAACTGGTAACGTCTGCCGGCTGTAACGGCTGTGGGCGGAAGCCATCAAAGCGACATGTTCGGTTGCAAATCCTCCGGCGTTCGCGTCAACGCTGCGCCTGTTGGGCGCAGCTGTCGCCGCGCTTCGGGAGGAAGCCCACCTGTTCATTGCCCATCTGCCGGCCGGCTATCTGCTGAGCCGCCCCTTTACGCGTCGCAACCCGTCGCAGGCCCGCGCCATCTTCGGTGTCGGACTTCTCTGTTCCGTTCTGCCGGATTTCGATCTCGCCTATTTCTACCTGATCGACCAGCGCCGCACGCCGCATCACGACTACTGGTTGCACACGCCGATCTTCTAGCTGGCGCTGGCGGCGGCAATCGCGCTTCTTCTCATCGCCACCGGGCGGCGCAAGCAGCTCGTCCTTGTCAGGGTCGGGCTTTTGAACGTGCTCCTGCGTGATGGACTCGATCGCGGCCGATATTCGCTGGTTCTTTCCCTTCGCCGATCTCAGGGTGAACCTTGTGCATGTGCAGGCGGTCTACAAACCCTGGTACCAGAACTTCCTCTTGCACTGGACCTTTGCGCTCGAAGTTTTGCTCTGGCTGCTTGCCGGCCATTTCGCTTTGCACGATTTGCGAGCGCGGCGCACGATCGGGGCCGAGGCCGCATGAGAGCAAAAGCAGGGCAATTCTAGGGGGCGCGAAAAGAATCGCTTAAGAAATTTATCATACGAATAGCTACAATTCGCATGTATCCCTTTTCGATTTGTTAGCTATAGGTCCCGCCCTCATGACTGGCCTGCCGTTTCTTTTTTCGTCCGATGCCAAAGCCATGCTCGATGCGATCAACCGGTCGCAGGCGATCATCGAATTCGATCTTTCCGGCACGATCCTGACCGCCAACGAGAATTTCTGCCGCGCGATGGGTTACGATCTCCACGAGATTGTCGGCCGGCATCACCGCATGTTCGTGCAGCCGGAGGAGGCGGCGTCCGCTGCCTATGCCGATTTCTGGGCACGCCTTGCCCGCGGCCAATACGACAGCCAGCAGTACCGGCGCATCGGCAAGGGCGGGCGGGAGATCTGGATCGAGGCCTCCTACAATCCGGTGTTCCGCGGCCGCAAGCCCTACAAGGTGGTGAAGTTCGCGACCGACATCACCGCGACGAAGGCAAAGAGCACCGACGACCAGGGCAAGATCGACGCCCTGTCGCGGGCCCAGGCGATCATCGAATTCACGCCTTCGGGCGAGATCATCACCGCCAACGAAAACTTCCTTTCGGCCATGGGCTACGCGCTTCCCGAGATCGTCGGCCGGCACCATTCCATGTTCTGCGAACCGGACGATGTCCATTCGCCCGCCTATGCCGGATTCTGGCGCGATCTTGCGGCCGGGCGCTTCGTCACCGACCAGTTCAAGCGCATCGGCAAGGGTGGCAAGACGGTCTTCATCCAGGCGTCCTACAACCCGATCCTCGACGATGCCGGCCGGGTGTCGAAGGTGGTGAAATTCGCCGTCGACGTTTCCGATCGCGTGCTTGCGGTCCAGGAGATCGGCGCCGGGCTCGGCCGCCTTGCCGAGTGCAACATCCGCATGACACTGGACGAGCCCTTCGTCGGCGAGCTCGAAATGCTCCGGCGCGACTTCAATACCTCGATCGGCATGTTCCAGGAGACGCTGTCGGCGGTGCTCAGCCAGACCCGCGACCTCAACAGCAACAGCCACGAGATGAAGGATGCGGCCGAGCATCTTTCCGACCGCACCCGCCAGCAGGCGGCAGCGCTGGAGCAGACCTCGGCGGCGCTGGAACAGGCGACGGCGACGGTGCGCACCTCGACCGAAAACACCCAGCAGACCCGCGAGTTGGTGCAGAATGCGCGGCAATCGGCGCACAGCTCTTCCGGCGTCGTGCGCGATGCGGTGACGGCGATGCAGCGCATCAAGGCGGCGTCCGAGGAGATCAGCCAGATCATCGGCGTGATCGACGAGATCGCTTTCCAGACCAACCTCTTGGCGCTCAATGCCGGGGTCGAGGCGGCGCGCGCCGGCGATGCCGGCAAGGGCTTCGCGGTCGTCGCCTCGGAGGTGCGCGAGCTTGCCCAGCGCTCGGCCAAGGCCGCCAAGGAGATCAAGGCGCTGATCCACAACTCGGTTGCCGAGGTCGCTGAAGGCGTGCGCCTCGTCGGCGATACCGGCAACGCTCTGAAGGAGATCGAGGACTTCGTCGCGGCGATCGACACGCGGATTGCGGCGATCGCGACGGCTGCGACCGAGCAGACGGCAGGCCTCGGCGAAATCAATGCCGCGGTCAACAACATCGACGTCATGACGCAGAAGAATGCGGGCATGGTGGAGCGCACCGCCGACGTCAGCGTCCGGCTGGCCGAGGGCGCGCAGCGGCTGACGGAACTCGTCAACCGCTTCCAGCTCAACCGCCGTGCCGAGCGGCGCGAGGCGGGAACGGCAGCGGCTGCGGGCGGCATCGGCGATCGTCGCCGCGCGACCGACGCGCGCGCCGCCTGAGGCGACAAAGCGGGACGTGCGGGGCGATCACGCCCTGCCGTTCGCGGGCAGGCGGGCCGGGGGTGCGGCCCGCCTCATCCCTTTCACGGCAACCGTCCGTGCACGCGAGCTCGAACGCCACGATGAATTCCGGCACTGTCGTCTCCAAAGTCGGGCGTGGCATTGCCGGGTGATTGACGATCGGCAGACGTGTCCGTGCAACGTGTGGTATCGCTGATACGTTGACGAAGCCCGCGGTTCTATGCATCCTGCCGGCCAACGAACGAAGATGCCGGATACGGCACGGGGAAGAGCAGGGCCAAAGGCCCAAGGCCCAAGGCCCAAGGCATTGATAAGCTTCGCATTCGCCCACAGTGATCGCGCGTTTCGCAAGGTCGCCATGGCATTCTGAAGAGCTGCAGGGTCTCGTCATCAAGGGAAACCAGCAGAGTTGCGGCGCGCTTCGGCGTCACAAAAGCACGACATACGCATTCACGACGTCATTCGCATCGATTGCTCGAGGCCGGAGGGGATTGTGAAGGAAAAGTCGAGGTTTCTGCCAGCGGCGCTGGCTGCCATATTCGCCGCATCCGTGGCGCTGCCTGCCACTGCCGCCGATCTGGTGATCGCCATGCCCAACTGGCCGTCGGGCCAGGCGACGGCCAATATCCTGAAAGTGGGCATCGCCAAGAAGTTCGGGCTCGACGCCGAGGTCAAGGAACTCGGCACGCTCAATGCCTTCGTCGGTTTCGAAGCGGGCACGGTCGACATCCAGCCGGAAGTCTGGCGGCCGAACTTCGAAGACGTCGTGCGCAAATACGTGACCGACAAGAAGGTCGGCCAGCTGACCGAGCGCAGCGTGCCGGCCTGGCAGGGGCTTTGCGCCACGCCGAAAGCGGCAAAGACGATCAAGTCGGCCGCCGATCTCAGCGACCCGGAAAAGACGAAGATCCTCGACACCGACGGCGACGGCAAGGGCGAGATGTGGATCGGCGCCGCCACCTGGCTTTCGACCGGCATCGAGCGGGCGCGGGCGGCCGGCTACGGCTACGACAAGACGCTAACGCTGTTCGAGGCCGAAGAGGAGGTGGCGATGGCGGCCGTCGACGCGGCCGTCGCGACAGAGCGGCCGATGGTGTTCTACTGCTACGCGCCGCATCACGTCTTCGAGCTGCACCAGATCGCACGGCTCGAAGAGCCGCCGCACGATGCCGCCAAGTGGAAGATCCTGCCGCCGAGCGATCCGCTCTGGGTGTCGAAATCCAGCGCTTCGACCGCCTGGCAGGCGGCGCATTTCCAGATCGCCTATGCCACCGCCTTCGGCAAGAAACACCCCGACGTGGCGAAGTTCCTGGAGAAGGTGGATTTCTCGCCGGAGGAAGTGACCAAGATGAGCTACGCGCTGGAGGTCGAGCGGCAGGCGCCGGCCGACTACGCCAAGAAATGGGCCGAAGACAACGCGGCGCGCATCGACGGGTGGGCCAAGCCATGAGCGGACGTTTTGACGACAATCGCCCTGCCGGCAAGGAACGGCCGATGTGGACGCGGCGCAGGTTCGGCATAGCGGTGCTTGCCGCTGCCCTGACGCTCGGGCCGCTTGCCGCCTGGGCGCAGACGCAGATCTACGACGCCCGTACCAAGAAATGGGTCAACTACGACAAGACGAAAGCGCGGCAGTATTTCGCTCGCAACAACCAGCTGCCGGAGGCCTTCCGCCGCCAGGTGGTGACCTTCCGCACGGCGGAAAAGCCGGGCACGATCATCATCGACGGCAACCAGCATTTCCTCTATCTCGTCCAGCCCGGCGGGCAGGCGATCCGCTACGGCATCGGCGTCGGCCGCGAGGGCTTCGGCTGGGCCGGCATCGTGCGCGTCGGGCGCACGGCCGAATGGCCGACCTGGACGCCGCCAGCCGAAATGGTGGCGCGCGACCCGAATGCGGCGAAATGGGCGGCCGGCATGCCCGGCGGGCCGGACAATCCGCTCGGCGCCCGCGCGCTCTATCTCTACGAGGACGACCAGGACACGATCTACCGCATCCACGGCACGGTCGAGCCCTGGACGATCGGGCTCGACGTTTCCTCCGGCTGTATCCGCATGAACAATGACGACGTCATCGACCTGCATTCGCGCATCGAGATCGGCGCCAAGGTGATCGTGCTCATGCAGGGGGCGGCGCTCTACAAGGGCGTTTGAGCAGAGCAAGGCGGGCCGCTTGAGAGCGGCGCGCCGGCGCAGGGATATTGCAGGTGCAGACGCCTTGCGGGCGCCAGGATGGAACCGATCGGCCGCCGGGGACACGCGTGGCCGATCGCGCGAAGGAACAGGGACAGAAGATCCGAAGGGGAGGATACGTGGTGAGCGAGGGGATATTGCGTATGAAGGGCCTTGTTCTGGCACTGGCGGCCACGGCCGCGATCAGCGGCTGCCAGTCCGCGCCCAAGCCCGAGGACATGGCCCGCACCAGCCTGCAGACGGCGCCGGCCGACCTGCAACTGCTCTGCGCCCATGCCGCGGCCGGCGCCGCCCAGGTCGACAGCACGAAGGTACTGCCGACCAGTTCGCGCGCGCTCGATGCCGCTTCCTACAGCGTCGACCTCGACGCGGCCGGCCGCAAGTTCACTTGCATAGTCGATACCGCCGGCAGCGTGAAATCGGTAACGCCGGTCTAGCGACAACCCGGCCGCGGCCATCCCGCAGGTCATCAATCGCCAAGATTGAACAGCGTCGAGGGATCGGCAACGACGGGCGGCGCGTAGAACGTCAGGCGCGCCGCTTCCATCAGCAGCAGCGGCTGGTCCATCTCGACTGCAAGGCTGGTGATCCAGTCCTGGAAGTCGCGCACCCGGTCGGCGTAGTCGGCCGAAAGGTCATGTGCCTCGGACGGGTCGGCGCCAAGGTCGAAGAGTTCGACCTTTTGCGGCAGCGTCGCCTTCCAGACGAGCTTCCAGTTGTCCCTTCGCACGGCGCCCCCCATGGGATCGACGTTGTAGACCACCTCGGTGCGCGGCGTCGGCTTGCTCTCGCTCAAGGAGGGCCACAGGTTGATGCCGTCGAGCGGCTGGTTCTTGTCGAGCGTCGCGCCGACGATCGCGGCCAGCGTCGGATACATGTCGACCACGTGGACCATGCCTGCGACCTTGCCGGGCTTGATCTTCTTCGGCCAGTTGGCAAGCGCCACCACGCGGGTGCCGCCCTCGTAGAGCGTGCCCTTGCCGTCGCGGTAATGGCCGTTGTCGGCCGGCAGTTCGCCGCTCACCTTGCTGTCTCCGGCAAAGAGCGAACTCGTCACGCCGCCATTGTCGCTGTGAAAGACGATCAGCGTGTTGTCGCGCATGCCGCGTTTTTCGAGCGAGGCCAGCAGTTTGCCGATGCCGTCGTCGAGCACGGAGACCATCGCCGCATAGGCCCGGCGGTTCTTGTCCGCGATGTGCTTGTAGTGGTCGAGTGCGTCGTCCGGCGCCTGGAAGGGCGTGTGCGGTGCGGTGAAGGCGAGATAGAGGAAGAGCGGGCTTGCGGGATCGTGGCTTTCGACCACCCGAGCCGCCTCGTCGCCGATCAGCGTGTTGTCGAAGCCGGTCTCCTCGATCGGCCTGTTGCCCCTGTACCAGTCCTTCACCCCATGGGAAGAGTGCTTGAAGTGGTCGATCTCGCCGACCAGCGCGCCGTAGAAGGTGTCGAAGCCGCGTTGCTTCGGCCAATATTCCGGCTTGGCATGGCCGAGATGCCACTTGCCGACGAGCGCCGTCCGGTAGCCGGCGTCCTTCATCACCTGGGAAAGCAGATACTCGTCGAGCGCCAGTCCGTAGGAGCCGGGCGAGGGGATCACGCCCGTCTGCAGGCCATAGCGCAACGGGTAACGGCCGGTAAGGAAGGCGGCGCGCGTCGGCGTGCACATCGGCTGGGTGTAGAACTGGTCGAAGGTTACCCCGGTCGCCGCCAGCCGGTCGAGATTGGGCGTCCTGATGTCCGAACCGCGGAAGCCGACATCGCCCCAGCCGAGATCGTCGGCGATGATGTAGACGATGTTCGGCGCCGTCGTGCCGGCTGCTTGCGCCGCATCCGGGGCAAGAGCCACAAGGCCCGCCGGCATGCCGGCGGCAAGGGCAAGTGCCGCACCGCTCATGAGAACGTCGCGCCGGGTCGGGCCCGCTTCCGGATCCGCGCCAGCGCTCTTGCCGCCGCATGCGTTTGCACGGGCGTTATTCGCTTGCAGTTCAGACATGCGCACCCCCTGGAAATGCGACCCGGCCGGACGGCGGATCATTTTATTCGATATTGCTAATATCTGCATCTTCCGGTAGCGCCGTCAATTAACATTGTTGTGGTGGCGAAGGGGCGAAATGCCGCGTCTCGGACGGCCTATCGACGGCTGCATCAATGGGCTGTCGTGGCACTGAGGCCGATAATTTTCATGGGATTGAGCTTTGTGCAGTGCAAATAAATAATGCTGCGATGCAAATAGTATTTTGACCAATCGCATTGTTTGATCAGTATATTTTCCAAAACTTCTTCCAAGTTTTGGAAATCTGTGCTCTCATAGGTTTAGTTGGAAGGAGGAAATGCCATGCCCTCGTTCTTCGAGCACTTTGCACTTTTCGACGCCGTGATCGTTGCGGCGATCTGCACGCTTCTGATCCTGAGTTACTTCAGCCGCGAGGCCTGAGGGGCGCGGTCGCGAAGGCGGGTTGATTGCCGACCCGGAGCGGTCGGAAAACGCCAGGCATGCGCGTCGCGCCAGCCGTCGTGGCGCCTCCGAACGGCGACAACTCCTGGCTCTTTTCATTTTCTATTTGCACAACTTTACGGCTGTGAAGGCGTTTGCTACCTGAGCCGCTCAGTCGAGGGGTAGCAGCATGGCAGTTTGGTACTATTTGACCGGACCGGATCAACTCGGTCCTGTCGATGACGACGATCTCCGAGCGCTTGTTCGGAATGGCAGGATCACGCAAGAAACCATTGTGTGGCGCGAAGGTCTGGAGGAACGGCAGGCGGCCGGATCCCATCCAGACCTTGTCGATGCCTTTGTGCCGCCACCCATCCCGGCGACCGCAGCCGAGGCGGATGCCGCCGAACCCATCGTCGAGGAACCAGCCGTTCAGCCCGGACTGATCCGCAATTCCCGGCCCTGGCCCCGGTTCTGGGCGCGCCTCATCGACAATTTTCTATTCACCCCGCTGCTCGGGTTCGGTATCGGGCTATGGGCCGTTTTGTACGCGCCGAGCATTTACCTGCAAATTGTCTCCATAAACGGCGTTCTTTTTGGCTTGATGTTGTTACCGCTGGTTGCCCTGATGCTGGCGCTCAGCATGATGATCACGGGGACGACGCCGGGCAAGGCGATCGCGGGTGTGCGCGTCCCGGTGCCTGCGGGTCGCAACCGTGCCCTGTTCTTCCTCGTAAGGGAGTTCAGGGTATGGGTTATCGGCCTCGGGCTGGGCATTCCGATCATCGCGCTCTTCACCCAGATCCGACAGCACCGCCGCGTCTCTCTTGGGCAACCCGCAAGCTACGACAGCGGGAACCCCGTCGTTGTCGCCGATCCCTCGCAGTTTCGGTTCGGGGTGACCCTGGTCGTGGCGGCCGCTCTCCTCATCGGTAGTTTCGCGCTGCAAGCGGAGGAGCGGGCCATGGAGAGCGATCTAAAGACCACTCAGAGCTGGTCCAACCCGATGACCCAGCGCGTGGCGACGATCGGGAGGTCCTGGAAGCCAGAGGAGCTTGAGACCAATAGCGGTCGGGTTTTCTACTTCGTTTCCGATGAGCTTCTCTCCGAGGCGCTTTTCGGGCACGAACAGTTGCCTTCGGATGGCATTGGAGCGGACCTCTATGCGGAGGCGCTCGAGAAAGTGCTCCGCGAGGAGGTCGATATCACCACCGGGTGGCAGCCCGTCACTATTTTTGACATGGCGGGCCTTCAGGCAGGCCTAAGGGCAACGGGTAAGGCAGTGAGCGCCGAGGACACGTCTGTTGAAGTGACGGTCGCCGTCAGCGGTCGCGATGCGTGGAGAACGCTGGTTTACACCCGCGGCAATTCCGCTGAGCAGGAGGCGGAGAAGAGACGGTTTGTCGACGCCATGTTTGCGACGACGAAGTAGCGGAGTTCGGCGGCGAGGGCGGCTCTCTGAATGTGCTTCAGTCCGCGCGGTTCGCCGCGACATGCAGCCAGCGCGTCGGTTCGCCGTCATAGCCACCGCCATCGGCCTTGCTGATGGCAAACTCTGACCAGCCCGCTTGCTCGAAACAGGCGCGCAGCCACGGCTCCGACGGGTAGTTGAAGTAGCGGCCGAAGCGGTCGTGGCCTTCCTTGTCGCCGGCCTTGAAGCTCGCCTGCAGGAAGCCGCCTGGCTTCAGCGCCCGCAAAACGCGCGCCAGCACATCGCCAAGCTCTGCGCGCGGCACATGCAGGAGCGACGCTTCGGCCCAGATCCCATCGAAGCGGTCGTGCCAGTCGATCTCCTGAAACCTGACCACCTCGACTGTTCGACCGATCCGCGTTTGCGCCTCCGCCGCCAGTTCTGCCGAGCCGTCGCAAGCGGTGACGTCGAAACCCTGTTCCAACAGCACAAGGCTGTCGTGCCCGCCACCGCAACCGAGATCGAGCACCGCAGCACCCGGAGGCAACCGGCCGATGAAGGCGGCGAGGCGTGCAGTCGGTGGCTGGCGCTCGCGCGCCGCATAGGCCGCGGCGTTGTGTCGATAGAAGGCGAGGGTGTCGTCTGGATCGCGATTTGCCATGGGGTTTCCTGCGTGGTCATCGGTGCGCGGCTACGGTTCGATGGTTTAGCGCAAAGGCGGGCAGCCGCCAGCGGTCTCGGGTATGCGCCTCGAAAAAAAGCTTCGGCCACGATTGCGTCGGACCTGTGGGCACGGGAAGGGGATCTCTCGTGGAACCTACCAGACGCTCGACTCTTGGCGCATGGCGAGCGGCTGCAATGCCGGGCCTTCTGCATGCGGCAACGTCAGCGCTTTCAACGAGGACAATTGACGTGCGTCGGGGACGTGTCGGTGCCCGGCAACCGCCATAGGTGTCGATCTGCCTTCGGGCAGGCCGGACTTTGCCTCACGGTCACGCGACAGGCAAAGCCCTCCCGCGGGTGCGCTGACCTGCGGAAGAGCCCGCCTGTAAGCGTGGTGGCCTATTGTTTCGTGTTCGACAGCTTGTCCATCACCTCGTCGAGGTTGAAGCTTGCCGGCTTCTGGCGGATCGGGAACTCCTTGAAGCTTTCCAGCCATTTCGCCACGATCGCCTGCGACGGCACCACGACGAAGGCCCGGTCGAAGAACCACTTCTCGTACTCGATCGATTCATCGCCGCGTTCGAACGGATCGGCCCTGAGGTTGAACAGCTTGGGTGTACGCAAGGTGGTGAACTGATCCCTCCATACGCCGATGCCGGTGCTTTCTTGTGCCTTGAACACGACTTTCCAGTCCTGGAAGCGCACCGCGACCAGTTCGCCGTCGTCGTTCCAGTAGAGGAATTCGCGCCGTGGCCCGTCCTTCACCTCGCCGCGGAAGAAGGGCATGAGATTGTTGCCGTCGAGATGCACCTTGAAGGTCTTGCTGCCGGCCTGATAGCCGGTCTTGCATTTGTCGACGATATCCGGCTCGCCGGCGGCCGCGCAGAATGTCGGGATGAAATCGTAGTGCGAGAACATCTCGTTGTAGATGGTGTTCGGCTTGATCACACCCGGCCAGCGGATGCAGGTCGGCACGCGGTAGCCGCCTTCCCAGTTGGTGGCCTTCTCGCCGCGGAAGGGGGTGTTGCCGCCATCCGGCCAGGTCATCACCTCGGCGCCGTTGTCGGTGGTGTAGATGACGATGGTGTTTTCGGCGAGACCGAGATCGTCGAGCTTCTTCAGCAGTTCTCCGACCATTCCGTCATGCTCGACCATGCCGTCCGCATAGATGCCCTTGCCGGTCTTGCCTTCGGACTCCGGTTTCAGGTGGGTGTTGACGTGCATGCGGGTGGAGTTGAAGTAGCAGAACCAGGGTTTCTGGGCGCCGTTCTGCCGGTCGATGAAATCGAGTGCGGCGGCCAGGAATTCGGCGTCCACCGTTTCCATGCGCTTCTTCGTCAGCGCGCCGGTGTCTTCGATCCGGCCATCGGCATAGGAATGGATGACGCCGCGCGGGCCGAAGCGCTTGGCGAATTCCGGGTTCTTCGGATAGTCGGGGTTTTCCGGTTCTTCTTCGGCATTGAGGTGGTAGAGGTTGCCGAAGAACTCGTCGAAGCCGTGATTGGTCGGCAGGAATTCGTCCTTGTCGCCCAGATGGTTCTTGCCGAACTGGCCGGTTGCGTAACCCTGCGCCTTCAGGAGTTCGGCAACGGTTGGGTCTTCTGCCTGCAGGCCGAGATCGGCGCCAGGCAGGCCGACTTTCGTCAGGCCGGTTCGGATCGGCGACTGGCCGGTGATGAAGGCCGCGCGGCCGGCCGTGCAGCTCTGCTCACCATACCAGTCCGTAAAGAGCGCGCCCTCGTTGCCGATGCGGTCGATGTTGGGCGTGCGGTAGCCCATGAGGCCACGATGGTAGATGCTCGGATTGAACCAGCCGATATCGTCGCCCATGATCATCAGGATGTTGGGCTTGCCGCCGCCGCCCGTGGCCGGCGTGCTCGATTGCTGGGCGTGCACGGCGGGGGCCGAAACGGTGAGGGCGGCTGCGGCGAGCGCGCTGCCGCCGAGTAGGAGATCGCGCCGGCTGACGCTCAAGGATTGGTCGTTCTGGGGCAGGTCGGTCTTTCGGGAATGATCGGATACCGGATGCTTGCTCATGACATGTCGCTCCATATCGTCAGGGGTTCGAGACGCAAGGAAACTCGGGCTATCGGGACTTGAGCTGATGAAAGACAATCGGTCGGCGCGACTCTGCGCCCGCTTCCGGCAAGCGGCAAGCATGTAACGGTTACGCTCTGATGGGCATCGCGCGGAGCCCGCTCGCGATTGCCGCGAACTGAGGTAGCGTCAGTCATTCGACGTTAGGTTCAATGCGCTGAAAGGGGCGAAAATCGCACGAATTTAGGTCAATAATGTTGACATAAATTGGCGGCCATGATCCTGTCGCTTCACCGTCTTCCGCAAGCAAGCGGGATCGCTTGAAGCGGAAAGGTGTTTTAGAACGAAAAGGCTAGAGCGTCCCTTGCGCGTTCGTGATAACGCATGGCGCTCTAAAACCCGTGGAGAAAGCGGAGAACCGCTTTCCGCAATAATCTTCTTGAGGAAACACCCCATGCTGGATTGGGAACATATCTTCGCGACGCGCTCTAGCCGTATGCGCGCTTCGGAAATCCGCGAACTGTTGAAGCTGCTCGATCGCCCCGACATCATCTCGTTTGCCGGTGGCATTCCCGATCCCGCGCTGTTTCCGGATGCGGAATTCAAGGACGCTTATGCGGAGATCTTTTCCGGTCCGGCCGTGAGTGCCGCGCTGCAGTATTCGGTCAGCGAAGGCTACAAGCCGCTGCGCGAATGGCTTGCCAAGCAGATGGCCGATCTCGGCATTCCCGCCGGCGCCGACAACATCTTCATCACGTCGGGCTCGCAGCAGGGCCTCGATTATCTCGGCAAGCTGTTCCTGTCGCCGAACGATACGGCGCTCGTCACCTGGCCGACCTATCTCGGCGCGCTGCAGGCGTTCAACGCCTACGAGCCGACCTACGACCAGCTGAACCCCAACGGCAACCGCACGCCGGAAGCCTACCGCCAGGCGGCAACCGATGCCGGCGGCCGTGTGAAGTTCGCCTATCTCTCGGCTGACTTCGCCAACCCGACCGGCGAGACCGTCGACCGCGCCGGGCGCGAGCGCGTGCTTCAGCTGGCCGAAGACCTCGATATCGCCGTCATCGAAGACGCTGCCTATCAGTCGCTGCGTTATGACGGCGAGCCGGTGCCGCCGATCCTCGCGCTCGAAATCGCCAAGAAGGGCGACATCAACAACACCCGCACGATCTATTGCGGCTCGTTCTCCAAGACGCTCGCTCCCGGCCTTCGCGTCGGCTGGGTCTGCGCGTCTGAGAAGGTCATCCGCAAGCTGGTGCTCTTGAAGCAGGCCGCAGACCTTCATTCCTCGACCATCAACCAGATGGCGATCTGCACCGTTGCCGAGCGCGGCTTCGACCACCAGGTGGCCAAGATCCACCGGGTCTACAAGCAGCGCCGCAACGCCATGCTCGCAGCGCTTGAAAAGTACATGCCCGAGGGCGTGTCCTGGACGAAGCCGGAAGGCGGCATGTTCGTCTGGGTGACGCTGCCGAAGGGCATGGATGGCGCCGCACTGCTGGCAAAGTCGATCGAGACGGCCAAGGTCGCCTTCGTTCCCGGTCGTGCCTTCTTTGCCGATGGCTCGGGCGAGAACACGCTGCGCGTCTCCTTCTCCTGCGCCAACGACCAGATGATCGACGAGGGCATCCGCCGTCTCGGCGACCTTATCCGTGGCGAAGTCGCGGCGCTGGCCGCCTAAGGCTCTTCAGCTCTTCTTGATTTCGAGAAACGCGCTTGCTTCGCCGGCGCGTTTTTCTTTTGGCTGGTAAAACCTTCTTCTTTTAGTCAAGATGACGCATTGATCGAAGCGGGGCCTTCCGATAGACAGGACGGACATGACCGGGCACGCCCGGCCACGTAAGCGTTAACGTCACTCAACGCGTATGATCGAACGGCCAGAAGCGGCTTCGATCTGCGCGACTGTGTCCTGCGGATCGAGCTTTCAAGGCCCCCAAAGGATGCAAATGGACAATTTTCCCGCCTATTCCCATCTCCCGACGCCGCGTATCGAACGTGTTCGCCACGAGCTGAAGCGCCGATCGCTTGTCGTTTCCGCCATCGAGCGGGTCACGCCCGGCATGCTGCGGATCACGCTTTCCGGCGACGATCTCGGCGACTTCGTCAGTCTCGGGGCGGATGACCATATCAAGATCTTCGTGCCCGGCGCCGATGGCACGGTGGAGCACCGGGATTACACGCCGCGGCGCTACGACACCGACGCCTGCACGCTGGTGCTCGACTTCGCGCTGCACGAGGCGGGGCCGGTGACGGCCTGGGCGATGAATGCCGCGGTCGGCGATCATCTCGAAATCGGCGGGCCGCGGGGCTCGGCGGTCGTCTCGGGAGACTTCAAGCGCTGGCTGCTGATTGGCGACGAGACGGCGCTGCCGGCGATCGGCCGACGGATCGAGGAAATACCGGCGGGCCATCAGGTCACCAGCATCGCGGTCGTCACCGGGCCGCAGGAGCGGCAGGATTTCCGCACCGAAGCGGCGCTTGAAACCCATTGGGCCTATCGCCCGCTCGACGCGGCACATGACCCGGCGGCGCTGCTTGCCGTGGTGCGCCAGGTTCCACTCGAGCCGGGCACCTTCGTCTGGATCGCGGCCGAAGCCGCGGTCACCCGGGCGATCCGCGCCCACTTCGTCGAGGAGCGCGGCCTGCCGCTCACCTGGCTGAAAGCCTCGGGCTACTGGGTGAAGGGCAAGGCCGACAGCACCGAGAAGTTCGAATAGACCATCCCGCGCTCCGGTGCCCTTGTCAGGGCATCGCGACGGGAACGCTCGGCCGGCGGATCGCAAGATCCGCGCGCGTCTCCCGCGGTTGCCTCAGGCGCGCCTTTCCGAAGGGGCGCCTGCCGCACTGATGCCGATAGAGCAGGGCCGGCAGAACAAGGCCGGGAAAAACGCGCGGTTGCCCGGGTGCGCGGTTGCCTTGTCGCGGAGAGTCAGCTCATTTCGCTTGCTTGGGCGACGTCGATCCGATCCTGTGGAACGACGGCTGCCACCCGTGGTTCACTTCGAGGGCAGGGCAGGCTTGGACCTCATCGACGATCAAGCGCAATCCGATCAGCCGACGCCGCGCATGTATGCCTGGGCGCGCAATTCGGCTGCCTATCGGCTGGCGCGGCAGATGCTGACGGAAAAGCAACTCTTCGACGCCATCTCGCGCAAGGCGCGGGAGAAGTTCGAGGATATCAGCGTCAACCAGGTGGAACTGCTGGCCGCTGCCGCCGTGACCTTTGCCTATGACAACGGCGCGCTCAACGACAAAGCTTACGCCGAGATCAAGACCCGCTCGGCCATGCGTGGCGGCAAGTCGAAGCGGGCGATCGCGCAGAAGCTGTCGGAAAAGGGCGTCGCGCGGGATGCCGTCGCTGCGGCGGTTGCGGAAGCCGACGATCTCTATGCGGCCGTCGTCTTGGCGCGAAAGCGCGCCTTCGGGCCGTTCCGCAAGGCGGCGCTCGACGAAAAGCGCACGGCCAAGGAGCTTTCGGCCTTTGCTCGGGGCGGCTTCGGCTTCGAACTGGGCAAGCGGGTCTTTGCGATGTCGATCGACGAAGCCGAGGATATCCTGTTTTCGGGTCGCTCGCTCTGACCTTAAGGGTCAGTTCCTGCCGTCAGAGCCGCGAACGACCGCGCCCAAAAATAAACATATGAATGAGTCATTCATTTAATATGGCATCGACTCGTTTCGTCAATCTGGTCGCGGCACTCGGCACGGCTCTCGCCGATGCCCAGGTCAGCGCCTGCGAAAAGCTCGGCGTCGTTCCGAGCGACGCCGCTGCCCTGATCACGGTCGGTTATCACCAGGGAATGTCCGTCGGCGCGCTGGCGCCGATCATCGGCTTTACGCAATCGGCCGCCGTGCGCTCGGTCGATCGGCTGGTGGCCCAGGGGCTGATCGAGCGGGGGCGGGGCGAGGACAAGCGCCAAGTCGCGCTATCGCTCACGGCAGCCGGCATGGCCCTGCGCAGCGACATTCTTGATGCCCGCCGAAGGGCGGTCGAAAAGGCGGTCGCAGCACTCGATCCGTGGCAGCAGGTCGATCTAGAACCGATGGTGGAGAAAATGCTGGCGGCGCTAACCGCGGACCGCCACAGCGCCGACCATATCTGTCGGCTTTGCGACGAGACCGTCTGCACGCCGGAGACCTGTCCGGTCGAGCGCGTTGCGGTCGCCCGAGAGGCCGGGCCGTGACCGGGCACGGGCAGGAGGCGGTTGCCGGTAAGCTCGGGCTTGGGGCTGCGGTTGCCGCCATGGTGCTTTCCGCCGCCTGCTGGGGCTTTGCCACCGTCATGTCGAAGGGCGCGCTTTCGGCTTTTTCGCCGCCGTTGCTGGTCAGCCTGCAGCTCGGCGCCAGCGTCGCCTTTCTCTGGAGCGCCGTCGGCGTTTCCCGGCAAAGACTGCGCTTCGATCGCCATACGCGGCTGGCGGCGCTGAGCGGCGTGCTCGAACCGGGGCTCGCCTATGTCTTCGGCACCTTCGGCCTGCTTCTGACGACAGCCGGCAACGCCTCGCTGATCGCCACAACCGAACCGCTGCTGATCGCGCTGCTCGCCTGGCTCCTGTTTCGCGAGAAGGTCGGCCTGCCGACCCTGCTTGCGATCCTTGCGGCGATGGCCGGTGTTGCGATCGTCACGGGGGCGCACGGCGCCGAAAGCGGCTTCAGCCCGGCCGGCGATCTCCTCGTCATTCTCGGCACGGTGTTTGCGGCGCTCTACGTGGTGGTTAGCAGCCGGCTCGTCGCCAAGGTCGATCCGCTGGTGCTCGCGGCGCTGCAGCAGTCGGTCGGTCTCATCTTCGTGCTTGCCTTCCTGTTCGCCTGGGTCTCGCCTCAGGCGATCGGCAAGGACCTTGCTGCCGCGGAGGCGGGAATGCTGGCGCTGGCGCTAATATCCGGCATTGTCCAATACGCGCTTGCCTTCTGGCTTTACCTGATCGGTCTCAAGCGCCTGCCCGCGAGCACTGCCGCGCTGTTCCTGACCCTGACGCCGGTCTTCGGCATCGGCGGCGCGGCATTTTTCCTCGGCGAAGCGGTGACGCTGTGGCAGGCGATCGGCACGCTCGTCATCATCGCCTCGGTCGCCGTCGCATCGCAGGTCTCGCGCAGGTGACACCGATGCAAGCGCGGGGGTCACGGGGATCGACGGCGCAAGAGCGGCCGCGACTATCCGCGCTTCAGCGCCGGATCGTCCATCGCCGGATTGTAGAACAGCGACAGCGTCAGGCTGCGGGCGATGCGCTCGGCCGTGGCCATGAACCAGGCCTTGGCCTCGCCGTTCGGGGCGATGTCGTCGAGCGTCGTGGAAAAGAGATCCAGCCATTTCGGGAAGAGATCCGGCGTCATATTGGCGACGCCGACATGGGCCTGCACCGGCTTGCCGCCATAGGCGCCGTTGCGAAAGGCCACGGCCGACCAGAAGCTCTTCATCTTTTCCATATGCTCCGGCCAGCGGCCGGAAAGCCTGGCGTCGAAGACGGGGCCGAGCTCGGGATGGGCAAGCACCCGGGCATAAAAGGTCTCGACGAGACGGTCGATGAAGGCCGCATCGATGCCGATCGCCTTCATCTCGGCTTCCGCTCGCTCGCGGATCGCTGCGACATGGGCGGCGCGGCCCTGCAAGTCGTTGTCGTCCATCCCGATGTCCCTGTCTAAATAGCCTTGCGGCTGCGGGCTTGTATTTGGCGTCTTGCATATAGGCATGCGGGGGTGTCGCGCCAGAGGCGAAAGGGGCGGTTGCGGCAATCTGTCAGGGTGGCACCGGTCGAATTCTCCAAGGGCTGCTCGCCGGCTGCTCACCCCGGCCTTGCAACGGATTGCCTGCAGTGCGCGGCGCAGTAACGGTTGCGGAGCGGCACATCGTAACTGTTACGTACTTGGACACCCGCCCCCTCAAGCGCATCATTCGCCCGGTCCTCGACAGCAGTGCATTTCCGATCGCCTTAACAGGGAGAATACGATGAGCATGCGCGACGGTAACAAGGCCAATCCTGATATGGCCGAGAACGGGGTAACGGACGTCAGTCGCCGTGACCTGCTTTTGAGCGGAACGATCTTTGCGGCGGCATCGCTGGTTGCTTCCGGAGCTTCGGTGAGCCCGGCAAAGGCGCAGTCGTCCTCCACCGCCGCAAGCGGCAAGCCGCCGAACATCCTCGTCATCTTCGGCGACGATATCGGCATTCCGCAGATCAGCGCCTATACGATGGGCCTGATGGGCTATCGCACGCCCAATATCGACCGCATTGCCGCCGAGGGTGCAATCTTCACCGACAGCTACGGCCAGAACAGCTGCACGGCGGGACGCGCCTCGTTCATCCTCGGCCAGGAGCCGTTCCGCACCGGGCTCTTGACGATCGGCATGCCGGGCGACCCGCATGGCATCCAGGACTGGATGCCGACGATCGCCGATGTCCTGAAGACCAAGGGCTATTCGACCGGCCAGTTCGGCAAGAACCACCTCGGCGACCGTGACGAGCACCTGCCGACCGCCCACGGCTTCGACGAATTCTTCGGCAACCTCTACCACCTGAACGCCGAGGAGGAGCCGGAAGGCTACTTCTATCCGAAGGATCCGGAGTTCAAGAAGAAGTTCGGCCCGCGCGGCGTCATCAAGTCGAGCGCCGACGGCAAGATCGAGGACACCGGCGCGCTCAACACCAAGCGCATGGAAACGATCGACGAGGAGTTCCTGACAGCCGCCAAGGACTACATCGACCGGCAGGTCAAGGCCGACAAGCCGTTCTTCTGCTGGTTCAACTCGACCCGCATGCACGTCTTCACGCACCTGAAGCCGGACTCGATGGGCAAGACCGGCAAGGGCATCCATGCCGACGGCATGGTGGAACATGACGGTCATGTCGGCCAGCTCCTGAAGCAGCTCGACGATCTCGGCATCGCCGACAACACCATCGTGCTCTACACCACCGACAACGGTGCCGAACTGGCGCTGTGGCCGGATGGCGCGCAGACGATGTTCCACGGAGAAAAGGGCACGACCTGGGAAGGCGGCTTCCGCATTCCGATGATGGTGCGCTGGCCGGGTGTGGTGAAGCCGGGCACGCAGATCAACGACCCTGTGACGCTGATGGATTGGTTGCCGACATTCGCGACGGCTGCCGGCGTCGGCGACGTCAAGGAAGAGATGAAGAAAGGCTTCAAGGGCACCTCGAAGACCTTCAAGGTGCATCTCGACGGCTACGACTTGACCGATACCCTCAAAGGTGAGGCCAAGCAGCCGGCGCGCGAGACCGTCTACTACTTCGACCAGGGCGGCAACCTCAACGCGCTGCGCTGGAACGACTGGAAGCTGAGCTTTGCCCAGGCGAGCCACGGCAACATCGCCACCGCGCAGCGCGAGGTCACGAGCTGGGCGGTCATCGCCAACCTGCGCATGGATCCCTATGAACGCGGCATGGAGGACGGCGGCGGAGCGATCGAGTTCCTGGCCCGCAACATGTGGCTGCTGGTGCCGATACAGGCGAAGATCAAGGAGTTCTTCCAAGACTTCAACGATTATCCGTACCAGGCCGGAAGCACGCTGAACGCCAGCGGCATCAACTACGGCTGGCTGGCGCAGCAGGCCGCGATGAAGCGGCTCGGCGAGCTGGAAAGCCTTGCTCCACGCTGACGAGAAAAGCCCCGCCGCCGGCTTCAGCCGGCGGCGGGCCTCCTTGCGGATTGCTTGCGCCCGGCTTTCCAGCCAGGCGGAGCAATCTGGTCGCGCGGTCTTCCGGCCCGCGTTGGCCCAGTCTTTCCCAAGACAGTATTGCCGTCGGTGCGCCGTTTGACCCCATTCGTGCGCGCGGCTGAACCCGAGGGGTTTCATGGATTTTCTGGTATCGCTTGCTGAAATCAGTGTCATTGGTTTCGCCGCCGTTCTCCTTGTCGGCCAGCTCGCCGCCCATGAGATCGGCTATCGCTTAGGCGTGCGCAGCAAGGAGCGGGCCGGTGGCCAGATCGAGAATGTCGGCGTCGTCGTAGCCGGCATGCTGGGCCTGCTCGCCTTCGTGCTGGCGCTGACGCTTTCGTTCTCTACCACGCGCTTCACCGAGCGGCGGCAGGGCACGCTTGCCGAGGCCAATGCCATCGGTACCGCCTGGCTGCGCGCCAAGGCGATCGGCACGCCGGAGGCGCTCGATGTCGCCAAGATGCTTGAAGACTATACCAGGGCGCGCGAGGACTTCGTGCGCGCCGGGCGCAACGACGAAGCGCTCGCCAAGGCAAACGACGACACGTCGAAGCTGCAGCAGCAGATCTGGCGGCGGGTGACGACGATCATACAGCAGGATCCCGATCCGATCTCGGCATCGCTGATGGCGGCGGTCAACGACACCTTCGATGCAAGCACGGCGGAACGCTATGCGCTCGGCATCCGCCTGCCATCGCAGATCTTCTGGCTGCTGCTCGGCGTCATGATCCTGAGCATGGGCGCGCTCGGCTACCAGTTCGGCCTCAAGGGCCGGCCGGTGCGCATGCTGATCGTGCTTCTGACGCTCGTCTGGACGGCGATCATCGTCAACATCCTCGATCTCGCGTCGCCCCGTATCGGCAACTTTCGCACCGATATCTCGGTCTATCAGTGGACCCGGCAGGGCTTTTCAAGCGCACCGCAGTGAGAGTGCAAGCGCCCCAATCCGTTGCTTGCGCCGGCCGGCATCTCCCCCTAGTTTCCCGCGCAACCCTGGGGGAGTTGCACCATGCGAATTCGGTTGGCGGTCGGCCACGACCATCCGGCGCTCTGCGCGATCGACACGATCGCGGCGGAAGACCCGCAGCGACGCGCCGATATCGCCCGCTGGATCGAGACGGGCTGCTGCCATCTCATCGAGATCGATGGCGAGGTCGCCGCCTATGGCGTGCTGACCCGGCACTTCTTCGGCCACGCCTTTATCGAGATGCTGATGGTCGGCGCGTCCTGGCGCCGGCGTGGTCTGGGGGCCGCACTGATTGCGCATTTCCAGTCGATGTCGTCAGGCACGAAGCTCTTCAGTTCGACCAACATGTCGAACCACCCGATGCAGGACCTCTTGGTCAAGGCCGGGTTCCGGCCCAGCGGCTATATCGACAATCTCGACGAGAACGATCCGGAGATCGTGTTCTACAGCCCCTTAAGCCGGTCGTGATCTGAAATGGCCGGCAAGAGCCGACCGCCGAGCCTTCCCTACGCGACTTCCGTACAGACGCAATCGCTGAATTGGTCGACCGGATAGGCCATCGCCAGTGCCGCGTGGATCAGCGCCGCCTCGCCATCCGGCGCATCGATATTGGCGCAAATGTTGTTCGTGAAATTTTGTTGCCGGCCCGCAGCATCAGGCGGACCCAGGTGTTTTGGCGATCCCCCGTGCGCTTAGGTGGCAGGTTGGAGAACCTGGGTGTAGCGAACGGGAGATCGTGTCGGATTTTTACCGTAATTGCCTCAAGCGGCGGCGCCGAGTTCGGCGAGGTGGCCGGCGAGGTCGGTGCCGCGGCCGGCGGCATTGATCGTGTCGAAATATTCGTGCCAGCCGGACTGGGCGATGCCGACGACGAGGGCTTCGAGTGCGGTCGCATCCGGGCAGCGCCAGACGGCGAAAAAGGTCTGCGATGCCGCATGCAGCTTCGATTGGTCGACCTTGCCGAAGGTGATGAGCTCGACGCCGAGCGCCGACAGGCCCGGCATGGCGGAGCCGATCGCGGCCAGGAACTGCTGGCGCCCCTGGCGGGGAAGGGCGAGCCAAGCCGGCTTGGCGCTGTAAAGTTCGGTCAGGTAGTGAGGCATGGTCTGCTTTCTTGTTGTCAGTCTGAGGTTATGCAGTTCCGGGCGCTCTCAAGCGTTTCCGGAACTGGATTTCGTGGCGATGGACCGAAGCGCGCGGCGGCAGATGCGGGCTGTTGCAGGCCCCGCGCTTTCGGCGGGCCAGCGCGCGCAGAGCGCCTGGACCCACTCCGGCCGATCCTTGGCGGCATCATTCAGCCAGTTGCCGACTGAATCCTGCACATAAGGCGAGGGATCGGCACGCAACGGTTCGAGCACGGGCAGCGCGCGTTCGGGCTCCTTCTTGAGCTCTTGGATATGGGCGCACCAGACGCCGCGCGGGCGGATGGATTCCGAGGCGAACCGGCGGATGCGTTCGGATGGATCCGGCGTCCAGCCGGCCGCAAGCAAGGCGATCGCCTGATCCAGATTTGCCGCGAGATGCGGGCGAACGGCGATCCAGGCCCATTCGCGCACACCGAAATGGCTGTCGTCAGCGAGCGGGCGGATCGCGGTCAGCCGCTCGGCGAGGGACATGTCAGCCGCGGCCGCGACCATGAAACAGGCCCAGCCACGCGCCGTGTCCGAGGAATGATGCGCGAGCGTCTCCAAGGCGGAGGGGCCGAGGCGATCCGCGATCAGCCTTGCCGCAAGCGGCATGCGCCGGGAGATGCCGGCCGGGCCGGCTGCTTTCATTTCGGCCAGGGCATCGCAGCCGATGCCGGGAATGATGCTCTCCATCAGCGCCGCAAAATCGACAGCCAGACATTCGGTCAGGGTCGTCGCTTCCGCTCCGGCGTTCAGCTGCGCCAGGCGCTCGGCACCAATGCCGCTGACGCCGCGTTCCTTGGTCCTGCTCCCGCTCACGCCTGTGTTTCCGGCGTGTTCCTGCGCTTGGCGCCGGCCTCGAGATTGCACCAGATGCGCTGAAGCAGCGTGTGGAACGTCTGGTGTTCATCGGCACTGAAGCCGGCAAAGAGCGAAGCGATCCAGGCGCTGTGTTCACCGAGCAGATCGCCGGCAGTCTTGCGGCCGGTTTCGGTGAGCACGACCGCGATCTTCCTGCGGTCATTAAGGCCCGAGCGGCGCTCGACGAAGCCGTCGCGCTCCAGCCCGTCGATGAGTCCGGTGATGGTGGCGCGCGTCACGCCGGCGCGATCGGCAAGTTCGTGCGGCGACAGGCCCTCGGGTTGATCGTTGAGCAGGAAGAGAATAACGAACTTGCCTTCCGAAAGCCGGTGGGGTGCCAGTCTTGCGGCGCAGTCCCGGTCGATCGCGCCTGTGAGCGCGAGCAGTTCGAAGCAGGCGCGCATGTTGCCGGTTTCGGCGACTGCCCGACGCTTGGCTTCCTGCAGCAGGGCCCGGTGTTTTTGTTCCAGCATTGTCATAAGGTGACAGATAATAAGGTGCCTAACTGGAGTCAACGGCGTGTTGGCTATTGCCTGTGGATAGGCGGCAGACTTGCGCTAACGCCCGATCATCCGCTCCTGCATCTCCTCGCCGATGAAGCAATTGTAGCCCTCGCCGAACCGGGCGGGGCGCACGACGGCGGGCGACAGGCGGCTTATCTCCAGGCCGGAGATTTCTGTGACCAGCTTGCGCAGGATGGCGCGGGCGAACTCGCCGCTATCCTCCACCTTGACGAGAAAGGCGCCGTCGCCGCCGATCACGCATTCGCGGTAATAGGCGTCGAGGTCGGGGATTGCGGCAGAGTCCCGGGCGGCGTGGGTCTTCAGCATGATCGGCAGGCCGTCGATGGTGATGCCGCGGGCGACGGTGGAGTTGCGGGCGACGGGGGCGGGCACACCGGAGTTGTTGGGACCATCGCCGGAGATGTCGATGACGCGGCGGCTGCCCTGGAAAGGGCTGTAATCGAACAGCCGCCGGGTGAAGGCCAGCGCGTTGGAGATCGAGGTGAAGGCGATGCGCCGGATCGGCTGGCGCCGCAGCAGCTCGGAATATTGCGCGGCAGTGCCGCGCCCGTCGATCAGCGTCCAGGGCGTGACCTGCACCGCCGAGCCGCCCCATTCGACATAGGTGACGGCGATGCGGCCGAATGGGCCGTTCTCGATCGCCTCGATGAGGGCGGGCTCCAGAAAGGCGGCGACATAACCCTGCCGCTGCAGGCGCTGCTCGTCGAGCTCCATGGAATAGGAGACGTCGACGGCGAGCACCAGTTCGAGATCGACCGGGAGCGGCTCGGCGGAGGCGCTTCGGCAGACCAGGCAGGCGCAGGCGAGAAGGATCGAACCGAGCTTCATGGCAGCCGATACCGAAGGCGAGCGGGATATCCATGCTACGCCCAAACCGGTTGCGTGCAATGCGGGGTAATGTCGATGGATCAACGCCGACCGGGCGCCCTGCGGTCAGGCAGCAGGCCGCCAATCTCTGGTCGGGTCAGCGGTGCAGCTTCTGCAAGAGCGGGTCCAGCGCTTCGATGAGCGGTTCGGGTGATACCGGCTCGCCGCCGTCCTCCCAGACATCCTGAAACTCGGCGATCTCCAGCCCGACGACCTTGCTCTTGGCAAGAACCACGCAGGCCGCGTGCAGGTCATCGAGCGACAGGCCGTCCTTGTGCTGGTAGTCGGTGGGCACGATACCGGGGTTCAGCACGTCGCAGTCGAGGTGAATGTAGACCGGCCGGCCGGCGACGGCCTCCGTCAGCCTTTGCGGCAGGTCGGCGCCGGGGCGGATATGCGGGATGCGCTTCGCCGCGATCAGTTCGGCTTCGAAAGGATCGAGGTCGCGCTGGCCGACGAGCACGATATTTTCGATTGCGAGCCCATCACCGAGGCCGGACTGCCAGAGGCCGCAGGGCCCCGACAACGCCAGCCCGCCGAGATAGCCGGTGCTGCTGGCCTCGGGCGTGTTCAGGTCGCCATGGGCATCGAACCAGACGACGACCGCATCGCCGTGGTGCCTGGTGACGGAAGGCAGCGTTGCCAACGAGACGGCGCAACGGCTGGTCGCGGCCAGCGAGACCGATCCGTCGGCGTAGATCGTTTCGAACCGATCACGCATGCGCCGGAGCGTCGGCATCGCCGCTTCGAGCTCGACCGTCCAGTGGCCGTTCAGCGCCGGTTCCGGTTCACCGATCGTGACGGTTTCGAGGCCGAGCTTTCGGGCGAGATGGGCGGCAACGGACTTCGCGCCGGGAATGCCGAGGTCGTTGTGATCGCCGGCGCGACCCTGGAAGCAGGTGAGGGCAAGGGGCATTGGTGCGGGCTCCAACTCGGTTTGGGACGGAGCGAAGCACGGACGCCGACGATTTGGCAAGGCCGGGAGCCGAACGGTGCAAAGCGGTTGCGTCCGTTCGGTTCCCGTCAGGCCACTGCGTGGCGCCGGCCAGTGCCGGTGGCTTAACCGAACACCAGCGAGCGGTGCAGTTGCGCGCCGGCCCAGGCGCCGTCGCCGACGGCGAGCGAGACGGAATGGGGAACGCGGCCGACGTCGCCGCAGGCATAGGCGCCGGGAACGGTGGTTTCCTTGGCGGCCGTCGCCCGGATCTGCAGGCCCATCGGGGTCTCCTCGATCTCGCAGCCGAAGCGTTCGGCGATGTCGCTTGCGGGCGTGGTGCGGGTGGCGACGAAGAGGCCTGCGAAGGGCAGGCGTCGGCCATCCGTCAGTACCACGTCGGCATGGCCTTCGAGCCGTGCGACCGTGGTTTCGTCGATGGTGACGCCGCGCCGGATGAGGTCGGCACGGCCTTCGGCGTCGAGCGTGATCGCACCGTTGGTGAAGAAGGTGACCTTGCCCCATTCGGGGATGAGCTGGGCCTGGTGGATCGACATCGGGCTTGCGGCGATGACTGCGATTTCACCCTCGTTCAGCTCGTAGCCGTGGCAATAGGGGCAATGGAAGGCGCTCTTGCCCCAGCGTTCCGTCAGCCCTTCGATGTCAGGCAGGCCATCCTTGACGCCGGTGGCAAAGAGCAGGCGCCTGCCTTCGAAGGATGCGCCATCGGCTGTGGTGACGACGAAACCGTCGATCTTGCCGCTTGCGGTCACGGCGCGGCCGTCGATCCACGTGAGTGTGGGGTAGGCGAGCAATTGTTTGCGCGCGGTCGCGGCAATCTCGCCGGGGTCGATGCCGTCCTGGCCGAGAAAGCCGTGGGAGTGGCTGGCGAAGCGGTTGCGGCGAATGCCCTCGTCGATGATCGTCACGCGGCGGCGGGCGCGCAGAAGCTGAAGGGCGGCGGCCATGCCGGCATAGCTGCCGCCGATGATGATGACGTCCTGTTGCATGGGGATAGTCCTTTCGGTTGGGCGCGGGCGAGCCCACCGGTTTCTTCAACCAGTGTGTCGACCCGAGCTTTGGGCAATAGGGTTCCGGCCGAAAACCGCTTACGCGGTTCCGGGGCGGAAGGATGTATCGGGATCGATCACGTCAGGACGGATCGACCGGCTGCTTTCATTGCGATCGGAGCCGGTGCCGCCGCGCAAAGTCCTCGGCGAGGTCGGCAAGGGTTACCTGGGCGAAACGCTCGAGCAGCAGCGCTTCGGCCTCGGCAAAGGCGGTGTCGAGCGCAGCGTTGACCGCCTGCTCGACAAGGCATTCCGGCATTTCCTGCCGGTTGCCGATGGCAAAGATCGCAGGCTCGCCGAGCGTTTCGTGCAATTGCCGAAGCGTCACGGTCTTGAGATCGGCGGTGATCGCCCAGCCGCCGGCATGGCCGCGGGCGGAGGAAACGATGCCGGCATCGCGCAGGAAGCCCATGGTGCGGCGGACAACGACCGGATTGGTGCGCATGCACATGGCAAGCTCGTCCGAGGTCAAGGGTTCGCCGCGCTCGGCCATGTGCAGGAGCGCGTGCAGGACGGAAGAAAGGCGGCTGTCTTTTTTCATGTAACTTCAATTATTACGAATCGAGGTGTGATGCAAGGGGCGTGGTGGGCGGTGGCTCGCTATTGCAAGTCACGGGGTGTGCAAGCCATCTCCGCAGCCCTCATTCCTGTGCCTGTCACGTGAATCCAGCCAGCCCAAGGACTTGGGCTGAAGGGCTCTTTCGCACCGCGGACGCAGCGCTGCTGAATCTCTGTGACACAGGGGGTGGTCCGCCGTCCTGACTAGAGATGGATGGCGCCGTAGGGATTGTATTTGAACTCGTCCTCGCCGTAGGCGTCGACGGGCAGCAATCTGGCGCCGCGGCGCTTGAGCACCTGATCGACGCCGTCGGTGACGACCTCGTCGGCAACGGTGTCGATCAACGCGCTCAGGGCCAGTTCGTCGTCGGAGAGGGTCTTCGGCGCGTAGACTTCGGGTATGCCGACCAGGTGGAAGCCGACGCTGTAGAGATGTTCGTCCGTGCCGATCGGCCGCTTGGCAAAGGCGAGGCGGCAGGGGCGGGCAAGCGCAGCGCCCGTCTGGCCTTCCGCGTCCTGGGCCAGCGCTTTCCATCTCTCAACGCCGTGCGCGACGCCGGCGCTCTCGCCCTTGGCGGCGACGATGCCGTTATCGAGGGTGTGGGCGACCAGCCGAAGTGCGATGGCTGAATGTTTGACGGCATCCTCTGCCGTCATCGGCGGGCCGAGCACATAGATGACCGAGCGATGGTCGTCGACGGCCTCTTCGTCCGCTTCGCTCCAGGCACCCTTGTGGACGCGATCCCGGCAGACCTCGAAGGACATCGACATGCGATCGTCAGGCGCGTCCTCGGAAAAGGTGTCGTCGATCTCGAAGCCCGGCGCGAAACTCTCGATCGCCGACTGGATCACCTCGCGAAGTTCGGAGAAGGGGCGGTCTCCGCCGAGCAGGCAGAGCACGTGACGTGGCTTGACTTCGGAAAAACTCATGGCTGCTTCCCAGTGGTCTGGAGCGAAGCTGTCGCAGACACCACCGCAAGATGCAAGCGGTCAGTGGATAGCTTTCCTAAACGTGCGTTTGGCTCTGCCCCCGTGCGACGATGACGATGCCGGCGAGCGACACGACGAGGCCGGCGGCCATGGCCCAGGAGAGGGGTTCGCCGAACATGATAAAGGCCCAGATCATCGTCACGGGCGGGCTCAGATAAAGGATGGCGGTGACGCGGGCGGGCGAGGATTTTTTGAGCGCGAGATAATAGAGGCTCCAGGCGCCGAAAGTGGCGATGAAGACCAACCAGAGAATGCCGCCGACGAAGCCCGGATCGAGAACCGGCAGCACGCTGCCCTCGTGCCAGGCAAGGAGCGCGAAGATGGCGGATGCCGAGAGGCACTGGATGCAGAGGCTCTGATGCACCGGTATGGCGCCCGCCGCACTACGCTTCTGCAGCAGTGTCGCCAGCGCCAGTGACAGGGTGCCGAGAACCGGCAGGCCATAGGCCCAGAGCGGCACGTTGCCGACATCGAGCGACCAGCCGGACGCGATCAGGACACCGGTGAGGCCGATGAAGGAGCCGAGCCACTGGCGGGCGGTCAAGGCCTGGCCGAGGACCGGCCAGGAGAGGATGGCGACGGCAAGCGGCAGCATGTCGGTGATCAGCGCCACCAGGCCGGTCGGCACGCCATGGGAGATCGCCAGCGCAAAGCCCGCGAGATAGCCGGACATGGCAAGCGCGCCGAAGAGCATCTGCGGTACGGCGTTCTTCATGCGGATCTTCGGCCCGATCGTCAGGGCGAAGGGCAGGAGGATGAGGCCGGAGACGAGGCTGCGCCAGAGAAGGATCAGGAAGAGCGGCGCATGATCGATGGCAAAGCGGATGCCGACGAAACCGGCGCTCCAGGAGATGACAAGTGCTGCCTCGAGCAGGATCAGGATCGAAACCGCCCACACCCGGTTTGGACGGCGGGAGGGCAGCGCGGCGACGTCGCTCATGGCAAGGGTCCGGCGTCAGCGGGTGGAAAGGGCCGCATCGACCGCGGCGGCGGATGACCTGGTTCGGCGGCGGCGGCCCGGTATCGGCAGGGTGAGAATGAAGAGCGAGCCGACGATGAGCCCGATGCCCGCCCAGCCCTCGGCCGGCAGGCGCTCGCCGACGATGACGACGGCAAGGACGGCGGCAATGACCGGCTCGAGCAGCGACAGGGTGGTCGCCATGGTGGCCGACACGCGGGCGAGGCCATAGGCAAAGAGCACGTAGGCCACCAGCACCGGCACCAGCGCCATGTAGATGCCGACGGCGATGTTGGTCGTGGAGGCAAGCAGCGGCGCGCCGGTGACGGCGAGAACCGGCAGCAGCAAGGTGCCGCCGACGCCGAAGATCGAGCCCATGGCGGCGCGCGGTGGAATGCCCGCCTGCATCAGCCGCCGTGCCACCCAGGAATAGAGGGCATAAAGCAGGCCGGAGACGAGGCCGAGCAGGATGCCGTAGAGCACAGCCGTCGGGTCGGCGGCACCGCGGCTGCCGTGGCTTTCCGAGAGGGTCAGAAGCACGGCGCCGGCAAGGCCGGCGGCAGCACCCAGCAGCCAGCGGGTGGTCAGCTTCTGACCGTCGAAGAAACGCTCGATCAGCGAGGCGGCGAGCGGCGCCGAGCCGATGGAAATGACGGTGCCGATGGCGACACCGGCCAGATGCATGGAGGAGTAGAAGGCGAGCGGATAGATCGCGACCGACAGCGAGCCGAGCAACAGCATCGGCCATTGCGCGGTGAGCTTTGCCCTGCTTTTCACGATCGAGCGCAGCGCCGTCAGCGCGAGCAGCAGGCCGCCAAGGCCCATGGCGACGGCGCCGATGCCGAGCGGGCTGACACCACTGGCAAAGGTGGCGGTGGTGCCGGTCGTGCCCCAGAGCGCGGAGGCGGTGAGTACGCAGGCAAAGCCGACGAGAGAAGCGGAATTTCGGGAGGTCATAGCTGGTCCATGATCGAGATGGCGATCCGGCGCGCGGTCTTCAGCCGGGCGTCATGACCGTCGAGCCCGGCGCGCGACATGGCGCCTTCGAGCAGGAAGGAGAGGTGCTCCGCCGTCTCGTCGATGGCGGCACCCGCGTCGGGCTTCATCTCGGCGAGATATTGTTTGAAGAGCGTTTCCACCTCGTCCTTCTGCGAGGCGACGATGTCGCGGGCGGGATCGCCGACCGAAAGCTCGGCTGCGGCATTCAGGAGCCCGCAGCCGCGGAAACCCCAGGAATAGGCCATTTCGGCGTGGTCGACATAGCTGTCGAAGATCGCCAATACACGGTCTCTCGGCGTTGCCGCATGGGCCAGGCGCTCACGATAAAGGTCCTGCCATTCCCGGTGGCGCGCCTCGATATAGGCGTTCACCAGATCGGTCTTGGACGAGAAGTTGTTGTAAAGGCTCATCTTGGCGACGCCCGCATGGGCGGTGATCGCATCGATGCCGGTGGCACTGACTCCATCCCGATAGAAGAGTTCCGCTGCCGCCTTCAGCAGGCGCTCGCGCGCCGGTGCTTTCTCGCTCATGGCTTTCTCCACATTTCTAGGTAGACCGATCTACCTATTTGGGGGGATTGTCAAGTATCGCGCCAAGGGCGCGGGCGAGAGGGCGGGATAGTCGTTGCTGATCGCGCCTGCCGGATGGCCTGTTCCGGGCTCAGCGAAGGGGCGGAGGAGGAGGCCAAACCGGAGCGTTGATCCGGGGCCTTAAGTGGCTGCCGCTGCAACCGGCGCTCGCCACCCGACGTAACTGTTACGTACTTCCGGCACGGGGGCGCGAAGGGTCTACTCCGGCAAGGCTGGAACGATGCCGCCGGCAGGCCGAAACGCCGCGGAACGGGCCGATGCCAGAGGGTTTGGGGCGCTGTCCCAGCCCGATCCGATCCTGATCGTTGGAGACACAGATGACCCTTGCCTTGCGTGCCATCCTCCTCAGCAGCGCCGTTTTGCTGGCGGCTCCGGCTCTTGCCGACAGCTTCAAGATGACGACCGACATACCCGAGGAGATCCTGACACCGGGCAGCGTCGAGACGCGCATCGGCACGCTGACCTTCGACGACGGCGTGCCGACGGCGGAGACGGCGAGCAAGGTTTGGGACCAGCTCGATTTCAGCCGCGGCATCGAAGCGTTTCTCAATGGCATTCCCGGCGCCTCGATGGTGGCGATCCGCACCGGGCTTCGCGAAGTGGGGGCGGTCAACAGCACGATCGGCGTCTTCGAAACGCTGATGGATTCGAAATCGCTCTACCTGACGCCGAACACCGAGACGGTCTATTTCTGGAACTGGATGGACCTGAAGGACGGCCCCGTCGTCGTCGAAAGCCCGCCCGGCATTCTCGGCGTCGTCGACGATTTCTGGTTCCGCTACGTGACCGACCTCGGCAATGCCGGGCCCGACAAGGGCAAGGGCGGCAAATATCTCTTCGTGCCGCCGGGCTGGAAGGGCGAAAAGCCCGAGGGCTATTTCGTCTTCGAAAGCCCGACCTACGGCAACCTGCTCTTCGGCCGCGCCTTCATGAAGGACGGCGATCCGGCGCCGGGTGTCGCGAGCCTGAAGAAGAACCTGCGGGTCTATCCCTATGAGAAGAAGGATCAGCCGCCGGAGACCACCTTCATCAACCTCTCCGGCAAGGCGATGAACACGGTTCACGCCAACACCATGAAGTTCTTCGAGGAGGTCAACCAGATCATCCAGGAGGAACCGGCCGGCGCCTACGGGCCCGACATGACCGGCATTTATACGGCGATCGGCATGGAGAAGGGCAAGCCCTTCAAGCCCGATGGGCGCATGGAGAAGATCCTGACCGATGCGGTTGCCGTCGGCAACGCGACGGCGCGCGCCATCGATTTCCGCCCGCGCGATCCGGCTGTGCTGATCTATCCCGACCGCAAATGGACGACGCCCTTCATCGGCGGCAGCTACGAATGGCTGAAGGACGGCGGGCGCAATTTCGATGCGCGCACCCTGTTCTTCTATGCCGCGACGATCAACACGCCGGCGATGGCGGTCGCCATGCCCGGCATCGGCTCGCAATATGCGGCGACCAATTTCGACAGGTACGGCAAGCCCTTCGACGGCGCCAAGACCTACCGGCTGCACGTGCCCGCCAATGCGCCGGCCAAGGATTTCTGGTCGGTAGTGGTCTACGACACCCAGACACGCTCCATGCTGCAGACGGACCAGCAGTTTCCGAGCCTTTCCAGCGAAAAGAACCTGAAGCAGAATGCCGACGGCTCGACCGACATCATCTTCTCGCCGACGAAGCCGGCCGACAATCCGAACTGGATCCAGACGATCCCGGGCAAAAGCTGGTTCACCATCTTCCGGCTCTATGGCCCGCTGACGCCCTGGTTCGACCAGTCGTGGAAGCTCGAGGATTTCGTCGAGGTCAAGTGACCCGGCGCGCCAACCAGCAATAGGAGAAAACAGATGCTCCGCGTTTCGCTCACGGCCCTTGCGCTCGTTGCCGGAACCATCAGCCTTGCAGCCCAGGACCTTTCGCCCGAAAACCTCGAAAAGCGCGCGATCGAGCGTCGGGCGGTGGAGGCGGTCATCTGGGGGATGCCGGCGGTCAATGCCGACCTGATGCTGCAGGCGATGCTTTCGACGACGAAGGCCAAGGTCAACGAGATCGTCTACTGGTCGAAGCCGGTCAACTGGAAGAACCAGACGCTGACGCCCAACCCGGACTCGATCTACTTCATGTCGTTCTGGAACGTGAAGGACGGGCCCATCGTCATCGAGATCCCGCCGGCCGAAGGCGGGTCGATCGCCGGCAACATCGTCAACGCCTGGCAGATGCCGCTCGAAGATGCGGGGCCCGAAGGGGCGGACGAGGGCAAGGGCGGCAAGTACCTGATCCTGCCGCCTGATTATATGGGCGAGGTGCCGGAGGGCTACATTCCGCTGCGCTCCGATACCTTCACCGGTTTTGCGCTGCTGCGCTCCAACCTCAAGAGCCACGATGTGGCCGATGTCGAAAAGTCGGTCGCCTATGGCAAGAAGATCAAGATCTACCCGATGCCGGTGACCGACAACCCGCCGGCGACGGTTTTCACCGATGCCTATGATGTGCTGTTCGACGCCACCATTCGCTATGATGCGAGCTTCTTCGAGAACCTCAATCGCGTCGTGCAGACCGAGCCCTGGCTCGAGCGCGACCGGGTGATGATCGACCAGCTGAAGACGCTCGGCATCGAGAAGGGCAAGCCCTACCAGCCGAAGCCGGAGACCACGGCGATCTTCGACGCATCCGCCCGCGAGGCGCATGCGATCCTGTCGCAGCGCTACGACCAGGGCTTCCCGGTCATCAACGAGGGCATCCGCTGGTTCCCGGCGGCGATGGCCGACATGGTGAAGGCGGCGCAGGGCGGCTACGACGATCCTGATGCCTATCCGGTGGATGCCCGCGGCGTGACCTACACGCTCGGCTTTACCGGCATCAAGCGCATCGGCACGGCGCAGTTCTACCTGATGGCCAACAAGGACAAGGACGGCAATGCCTTTGACGGGGCGGCCAATTACAAGCTCGTCGTGCCGAAGGATGCGCCGGTCAAGCAATACTGGTCGGTGACGGTTTACGACCGCGAGACCCATGCGCTGGTGCGCAACCTGGACAAGGCCAGCGTCGCCTCGATCGGCAAGGGTGTCGCGAAAAACGCCGACGGCTCGGTGGATGTCTATTTCGGCGCCAAGGCGCCCGCCGGCAAGGAAGCCAATTGGGTTCCGGTCGATCCCAAGGGGAAATTCGAGCTGCTCTTCCGGCTCTACGGGCCGGAAAAGCCGCTGTTTGAGAAAAGCTGGAAGCTGCCCGACGTGGAGAAGATGCCGTAGCGCTTGCAAATGCCGTACTTGCAAAGTGACGGTGTTGACGCATTCCGGCGGAGCCATAGCTATGCATGCAGCCGCGGGCGGAAGGAGCCACCATGTGCGGACGCGTCTATCTGAAGACCAATCTCGAGGGGCTGCTGCGCGCCTTTGGCTTTGCCGAGCGTGGCAGCATCGAGACGATCGCCAACCAGTTTCCGCGCTATAACGGTGCGCCGACGCTGATCTATCCGATCATCATCCGCGACGTGATCCGCGATCCCGATCTCTTCGGCCCGGTCTTCGTTTCGGCGCGCTGGGGGCTGATCCCGAGCTGGACGAAGGACCCGAAGGCGGGCAGGCCGCTGGTCAATGTGCGCTCCGACACGATCGCGACGAAATTCCGCTCGTCCTATCAGCGCCGCCGTTGCCTTGTGCCGATCGACGGCTTTTTCGAGTGGAAGGACATTCACGGCACCGGCAAGGACAAGCAGCCCTATGCGATCGCGATGAAGACGGGCGAACCCTTCTGCCTTGCCGGCATCTGGGAGAGCTGGCGCAACCCTGCAACCGACGAGGACATCCGCACCTTCGCTATCGTCACCACCGACGCCAACGCGCTGATGGCCGACATCCACGACCGCATGCCTGTCATCCTCCACCCCGACGATTACGAGCGCTGGCTCTCGCCCGAGCCGGAGGCGCCTGACCTGATGAAGCCGTTTCCGCCTGAAATGATGACCATGTGGAAGATCGGCAGCAAGGTCGGCTCGCCGAAGAACGATACGCCGGACATTCTGGATCCGGTGGATTGAGGGCGACACGGCATCGCGAAGGGTGGCCTCAGCACTTTCATGGCCTTTCTCCTTTTTCCCGCTGGGGAAACGCGTTGACGCGATGATCGGAACGGGTGAGAAACGAGGGACCGAAACTTGAGGTAGCGTAATGTCGCGAAAGATTGCCGTCATCGTCTGCGTACTGATTGCCGGGATGTCTCTGGGAAGCTGCGCGCGGAACTCCTGCCGGGATTGGCCGGGAACCTGCATCATCCAGTGATGATGCGTGCCATCGCCGGAGCCGGAGTGGGAGGCATCTGTGAACGCCGGTTCGAACGACAGCGATCGATAGCCACAAGTTTTGAAGGAAGGCCAGGTCTTGATCTATCTTCTGCGCCACGGCGAAACCGTCTGGAATACGCTCGGTCGCTTCCAGGGGCAGCTGGATTCGCCGCTGACGAGGCTTGGCGTCGCGCAGGCGGACGCCGTCGCCCACCTCCTGGGCGCCGAGATCGGTGAAGATGTGCAGTCGATCGAGATGCATGTCAGCCCGCTCGGACGGACCCGCGAAACCGCTGAAAGGGTTCAGCGGGTGCTGCCGCTGGCGCGCCGCGAGGATGCGCGGTTGATGGAGGTTTCGGTCGGCTGCTGGGATGGGATGACCAAGTTCGAGATCGACATGGAGTATCCGGGTCTGCTCGACGGCTCCGATGTCTTCGACTGGTATTTCCGCTCGCCGGACGGAGAGAGTTTTGATGCCGCCTGCGCACGAGCGAAAAGCTGGCTTGCGGATATCCGGCGGCCGACGGTCGCGATTTCCCATGGGCTGTTCGGCCGGCTGCTGCGCGGCGTCTATGCCGGCCTCTCCAGGCGGGAAATGCTGGAATTGCCGGTGCCGCAGGATGGGTTCTATCGTCTCAGTGACGGGGCGTTCAACCTCGTCACCGTATCGACCGGCCGGCAACTGGCGTCCGCCATCGGTTCCCGCAATAGCTGCGCCCCCCCGGGGCGGCGATGCGTTGCCGGCCGTTTCTACAGATCCCGCGCGAAAATCTGGCCGGTGAGATCCTTGCCGAAGCTGTGGTGCTGTTCTTCCTCGATCAGCGCGAAGCCGGCTTTTTCATAGATGTGGCGGGCGGCATCGAGGCCGGCATTGGTCCAGAGAACCATCCTGATGTAGCCGAGAAGACGGGCGTGGCGCATGCATTCCTCGACCAGCCGGCGGCCGATGCCGAGGCCTCGGGCGCTCGGCTCGACGTAGAGCAGGCGCAGCTTCGCCGTCGTCTCGTCATGGCGGACGAGAAACACCGAGCCGACGACCTTGCCGTCCTTTTCGGCGATCCAGCAGCGGTCCGACTTCGCATCGTAGTCGTGCATGTATTTGACGACGATCTCGGCGACCAGCGCCTCGAACGCGGTGGTCCAGCCATATTCCTGCGCATAAAGCGCGCCCTGGCGGTGGATCACCCAGCCCATGTCGCCCGGCTGCGGATCGCGCAGGATGAAGCCCGGCGTGCGCTCGTCGGCAAGCAGGCTCTCGATCTCGCCCATGGCGCCCACCAGCTGCCGTTGTTCCGGCACCGAGAGTTTTTGCAGCATGGCGACCACTTCGCGCTGGGACGCATCCTCCAGCGGCTGGAAGATCGCGCGGCCTGCATCCGTCAGCGTGAGCTGCGTGACCCGGCCGTCGTCCGGCGAACGGCTCTTTTCGATCAACCCCTTCTTCTCGAAGCCGGCAATGACGCGGCTCAGATACCCAGCGTCGAGGCCGAGTTCGCGGCAGAGGTCGCTCGCGGTCAGACCGGAGCGGTGCGCCAGCTCATAGAGGATACGGACCTCCGTCAGCGAAAAGGCGCTGGCGAGAAGATGTTCGTGCAGCAGGCCCATCAGCCGGGTGTAAAAACGGTTGAAGCGCCGCACCGTCTGGGCGCGGTCGTCGATGTGCTGCGGAGACATGGGATGTCCTTATGAATTTGCTTTAATCAGGTAATTAGTTGCCTAAGGCAATTATTGTCAAGTCGCAATGCGCTGAGGCCTACCGGCGGCCGGCTGCTGAGAGCCGGCGCATATGGACCCCTTTCAGTTTGCATTTGCTAATTTAGATAGGAGATCGTTTCGTGCTGCGATAATATCGGACCGGATATCTCCTTGGTCCGGAAGACCGGAACGGGCCGCTTTTCAACGTGTTGGCAAGCCCATGGAGCAGAGATTAGCTGCAGTGCTGGCGGCCGATATGGCCGGCTACTCCAGGCTGATGGAGGCCGATGAAGCAGGCACGCTTGCGCGGCTTCGCACCCATCGCATCGAGCTTATCGATCCCGCGATCGCCAAGAACAAGGGACGGCTGATCAAGACCACCGGCGACGGGCTGCTGGTGGAATTCCAGAGCGTGACCGATGCGGTCAAATGCGCGGTCGAGATCCAGCAGCGCATGAAGAGGCGGAACTCCGACGTGCCGGCGGACCGGCGGATCGAGTTTCGCATCGGGATCAATCTCGGCGACATCATCTTCGAGGACGACGATATCTTCGGCGACGGCGTCAACATCGCCGCGCGCGCCGAGCAACTGGCCGAAGTCGGCGGCATCTGCGTGACGGCGGCGGTGGCAACGCAGGTGGCCGACCGGCTGGAACTGCCGATCGACGATCTTGGCGAGAAGACCTTGAAGAACATCAGCCGCCCGGTGCGCCTCTACCGCATCGGGCTCGAGAGCCTGGGGCTCACAGCTTCCACGGGGGACGGCGAGGCGAAGACGGGTGTTTGCAAACCGACGATCGTGGTGCTGCCCTTCGACAATATGAGCGGCGATCCGGACCAGGAGTTCTTCGCCGACGGGCTGACCGAGGATATCATCACCGAGCTTTCGCGACGGCACGAGCTCTTCGTGATCTCGCGCAACTCCTCCTTCGTTTACAAGAACCAGTCGGTGAACGTGCGCGAAGTGGCCGCCAGCCTCGGGGCGCAATATCTGGTGGAAGGCAGCGTGCGCAAGATCGGCGAGCGGGTGCGCGTCACCGTGCAGCTCATCGACGCGGTCAACGACGCGCATATCTGGGCCGACAAATACGACCGGCAGCTCGATGACATCTTCGCCATTCAGGACGAGGTGACGGCGGCGATCGCCGCGACCGTGCCCGGCCGGCTGGAGGCCGCCCAGCGCGACCAGCTTTCGCGCACCAAGCCGGCCAACATGGCGGCTTACGAATGTGCGCTCGCCGCCAAGGTGCTGCACCACCGCAGCAGCGCCGAGGACAACAGGCAGGCGCAGGCGCTGATCGACCGGGCCGTTTCGCTCGACCCCGGCTATGCCCATGCCCATGCCTGGCGCGCCTGCATCCTCGGGCAATCCTGGGTGTATGGCTGGTGTGCGGACAAGGAGGCGACCTGGGCCGAGGTCAATGCCGAGCTGGAACGGGCGCTTGCGCTCGACGACAACGACGCCGACGTGCATCGCATCCTTGCCGCCGTCAACGTCAACACCAACGCGCTGACGACGGCGCGCTATCACCAGGAGCGGGCGCTGTTCCTCAACCCCAATTACGACCTCGTCGTGGTGCAGCAGGGCGAACTCCTGACCTGGCTCGGCCGGCCGGAGGAGGGGGCGGAATGGATCCTGAAGGCGATGCGCCTCAACCCCCATCATCCCGAGCGCTTCTGGAGCCACCTCGGCAAGGCTCACTTTGCTGCGCGCCGATATGGCGAGGCGATCGAGGCCTTCATGCACCTGACCTCGATGGACGAAACCCAGCACGCCTTCGTCGCCGCCTGCCACGGCTGGCGCGGCGATGCGATCGCGGCGGGCGCGCATATCGCCAAGGTCAGGGCGCTGTGTCCATCGTTTGACGTCGAGGCGTTTCTGGCGACGATGCATTATGCGCAGGAGGCGGACAGCGAGCACCTGCGCGAGGGGCTACAGAAGGCGGGGGCGGGGTGACGGCCGGTCCGCGCGCGGTAAAACAAGGCAACAGGCAGCAGCGAGGACTTCGGCACCTTCGGGAGAGGTGGTCATGGAAGCATTTCGCGCAGAACGTCGGCTGGTCGCCATTCTTGCCGTCGACATCGTTGGCTATTCGCGATTGATAGAGCCGACGAGGCGAGCACGCTGGCCGCCATCAAGACGTGGCGATCCGAAATTTTCGATCCGCTTCTGAACGATTTTTACGGGCGCATCGTCAAGCTCATGGGCGACGGCGCGATCGTGGAATTCGGCTCCGTGGTCGACGCCGTCTCGTGTGCGGTCGCGTCGCAGAGCAAGCTCGCCGCCCGTCCGGTCGCTGCGGGGCAGCTTAGCCTCAACCGGATGTGGCTCAAGAGCGCCTCTGTCAAAAATCATGGCCATTGGCTGGGCGTTCGGCCGGGCGTTGGCTGCGCCGTCACATCATTCGCTGCCAAAGGTCATCAAGGCGGCCCGCATATGTCGTTGAACTTCGCCCGTGCGTTGCGGGCGACGGCCGCTGGACAACCTGTCGTGCATACGACAATGATTGCGGCATGGACGAGACGATCATTCGGGCGCACAAGCATAGCGCCAACCACCGCGCGGAACTCGAAGCAAGCCCATCCTGCGGCTGCTTCTATTGCTGCGAGATCTACCAGCCGGCCGAGATCACGGAATGGATCGACGACGACAGCACGGCGGTCTGCCCCCGCTGCGGCATCGATTCCGTCCTCGGCAGCGCCTCGGGCTTTCCCGTGACCGTCGAATTCCTGGCGCGGATGCGGCGCTATTGGTTTTAAGCGTCGGTCCATCTGTCCCGGGGCCGGGCCGGCCTCGTTCGAGGCGACGCTTGCCAGATACCCGCCGATCAAGGCCGGAACGCCGGATCCCTACAAACCCTAGGAATCTCGGCTAGCCTGGTCCGATCAGGATTCGGCCGCGTGGCAGACCGCCTCGATGTTGTGGCCGTCCGGATCGAGGACGAAGGCGGCGTAGTAGTTGGCGTGGTAGCGCGGGCGCAGGCCGGGGGCGCCGTTGTCCTTGCCGCCGGCCGCAAGGGCTGCGTGGTAGAAGGCGTCGACCTGCTGGCGGGTCTCGGCCACGAAGGCCAGGTGAAGGTGCGCCGGCGTTTCCTCGGTCTGGTAGAGGCAAAGCGACGACTTGTCGTCCGTGCTCATTTCGACACCATGGGCGCCGTGATCGACCACGGCGACGCCGAGCGGTTCGAGCGCCTTCAGGTAGAAGTCGAGGCTTGCCGGATAGTCGCGGACACCGAATTTGACGTGGTCGAACATCGCGTTCTCCTGTGCGGGTTTTGACGTGTGCTGGCGAGGCAGCGCTTCGCGGCCGGACTTGCGCTGATAGCGCGATGGCCTGTTGTAGGCAACCGCGGCTGGCGGTCCCGACCCATCACAACGCATCGCCGATGTCGCTGCGCATCCGCTTGCGTGGCTGGCGTCTTTCGCGGCCTATGCGGTGCACACCTCCCGCACGCACGCCCTTAACCACCGGTGCGCCGGATCCGCATCCAGGCGGGGGTGCCAGAGCAGCGAGATGGTGATTTCGGGCAGGGCGACGGGCAGGGCAAAGGTGGCGAGATCCTGGCGCAGCGTCCCCGTATAGCGTTCGGGCACGCTGGCGACGAGATCCGTGGCGCGGGCGAGCGCCAATGCCTCGGAGAAGCTGCCGACGGAGGCGGCGATCGGCCGGCTGAGTCCGGCCGCCTCAAGGGCGTCGTCGATCGGGCCGGTGTCGTTGCCGCGGCGCGAGACATGGATGTGGTGGGCTGCAGCGTAGCGGGCCGGCGTGATTTCGCCCGTGGTTAAGGGGTGCCCCGGGCGAACCACGCCGACGAAACGATCATGAAAGAGGGCTTGGGCGCGAAGCTCCGGGCCTGTGTTCTCACCGACAACGCCGGTTTCGAGGTCGATGCCGCCCTCGCGAAGCGGACTGCTTTCCCGGTCCAGCTTCTGCACGAAACGCAGGCGCACGCCGGGCGCCTCGCGCGCGAGACGGGCAATCAGCGCTGCGCCGAAGTTTTCGACGAAACCCTCGCGGTTCCTGAGGGTGAAGGTGCGGGTGAGTGTCTTCAGGTCCAGGCTCTCGGCCGGGCGAAGGCAGGCTTCGGCCGCTTCGACGATGGGGCCGGTGCGCGCGCGCAGCTCCACCGCCCTTGGGGTCGGAACAAGGCCGCGGCCGGCGCGCACCAGCAGCGGGTCGCCGGTCGCCTCGCGCAGTCTTGCCAGCGCCCGGCTCATGGCTGAGGGGCTGAGCCGCAGGCGCCTTGCGGCGCGGGCGACGCTGCCTTCGGCAAGCAGCACATCGAGGGTCACGAGCAGGTTGAGATCCGGTCTGGTCATCACCCTTCATAACACGAGCTCTGTGAGATGTGGCGTTAAACGCACGAATGAAGTGCAAATGCTGCGCCTTCCGCCATATGAGGCTAAGGTCTAATTTTTCGGAGAACCGAATTTGGAGGGTTTTCCGATGACGCCATGCCCGCTAATGCCCGCTGCCCAATCCCTGATTTCCCGGTCTGACCCAAAGTCGTTGCCGCATATTTTGAATCATGAAAGCGCGCTACCGCCCTGTTTCCTTGCGATTTCCCGCGCTGCAAATGGACGACGCAAGGCTTCGCTCGCGGGAGGTGGCCGATGAGCGCTATCGGGCCTGCCAAGGCTTCCGGCGCGCCGGTTCGCTGGGTGATCGCCAGCCTGTCGCTGTCGATGCTGCTCTCCTCGCTTGGCACCAGCAGCGCCAATGTCGCGCTGCCGGCGCTGGCGGACGCCTTCGGTGTCTCGTTCCAGGCGGTGCAATGGGTGGTGCTTGCCTATCTGCTTGCCATCACCACGCTGATCGTCAGCGTCGGGCGGCTCGGCGATATCGTCGGCCGGCGGCGGCTGCTTGTTGCCGGCATCGCGCTCTTTACGACAGCCTCGGCTCTTTGCAGTCTGACGCCGGGCTTTGCGCTGCTGGTCGCCGCGCGGGCCGCGCAGGGCATCGGCGCTGCGATCATGATGGCGCTGACCATGGCCTTTGTCGGCGAGGCGGTGGCGAAGGAAAGGACCGGCAGCGCCATGGGTATGCTCGGCACCATGTCGGCCATCGGCACGGCGCTCGGGCCGTCGCTCGGCGGTGCGCTGCTCGCCGGCCCCGGCTGGCGGGCGATCTTCTTCGTCAATGTGCCGCTGGGGTTCGTGGCGCTCGTGCTCGCCCATCGGTATCTTCCCGCAGACCGAAACCTCGATGGCGGGGAGCGCCCACGCTTCGATGTCGCCGGCACCTTGCTGCTTGCGTTTTCGCTCGGCGCCTATGCGCTGGCGATGACGGTGGGGCGGGGCAGCTTCGGGACGCTCAACGTCGCGCTGCTTTCTGTCGCTGCCGTGGGGCTTGCGCTGTTCCTGCTGGTCGAGGCCAGGGTAGCCTCACCGCTGATCCGGCCGGCGATGTTGCGCGATCCGGTTTTGAGCCGAGGGCTCTCGACCAATGCGCTGGTCTCGACCGTGATGATGGCAACGCTGGTGGTCGGGCCGTTTTATCTGTCGCGCGGGCTCGGCCTCGATGCGGCGATGGTCGGGCTCGTGCTGTCGGTCGGGCCGGTCATCTCGGCCCTCGGGGGCGTTGTTGCCGGTCGCATCGTCGATCGCCTGGGCGCGGGCTCCGTGATTACGGTCGGGCTGGCGGCGATGGTTTCGGGCTGCGCCGCGCTCGTGCTGCTGCCGTGGCTCTTTGGCGTTGCCGGCTATGTTGCGGCGATCGCGGTTCTGACGCCCGGCTACCAGCTGTTCCAGGCGGCCAACAACACGGCGGTCATGGCGGATGTCAGCGCGGACCGGCGCGGCGTCGTTTCCGGCCTGCTCAACCTTTCGCGCAATCTCGGCCTCGTCACTGGCGCATCGGTCATGGGCGCTGTCTTCGCCGCAGCGGTTGCGGCAAGCGACATGGCCGGGGCCGCACCGGCGGCGGTCGCCCGGGGCATGGAGGTAACCTTTGCAGTCGCCGGGCTGTTGACCGTGGCTGCGCTGGCGATCGCCATTGCGGGCAGGGCGCTACGCGGAGTGCGCGCAGAACAGGCCGCGGCCGCGGGGCCCGCGGGAGAGCGGTGATCCCGCCGGTCGGGCGAAATCGGCAACGGCGCCGCTCAGCGATCGAAACCCGGCAGATTGCGCCATTCGTCCGAGGTGAGGCTGTAGCTCTGGTGCAGGATCTCTTCGCCCCTTGAGCGGGAGGTCTTCCGCATGGCCTGCTGCGGGCGAAAGCCGAGCTTGAGCAGCACCTTGCCGGAGGCGGGATTGTCGGCCGCGTGGCCTGTTTTCAACCTCGCGAGCCCGAGTTGCTCGAAGGCGAAGGCCACCACCTTCTTTGCCGCCTCGAAGGCGTAGCCCTGGTCCCAGCTCGGCTTTTCCAGCCAATAGCCGAGTTCGCCTTGCTCACCGTCGATCCCGTCAAGATCGACCAGGCCGATCATGCGGGCATTGCGTTCGACGGCAAATCGAAAGGCCGTGCCGGCGATCCACTCCTGCGGGTGCTCGGCGAACCAGCCGGTCATGTCTTCGAGATCGGGCGGGAACTGCGCCATGCGCAGCATGCGCGTGACATCCCAATCCGACTGGATCTCGAAGGCGCGCTCAGCGTCGGCCGGCGTTGTCGGGCGCAGGAGGAGGCGATCGGTCGCCAGCGTGACCGACGGGCGATTTCCGGTGTACGGTGGGCCTGGCGTCATCGTCGTGGGCCTCCCATCGATCTGGGCTGGTCGCCAGACCTTACCGCGTTCAGGCGGCCGGCAAGCGCTCGAGCCGGGCGCGAAGCGTTTCGAAATCCGGCACGAACCAGATGGATGTCCCCTTGTTCGCCTCGCGCACGAAATCGGTCAGCGCCATGCTGGCTTCGAGCCGGGCGCTGATATCGCCGACAATGGCGAGCCGCATGCGATAGTTGACGAATTTCTGGAACACTTCGCCGGCGACGCGGCTCGAGAGATCGAGAAAATCGGGGCCCAGCCGCTCCACCGGGACCGCCAGCAAGTCGGCCTCATGCGCCCAGCCATCGCCCAGAAAATCATTGGCGTCGCCCGGGGCTGCAAGCAGGGGGCCATTGTCAGCGCAGTGCAGGACGCGCGCGGTTCCGATTTCGATCAGCTGTGTCATGCGCCAAGAAGTAGGCTGCAAAGCCCAGGGTTGCAAGGGCGGGCGTCTCTCGTCCTGCCGCCGGGGCTGGCTGCCTTTGCCGCGGGCAAGATAGCCGTTCAATTTGCAGGATCCGGTGGGCCTTGGTGATCGGGCGAGAAGCGATATTTTCCTAGAAATATATCGGTCTGCATAAAAGCTGATTGCCGTCCGCAAGTTACGCCGAAGCGGCGCTTGAGAATTTCTGGCGAAGCCGGCGCCTGTTTCCTGTCGATTTGACACAGATCAAAGACCCCTTCTGTTTCGCATTTACTCTGAGGTCCGGTGAAAATCTGTCATCGGCCGGTCACGGGATTGATTTTTATTTCCGGTGGCGCATCTTACCTTGGATTGTGTTGGGGGACGCAGGAATGCCGGAAGTCGTTCAGGCACAGCCGGTCGAAAAGCCGCCGCGCTCGCGACGCGCGGAGCTGATCACCTTCTTCGTGCTCGCCTTCGGCATCTGGCCGATCGTCGCCGTCGGCATCGTCGGCGGCTATGGTTTCCTCGTCTGGATGCTGCAAATCATCTTCGGCCCACCGGGCCCGCCCGGGCATTGAGGTCGATCCATGAAGGTCGAACCTCTTTCACGCCGTGAACTTTTTACCGGCCGCGCTGCCGCAAAGCCGGTCCGTGTCCGTCCGCCGGGTGTTTCGGAGCTGAGCCTTGCCTCTTGCACCGGTTGCGGCGCCTGCGTGGAACGATGTCCCACCGCCATAATCCGTCTTTCGGACGGTCTTCCCTTCGTCGACTTTTCGGGTGGCGAATGCACCTTCTGTGGCGCCTGCGCGCAAGCCTGCCCGGAGCCTGTGTTCGAGGCGATGGACGTGCGGCGTTTTCCGCATGTCGCCGCTGTTACTGACAGCTGTCTCGCGCGCCGCTACGTTGCCTGCCAGTCCTGCGGCGAAAGCTGTCCGGAGCAGGCGATCCGTTTTCGCCCGCGCATCGGCGGGCCGTTCCAGCCTGAGATCAACGAGGCGAAATGCACCGGCTGCGGCGCCTGTATCAGCGGCTGCCCGGTGAGTGCGATTGCGGTGAAGGCATTGGAATTGGAGGTGGCTCATGTCTGAGGCCGCAACGGCAAAGGCGGGCACGCCCTATCACATATCGAGCGCCGTGGTCGCCACGATGCCGCAGAGCACCGAAGCGATCCTGGCGACGCTCGCGGGAATGGAAAACGTCGAAATCCATGGCCATGGCGGCGGCAAGATCGTCGTCGTCATCGAAGGCAGAAGCACAGGTGCGCTCGGCGAACGGCTGACGCAGATCTCGCTGCTCGACGGGGTGATCTCGGCCAACATGGTTTTCGAGCATGTGGAAATGGAAGAGGAAGGGCAGGAGCCATGAGCGGAGAACTGACGCGGCGTGACATTCTGAAGGCCCATGCGGCCGGCATCGCCGCCGCCACGGCCGGCATTGCGCTGCCTGCCGCCGCACAGCCGGTGCCGGGCGGCGTCAACGCGCTGGAGATCAAGTGGTCGAAGGCGCCCTGTCGCTTCTGCGGCACGGGCTGCGGCGTCATGGTCGGCGTGAAGGAAGGCCAGGTGGTCGCCACCCACGGCGACATGCAGGCGGAGGTCAACCGCGGCCTCAACTGCATCAAGGGCTACTTCCTCTCCAAGATCATGTACGGCAACGACCGGCTGACGACGCCGCTCCTGAGGAAGCGTGGCGGCGCCTACGCCAAGGACGGCGAGTTCGAGCCCGTCAGCTGGGACGAGGCCTTCAACGTCATGGCCGAGCAGGCAAAGAAGGTGCTGAAGGAGAAGGGGCCGACGGCGCTCGGCATGTTCGGCTCCGGCCAATGGACGATCTTCGAGGGCTATGCGGCGACCAAGCTGATGCGGGCGGGCTTCCGCTCCAACAACCTCGACCCCAACGCCCGCCACTGCATGGCGTCGGCCGCCGTCGCCTTCATGCGCACCTTCGGCATGGACGAGCCGATGGGCTGCTACGACGACTTCGAGAACGCCGATGCCTTCGTGCTCTGGGGCTCGAACATGGCGGAGATGCACCCGATCCTCTGGACCCGCGTCGCCGACCGGCGTCTCGGCCAGCCGCATGTGCGCGTCGCGGTGCTTTCGACCTTCACCCATCGCAGCATGGACCTGGCCGACATACCGATCGTTTTCAAGCCCGGTACCGACCTCGTCATTCTCAACTACATCGCCAACCACATCATCACGACCGGCAAGGTCAACGAGGACTTCGTCAAAAAGCACACGAAGTTTGCGCGCGGAGTCACCGACATCGGCTATGGCCTGCGGCCCGACAATCCGGTCGAGGTCAATGCCGCCAACTCGAAGGACCCCGGCAAGACCGAGCCGATGGATTTCGAGGCGTTCAAGGAATTCGTTTCCGAATACACGCTGAAGAAGACCGCCGAGATGACCGGCGTCGATCCGGAGTTCCTGGAGCAGCTGGCCGAGCTTTATGCCGACCCGAGCCGCAAGGTGATGTCGCTCTGGACCATGGGCTTCAACCAGCATGTGCGTGGTGTGTGGGCCAACCAGATGGTCTACAATCTGCATCTTCTGACCGGAAAGATCTCCGAGCCCGGCAACAGCCCGTTCTCGCTGACCGGCCAGCCGTCCGCCTGCGGCACGGCGCGCGAGGTCGGCACCTTCGCCCATCGCCTGCCGGCCGACATGGTGGTGACCAATCCCGAGCACCGCAAGCATGCCGAAGAAATCTGGCGCATTCCGCACGGCATCATCCCGGAAAAGCCCGGCTATCACGCCGTGCAGCAGGACCGGATGCTGAAGGACGGCAAGCTCAATTTCTACTGGGTGCAGGTCAACAACAACGTCCAGGCAGGCCCGAACACCGCCAACGAGACCTGGCAGGGCTATCGCAACCCGGATAATTTCATCGTCGTTTCCGATGCCTATCCGACGATCACCGCGATGAGCGCCGACCTGATCCTGCCCGCCGCCATGTGGGTGGAGAAGGAAGGGGCTTACGGCAATGCCGAGCGGCGCACCCATGTCTGGCACCAACTGGTGCAGGCGCGCGGCGAGGCGCGCTCGGATCTCTGGCAGATGGTGGAGTTCTCCAAGCGCTTTACCACCGACGAGGTGTGGCCCAAGGAAATCCTCGACGCCAGCCCCGAATATCGCGGCAAGACGCTGTTCGAGGTTCTGTTCAAGAACGGCGAAGTCGATCGCTTCCCGATCACCGACGTCAGCGCCGAATACGACAACAACGAGGCCAAGGACTTCGGCTTCTACATTCAGAAAGGGCTGTTCGAGGAATATGCCACTTTCGGCCGCGGCCATGGCCATGATCTGGCGCCTTACGACACCTATCACGAGGTGCGCGGGCTGCGCTGGCCTGTCGTCAACGGCCAGGAGACGCGCTGGCGCTACCGCGAGGGCTTCGACCCCTATGTGAAGCCGGGCGAGGGCGTGAAGTTCTACGGCAACAAGGACGGCAAGGCGATCATCCTTGCGGTGCCTTACGAGCCGCCTGCCGAATCTCCTGACGACGAATACGATACCTGGCTGGTGACCGGTCGCGTGCTCGAACACTGGCACTCGGGCTCGATGACCATGCGGGTGCCGGAACTCTACAAGGCGTTTCCGGGCGCGCGCGTCTTCATGAACGCGGAGGATGCCCGCAAGCGCGGCATCAACCAGGGCATGGAAGTGCGCATCGTCTCGCGGCGCGGCGAGATTCGCTCGCGCGTCGACATCCGCGGCCGCAACCGCATGCCGCCCGGCGTCGTCTTCGTACCCTGGTTCGACGCCAGCCAGCTGATCAACAAGGTTACCCTCGACGCCACCGATCCCATCTCCAAACAGACGGATTTCAAAAAATGCGCGGTCAAGATTCTTCCCGTCACCCTCTAGGGTGGTCACGGCTGGTCCGGGCCGTGTCGCTTTTTCGTGCGGCAACTCCGGACGCAAAACCGCATCGCGCTCCTGCCGGATTTGACCGGCGCCGGCCCGCCTGGATGGCCCTTGCAGCCGGGCTGATGGTGTTCGTCACGACGGCGGCGGTCGCGCAGGTCGCGGAAAAGCTGGTGCCGCAGCTCGAAGGGCCGACGCCGCAGATGGCGACGGAGGCGGCGGCACCGCTGCCGAAATGGGTGGTCGACGACAAGCGCAAGATGCGCGCCTATCCCGACCAGCCGCCGGTGATTCCGCATTCGATCGAGGGCTATGAGCTTTCGGTCAATGCCAACCGGTGCCTGTCCTGCCACAAGCGCGAGTTCACCCAGGATTCGGGCGCGCCGATGATCAGCGTCACCCACTACATGACGCGCGACGGGCAGATGATCGCCGACGTTTCGCCGCGGCGCTACTTCTGCACCGCCTGCCACGTGCCGCAGGCCGACACCAGCCCGCTGGTGCCGAGCAATTTCAAGGACATGAGCGAACTGGGCTTCAAGCCGGCCGGAAGCGAGTGACGATATGATCGGTTGGATCAGGACAATCATCCTCTGGGCCTGGGGCATCATGAAGACGCCGGCGGGCACGCTGGGCCTCGGCTTCCTCACGCTCGGCGGCTTCGTCGGCGGCGTCATGTTCTGGGGCGCCTTCAACACGGCGCTGGAGCTCACCAACACCGAGAAGTTCTGCACCTCGTGTCACGAGATGCACGACAACGTCTACCAGGAACTGACGCGCACCATCCACTTCTCCAACCGCTCGGGCGTGCGCGCCACCTGTCCGGACTGCCACGTGCCGCACCAGTGGACCGACAAGATCGCCCGCAAGATGCAGGCCTCCAAGGAGGTCTGGGGCAAAATCTTCGGCACGATCAACACCCGGTCGAAGTTCCTCGAAAAGCGGCTGGAACTGGCGCAGCACGAATGGGCGCGCATGAAGGCCAACGACAGCCTGGAATGCCGCAACTGCCATTCCTCCGTCGCCATGGACCTGCAGAAGCAGACGCAGCGCGCGGCCGAGATCCATACCCGCTATCTGCTGTCGGGCAAGGCCACCTGTATCGACTGCCACAAGGGCATCGCCCACGAGCTGCCCAACATGGAAGGCATCGACCCCGGCTGGAAGATGCCGCCGGAACTGGAAGGCAAGAAGATGGCGGGCCAGACCCCGATCGACGATCTGCGGCAGGCGATGGCGGACCTGCATATGCAGGCGCAGTAGGCGAGCGGGGCCGAGGTTTTCGGCAAGACACCACAGCGCTAACAGAGGGCCATGCCGGCGCGGCGTGGCCCTTTTTCGTGACCGGCGCCAACATCGCCCGCTCATTCCTGTGCTTGTCACCAGCCGCGTCGCGTCGGCGGCGCGAGGGACTTTTCCCACCAGGCCGGACGTTCACGTGCCAGGACTGCATTTCCCGCCGTGCCGACGCACGGCTGCTGGATCTCTGTGACGAGCACGGAGATGAGGGTGGGTGCGGCTGGCGTCGTGCCAAGCCGCCAGATGAGGGTGGAAGGGGGTGGGGCTTGAGCCAATGGGACACATTCGGATCGGCGTCGATGGTCTCGTCGAACAGCGCATTTTTCTCTTCGTTTCCCCGCGCCAATCTATTTTCGGAAAATTTCGACACCGCTGTCGGCACCGTGATTTCCCGTTCGTCATTTAGGCAGGGAGGCAATCTGGCTTCCTTCATCGGAGCGGGATAGGAAAAAAATCCGCGCGGGTCTTTCGCCCGTAACCTGCTCTACCTATCTGGGTTTCACCACGCCGGCACCCCTGAGGTCACGAGGACCGGGACCGGTGTGACAGAGGAGAATCGACAATGCGCGTAGTGGTTTTTGTAAAGGCGACCGAGGACAGCGAAGCGGGCAACATGCCCTCGACCGAACTCCTGGAAGCCATGGGCAAGTACAACGAGGAACTGGTCAATGCCGGCATCATGCAGGCGGGCGAGGGGCTGCAGCCTTCGTCGCGGGGCGCCCGCGTCGCCTTTGACGGCGCCGACCGGATGGTCATCGACGGTCCGTTCGCCGAGACCAAGGAACTGGTCGCTGGCTTCTGGATCTGGACGGTCAAGGACATGGCCGAGGCGATCGCCTGGGTGAAGCGTTGCCCGAACCCGATGCCGGGTCCGAGCGAAATCGAAATCCGCCCGGTCTTCGAGATGGAAGATTTCGGCGACCTGGTAACGCCGGAGATCGCCGCCCAGGACGAGCGCCTGCGCGAAAAGATCGCCAACCAGTAAGGGCTCCTTGCTGAACCTTGGGGCGGCCTTGCACCTCTCCTCGGGTTTAACCCGAGGACTAACCCTCTCCCCGCAGGCGGGGAGAGGGGACGCGCCTTGATCGCGGGGTTCGAATGCCGTCGCAACGAGCGTCAAATGGCGTTTGGTTCAGGCAGGCCAACGAGACCAGAGCGAAAATGAGACCGGCGTGGAGATGCATCGCTTGTTGTCGAGGCGAGCGGGCTCCACGCGCGTCCTCCCCGCATGCAGGGAGAAGGTGGCCGACAGATCACCGGGCGGATCAGACAAGTCCCCACTGCAGGGGCGCAGCCGCTGATACCGTGCGGCTCCAAAGTGTTGCGCGGCGGGCGGGACGAACGGCCGGCGCGATGAACGGCTGCCGCAATGTCCGGATCGTGTCGACGTTGGCTGAAGGTCTGATCTGCTTCCCGTAGAGATTGTATTAACCGTGTTCGTTTACCTTATTTTCGGGGTTTGAACCGGAGTGGGGCAATGGTCAGGACGAGCGGTTTCGTCATTTTTCTTCTTTCAAGTGTTTCGATTGCGGCGGCTGCCGATATCGACGGGCCATTGGTGGGGCCGCAGGACGCCTATGAGGTGCCGGTGGAGCAGGCGTCGGGCGGCATCGTCGGCTACGTCGAGACGTCCTATGGCGCGGCCGTGGACTCGCCCGGCGATATCGATGCGGATGCATGGGACCTGCGCGGCGCGGTGAACTTCGACGCCGGCGCCGGCATGAACCTGCAGGTCGATCTCGGCTACACGCGCGCCTCCTTCGAGGATATCGACACCAACAGCTATGACGGCGCGCTGCACGGCTATTACCGCAACGATCTCTTTGCGGCCGGCGTCTTCGTGCAGGGCGCACGGCTCGACCCGGGTATCGGCGTCGACCTCAACGACTACATGGGTGGTGTCGAGGCGGCTTACTTCCTCGATACCTGGACGCTGCACGGCGCGCTCGGCTACGGCCAGGCGAGCGTCGAAGACTTCGAGGACATCGATGCCGACCATTACATGGGTTCGCTCGGCGCCCGCATCTACGCGACCGACAACCTGCGCTTCGACGTCGACGGCTCGCTGCATCGCATCAGCGAAAACGATCTGGATTACGACCTGCGCAGCGTGAAGCTGACGGCCAACTACCGGCTGGACGCTTTCCCGGTCACGCTCTTTGCCGGCTACAAATACACCAACGAAGAGCTTTCGGGGCTGAGCGCCTCGGTTTCCGGCGACACCAGCACCCTCTTCGGTGGCCTGCGCTTCTCCTACGGTTCGACGACGCTCAAGGAAGAAGAGCGCCTCGGCCCGGTCTGGTCCAGCAATCGTCTGGCCTTCTGATCGGCCAGATACAACCATCAGGAAAGAGTAAAGGCACCGCGCGTCTGAAAAGACGCGCGGTGTTCTATGTTATCGCAGGCTTCTCAAATAGTTAGCCCGATCGAACGGGTTCGTGCCCAACCGGGGCCGGGCGGGTTGTGTGCCTGCGATCGGGGCGTAGTGGTCGAACGCGCTTTCAAGCACGCCTGCGCCGCTGGCAAGCCCCGGCAACTGCCGCTGGACGCCCTGGACGTTGGCCGATGCCATCGTCCCCGTGAGCCGGGCGACGCCACCCTCGATCACCGCATCCGTCGTCGATGCGCCTGATTTCGCGAGCAGCGTGTGGATAGCCGTCAGCACGGACGCGGGCGCTTCGAGGCGGAAGCTGTCGATCGGCTCGCAGACGACCGTGCAGGCCGAAGACAGCGCCTCGGCGAGCACCAGCGGCGTCAGCCGGCGAAAATCGACGGCGGTGCTCGCCGGCGATGTCTGCCGCGCCGCCGTCATGGCGACGTGGCAATCGATCACCTGCCAGCCGAAGAGACCCGCCTTCAGCGTCTCGGCAACGGCTTCTTCTACCGCCCGGTAGAAGCTTGCCGGCATCTGGCCGACATCCACCTCCAGGGCAAAACTGTTGCCCGTTGCCGGCGGCCGCGGTTCGATCCTGAGGCCGACGGTTGCGAGAAAGGGGTTCGGCTCGCGGAAGAGGACCTCGATGCCGGTGCCGGTGCCAAGGGGCCGTTCGACGCAGATAACCGTGCTTTCCTCGAACTGCGCATCGAGACCGAAATCGGCCGACAGGGTCGCCTCGATCACCTCCTTCTGCACCTCGCCATAGAGCGAAACGAACATCTCGCTGGCGTCGTCGCTGGTGCGCAGGTTGATGAACGGGTCCTGTTCAGCCAGTTGCTGGAGCGCAAGCCAGAGCGCCGTGTTGTCCGACGGGCGCACCGGCCGCACCAGGGTTTCGAGCGTCGGCGGCGCGAAGTGAAACGCCCCGGCAGCACTGCCGCCGACGCCGACCCAATCGCCGATGCGGGCTTGGGCAAGACCGCCGATCTTGGCGATGCGGCCGGCTGTCACCTGCTCGACTTTCTGCAGGTGGCCCTGGTCGAAGAGCTGGATGCTGGTGACCTTTGCCGCGCCGCCGGGCAGGGCGAGATAGTCGCGCGTGGCGACGGTGCCCGAGGTCAGGTTGAGGAAGGCGAGCTTTTCACCGCCCCAGCCGCGCTCGATCTTGAAGATCCGGCCTTCGACCGGTGCATCCGGGGCGGGTGTTTTCGCAGGCAACAGCGTCTCGATCGCGGCGATCAGGCCCGGCACGCCGACGCCGGTCATGGCGATGCCGCAATAGACCGGGTGCAGAAGGCCGGCAGCAAGCTGCGTCGCCAAGGCCTTCCGCAGCCGCTCGACAGTCAGACGCTCCGGTGCCAGCACATAATCGTCGAGCAAGGCTTCATCATTGGCGGCAAGCGCCTCCGAAAGTGCCGAAAAATGCGGTTCCTGCGCAAAGTCGACCGGCTCGGCTCTCGCCTGCCGGCTGCCGGCCTCGACCGCCGCCGACATGACGACGGGGCGGACCGAGAGTTGGCTGGCGATTTCCTCAATCACTTCGGCGAGACGGGCGCCCAGGCGATCGATCTTGTTGACGAAGAACAGGAAGGGGACGCCGAGACGGCGTAGCGCCCGCACCAGCACGCGGGTCTGCGCCTGTACGCCTTCCACGGCCGAGACGACCACGACGGCGGCATCGAGCGACTGCAGCACCCGCTCGACCTCGGCGATGAAGTCCGGATGCCCGGGGGTGTCGATGAGGTTTACGACCAGATCGCCAAGCTTGAACGACACGACGGAGGCGGCGATGGTGATGCCCCGTTGCCGCTCGAGTTCCAGGCTGTCGGTCTGGGTGTTGCCGCCGTCGACGCTGCCGAGCTTGTCGATCGCGCCGGTGTCAAAAAGCAGTCTCTCCGTAAGGCTAGTCTTTCCTGCATCCACATGGGCGAGGATGCCCAGATTCAATGTGCGCATAGTCCATCAGCTTCTCAAAATTTCGGAAATGGTTCTTTTGAGACGGGACTCGGCGCATTGGGGCCTCCAGACGGACTGACTGCTGATGGCGCAACCCGCGGCATGCGAGGAGCGCGTGTGAAATCTAAGGACGCAACGTCAAGGGCGTCAAGCGCCGCCCGACAACTCTGAGCCGGTGTTGCAGATTTGCTGGATGCGGGCGGGCGCTCAAGCGCGGCGTCTTCACCGGAGCGCGCGATGAATGTTGCGAGCACAATGTCTGGTCGTATTTATTAGTGTGTGCTAAACTCCCGACGCCAAGGGAAAAAGGGGGAGGCGAACATGGATATGACGCGTCGTGCCGTCGTTTTGGGCGGTTCCGGTCTGCTGACATCGGTTTCATTTCTGCACGCAAATGCGCTGGAATCGCCGTTGATCGATCCGGTCGAAGGGGTGGATGAATTCTGGCTGGCGGTGGAGGCCTATATCTACGGCTATCCGCTGGTGACGACGGAGCTGACCCGGCGGATCTTCACCAATGTGGCAAAGCCCGAAGGCAGCCGGGGCCCGATGGGCAACATTATCAAGGTGCGTCAATATCCCGATGCGTCGTTCAAGGATGTGACGGCGCCGAATGCCGATACGCTTTATACGACCGCTTTCGTCGACGTGGGCAAGGAGCCCTGGGTGCTGTCGATCCCCGATATGAAGGATCGCTATTTCCTGTTTCCGATGCTCGACGGCTGGACGACGGTGTTTCAGGTGCCGGGCAAGCGCACGACCGGCGGCGGGGCGCAGGCCTATGCCATTACCGGGCCGGGCTGGCAGGGAAGCCTTCCCGACGGCGTGACCGAATACAAATCCTCAACCGGCATCGTCTGGATCCTCGGCCGCATCTATTGCGACGGCACGCCGGAGGATTATGCGGCGGTGCATGCGCTGCAGGACGAATGCAAGCTCTGCCCGCTCAGTGCCTATGGCAAGGACTGGACGCCGCCGGCCGGCAAGGTCGATCCGGCGATCGACATGAAGACGGCGGTGCGCGAGCAGGTCAACCGCATGGATGCGGTCGAATATTTCACCCTGCTTTGCGAGCTGATGAAGACCAATCCGCCGACGGCGGCCGATGGCGAAGCGGTCGCCAAGTTTGCCGAGATCGGCATCGTACCGGGCCAGGATTTCGACAAGAGCAAGCTCGACGCCGCCTTCGTCTCGCGCATTCCTCCCATGGCGTTCCACCGCACCATGCTGCATTTCAAGTTCAGCGATGGCGACGTGCAGAACATCAACGGTTGGGGCTTTACCACCAAAACAGGCATTTACGGCACGAACTATCTGCAGCGCGCGCTGATTACGGCGATCGGGCTCGGCGCCAATCGTCCGCAGGACGCGATCTACCCGACCTCGCTGAAATCCAAGGACGGGCTCATCGCCCGCGCCTATCACGGGTCGAACAAATACGTCATCACCTTCCCGAAGGGGCAATTGCCGCCGGTGCGCGGCTTCTGGTCGATCACCATGTACGACGACAAGTACTTCTTCGTCGACAATCCGCTGAACCGCTATTCGATCAGCGCCCGCGTGAGCCCCAAGGAGAACCCGGATGGTTCGACGGAGATCTACATCCAGAATGAATCACCCGGCAAGGACAAGGAAAACAACTGGCTGCCGGCGCCGAAGGATAAGTTCATCCTGATGATGCGGCTTTACTGGCCGGACGACAGCCCGCCCTCCATTCTCGACGGATCCTGGGTGATCCCGGCGGTCAAGAAGGCGGGATGACAGAAGCGATCGGTCCTGCGTCTTCGTTTGAAGGCGCAGGGTGTCGCGATCAGGCCGGCTCAGCGCTTCGGCAGCACGAGGTCGCCGACCGTATAGATGTGAAACTCGCTGCGCGAGACTTCGTCCAGCTTGCGGAACTTCTCCGCGAACACCGGATCGGAGAAGAACTCGTCGACATTTCCGGTGCCCTGGATCGCCTCGACATTGACGACGGTTTCGCCGTCCGTGCTCTTCGACAGCGTGCTCCAGAGAAAACCTTCCTTCCGTTCGGCAACGTAATGCACGACGTCCTGGATGACGGCGAAGGCTTCTTCCTGTTTGCCTGGATGGGCGTGAATGACGTTGACGACGAAGGTCGTCGGAGCGGGGGATGCCGAGAATGTGGGGGTAGGGATCGTTGTCATGCTTCTCTCCATTTGAACGTCGCAGCGCATCGGCCGCGACGGCATCTGGATATCGGCAGAGAAATAGCGGATAAACGAGCGCGTATTCTCATCACTTCGGAAAATAATTCCGCAATTGGCGCGCGATGGACAAGCTCGGAACGCTCAGCATTTTCATTCAGGTGGCAGAGGCCGGCAGTTTCGTGGCCGCCGGCCATCGCCTCGGGCTTTCGGGCTCGGCCGTCGGCAAGGCGATCGCGCGGCTCGAAGATGAGATGGGCGTGCGCCTCTTCAACCGGTCGACGAGAAGCATGGCGCTGACCGAGGACGGCAGCTTCTTTCTCGATACCTGCCGGCGCATCCAGTCCGAGTTCGAAACCGCCCAGGCGCAACTGTCGCGCTCTCATGCGACGCCGCGCGGGCAGTTGCGCGTCAGCCTGCCACTCGCCGGCATGCTGCTGATGCCGACCATTTCGGACTTCATGCGCGCCTATCAGCTGATCAATCTCGACCTCGATTTCACCGATCGGCTGGTCGACGTGATCGAGGAGGGTTTTGACGCGGTCATCCGCACCGGCGACGTCAAGGATACGCGCCTGATGAGCCGCAAGCTCGGGACCTTCCGGCACCGGATCGTCGCGTCGCCGGACTATCTCGCAGCCAATGGCCGGCCGGAGGTGCCGGAGGATCTGCTCGGGCATCGTTGCCTGCATCATCGTTATGCCAATTCCGGCCGCCTCGAACCCTGGCCGCTTCATCGTGAAGGGCGAGAGGTGAAGCTCGATCTGCCAGTGACGACGGTTGCAAGCACGCTCGACCCGCTGATCTTTCTTGCGGAGCGCGCCTTCGGTATCACCTGCCTGCCGCCCTTTGCCGTCTCGGCGGAACTGGCGGAAGGCAAGCTGGTCTCGCTGCTCGATGATTACCTTCGCGAAACCGGCACATTCCGCGTGCTCTGGCCGACCAATCGCTATCTCTCGCCAAAGGTGCGCGCCTTCGTCGATTTCATGGCGGCGAACCTCTTTGCCGGGTGACGGTCGGGCGGCGCGGGCGGTCGTTCCCGTGCCAATCCAGTCGTTGCTAAAGTGCGGCAAATGTCCGAAGCTTCGCTGACGCCCTCGGGTCATGCGAGCCAGAGCAACCATGAGAGACGCCTCTTCCATTCAGCCTGCCGCGAGCCATGATGCCCGCATCTGCCGGGGATGCTGGGACCAGATGCATGTGCCGATCCCGATCCGCGGACCCCTGGCGCTGCCGTTCCGCGCCTTCGGCATCACCCGCAGCAAGATGAACCCGAACATCTGCACGATCTGCGAGCGCTCCTTCCGTTACGTGAAGAAGCAGAGTCACGTCGCGGCAAGCGCCACGATCCTCTTTGCCGATATCCGCGGCTTCACCCATCTTTCGGAGCGGATCGAACGGGTCAGGCTCAGCGAGATCGTCAGCCTGTTTCAGGGTCGCTGCGCTGAAGCCATCTGGGCGCATGACGGTATCGTCAACAAAACCATGGGCGACGGGCTTATGGCGATCTTCAATTTTCCGATCCTGCGCAAGGACCATGCGGAAGCCGCTATCCGGGCCGCGCTCGACATACAGCGGCATTGCGCCGATGCCCTCGGCCGCCACGATCTCGTTGGCCTCGGCGACCAGCCGCTCGGGGTCGGTGTCGGCATTCACACCGGCGAGGTCGAGATCGGTGAGTTCTCGACGTTCCGCAGCGATTTCACCGCGATCGGCGGCACGGTCAACCTGGCCGCAAGGCTCGAATCCCAGGCCGAAGCCGGGGAAATTCTGATCTCGTCGGAAACGGCTCTTGAGGCGGCAACGCTGACGGCGGGCGCCGGCACACGGCTGCTCGCTCTGAAGGGCATCGACCAGCCGGTGGAGGCGAGGGTGATTGCGACGCATTGACGGCCCCCAAACATCCATCGCCGCCGTCGTTGGTCAATGCAGCGCGGCGCTTGCGGATTGCCGTTCGTCCTTATCGTGCAATGCAAAGCGGTCGACCATGTCGGCGCTCGCCTCATTGAAGCCGCGCACCTCGACCTCGGTGCCGAGGCGGCGGAACTTGATCACCACCTTGTCGAGCGCGCCGACGGCGGTGATGTCCCAGAGGTGCGCCGCATTGAGATCGATCACGACTTTTGGGTCAGTTTCCGAGAAGTCGAAGGCTTGGATGAAGCTTTCGGCCGAGGCGAAGAAGATCTGTCCTGTTACGCGGTAGATCGTCGTGCCGGCGGTCTCCTCGCTTTTGGTTACGCTGAAGAGCTTGGCGACCTTCCCGGCGAAGAAGATGCCGGAGAGAAGCACGCCTGTGATGACGCCTTTGGCGAGGTCATGTGTTGCGACGACGGTTGCGACCGTTGCCAGCATGACGACGGACGACGGCAGCGGATTGCGCCTGAGATCGAGCATCGAACGCCAGGAGAAGGTGCCGATCGACACCATGATCATGACGGCGACGAGCGCCGCCATCGGAATGATGCGCACGAGATCGTTGAGAACGACGATCAGGAACAAAAGAAACGCTCCGGCAACGAAGGTCGACAACCGGCCGCGACCGCCGGAGGTAACGTTGATGACGGACTGGCCGATCATGGCGCAGCCGCCCATGCCGCCGATCAGGGCGGAAGCGATGTTTCCGGTACCCTGGCCTATGCATTCCTGGCTCTTGTTGCTCGGCGTATCCGTCATGTCGTCGACGATCTGGGCCGTCAGCAGCGATTCCAGCAGGCCGACGGCCGCGAGTGTCACCGAATAGGGCAGAATGATCTGAAGGGTTTCAAAGGTGAACGGCACCTGCGGCAGCATGAAGACGGGCAGCGACGAGGGAAGCTCGCCGAGGTCGCCGACCGTGCGCAGGTCCATGCCCGTCCACCAGGCGATGAGGGTGAGCACGGCGATGGAGACGAGCGGCGAGGGCACCGCCCGGGTGACGTATGGGAAGAGATGGATGATCGCCAGTCCGCCGGCGATCATGACATAGGTCTCGACCGGGACGCCGATCAGCTCCGGCAGCTGTGCCATGAAGATGAGGATCGCTAGCGCATTGACGAAGCCGGTGATGACCGAGCGCGATACGAAGCGCATCACCCGGCCGAGCTTCAGGAAGCCGGCTGCGATCTGGATGATGCCCATCAAGATCGTGGCGGCAAAGAGATACTGGAGCCCGTGTTCCTTGACGAGCGTGACCATCACAACCGCGGTTGCGGCGGTCGCCGCCGAAATCATGCCCGGACGGCCGCCGGTGATGGCGGCGACACAGGCGATGGCAAAGGAGGCGTAGAGACCGACCTTGGGGTCGACCCCGGCGATCACCGAGAAGCCGATTGCTTCCGGAATGAGGGCGAGGGCGACGACGATGCCGGAGAGGATGTCGCCACGGATGTTGGAGAACCACTCCTGACGGTAGTTTGAAAAAGCGCGCATGGGAAAATTTCACAGTTGCATGCAACGGGCCGAGGGGGCTCGGTCCTGTGGGTACAGAAGTTGCGTTGCTGTGTTGTCTGGCGGATCGGCGGCCAGAAGAGCCACCCGGAGTTTCACCGGGTCCTTGTGGATGGCCTTTCGTAGCGGAGAAACCGGTGCCGCGCAACAATCGCTGCCGGCAGAGGCAAGTACGTTGGCGAAAAGCGGTCGAGGCTCAATCGATCCGTCTGACATCGCTGGCAAAGACACCCCATCGCCAGCCCCGCCCTGTGATTGACACCCGTGATCCGGGGGCGAGCGAGCCTGCCAATTCCTTGGCAAGACCGCAGAACCTGTTAGCCAGTAAGGGCAGTTCGGCGACCGTAATACTATTCGAGCATCTGAAGGCCGATTCCGTCGACTCGACTGTGAAGGTGTGTTCGATGTCGCCTCCGATGGCGAGAGCAACGAGCATCGGCGCGCCGAGTACCACGACCCGGTATCCGAGCCAGAAGCCAACAAATGGCGCGGCAAAAGTCAGCAAGACTGCCTTTGCACCCAGGCGCTGAAAGCGATTACGCGCAGCCCCTAGCGTGATCAACCATAAGAAATAGACTGCCGCGAGAATGCCGACCACGATAGCCGCTGAACCGCTCCAGGCGATCCAACTGGGCGTGGGGACGTAGGGAAGGCCTAACAGTTCCGGCAGAACCGGCGAGACAGCAATGCCGATAAATGAGAGGAAGACGTAGCCCGACATTTTGGGAGCCCGTGTCGGCTTCGCTTGTTCAAACATATGCGTCACAACTTATTGGGGTGATTATACTTTATTCACAACTGAAGTGCAGGTCGGAACCGTCTGACTGCTTCTTGCCTGAGGTTGCCATCTCGTGGTGGTGCTAGCTCCTACGCCCACATGTCGCGCACGCAGCGGCCGTCCGGTGCCAGGTCCTCGAAGGTGTCGAAGCCGTCGAAATGGTCGATCGGGAGATGGGCGACCTGCTCCAGCGCGGCCAGCCTGACGTTGACGGCGATGCGTCGGCGGCCCTGCGGGTCGAGCGTGAGGCTGCGCCAGGCGACGACGCCGGCGCAGGTCGGGCAGAAGAGGATTTCGAGCGTCGGGTCCTTCTCGTCGGCCCGCGTGTACGCGCTGAGATCGCCGCTGACCGCGATGCGCTCGCCTTCGTAGTCATAGGCCCAGAGCGTGCCGTAGCGGTGGCAGAGCGTGCAGTTGCAGGCGGTGATCGGGCCGGGATTGCCCTTCAATGTCCACTTTCCGTTGCCGCAATGGCATGAGCCGTCGAGCATGGGCTGCTCCCGCTGTTGTTCCGAGGCGGCATAGTGCCCCGTTGGCGGGGCGTCCGCAATCGGTGCCGGACGTCAACCTTGCTCGATCGCCAAGGCAGCGTCGATGAGGGCGCCTTCAAGGCGAGATACTCTCCGATGTGCCAATGTCCTGATCGGCAGACATGGACCTTGTGGGTTCGAACGCCATTGACGTCGCACCGGTAGAAGTGGTGGCCCTGCGAAAGGTCCATGTCGGATCGCACTGCCTAGTTGCGGTCGAGCCGCATGACCTTTTCTTCGCCAAGCACCATGCCGGTCTCGCGGAAGCCGAAGCGGTGGTAGAGGGCGTGGGCGCGGGCGTTTTGCGGGTAGACGCCGAGATAGATGTCGCCGCATTCGGGGATCTTGGCCATGTGTTCTAGCAGGGCCGCGAGCGCCTTGGCGCCATAGCCCTTGCCCTGGTGGCCGGCGTCGATCATCAGCCGGTAGATCCAGTGGTTGCCATCATCGGGGTCGAGCGCATACATCGCGAAGCCCACCGGCGCGCCTTCGGCCATCACGGCAAAGCCGACGCATTCGGGGCGTTCGGCGAGTTCTTCGAGAGATTCGTCGTTGCTGGCGATGAAATCCATCTGGTTTTCGTGAACGTCGAGCCTTCGGATGACATCGGCATCGACGGTATCGACGGGCAGGAGTGTAATCGTCATTCGGTCCTCGTGGTTGACGCTTTGGCCTTGCGCTGCGGTCTCTGTTCAATCCCGTCTGCGGTCGCCTTCTCCCCGCGGGGCGAGCGGGGAGAAGGGACCTTGCAGCATGCTCGGCGTCCACATCCTGCGCCGGGGGGCGCGAGCGGTTTCCTCTGCGGGGCGAGCAGGGAAACCAAAGGGTAGGCGGAGCCAGGCCGCTGCCGTTCCCTCTCCCGATCAGCGGGCGAGGGAGTTGGGGGCAAGGAACCGGAGGCACGGGGACACGCGTCCAGCTTGGCTGAGCGTCAATAACAACTTGATTATACGTTTTCAGTTTCTGCCGTACCGGCCCGGCCGCTGCAGGCGCCGAAATCCGGAAAGCAAGCCCTTCTCCAACGGGCGCATTACCGCAACATTGCGGTGGCAAGAAAGGATCGGCCTTCCTGTCGGCCGCTCAGGTCTCTTCCACGATCTTCGGGTCGGCCTTGCCCGTCCATTCCAGGGTGATGGTGCGGCCCTGGCGGACGTTCTGGATGACGGAGGGGCGGAAGACGGCGAGGCACTCGCCCTCGGGGTCGCGCGCCGACGGATAGATCAGGCCGTTGCCGCCTTCGGCAAGAATGGTGGCGGCAAGCGCCTGGCCGGCGGGGTAGGCGACGGCGGTATCGGGCGAAAGATAGGCGGCATCCTTTTCGCCGCGCACGTCATGGAAGCGGCAGGTGAAGCCGGCGATCAGCTCGCGGTAGCGGCCGATATCGTGGAAGCTGCCGGCTTCGCTGAGCGCCCGGGTGCGGTGGTAGACGATTTCCGCCTGACAGGTCTGAAGCGCGCGCGGGCCGAAGGCGCAGTACCAGGCGCCGCGCTCCTCGCCGTTGAAGCGGTTGCCCGGCGGGCGGGCATGGCAGAAGGCGGCATTGATCAGCGACCAGCCGTAGCCGAAGGTCTCGTTCAGGAGTTCGGCCGGATCGACGCCGACGGGCAGGGCGAGCGGGCTCTGCCGCGCCGAGGTCATCGCCTCCAGCCGGTTGAGGATCTCGATCTCGTCGTCATCGTCGGCGAGCGGCTTGACCGCGGGCTCGTCGATATAGGCGGTCGAGATCAGCCGGACGGTTGCCGGCTCGTTGAAGTCGACTTCCGGCAGCGCGCTCATAGGCCGCCGCGCAACCCGTCGAGATAGCGCCTGACCTTCATCATCACGGGAATGCCGCCCTCGATCATCACGTCGACCGGCGAGCGGCCGGAAAACAGCGGGCCGGTGTTGACCGCCTTCGGCCATTGATAGGTGAGCGGCCCGTTGAAGAACAGCCGCAGGCCCTTGAATATGCCGACGATCAGGCTTGCGCGCATCTTCTTGTCCTGGTCGAGCTTGCCCTTGAAGTCGCCCGCCTTCATGCGGTTCCAGGTGGCGATCGGCACGTCGAAGAGCTGGGCCGCCTCCCGGTTGGTGAGGTTCCAGAGGTCGCAGGCCTTCACCACCGCCTTGACGATGACAGCCTCTTCCTGCCGGGCAGCTTGCCGGTCGGGCGCAAATGCCGGTTGTGCGAGGGCCATGAATGTCTCCTATGCGGTGACCGTGTGTATCATATGATATAAATTGATCGTGAGCGCGAGAAAGTCAAGGGTTGAGCCGGTTGCTGGCTTGGGATCTGCCATCACGTCAATTCGATTTTACTCCCTTGAAGGCGATCGCTAGGCTTTCGGGCACAGTTGATGGGAGAGAGAGTCATGAAGCGCGCACTTGCAGCAATCGCATTCGCACTCGCCTGTTCCGGCACCGCCTTTGCGCAGGACACCAGCATGAGCTTCTTCGTCACCAGCGTTAACCCCGGAAAGGGCGGCGACCTCGGCGGCCTGCAAGGCGCGGATGCCTATTGCGACACACTGGCCAAGGCGGCGGGGTCCACGGGCAAGAGCTGGAAAGCCTATCTTTCCACGGATGCGGAGAACGCCAAGGACCGGATTGGCACCGGACCGTGGTACAACGCCAAGGGCGAGAAGATCGCCGATGACGTCGCATCGCTTCACAGCGACAGCAACAACCTGACCAAGCAGACGGCGCTCAACGAAAAGGGCGAAGTGATCAACGGGCGCGGCGACACGCCCAACCGCCACGATATCCTGACGGGCTCGAAGGCCGACGGCACCGCGGCGACCGAGACCTGCGGCAACTGGACGATGGGTGGCGCCGACGGTTCGGCGATCGTCGGCCACAGCGACCGCACCGGATTGAACGATTCCGCCGAGGCCAAATCCTGGAATTCTTCGCACGCGACGCGGGGCGGCTGCACGGTCGAGGCCTTCAAGGGCACCGGCGGCGAGGGGCTGTTCTACTGCTTTGCCGTGAAGTAGGGCGCCCTCAGTTTGCAGCTGTCCATATCTGGCTGGTGTCTTTGTTCCATGCCTCCGAGCGACCGCGTCCTGGTGGCTCTTGCCGCTTGACCTCTGCCCAGCTCCTCGCCATCGGCTCTTGAGATCAATCCAGCCCGTCAATTCAGGCCGGCGCGGGCCAGTCCCTCGACGAGGCGCGCCCGGTCCTCGGCGCGAACGAAAGACGATGTTACGGCGACCGCGTCGCGGGAGATGTCGGGAACGAGCGACTTCAGCCGTGCGAGCAGGTCCGTGGCAGCTTCCTGGTTGTCGAGCAGCCCGGCACAGGCCGTGCCGATGATCAGCGGAACCACGTGGCCGGAGCGCAAGCGATGCGCCTCTCGGGCATAGTGCAGTCCAAGTTCGTAATTCGCGCCCTGGAAGTGGGCCATGGCGTAGTAGAACTGAAAGTCGCCGAGAAAAGCCTCGCGCGGGCTCAGTCTGAGGGCGTGGTCGATGCAAGGAATGGCGTCGGTGGCGCGGCCTCCATTGGCATGCGCAAGGCCCAACTGGCCGTGGGCAAAGGCGGAGTTGGGATTAATCGCGACAGCCTGGCTGATCGCTGCCATCGCCAGCGCATTGTCCCGCGTCGCAAAGGCGATCATCGCCTGCGCAAGGTAGGTCCACGGCTCCTTGTCATCAGCGGCAATGGCCTGCTGGACGAAATCCCTGCCAACGGCGAGCGCGTAGCCCATGTCCTCCCACCCCTGGAAGGCGCGCCACATGGTAATCCAGCCTTTCATGGCCAGCGCCTGCGCATAGCCGGGAGCCAGTGTGATTGCCCGATCGAGCAGCGGCAGCATCTTCCCGCTGCTCTCCTCGGACAGTTGCGAACACAGGAACACTGCCCGCACGACGCATTCCCAGGCATCGAGGCCATGATGCGGCTTAGGGCTTTCGCGCGCATGCTCTGCCGCCAGCAGTTCCGGCCCGATGCGGCCGACGACGCTTACGGTGATTTCGTCCTGGATCGCGAAGATGTCACCGAGATCGCCGTCGTACCTCTCGGCCCAGAGATGGACTTCCGAGGCGGCATCGATGAGCTGCGCGCTCACCCTCATCCGGTTGCCGGACTTGCGCACACTCCCCTCGAGAACATAGCGGATGCCGAGTTCGCGCCCGATGGCGCGTACATCCACGGGCTTTCCCTTGTAGGTGAACATCGTGTTGCGCGCGATCACGAAGAAGCCCTTGAGCTTGGAGAGCGCTGTCGTGATGTCCTCGGTCAGCCCATCGCTGAAGAAGTCCTGCTCCGGGTCGGCGCTCATGGCGCTGAACGGCAGCACGGCGATGGACGGCCGATCAGGAAGGGCGGGCCTCGGCGGCGGCGCCCGTGCGGCCGCTTCTTCCAGTAGGGGGCGATACAGCCGCACCGGCCGGTCCATATTCTTGAGCGCGCGTTCGCCGAGATACTCGTAGTCGCAGTCAAGCTTCCCCTGGAGGTGATCGTAGGCCGTGCCGGAAATGCAGATGCCGCCGGGATCAGCCACGGTCTGGAGGCGGGCGGCGATGTTGACGCCATCGCCGTAGAGATCGCCATCGACCTCGTGGATCACATCCGCGAGGTTGACGCCGATCCGGAAAATGATGCGCCGCTCCGCCGGGATATCGGCCTGGTCCTTGGCAACGCGTTTCTGGATGGCGACCGCACACGCGACGGCATCGACGACCGAGCCGAACTCCACAAGCGCACCGTCGCCCATCAGCTTGACGATCCGGCCCTGATGCTCGGCGAGCAGCGGATCGATCAGCTCCCGGCGCAGAGACTTGAGGGCCGACAACGTCCCGGCCTCGTCCTGCTCGACGAGGCGGGAATAGCCGACCACGTCAGCGGCCAGGATCGCGGCCAGCCGCCGCTCCGCTCTTGCAGGTGCCATGGCTGTCTCCCCCTCAGGAGATCCGCCGCATGAAGCCCAGGCGATTGACGGGATGCACCATCCGGCTGCCCGACACCGCGACCGTGCCGGCTGATAATACCACTCAGACGGCTCTGTGGCGACGCTTCACGAGTGCCGCCTTCGATGGCGCTTGCATCCACGATGCCGACGAAGCGCTGGCGAGGCGGGTAGGCGCCGGCTTCTACACATACGGCCCGAGCAGCGACAGGTCCGCTTCGCCGAGCCGGTCCTTGGCGGTCCAGAGCTGGTGCCAGTAGGGATAGATGACCGGTGGCAGGCTGACGGCGTCGAGCAGTTCGCGTTCCTCATCGGAGAGCTTCAGGCCGGCAGCGGCCAGGTTGTCGGCGAACTGGGCCTCGGTGCGGCCGCCGATGATGACGGATGTCACGCCCTTGCGGCCGATCAGCCAGGCGAGCGCCACCTGCGCCGGCGACACGCCGCGCTCGGCGGCGATGGCCACGAGCATGTCGACGATCTTCCATAGCCGCTCCTCGTCGCGGATCGGCGGCTCTTTCCAGCCGGCGAGCTGGCGGGTGCCCTCGGGCGTTTCGTTCCGCCGGTGCTTGCCGGAGAGCAGGCCGCCGGCAAGCGGGCTCCAGACGAGGACGCCTAACCCCTGGTCTATCGCGATCGGCATCAGCTCGTATTCGGCCTCGCGCGCCTCCAGCGTGTAGTGGATCTGCTGGCTGACGAAGCGCTGCCGGCCTTCAAGCGCGCTGACGCCGAGCGCCTTCATGATGTGCCAGCCGGAAAAATTGGAGCAGCCGATATAGCGGACCTTGCCGCTGCGAACGAGGCTGTCGAGCGCCTCCATCGTTTCTTCGAGCGGTGTGAGGCCGTCCCATTCGTGCACCTGATAGAGATCGATGACGTCGGTGTTCAGCCGTTTCAGGCTCGCCTCGCAGGCGGCGATCAGGTGCTGGCGCGAGAGGCCGCCGTCGTTGGGGCCGGGGCCCATGGAAAAACGCGCCTTGGTTGCAACCAGCACGCCGTTCTTCCGTTTGCCGCCGAGCACCTCGCCGATGATCTCCTCGCAGGCGCCGGTCGAATAGATGTCGGCGGTGTCGATCAGGTTGACGCCGGCATCGAGGCAGAGGTCGACGTAACGGCGCGCTTCCTTCAGCCCGACATTGCCGACCTCGGCGAACTTGCCGCGGCCGCCGATGGTCATCGTGCCCATGGTGATCACAGAGATTTTCAGGCCGGAGCGGCCGAGCAGCCGGTATTCCATGGTCTCTGATCCTTTGCTGGTGCGCGGAGCGGGAGGAGAAGCCTTCGCCCGCGATGAAAGCCGAAGGCGATGGGGGCGGTCAAGAGGTGGCCAAGAGGCGGGTCAGGAGGCGGGTCACGGGAGGGCGAGCGAGGGGCGATCACATGGGCGATCACAAGGGCGAACAAGGGCGAACAAGGGCGATCGCATGGGCGCGGCGTCCGTGTGCGGGCAGGGTGTGTAGACCGGCAACACGCCGCAATCGGATGTTGCGGTTCTTTCGGCTCCGGTTTCTTAGGGCTGGCTTGGGGACGGCAAAATGTTATCGTTTGGTCGAGAGATTAAGGGGAATCACTCGATGAGCGTTGTAAGGCGTCTGCTGTCCGCATCGGCGATCGTTGCCGGTCTGGGCTGTGTTGTTGCACCTTTGACGGCGAATGCGGCCGAAAACGGCGCCGGGTTCTATCTGCTGGGCGCGCGAGGCCCGATGGCCGGCCTGCTGGCGCCGCCCGGAACATATGTCCAGAACGACACCTATTTCTATTTCGGCGAACTCAAGGGCAACAAGCAACTGCCGCTCGGCGGCGAGATCGTCGGCGAAGTCGATGCCAAGATCGTTGCCGATTTCCTGACAGGCCTCTGGGTGCTGCCCGAGGAGGTGCTTGGCGGCAATCTCGGCTTCACCGCGATCGTGCCGTTCGGCGGGCCGAGTGTCGACGCCACGCTGTCGGCGCCGCGTGCAGGCCGCTCGGCCTCCGTCAGCGACTCGATCTTCACCGTCGGCGACCCGGTGCTGGGCGCGACGCTCGGCTGGCACAACGGCGATTTCCACTGGACGGCGAACGCCAGCGTCAACGTGCCGATCGGCGACTACCAGAAGGGGGAGCTTGCCAATCTCTCGTTCAACCGCTGGGCCGGTGACTTCACCCTTGCCGGCACCTGGTTCAACCCGGAGACCGGCCTCGATCTCTCGGGCGCTGCGGGCTTCACCTTCAACGGCGAAAACCCGGCGACCGACTATAGGACAGGTACCGAATTCCACGCGGAATGGGCGGTGACGCAGCACTTCAATCCGCAGTTCTCCGCCGGTCTTGCCGGCTATTTCTACCAGCAGGTAACGGGCGACAGCGGCGCCGGCGCAAGGCTCGGTTCCTTCAAGGGCCGCATCGCTGCGATCGGCGGCACCGTTGGCTACAATTTCAAGATGGCCGAAACACCGGTCTCGCTGACACTCAAGGTCTTCCAGGAGTTCGGCGCCAAAAACCGGCCGGAGGGTACCGCCGGCTTCGTCACCATCGCCTTCCCGATCGGCACGCCGCCGGCGCAGGTGAAATAGGCCCGAAGCGGCCTCCCGCTCGTCCGCCGGGCGCCGCTTTCGACCGGCGGGACGAGGGCAATGCATGATTACCGTCCGGGGCGAAAACGATCGCCCGCGGCAGTGTTCGCGCGTGGCGACGTTGCTTTATCTCCCGAACGGCGCATACTGCCGCCATCGCTGGGCAGTGATACGGGCCCCGTCGGCTCGAAGATCATTGCGCTTTCGCCCCAGTCCAGGAGGTCGCGCGATGTATTCCACCGCCAGCGCACAGGCGTTTCTCCCACACGACATGAACAGAATAGAGCAGGTTTTCGCAGAGATCCTGCGCGAGCGCGGACTTTCGCGCGACTGCGCGATGGCGGAGGCAATCGCAAGACGCATCTTCAGTTGCTACCAGCGAGGCACCCGCGAGAGCGGTGCCCTCAAATACATGATCGGTTTAGACCTGCGGTCGGCGACGCAAACGGATGCCGGCACGCCCGTCCATGGCAGCCAGGAGGTTTCAATGCAGGAGATTGCACGCGAACCGGACAGTCAGATCGGCCCTGACGATCTTGACATGTTGCAGCGCACCTTCGACCGCGTCTGCATCTGGTGCAGCATCCCGCGCTACGGCAAGCGCGCCGACCGGCTGGCCCGCCACATCACCGGCCAGTTTCGTCGCGGCGTTTCCGACGAACGGGTGCTGTTTGAAAACGCCATGTGGCTCGAGCAGCAGGCCGATCCAAGGCGGTACCGCGCCGACAACTAAAGCGCGCCGCGATCTTTGAAACGCGCGACGCGCTTTAAGTCCTCGAATTGGCGAATGTCGTTATCGTAAGACCGCTACGCGCTTTTGCACGACACGCTCTAGATCTCGAAAAACCGCTCCGGCATCAGCTTCCGGTAGGGGAACATGTGGAAATAGGGTCGCGCCTCGGCGAGCACGCGGCGCACGGACGCGCGTTCGAGCAGCCGCTCGAAATAGGCTGAAAGATGCGGATGCGACCCGTCGAAGGGCTCGACGATGCCGCCGTAAAAGAGCGCCGGCGTGGCGGCGCAATCGGCAAGGCTGAAGGCATCGCCGGCGGCGAAAGCATGCGTGGCGAAGTGCTTGTCGGCCATGCCATAGGCCAGAGCGAGTGCCGCGCGGGCATCGGCAACGCCGCGGGTGTCGTTTTCGCCCTCGGCCCGCAGCGTATCGGTGACGATCTTCTGCATCGGCACATGGATGTAATTGTCGAAGAAGCGATCCCAGAGCCGGACTTTCAGTGCCGTGTCGGGATCATCGGGGATCAGCCGCTGGCGGCCCGGATAGTGGCGGTCGAGATAGTCGATGATGATCGACGTCTCCGGCATCACCACGTCGCGGGCGCTGTCGGTCAAGACCGGCATCTTGCCGACCGGCCAGAGCGCTGCGAAGCGGGCCGCTTCTTCCGGGTCGAGCAGGTCGACCAGGCTGCTTTTGAACGGGGTCTCGTTTTCGTAAAGCGCGATCAGCACCTTGTGGCAGAAGGAAGCGAGCGGGTGCTGGTAAAGCGTGAGGGACATGCGCGTAGTCTCCAATGCGGAAGGGACGCTTGCGGATCGGTCGTCAGGTCTTTACGGGCCTGTTTATTGCAAAACCGGTTCTGTTTTGCAATCGGTTTTCGAGGGGTGAGGACCAAAAGATCTGGGGGCACAGCGGTGAACGGCGGCAGCCGCGCCGGAGCGCGCCGATTTTTTGGAGCCGCCATGCTGATCGATTCCAAGCGGTTAGCGCCGGAAACGGGGGCAGAAGCGCAAAGACTTGCCGCCATCGTGCCCGGCTACCATTGAAAGCGCAAAAGTTGCCCTAGAATTAATAGAACAAGGGCGTCGCAACGCTCGGCGCCCGTCGTCATCGCGACAGGGGAGGATTGCCGATGCGCTGCTTCACGGTACTAGGGCCCTCGCAGACCGGAAAAACCACGCTGGTAGACAAGCTGGCCGGTCTGGAGGGGGCCTCTCGAAAAGCCGCTTCACCCTATGGATTGAACCTAACGGAATTCGAATTTGGCAATGAGCCCTGGTGTGCGCTTGACGCACCCGGCGGCACCGAGGCGCTGGGCCATGCGCAGCATGCGCTGATCGCCAGCGACGCCTGCGTGCTGTGCGTTTCGCCGGTGCCGGAGGAGGCGGTGCTGGCCGCGCCCTATCTGAAGGCGATCGAAGCGTCGGGCACGCCCTGCATTCTCTTCATCAACCGCATGGACGAGCCGCAGGGGCGATTGCGCGATGTGATCGCAGCGCTTCAGGATTACTCCGGCCACATGCTGCTCCTGCGCCAGGTACCGATCCGCGAGGGCGATAAGATCGTCGGCACCTGCGACCTGATCTCCGAGCGCGCCTGGCGATACCGCGAGGGGCAGACCTCGGCGTTGATCGAAATCCCCGACACGGTGATGGATCGGGAAAAGGAGGCGCGGGCCGAGCTGCTCGAGCATTTCTCGGAATTCGACGACTGGCTGCTGGAAGAGCTGATCGAGGACCGGGCGCCGGCCAACGACACGATCTACGCGATCTCCACGCGGCTGTTGAAGGAAAACCGCATCATCCCGGTGCTGGTGGGCGCTGCAAGCCACGCCAACGGCATTCTCCGGCTGATGAAGGCGCTGCGCCACGAGGCGCCTCAGGTCGATGCGCTGCGAAAGCGACTGGCCGAGGCCGGCCCGATCGCCGAGAACGCCCTTTCGGCCGTCAGCTTCCACGCCTATCACAAGGCAAATGTCGGCAAGACCGTGCTGGTCAGGGCGCTGACCGCGGGCATCAAGCAGGGCGCGACGCTCGGCGGCGGCAGCCTCGGCTCGCTGCAGGACCCGGCGACCGGCAAGCCGCTGCCCAACGCCACGCCGGAGGCGGGCGCGATCTTTGCCGCCGTCAAGGCCGACCACCTGCCGGTGCCGGCGCTGCTCGCCGCCAACTCCAGTGCCGAGGCGCCGGACTGGACGGCGCCGCCGACGCCGATGCTGGTGCGCATATTGGTGCCCGACAGCGAGCGCGACGAGACCAAGCTTTCGGGCACGCTCGCCAAGCTCGCCGAGACCGACCGCGCGCTTGCGGTCATGCAGGAGGAAGGCAGCGGTGCGCAGCTCGTCTGCGTGCAGGGGCCAATGCACCTGCGCGACCTTTGCAAGACGCTTGCCGACGTCTTCCATGTCGGCGTTACCGACCGGCCGCCGAGCCCGACCTATCGCGAGACCGTGCTGAAACCGTCTGATGTGCACTACCGCCACCGCAAGCAGACCGGTGGGGCCGGGCAGTTTGCCGACGTCAAGCTCAGCGTGCACCCGAACGAGCGCGGCGCCGGCTTCTCCTTTGCCGAGACGGTGAAGGGCGGGGCGGTGCCGCGCAACTTCATCCCGGCGATCGAGGCGGGCGCGCGCGAAGCGATGGAGAAGGGTCCGCTCGGCTTTCAGGTGATCGATGTCGGCGTGACGCTCACCGACGGCCAGCACCATGCGGTCGACAGCAACGACTTCGCCTTCCGCGCAGCCGCCAAGATGGGCGTGCGCCAGGCGCTGTCGCAGGCGTCCGCGGTTCTGATGCAGCCGGTCATCCGCGTCGAGATCCACATCCCGTCGATCTATTCCGGCAGCCTGGTGCCGATCATCTCCACCTACAAGGGCCAGGTGCTCGGCTTCGACCGTGACGAGACCGCCAAGGGCTGGGACATCTTTCGCGCCCTGGTGCCGGGATCGGCCCTCGACGATCTCGCCCGGACACTAAGGGCGGCGACGCAAGGGATCGGCTACTTCTCAAAAAGCTTCGACCATTTCGAGGAGCTTTACGGCAAGGAGGCGGATGCGGTGATCCACGCGCATGGGGCGCCGCAGGCGGGGTAAGGCGTATCGTCTGATGCTCGTGTCGGTCTGTCAGACTATCGTGGCAGCCGCAGAACTTATCGACGGGCATAATCCGCTTAACGCTCTGCATGGTGATCTGAGGACTTCATTGCGAGCGCGATGAGGAATGTCTCTCCAATGCTCAGGCAGTACGGCTCGTTCTAAGTGGCCCTATTGAGAGAATTGCGTGGTTAAAACAGGAGAACAAGCAGCTTAGCTTGGCTGTTCAACAACTTCTTGCAACGCGAGCCTGAATAGCGCCTCGGATAGAAGGGCTTACTTTAATATGCGTCCTTGCCGCCTCCCGCCGATTGCCGCTCCCGCTCCTCGATCTCGGCGATCAGCCAGTTGAGGAAGGCCTTCGTTACCGGCTTCGTGCGCAACAGGTCCTCCTGGCAGACGAACTGGTAGGTTTCGGCCGGCTCGTAGAAATGGTCGTGGGCGAGGCGGATCTGGCCGGATTTGAACTCGTGTTCGGCCATGGTGCGGTCGATCAGCGCCACGCCCTGGCCCTCCTTCACCGCTTCGAGGATGATGTGCTGGTCGTCGAAGATCAGGTCCTGGCGGCTGCGTGGCAGCGCCAGGCCCGAAGAGGCGATCCAGCTTTGCCATTCCTGAAGGCCGCGATAATGCAGCCGGTTGCCGGACAGCAGCGCCTGCCTGTCTTCCTGCCAAAGGTCGCGGCCGCAGACGGGCACCAGGCGTTCGCGCAGCAGCTTGCGGGTGAAGCGTCCAGCAGGCGGCTGCAGGCAATAGGCGATGCTGACATCGGCCGGGCCGGTGCCGGCGGTGATGGTTTCGAGGTGGGAGAGGTGGATCTGCACACCAGGATTGGCGGTGAGGAACTCCGAGATGCGCGGCGCGATCACCTTCATCGAGAAGAACGGCCCGACCCGGACGCGCAGGATCTTGTCGCTCGTGCGTGGGCGGATGTGCTGGACGACGCCTTCGAGATCGTCGAAGGCGCGCTGGCAGGAGGCGTAGAGCAGCCCGCCCTCCGGCGTCAGTTCGACACCGTGCTGTTTCCTCACGAAAACCCGAAGGCCAAGATTGAGCTCCAGGTTGCGGATCTGGTGGCTGATCGCGCCCTGGCCGATGCAGAGCTCGTCGGCCGCCGCCGTCAGGCTGCCATTGCGTGCGGCCGCCTCGAAGGCGCGCAGGGATTTGAGGCTCGGCAGATCACGCATCCGCTTCTCCAGGTCTGGGTCGCCGGCAGCGTAGCATGAATTTTTTCGATGTCTGGAATGATTTCTTTCACCTTGCGAAGGGCGGCTGTCTTCGCGCATTGTCGAAGCATAATAAAGCAAAACGAAAACTGAAATCGGCCGAAAACACAGGCAGTTCCGCGCATAGGGGCAGGTCGGGTGCGACCCGAATGCCGCTGCGGATGAGGCTGCCTGCCCGGTCGAAGGGAAGGACAGAGGGAGCGAGATGATAAAGAAGTTCATGACCATGTCTGCGATTGCGGTGCTACTTGCGGCCGGCACAGCCAAGGCCGAGACGCTGGCGATCGGCACCGAGGGCGACTACGCGCCGTTCAACTATGTAACCGCCGCCGGTGAGATCAAAGGCTTCGACTACGATATCGGCCAGGCCGTCTGTGCCGAGATCAAGGCGGACTGCGTCTGGAGCACCAACGAATGGGCGGGCATCATTCCCGCACTTCAGGCCAAGAAGTTCGACGTCATGATCGCCTCGATGGCGATCAACCCGGATCGCAAGACGCAGGTCGATTTCACCACCCCTTACTATTTCAACGCCATGCGCTTCGTCGCCCGCAAGGATCTCGGCCTCAAGGACATTTCGCCCGAGGCGCTGAAGGGCAAGGTGATCGGCACGCAGTCCGGCTCGGTCGCGGTCGAAGCGCTGCAGCAGTTCTTTCCGGATAGCGAAGTGAAGCTCTATCCGACGATGAGCGAAGTGTTTCTCGACATGGAAAACGGTCGGCTGGACCTGATCCTCGAAGGGCAGATGGCCTTTACCGAGTGGCTGGCCAAGGAAGAAAGCGGCTGCTGCGCCTTTGTCGGCGAAAGCTTCGTGCTCGACACGGCCGAGGGCAACGCCATGGCAGTGCGCAAGGGCGACGAGGCGCTGCTTGCCAAGCTGAATGCCGGCCTGAAGACGATCATGGAAAACGGCACCTACGACAAGATCCGCAAGCAGTATTTCGACTTCGACATCATGGCCAAGCCGAAGACCACGAGCGAGTATTTCCGCTGAGGGTGACGCGCGCCCGCTGAGGTCTGCGGCCGTGCCGGCTGAGGTTTGCGGTTCTGCCCCGCATCCGGCCTGCCGGCCACCTTCGCCCCACTTGGCGGGAGAAGGAGGGTGCGGCAGCCGCTCGCTCCACTCTCGGCGGTGTCGCTGTGCCTCCATCGGAAGGCATGCCTCGGGTGAAGGGGGGCCGCTGAACGCGTTCCCACTGCCCGCCTGCGGGGAGAGGGCTCGTCCTCGGGTTCAACCCGATGAGAGGGCAACCTCCTCGAAAGATGCGTGAGGGACGTCTCTTCCAAGGTACCGTGAGCGCCGCCGCGGATCCAAGTCCAACTCCACCCAGACTTCGCCTGTCGCGTTCTGCGTTCGACGCATCGCGCGACAGGCGGACAGGGGCGGCGCCGGGGTTTCGCGTTTTCCCCGGCGCCCGTCTTCTTCTTCTCCAATCCGCAAATGAAAGTGCATGCGATGAGCTTCAGGGTCGCCGTTCTCGAATTCAACCAGGAAACCAACACGTTTTCGAAGCTCAAGACCGGGTTTCGCGATTTCGAGGCCTGCCACTATTTCGTCGGGGCCGAGATCGAGAGCCATTGCCGCGGCACCAATTCGGAGATTGGCGGCTTCATCGACTGCTGCGATCGCTATGGCTGGCAGCCGGTCTATACGGTGGCGGCGCGGGCCGAGCCCGGCGGCAGGATCGAGGAGGCGATGCGGCAACGCTTCGTCGCCGATCTCCAAGGCGCGCTTGAAGGCGAAAGGCTCGACGGCGTCTTCATCGTCTTCCACGGCGCCATGTGCACGGAAACGGCTGACGATGCGCAGATCCAGTTGCTGGAGGTAGTGCGCGGCATCGTCGGGCCGGAGCTTCCGATCGCCGCGACCTTCGACCTGCACGCCAATTCGGCGCCCGAGATGGCCGGCCTGCTCGATATCGCCGTCTCCTTCCGCACCTATCCGCATGTCGACATGGCCGAATGCGCCCACAAGGCCGGCGCGCTCTTGAACCGCGCCATGCGCGGCGAAACCCGCGCGGCGCTCGCCATCCGCCAGCCGCCGATGCTGAACGGCTGCAATGACGGGCGCACGACCCACGCCTGCGCCATGACCGAGCTGCTCGAAATTGCCGACGGGATCGCAGCGCGCGACGGCGTGCTCTCGACCTCGATCAATGCCGGCTTCTACGATGCCGATATCTTCAACACCGGTCCTTCGGCGGTCATCTGCTACGACCGCAACCGGGTTTCGCCCGAAGACGCGGAAGCGGAAGCCGAGCGTCTCTGCCGCGAGATCTGGGACCGGCGCGAGCATCAGGACGTGCAGCTGCCGCTCGACGCGTTGCCCGGCATCGTTTCGGCGCATCTTTCGAAAGATGCGAACGCGCCGCTGGTGATCGCCGATTTCTCCGACAATCCCGGCTGCGGCGCCTACAGCGATTCCACCTGCGTGCTCGCCCGGCTGCTGGCGATCGGCGTCGAGAGGGCGGCTTTCGGCGCGCTCTGCGATCCGGAAGTCGTGGCCGAGCTGATCACTGCCGGCATCGGCGCGACACGAGAGGTGACACTCGGCTGCAAGATCGATCCGCAAGTCGGCGGCGGTCCGATCAAGGTCAAGGGCAGGGTGGACGCGATCTCGGACGGCAGGATCGTGTTCGAGGGGCCAATGTTCCAGGGCCTGCCGGCGACGATGGGACCGAGCGTGCGCTTACACGTCGAAGGCATCGACATCCTCATCTGCAGCGAACGCCAGCAGATGCTCGATCGCAACCTCTTCCGTGCCGTCGGCATCGAGCCTTCCGATTACGCCATCGTCGTCGTGAAATCGCAGCAGCACTTCCGCGCCGCCTTTGGGCCGATCGCCTCCGAGATCGTTGAGATCGACGGCAATGGCCTCAGCAGCGCCAATATCGGCGCGCGGAAATTCCAGCGCGTGCGGCGGCCGGTCTATCCGCTGGATCACGGCGACCTCGCCTGAGGCGGGCTGCCGTTCACTGGTCAAGGTTCATGGCTGCGCCCTCGAAAGGGGCAGCCGTATGGCGCGGTAACTGTTACGTACTCCCGCAGTGCCCGCCTTTGCGGCTAGCGTCCCTGTCATGAAGGGAGCGCAACTTCATGAGCTTCATCGATCTTTTCGCCTGGATCGTGCTGATCGTGCTTGTGGTGAGCACGGTCGCGGTTCTCATATTTCTCGCCATGCTGCCGGGCTCGATTGCGAGACGCCGCAACCATCCCTGGAGCGAGGCCGTCAATGTCGCGGGCTGGGTGACGCTGTTCCTCGGCTTCGCGCTCTGGCCGATCGCGCTCGTCTGGGCCTATGTGGACGTGCCGCGTCCGACCGGGGCGCCTCCGGGCGCTGTCCCCGCCGGCGACGTTCATCCGAGCGAGGCGCGCCAGCCATGATCGTCTTTCTCTTCAACGTCTACCTGGCGATCCTCTTCCTCCTGGTGAAGCTTAGGATCGTTACCTTCAATCTCTTCTGGAAGATTTCGCCGGCGATCGTGTTCCTGCTGCTGCTCGTCGGCCTGTTCATTCCGATGAACTGGGGCGCGCCGCAGGGCGAGGCGCTGGTGGTGCGCAATTCGGTCGCGATCGTGCCCGATGTCTCAGGCGAGGTGCTGGAGGTGCCGGTCGTTTCCAACGCCCCGCTCAAGGCCGGCGACGTGCTCTTCCGCATCGATCCCGTGCCCTACCAGGCGAAGGTGGACGCGCTGCAGGCCCAGCTGTCGCTGCAGGAGCTCCGGCTTTCGCAGATGACGAAGCTGCAGTCGCGTGATGCCGCAACCGAATTCGACGTCCAGCAGCGCCAGGCGGACGTCGACAATCTGAAGGCGCAGATCAGCAATGCCGAGTGGGAGCTCGGCAAGACGACGGTGCGGGCGCCGGCCGATGGCTACGTGACCAACCTTGCGCTGCGCAAGGGCGCGCGCGTGACGACGCTGCCGCTGTCGCCGGCCATGGCCTTCATCGACACGTCGGAAACGATCATCGGGGTCGAGATCAACCAGATCGACGCGCGCTACATCAAGCCCGGACAGATGGTGGAGGCGACCTTCAAGTTCGCGCCCGGCGAGACCTACACCGGCACGGTCGAAAGCGTGCTGCAGGCGATCGCCTCCGGGCAGGCGAGGGTGTCCGGCACGGCGGTGACGCCGGAGGCGCTTTCGGCCGCGCCGTTCATCGTGCGGGTGAAACTCGACGACCAGGCCTTCGCCGCACGGCTGCCGGCCGGCGCCACGGGCGATGCGGCGATCTTTACCGAGCGGGTGAAGGCTGCGCACGTGATCCGCCGGGTGCTCTTGCGCCAGATCGCGATCACCAACTACGTCAATCCGTTCTGACCCCCGTTCTGATCCTTTGTCGTCCGCAGGTTTTTGCGCGTGGTTGTTCGGTGGCCGTTTGGGACGTAGCATGGTGCCCGCAAACCGGCATCAGGACGGCGACAGATCATGACACTTTCCGCAATCCAGACGCCGCAGGTTCTGTTCACGAGCGCCGGACGGGCGTGGAAGGGGCTTGCCGCGGATTTCATCCATATTCCGCGCGGGCTGGTGCATGTGCCCGGCGGTGACATGCATCGGCTGGGCATGCATTTCGGGCCGCCGGTCAACGCCGATTGCCGCTGCGGCGGGCGGCGCATGCGACGGGTGCAGAAGCCGGGCGATATCGATATCGTGCCGGCGGGCGTCGACGGTTCCTGGGAGGACGATGCGGACTGTCGGATCCTCAGGCTGAGTTTCTCGCGCGCGCTGCTCGATGGCGTGGCGGCGGATCTCGGGCGGGAGAGCGTCGAGCTGCTGCCGCAGATGCAGGTCCGCGATGCCCGGCTCGAGGCGATCGGCTGGGCGATCAAGGCGGATCTCGAAGCGGAGACGCCGTCCGATCCGCTCTATGTCGACCTTCTCGCCAATGCGCTGGCCGTGCGGCTGATCGAAAGCGCGACCGGCGGCGCGCGGGCGGAAGGGCACAGCGAACCCAAGCTCTCGGCGCGGCAGTTGCGGGGGCTGACCGAGTACATCGAGACCCATCTGGACCAGCGGCTTCATCTGGCCGATCTCGCCGCGGTCGCGGGCTTGAGCGCCACCCGGCTGAAAATCCTCTTTCGCAACAGCACCGGCCTGCCGGTGCATCAATATGTCATCCGTCGCCGTGTGGAATTTGCCCGCGCGCTGATGACCACGACGAACCTGCCGGCGAGCGAGATCGCGGTCGCCGCGGGCTTTTCCCATCAAAGCCATATGGCCTCGACCATGCGCCGGCTGCTCGGCGAGACGCCGGGCGCAATCATGCGGCGCTCCGGCGAAATCTGACCGAAGCTGCAAAATCCTGGCTGAATCTGTGCGACCGGGTTCCGCCTGATCCCTAGTCCTTGCCCGTCTTCAGCAAGGAAAAAAGATCATGTTCGTCATTCTCGGAGCGGCCGGAAAGGTCGGGACATCAACGGCGTCGGCCCTGCGCGCGGAGGGGCTGCCGGTGCGGGCGGTGCTGCGCGATCCGGCAAAGGCCGGTCCATTGCAGGCGATCGGCTGCGACGTCGCCTTTGCCGATTTGCGTGACACGGCAGCGCTCGGGGCGGCGATCGCGGAAGCCGAGGCCGTGCAGATCATCCTGCCGCCGCCGCTCAAGGCCGAAGATGCCAGAGCGGAAATGCGTTCGCTCACCGAGAGCATGGTGGGAGCGCTGGCGCAGGCGCGGCCGAAACGCGTGCTGGCGATCTCCGACTATGGCGCCCACGTGCCCGAGGATATCGGCATGCCCACCGTCTTCCGTCTCTTCGAGGAGCGGCTTCGCCGGCTCGACATGCCCAAGATCTTCCTGCGATCGGCCGAGCATATGGAAGGCTGGGCGCGCGGCATCCCGGCGGCGATCGCGACCGGTGCCCTTCCGAGCCTGCATCATCCGGTGGAGCGGAGCTTTGCCGCCGTTTCGACCGGAGACGTGGGGCGCATGGCTGCGGACCTGCTCCGCCGCCCGGTCGCGGAAACGGTGGAGCAGATCGTGCATGTCGAGGGACCGCGCCGCTATAGCGCCAGCGACGTGGCCGCGGCCCTGGGCCCGTTGCTCGGGCGTACGATCATGGCGCAAGCGGTGCCGCGCGGCGCGTGGCAGGAGGCGCTGGAGCGGGCCTTGAGCGCAAGCACCGCCCGGCTTCTGGTCGATCTCTACGACGCCCATAACAAGGGCGGGCTGATCGACGTCGAGCCGGGCGGCGAGGTTCGTTATGGAACGACCGGATTGGTCGAGGCCCTGCGGCCCTTCGCGCCGGCCTGATGGGTTTCAAGGTTTCGTACAGACGCAATTCCGGTCGGAAAACCGCTGTGCACTTTTCCTGGAATTGCTTAGCCGGCAATCGGCAGCGGCGCCTCCGGGTTGACGAGGCCGGCTGCGCGCAGGTCCCGCCAGAAGTCGGCCGGAACGGCCTCGTTGAGGGCGGCGCGGTCTTCGGCGATGCGGGAAGGCTGGCTGGCGCCGGGGATGACGGCGGCGACCGCGGGGTTGGCGAGCGAGAACTGCAGGCCGGCCGCCTTCATCGAGATGCCATGACGGTCGGCGATCGCCTTGATGCGCGCAACCTTGTCGAGGATGGCGGGCGTCGCCGGGGCATATTCGAAGTTCGGGCCGCCGACGAGCGCGCCGGAGCTATAGGGGCCGCCGACGACGATGCCGAGGCCGCGCTTGGTGACTTCGGGCATGACGCGCTGCAGCGCCCGATCATGGTCAAGCAGGGTGTAGCGGCCGGCAAGCAGGAAGCCATCGGGGCGGGGGCCTTCGAGCGCCAGCAGCAGTTCGATCGGCTCGACCCGGTTGACGCCGAGCCCCCAAGCCTTGATCACGCCCTCGTCGCGCAACTTGTCGAGCGCCTTGAAGGCGCCCTTGCGTGCGGTCTCGAAGACGTCGAGCCATTCGTCGCCGTAGAAATCCTGGGCGACGTCGTGGACGAAGGCGATCTCGATCCGGTCGGTCTTCAGGCGCTTGAGGCTGTCTTCGATCGAGCGCAGCGTCGCGTCATGGGTGTAGTCGTTGACGATCTTGTTGGGGCGGCCGTAGCGGAAGACGTCGCCCTTCTCGCCGAGGTCGCGGGCGCTGACATCCTCGATCTCGTCGAGGATCACCCGGCCGACCTTGGTGCTGATGACGTATTCGTCACGCGGGCGTCCGGCGAGCGCCTCGCCCATGCGGATCTCGGCAAGGCCGGCGCCGTAGAAGGGAGCGTTGTCGAAATAGCGGATGCCGTCGTTCCAGGCGGCCTCGACGGTCGCAAGCGCTTCCTGTTCGGGGATTTCGCGGAACATGTTGCCGAGCGGAGCTGCGCCAAAGCCGAGCTTGCCGGGCAGAATATCCTTGAGTGTCATGTGTCCTGTCCTTTGCTGTTGAATGGCAGGTGTTGATGTGCGGTGCTGCGATCGGTGAGGCATCGCTGTCGGGCAGAGAGATAGGTCGGGCTGCGGATCGGCATTAGGCAGGCGGATTTCGCAGGAATTGAGAAACGAATTCACAGATGGCTGGCTGGAAACCGCATCGGCGGCTATCGATCGCCGATCGCCGGCTTTCGCCGCGATCGCCGATTATTGTTGTTTCCGGCTGTCGGCAAACGCCGCCTTGGTTCGTCTTCATGAAGTGTAACAGGGAGCGACGCCGCATGAAGCTTTATTTCAGCCGAAACCCCAATCCGCGTCTGGCCGTGGCAACAGCGCGGTTTCTGAAGGCCGAGGTCGCCTTCGAATTTGCCGAGCCATTGGCGCCGGGGCAAGCGGACCGCTATCGGCCGCTCAATCCCAACCTGCTTCTGCCGATCCTGGAGCGTCCCGGCCGGGCGCTCTGGGAGGCGGATGCGATCGCCTGCTTTCTATCCCGAAAGCTCGGTTCCAATTTCTGGCGAAGGGATGACGACGAGCCGGAGATGATCCGCTGGATCAGCTGGGGTAAGGAGAACTTCGTGAAGGCCTGCGACATGGTGCATTGGGAGCGCGGCACCAAGCTGCGCTACGGCATCGGCCCTTGCGAAGAGGCGATGGTGGAGGAGGGGTTGAGGGGCTTTCACAGGGCGGCGCGATTGTTGGAGGAAGAGCTGACAGGCCGCGCCTGGCTGCTGGGCGATAGCATTTCCTATGCCGATTTCCGCATGGCGACGTTCCTGCCCTACAACGACGCGGCGCGGCTGCCGATCGCGGACTATCCGGCGCTTGCGCGCTGGGCCGGGCGGCTGGACGAGATCGAGGTCTGGCACGATCCTTTCGGCGGGCTCGTCGCGCCCGAGATGCCGCCGCTTCCGGCTTGATAGGCGGCTCGTCGGGCGGCCTGCGCGGGGCGCTTTCGGCGGCAGTCGCGGGTGGTTTCGAAGCGGGCGCTTCCCGGCCTGGCGGCAGGTCTCCGGACGCTGGATTTCGTCTGCGATCCCAGTATGATGGGTCTGCAACCTTCCTTCCGGTCGGCCGCCATCCCGCGCGGTCGACCCTGCCGGAAACTCCCGATCATGCCGTTATCCGTCGTTTCCGCCGCGGCGCTGTCGCCGCCCTATACTGCCGAAGATCTGGTCCGGATGGATCGTTTTCGCGAGGGGCTCGATTCCGCTGCGCGCGAACTGCTGGAAACGCATCTCGCCTTGCCGCGGGAAGTGCACTACGTGGCGGATCTGCGGCGCTGGATGCTCAGCCAGATGACGATGGCCATGCATTTCGAGCATCTGCAGGATAGGGCTTGCCTGCCGATTTCACCGGGCAATCTCGCCCGCACCATGAGCGCGATCGCAAGCCGCAACACGGTGCATGCCTTTCTCCTGGAAATGCGGAGATACCGCTTTGTCGAACCGCTGGAGCGTGGAGACGGCCGCCAGCGCGCTGTTCGCGCGACGGAGATGAGCGAGGCGCTCATCCGGCGCTACTTCGATATTCATCTGCGCGCGCTCGATCTCATCGATGGCGGCGACCGCTATGCGCTGTCGCGGCAGGAGCCCGGTCTCTTGCATGGCGCGCAGCCCCGTTTCGCGCGCCTGCTGCTGGCGCGTCGCGACTGGCACAAGCCGCCACCAAGCATCGCCAAGTTCGTCTGTTCGGATTCCGGAAGCAGCGTGCTGCACGACCTGATCAAGAATGCGCCAGCGCTGGCTGGCGAAAGTGCTGCGCCGATCTGGATCGGAAGAGTGTCTCCCAATGCCCTGTCGAGCCGGTACCGCATTTCCAGAACCCATACGGCGCGGCTCTTTGGCCTGGCGCGCGAGGCGGGGTTGATCGGCTGGGCGAAGACGAGCAATCGCGGCGCGTGCTGGATTTCGACGGCCCTGGTGCACGACTACCGCTATTGGCAGGCCATCAAGCTCTCGGCCGTTTCGATCGCCTTTGCCGAAACCTGTCGCGCTAGCGGTGTATTGGAGGCCGCCTGAAGGCGCATGCGGCGGGGGTCCGCTGAGGCTCCCCGCCGGGCGTTCTTTACTCGTGGATCGTGTAGGAACCCATTTCGCAGAGGTCCTGCGTATCGGTCGTCGTGTCGAGATCGTCGCCCTGGAACTCGAAGCGCATGTCGTACCGGCAGACGCTGCGGCCGTCGGCAATGGTGATTTCCATCTCTTCGCCGGGGCCAAGAGCCTGCCGGCCGAAGATGTCGTCTTCCCAGTTGTCGACGCCGGTCGGAGAGGCGTAGAAATTGTTCAGGACAGAATTGGTCCCGTTCTTCAGCGTGAAGACGAGGTCCTCGGCTTTTGCTGTCGTCGATAGGCACATGACAACTGCCGACGCCAGAAGGGCGAAGTTAAACTTTTTCATGTTTTCAACCTGTTGGAATATGTTATTGCGAGAACTCGCGACAAATTCTTTAGCTGAACTCAACGCCAAGCTGAAGATTGCTGCCGTTCCATCTTTGGGTCTATCTGGACCCGCTTGACCGGGCTTTCGGGTGCCGCAGCCGGTCGGAAGTCGGTCTTGGCCGTCGCTGCCAATCGGCCCGAATGGGCGTCGAAACGGCCGTTACCTATTCCCAGTCGAATCCCGAAAGGTGTTTCGCCTTTTTTAGGAAGACGAGATTTGTCCTCCTTCGGTTACCTTTTTGCTTGTCCCGCTGGAGACGGGGCAATCGCACAAGGTATGGAGGAGATACCCTTGGCAAGCATTGCAGAGGAAAATGCACTACCGGAAAATCCCGAAGACGAACGGCTGAGTGTCGGTGCCAATCTGGCCTACGGGCTGCAGCACGTCTTGACCATGTACGGCGGCATCGTCGCCGTTCCGTTGATCCTCGGCCAGGCGGCCGGGTTGAATTCCGCCGATGTCGGCCTGCTCGTGACCGCCTCGCTTTTTGCCGGCGGGCTTGCGACCATCCTGCAGACGATCGGCGTGCCGTTCTTCGGCAGCCGCCTGCCGCTGGTGCAGGGCGTTTCGTTCTCCGGCGTTGCGACGATGATCGCGATTTCGGGCAATGGCGGCATTCCGGCGGTTCTGGGCGCGGTGATCGTGGCTTCGCTGATCGGTCTTCTGATCACGCCGGTGTTTTCGCGCATCACCCGTTTCTTTCCGCCGCTGGTGACCGGCATCGTGATCACCACCATCGGTCTTACGCTGATGCCGGTTGCGGCCTTCTGGGCCATGGGCGGAAACAAGGCGGCGCCGGACTTCGGCAGCACCGCCAATATCCAGCTTGCAGCGGTGACGCTGATCATCGTCCTGCTGTTGAGCAAGCTCGGCAATGCGTCGATCTCGCGGCTTTCGATCCTGCTTTCGATCGTCATCGGCACGGGCATCGCCTATGTGGCCGGCATGACCGATTTTTCGCAGGTTGCCAACGGTCCGGTCTTCGCACTGCCGAAGGTCTTCCATTTCGGCTACCCGACCTTCGAGCTTGCCGCAATCATCTCGATGCTGATCGTCATCATGGTGACGCTGGTCGAAACCTCGGCCGATATTCTCGCCGTCGGTGAGATCGTCGAGACCAAGGTGGATTCGCGCCGGCTCGGCGACGGCCTTCGCGCCGACATGCTGTCGAGCATTCTCGCGCCGATCGTCGGTTCCTTCACCCAGAGCGCCTTTGCCCAGAATGTCGGCCTCGTGGCGGTGACGGGCGTAAAGAGCCGCTACGTGGTGGCGACCGGCGGCATGTTCCTGGTGACCCTCGGCCTCTTGCCGGTCATGGGGCGTATCGTTGCTTCCGTTCCGACCTCGGTTCTCGGCGGCGCCGGCATCGTGCTCTTCGGCACGGTTGCAGCCAGCGGCATCCGCACGCTGTCCAAGGTCGAGTACAACAACAACATGAACCTGGTGATCGTTGCGACCTCGATCGGCTTCGGCATGATCCCGATCGCAGCGCCCGGTTTCTACGAGCACTTCCCGACCTGGGTCGCGACGATCTTCCATTCGGGCATCTCGTCGGCGGCGGTCATGGCAATCCTGCTCAACCTCCTGTTCAACCACTTCACCGTGGGCAATTCCGACCAGCAATCGGTGTTCGTGGCGGCAACGGAGCGCACGATCCGCTACCAGGACATTGCCCGCCTGCATGACGGCGACTACTTCCTCAACGGCAAGCTCTACGACGCCAAGGGCGTGGAGGTGCCGCTGATCGAGGCGCACTGAACGGGCGCGATCTCTAAGCATGCCCAATCCCGGCGGGAGGTCGCTTCAGACTTCTCCCGGGATTTGTTCTGAAATATGCAATCCCGCACGGAAAACCGCTTCGCACCTTTCCTAGGATTGCTCTGAAATACGCAATCCTGGGCGGAAAACCGCTTCGCACTTTTCCTAGGATTGCTCTGAAATACGCAATCCTCGACGGAAAACCGCTTCGCACTTTTCCTAGGATTGCTTTGAAATACCGCCATTCCGGGCAGGGGACCGTTTCCTGTTTTTCCTGGCGTTGCTTTGAACCCCAACGAAAGGACACTGGGAATGACACAGCAGACCGACAACTACGCGCTCCTCGATGCGCTGCTCGGCACGATGGAGAAGGGCATCATTCCGGCGACGGAAGCAGGCGTTGCCGCCGGCAACAAGATCTTCGGCGCCGCGCTGATGCGCAAATCCGATCTTTCGACCGTGCTCGTGGAAACCAACAACGAAACGGAAAACCCGCTCTGGCACGGCGAAGTTCACACGCTGAAGCGCTTCTACGAGATCGAGGGAACGGAGCGCCCGGACAGCCGCGACCTCATTTTCCTCTCCACGCACGAGCCGTGCTCGATGTGCCTTTCGGCGATCACCTGGGCGGGCTTCGACAACTTCTTCTACTTCTTCAGCCACGAGGATTCGCGCGACAGTTTCTCCATCCCGCATGACCTGAAGATCCTGAAGGAGGTCTTCACGCTGGAGCCCGGCGGCTACAACCGGACGAATGCGTTCTGGAAGGGCCAGTCGATCCACGCGCTGATCGACGCTCTGCCCGAGCCGCAGCGGAGCGGCCTGAAGGCCCGCGCCGAGGCGATCCGCGCGAAATACGACGAACTCTCCTCCGCCTATCAGGACAGCAAGGACGGCAACGCCATCCCGCTGAACTGAGGCAAGAAAAGCCTTCACCTGAACCGGGCCATTTCATTCTCTCGTCAGGGCGTGAAATGGCCTATTTCTTTGAAAGAATATGCATTCCTCCTTATGAAGGCAGGTGCTAGGGTCGCCGGCGTACAGTCGCGTTTCGGGGGAACTGCGTGAACTGGTCCAGGCCTCTCAGGGTGCATCTCAGCGTGCTCGTGGTCGCGCTGCTCGTCTTAACGGCAACGCCGATCATCTGGATGGCCTTCAGCCAGGGGCGGCAGGCGGCGATCCTTGCCGGCGAGAAGCACATGCGCGAGATGAGCCTGCGGCTGATCGAGGGCTACAGGAATGCGCTCGAAGGCGGCCACGAGGCGGTGGCGCTTGCGTCCACCGTGCCGCAGCTGGCCGTCGCGCCACCCGGCGACCTGCAGCCGAAAGAGCAATTCTTCCTGGAGGTGCTCAGAAGCGTTTCCAACGCGACGAGCATCTATGCGGGCTATCCCGACGGCTCCTACCTGCAGGTGATCAATACGGAGCGAGACTATGTGCGCCAGGCGCTCGAAGCGCCTGTGGGCACGGCCTTTGCGGTCCGCCTGCTGGCCCATGGGCAGGACGCGGGCACAGTCTCGACGCTTCGCTTCCTCGATGCTGGGGCCAAGCAGATCGGGGAACGTCCGTTCGAGCGCACGAATTTCGACCCGCGTCAGACCCCCTGGTATCAGGCGGCCCTTCGAACCGGCGGTCCGGTTTCCGTCGGGCCCTATGTCACGGGCACGCTCAAGGTGCCGACCCTGGCGCTGGCAGCGCCGCTGAAGGGGACTCGCGGCATTGTGGTCGGCACCAACATTCACCTGCAGACCGTCAGCCGCCTGCTCGATGCGCGCGAGATCTCGCCGCGGGCCCGGTCCTATGTCATCGGCAGCGACAACAACCTCGTCGCCCATTCCGATCCCGCGGTCATGAGCATGATCCTCGGGGCCTGGTCGGGCGGGCGCGGGGCCGATATGCGCAGCCTCGATCCGAGCCTCGACGTCGTCGCCGGGCTGCGCAAGGACTCCGTCTATGCGGGTGGCGGGCTTACCGAGGCCGAGTTTGCCGGCGAGCGCTATCTGGTGCAGATCGCGCCGGTCAGCGTTGCCGGCCAGTTCAAGGGCAGCTCGGTCGCGATCGTCGTGCCGCTGCAGGACCTGGTGGCGCAGGCAAACCGGCTGCTGGTGCGCAACCTGATGATTGCCGGGGGCCTGCTGGTGGCGGGTGTCATCGGCTCGCTGATGCTGTCACGGGTGATCAGCCGCAAGCTCTATCACCTTGCCGACGAGGCGCGGCGGATCGGCGACCTGAACTTTGCCGGCAACGACGCTCCGCATTCCTGGATCACCGAGATCAACACGCTTGGCGGCGCGCTTTCCGCCAGCCGGCGCGCCATCGTCCAGTTTGCGCTTTACGTTCCGCGCGAGGTGGTCCGCCGGATCATCGACCCCGAGGGCGGCGCGGCGGTTCGCGGCAGGCGACAGGAGGTGACCGCGCTTTTCACCGACGTGCGCGATTTTACCACCATCTCCGAACAGCATTCGCCCGAGGAGGTCGTCGATATTCTTTCGGCCTATTTCGAGATGCTGAACGCGGTGGCCGAGCAGTACCACGGAACGGTGATCCAGTATCTCGGCGACAGCATTTTCGTCATCTGGAACGCGCCGGTTGCCGATCCGCAGCACATCGAGAATGGCTGTCATTGCGCGCTGGCGATGAAGGCAGCGGTCGATCGCCTCAACGAGACCAACCGCAAAGGCGGTCGTCCGGAACTGTTCACGCGTTTTGGCGTGCATACGGGGCCGGCGGTCGTCGGCAGCTTCGGTGCGATTGCGCGCCAGCAATACACGGCCATGGGCGACACGATCAATGTCGCTTCGCGGCTCGAAGGGCTGAACAAGGAGTACAACACCTCGATCCTGGTGAGCGGGGCGGTGCATGCAGCCGTTGCCGATCTCTTCGACTTCCGCGCGATGGGCATGGTGCATGTGAAGGGGCGCTCGGGCGGCATCGATCTCTGGGAACTGGCCGGCACGCGCGGATAGTCTCCACCACGGCGGTCGTCGAGACTGGTTCGTTGGCGGATCAGCGATCCGCGAGCAGCCCGGTCGCCATGGCGCGGAAGGCGTCGATCGCTTTCGGCAAAACCGTCTTCGGCTCGTCGCTGGCGGCAACCCAGAGGGCGGCGTTGAGCGCGGCACCGCTCAAGAGCCGCGCGGCCGCTTCCGCATCGACCGGTTTCAATACGCCCTTGTCCAGCAGATGCTCCACCGACCGCTTCGTCGCCAACAGGCAGCTGTTCTGGCTCGGCCATTTCGAGGGATCGCCGAGCACGGCCGGGCCATCGAGCAGCACAATGCGCTGCACCTCGGGATCGAGCGCCATCTCGATATAGGCGGCCCCTTCGGCAAGCATCGCCTGCCAGTGGTCGCCGGCTGCGGCACCGGCGCCGATCTCCTTGGCGCGGGCGGCCATCTCGCCGTCGATCTGGGTGACGACCGCGGCCAGCAGCCCGCGCTTGTCGCCGAAATTGTGATAGAGCGCGCCGCGCGTCAGCCCGACATCGGCGGTCAGTTCATCCATCGAGGCGGCGGCATAGCCCTTTTCCGCGAAGGCCTTCCGGCCCGCCGAAATCAGCTTCGCGCGGTTTTCCTCCATCGTTTCCTGGCGGCTTCTGGCCATCATCGCCCTCAATTTCAGATACGGTGCGTATATGGAATTGACATACGTGCCGTATTTCGCTATTTCAGATACGTTCCGTATATCAAATTGGAAGGCATTTGTGAAGGAGGGCCCGGCATCCGGCTCGTCCTCCTTTGTGCCGATCCCGTAAACCAGAAAGGCAAGTTCCATGACGTTACGTGATGCAATCTTTCCCGCCGGCCGGCATGCGCTCTACGAGCAGCACCGTTACTCCGCAGCTATCCGTTCCGGCGATCTGCTGTTCGTTTCCGGCCAGGTCGGCAGCCGTGAGGACGGCACGCCGGAGCCGGACTTCGCCCGCCAGGTGGAGCGCGCCTTCGACAATCTCGAAGCGACGCTGAAGGCGGCCGGCGCCACTTTCGACGACATCGTCGACGTGACGAGCTTCCACACCGATCCGGAGAACCAGTTCGAAACGATCCTTGCGGTCAAGGACCGCGTCTTTTCCGAAAAGCCCTATCCGAACTGGACCGCCATCGGCGTCAACTGGCTCGCCGGCTTCGATTTCGAGATCAAGGTGATCGCGCGGATACCCGAAGCGGGTGGTGCCGAGCGGGGGCGGGCGGCTTAGCGCCTGTTGGGCATTTGGAGCCTTGGAGGGACGTCGCGTTCGATGCGGCGCCCTCTGGCACCGCACGCCATGTCAAACCGACCGATCCGCTCCTTGGGTGCCGATCCGCGGGCCTCTAGCGAGGGCCAGCGCTCCGACAATTGAAACGCGAGGCGACAGGTCGCGACAGCTTGCGCCTAATGCAGATGCGCCAGCTTGTCCGGATTGCGCACCACGTAGATCGCCGCGACCTTGCCATCCTTAATCTCCAGCGCCGTCGTCTGCAGCTCGCCGTCGGCCTCGCGGGTGACGAAGCCGGGGAGGCCATTGATGAAGCCGGCGCGTATCAGCGTCGAGCCGTGCTTGGCAAAGAGGGCGGCCAGTTGCTCGTGCACCTTCATCACCGGATCAAAGCCGAGGATCGGCTGCATTGCGGCCGGGCGTTTGCCGCCGCCGTCGGCATGCACGCTGACATCGGCTGCAAGCATGGCGCCGAGCGTCTTCATGTCGCCGTGGCGGGAGGCTGCAAAGAAGGCGTTGGCAAGTTCGAGGCCGCGCTGCTGCTCGATCTCAAAGCGGGGGCGTTCCGCGCGCACATGGGTGCGGGCGCGGGCTGCAAGCTGGCGGCAGGCGGCGGCATCGCGCTCGATCGTCACGGCCACCTCGTCAAAACTCTGGCCGAAGACGTCGTGCAGCAGGAAGGCGGCGCGCTCCAAGGGCGAGAGCCGTTCGAGCGCCAGCATCAGGGGCAGGGTGACGTCGTCCTCCGGCTCTTCCTCGACGACGGGTTCGGGAAGCCAGGGGCCGACATAGGTCTCGCGCTTCAGGCGCGCGGATTTCAACTGGTCGAGGCAGAGCCGCGTGACGGTGCGGCGCAGGAAGGCTTCCGGCTCGCGCACGGAGGTGCGGTCGGCCCCCATCCAGCGGATGAAGGCCTCCTGCACCATGTCCTCCGCATCGGCGACCGAGCCGAGCATGCGGTAGGCGACGCGGACGAGTCTTGGACGCAGCGGATCGAAGACCGCCGCTGCGTCCTCATGGGCGCTCACCGCCATCAGGCGGCAGCCTGCGCGGCGGCCTTGGCGGCTGCCGGGTCGACCCAGAGGCCGAAGCCGACGGCGAGACGGTTCCAGCCGTTGATGACGTTGATCATCAGCGTAAGTTTCACCTGTTCCTCCTCGGTGAAATGGTCCTTCAGCGCCTGATAGGCCGCATCGTGGCCGTGGCCCTCGGACAGGCGAGTCAGTGCTTCGGTCCAGCCTAGCGCGGCGCGCTCGCGATCGGAATAGCAGGGTGCTTCGCGCCAGGCGGAAAGCAGGTAGATGCGCTGTTCCGTCTCGCCCTTTTCGCGGGCTTCCTGGGTGTGCATGTTGATGCAGTTGGCGCAGCCGTTGATCTGCGAGGCGCGGATTTTCACGAGTTCGATAATGGTGGTGTCAAGGCTCGCGGCCACGGCCATCGAGACACTGGTCCAGCTCTTCATCAGTTGCGGGGCAGCGGCGAAAAGGTCGATCTTGGCAGTCATGGTTCCGTTTCCTTTCGTTGGTTCCGATACCATGACGAGCGAGCAACGGCTGGTGTGACATGGCCGCGAATTTTTCTGAAAAAAAAACGTCGGTGCGCATCGTTTCGGTGGGGCCGGCCTGTGCCGCACCGCACTAACCCCTATGGATGACTATGACGCCTTCGGTCGATATGTGAGTGTAGCTTGGGGGATTCTTTATTGCAGGTGGTGGTGCCGAGTGCTTCGGGAGGTACTCAATGGCAGACGAATTCAATGCCGCACTCGATATTCCGTATGTCTTCGAGATCACCATTAACGACTTTGCGGCGCTGTGGCGGAAGCTGGAGCGGCGAAGCTTTGCGCTGAAGGCGCTTTTGCCCAACTGGTACGGCCAGCTGCAGGGGGAATTCGCAGCAAGCTTCGGCGCGCTCGATGCCTATGTCGGCCACGGCAGTGCGGTCATTCCCAGAAACGGCATGGAAAAGGCCGCTGTCGAGGCGGTGATCGCGACAATGCTGATGGGCCGGCTCGGCATGGCCATTCGCGAGCTGGCCGTCGAGGCGGGGCAGGCCGCGACCCAAGAGGGCGCTCCCATCAAGGGCCGGCTTCACTATGGCAAGGACAACCGGATTATCGGTGTGGACAACGAGTATCTGCGCCGGGTGCTCGATCCGGCCGAGGACTATGAGGCCGACGGCTGCGTCTTCGAGGTGCTGGGCTACTCGCCGAGCAGTCCCTTTTCCATGACGTCGCGGATCGCCTCGATGATGCTGTTCTTCAACCGCGGCATGGCGCCCTTGAGCGGGAAGCCTGTCGATTACAACGTCATCCTGAAGACGATGCACGCCTTCATCGCTGCGGAGAACCTCGGCTATGTCATGACCTTCGAGCACCGCAACACCAATGACGACCTGTCGATCTTCACCACCAACGAATTCAACAAGCTGACCATCCAGTCGGCGGAGGGCGACCTTCGCCTCATTCAGAAATACCTGAAGGCCATCGGCTTCTATTTTGGCGATGTCGACAATGCACTCGGACCGGAGTTCGAGGTCGCTGCCCGAAATTTCGCGCGCGTCTACAGGCTGGACCACTATGCGCACTACAGTGACCGCGATTTCCTGTACACACTGGCCAATGCCTATGTGCTCCACCGCAGCCAGATATCGACGGGCGCGCGCTAAAGCTCATCGCGTGAAGCTCTTGTTTTTATGCACGTCGTCGCCGCAAAACCGCTGCGCACATTTGCGCGACCTGCATCGGGACCCACAGATCGCGCGTCCCCCGGTTCTGTCATACCCCTGTAAAAGGGTGGCCCTATCCCTCGGCGCCAGTTTCAACACGAGGGTATATCCATGAAATCGTTTGTCTCCGTCCTTGCCGGCGCTGTTGTCGCAGGCCTGCTTTCGACCGCGGCCTATGCCGAGAGCCTGGTGCTCTATACCAGCCAGCCGAACGAGGATGCGCAGGCGACGGTCGACGCGTTCCAGGCCGCCAATCCCGGCATCGAGGTGGAATGGGTGCGCGAGGGCACGACCAAGATCATGGCCAAGCTGATGGCCGAGATCGAGGCCGGCAATCCGGTGGCCGACGTGCTGTTGATCGCCGACACCGTGACCATGCAGCGGCTGAAGGAAGCCGGCCATCTCGCCGACTACAAGTCGCCGGAAGCGGCAAACTACGACGCGGCGCTCTATGATGCGGACGGCGCCTATTACTCGACCAAGATGATCACCACCGGGATCGTCTACAATACCTCCGCCGCCATGAAGCCTGAGGGCTGGCAGGATCTCGTGAAGTCCGAGGCCAAGGGCCTCGTCACCATGCCGAGCCCGCTGACCTCGGGTGCGGCTCTCATTCACGCTCAGACCCTGACCGGCATCGATGGCCTCGGCTGGGACTATTACAAGGCGCTCGCCGCAAACGGCGCCACGGCTGCCGGCGGCAATGGCGGCGTCTTGAAGGCGGTTGCGACCGGTGAGAAGGCCTATGGCATGCTCGTCGATTTCATAGCGATCCGCGAGAAGGCCAAGGGCGCGCCGGTGGAATTCGTCTTCCCGGCCGAGGGCGTGTCTGCCGTGACCGAGCCCGTCGGCATCCTGAAGACCGCCAAGAACGTCGAGGCGGCGAAGAAGTTCGTCGACTTCCTGCTGTCCGAGGAAGGCCAGAAGACGGCGGTGAAGATGGGCTATATTCCGGCCCGCAACGGCGTGGCGCTGCCTGCGGGCTATCCGGCGCGCGAGACGATCAAGGTGCTGCCGGTCAATGCGGCCGAGGCCGTGAAGAATTCCGATGCGGACCTCAAAACCTTCTCCGGCATCTTCGGCACGAACTGATCGGTTCAATGCTGAAACGTAACGATGCGCGCAGCCGGCCCCGCTGGCTGCGCTTTCCCATTCAAGGCCGGACGATGGGCGCGCCCAAGCTACGGGCAGGCGCCAGCCCCGCTGCCGAGCCGCGCTGGCTGGCGCCCTTCGTTCTCGCCTGCCTGTTTCTTCTCTGCCTGCTGCCGCTCTTCAGCCTGGCGAAGGCCGGTTTTTCCGGGCTCGTCTCCGGCCGGTCGATTGGCGTGCTCACGGAGCCCGCGACCTTTGCGGCGATCCGCAACACGCTGATTACGGCGACCGGCGGCATGGTCGTCTCCGTCGTCATCGGCGCGCTTTTTGCCTTCGTGGTGGCGCTGACGGATGTGCGCGGCAAGCTTACGCTCAGCTTCGCCTTCATGCTGCCGATGATGATCCCGCCGCAGGTGACGGCCCTTGCCTGGGTGGAGATGACCGGGCCGGCGAGCCCGCTGTTAAAAACCCTCGGGATTGCGCCGCCGCTCGGCAGCCCGCAGCCGCTCTATTCGCTGGCTGGCATATCGCTGCTGCTCGGCGTGCAGCATGCGCCGCTCGTCTTCCTGGCGCTGAAAGCGGGCCTATCGGCCTCGCCGCGCGACGGGGTGGAGGCGGCACGGCTTGCCGGGGCCACGCCGCTTCGCGTCTTTCGCGACATCGTCGCGCCGCTGTCGCTGCCGGGACTGATTGCCGGTGCGGCGATCGCCTTCGTCTCCGGCGTCGGCAATTTTGGCATTCCGGCGATCCTCGGCATTCCCGCGGGCATCGAGGTGCTGCCGACCCTGATCTATACGCGGCTTGCCAGCTTCGGCGCCGGCACCTTCGGCGAGATCGCGCTGCTCTCCAGCCTGATCGCCGTCATTGCCGCCGCCGGGTTGATCCTTCAGCAGAAGGCGCTTGTCGGCCGGGACTACCGCATCATCGGCCTTTCCGGGGCGAATGCCGCCTTTTCGCTCGGCCGCTTCCGCCCGGTCGTCGAGCTGGTCCTCGTGGCGATCCTGCTTCTCGTGCTGGTCGCACCTCTCGCCGCTCTTGTCGCGAGCTCGGTGGTGCCGGCCTATGGCGTGCCGCTCAACCTTCAGACCGTGTCGCTTCGCGCTTACGAAGAAATCCTCTTTCGTCAGCCGATGACGCTGAAGGCGCTTGGCAATTCGATGTTCCTTGCAGCAACGGCCGCATTCGGCCTGCTCGCCGTCTCGGTGCCCGCGGCCTATCTCATGACGCGGCGCAAGGGGTGGCTTGCCAATACGCTCGGCATCCTGATCGAGATCCCCTATGCGCTGCCGGGCATCGTGCTTGCGGTCGCATTCATCCTCACCTTTGCCGCACCTCTGCCGATCCTCAAGGTTTCGCTCTACGGCACCATCTGGATCATCCTGATTGCTTACTTCTCCTCGTTCCTCGCCGTCAGCCTCAAGCCGGTGATGAGTGCTTTCCTGCAGATGGACCCGTCGCTGGAAGAGGCGGCGCGCCTTGCGGGTGCCGGTTTCTTCAGGCGGATGCGCGACGTGATCCTGCCCTTGGTGGCGCCGGCGGCGGGGGCTGCGATCATCCTCGTCTTCCTGATCGCCGCCAACGAGCTGACGGTCTCGGCGCTGCTCTGGTCGGCCGGCACCCAGACGCTTGGCGTTGCCATCTTCAATCTCGACGACAGCGGCTCGTCGGACCTGGCCGCAGCCCTTTCGGTGCTCGTGGTCGTCATGGTCGTGGTGCTGATGGCGGCACTCGAGGCGCTTGCAAACCACCTTCCGAAAGGCGTGCTGCCGTGGCGCAACTGATCCTCAATCACCTCACCAAGGATTTCGGCGGCGGCCGGCCGGCGGTTTCGGATGTGTCGCTGACGGTGCGGGAGGGCGGCTTCCTGGCGCTGCTCGGGCCGTCCGGCTGCGGCAAGACGACGGTGCTCAGGATGATTGCCGGCTTCGAGCAGCCGAGCGACGGCTCGATCGATTTCGGCGAAAGGCGGCTTTCGGATGCCGCGCGGGCGCTGCCGCCGGAGCGGCGCAACATGGCGATGGTGTTCCAGTCCTATGCGCTCTGGCCGCACATGACGGTGGCCGAAAATGTCGGCTATCCGCTGAAAGTGCGGGGCATTTCGGGCTCGGCGTGGCAACGGAGCGTCGCCGATGCTCTGGCGCTGGTGAAACTGACGGACTATGCCGACCGCCGACCCGCAGCCCTTTCCGGCGGTCAGCGCCAGCGGGTGGCGCTCGCCCGCTGCCTGGTGACTTCGCCCGACGTGGTGCTGCTCGACGAGCCGCTTGCCAATCTCGACCAGCATTTGCGCAAGTCGATGGAGGAGACCTTCCGCATCTTCCACGAGCGCTCTGGCGCGACGATGATCTATGTGACGCACGATCAGGCGGAAGCGATGGCGCTTGCGACCGATGTCGCCGTGATGCACGAGGGGCGGTTGATGCAGATGGCGCCGCCCGCCGAGATCTACGCCAGACCCGAAGGCGCCATCGTCGGCGGCCTCATCGGCCGCGGCTCGGTGCTCAAGCTCGCGGTACCGGAGGGCGCGCCGCGGGCGCTGGAATGGCCGCTGCTGCGTTCAGCGCTTCCTGGCGTCCGCATGGAAGGTGCTGGCGATGGCGCCGTTCGTGACGTCCTCGTGCGCCCGGAACATGTGCGCCACGACGGCGAGGGCATGGCGCTCCGCGTCGTCTCCTGCGTCTTTGAGGGCGAGCGTTTTGCCCTGACCTTGGCTTTGCCGGATGGCCAGTCGTTGAAAGCCTTTGGCGACAGGGCGATCATGCCGGGAGACACGGCGCGGTTCGTGATGAGCCAGGGATGGAGGCTCTAGGGACGGTTGGCGTCACTCGCAATCGGGCTTGTCGAGTTCGACCTCGAACTGGCGCGGGCCGACGACGCCCGGTTTTGCCGGCAGACCGACGATCCGCGCGATGACCGTGCATTTGCCGGCGACGACGGCATAACGGTCGCGGCCTTGGCTGATGACCTTGTCGATCGGGTGTTTGGGAACGGCGACGGCGACCGCGTTGATGACCGCGTTCAGTTCGCGGGCACGCTGAAAATTCGGCGCAAGGGCGGCCGTGGCCTGACCGGTGGCAAGGACGAGGACGAGGCAGGCGACGGCGGATCGGGCGAACATGGCAAGCTCCTGTTTTCAAGTGAAGGAAGCATGACGCCCTGACCGCTTCAAGTGCATGGGCTCGGTCGCCTGTGACGTCTGAAGGGATTCCGCCATTTCCCGCACCAGCCCACAAAATTCATCGTGCCTTGAAATAAACCGTTGAGTTAAATGAAACCGGTTGCTATAAACAATCAGTATCCCGCTTAAAGGCGGTTCAGGAGGAACGGGGCGGTCGCCTCATCGACAGGAGGATAGGATGAAGCTTTATCAGGGCATGGGACCGAATTCGTATCGCGTGCGCATCTTCATGGCGGAGAAGGGGATTTCGCTGCCGATGGTGGATGTCGATTTCGCCAAGGGTGAGCACAAGGCGCCGGAGTTCCTGGCGGTCAATTCGCTCGGCCAGATCCCGGTGCTGGAGCTCGACGACGGCACGATTATTACCGAGAGCGTCGCGATCTGCCGCTATCTCGAAGAGACGAAGCGCGAGCCGCAGCTCTTCGGCCATGATGCCGTCAGCCGCGCCAAGATCGAGATGTGGAACCGTCGCGCCGAACTGGTCATCCTCGGTACCGTCGGCAATGTGGCGCTGCATTCGGATGCCTTCTTTGCCGAGCGGCTGACACAGTTTCCGGCCTTTGCGGAGACCGAGCGGGTGGCCGTGCCGAAGAAATGGGGCTGGCTCGACGACGAGCTTTCCGACGGTCGGCCGTATCTGGCCGGCGATCAGTTCTCGATCGCCGACATCACCGCCGGCGTTACCGCCTGGCTCTGCGACGTCTTCGGCATGGAGATCCCGGGCTCGGCGAAAAACGTCCAGGGCTGGCTGGAGCGGGTGCGCGCGCGGCCGAGCTTTGAAGCCTAGGGGCAAAGCGCAGGGACGGCGATCGGCCCCGCATCCCCTTGCCGGAACCTTCTCGCCGTTTTGACGGGGACAAGGGAACTTGCGGCAGCCGCTCGCTCGCCCGTCAATCTCAGCGGAAAGAGGCTCGATCAGCCAATCGCGGCAGTCGTCTTTGCTGCCGCGCGTCCCTGTTTGGGAGCCGGCCATCGACTGCGTCTCCTCTCTCCGCGCAGCGTTGAGAGGGTCAGGTCGAGGGGCGGATGTGGCGTAAAGATTTGATTGTTTGTATGTTTTCGCCATTCTGCGGCGGAAGTCCGGCCGCCTCTGCGCCCCCGCTAAAATTCATATGTGGATAGGCGCGTCGCCCTTTTTGCTTGCCTTCTCCATGGCTTTTTTCAATTCCTAAAATACAAGCTGCCCGATTCGCCGCTGCCGGGCGCCCGCAAGGCGCTGGCTCTAGGAGACAAGCCATGACCGATTTCAAGAAGCCCACGATCACCGAAATGCGCCCGAAGATCACCGTGATCGGGGTCGGCGGCGGTGGCGGCAACGCCATCAACAACATGATCAACGAAGGGCTTCAGGGCGTCGATTTCGTGGTCGCCAACACCGACGCGCAGGCGCTTGCCATGTCGAAGTCGTCGCGCATCATCCAGCTCGGCGCTGCCGTCACCGAAGGTCTCGGCGCCGGCTCGCTGCCGGATGTCGGCCGGGCGGCGGCGGAAGAATCGATCGACGAGATCATGGATCACCTCGGCGGCACGCATATGTGCTTCGTCACCGCCGGCATGGGCGGCGGCACCGGCACGGGCGCAGCCCCGGTGATTGCGGCGGCCGCGCGCAAGGCGGGCATCCTCACGGTCGGCGTCGTCACCAAGCCCTTCAGCTTCGAGGGCAAGCGCCGCATGGAGACGGCCGAGCAGGGCATCGAGCGCCTGCGCGAGGCGGCTGACACCGTCATCGTCATTCCCAACCAGAACCTTTTCCGCATCGCAGACGCCAAGACCACCTTTGCCGATGCCTTCGTGATCGCCGACCGGGTGCTTTACTCCGGCGTCGGCTGCATCACCGACCTGATCGTCAAGGAAGGCCTGATCAACCTCGACTTCGCCGACGTGAAGTCGGTGATGAAGGGTATGGGCCGCGCCATGATGGGCACCGGCGAGGCGACCGGCGAGGGCCGGGCACTCAAGGCGGCTGAAGCGGCGATCGCCAACCCGCTGCTCGACGAAGTGTCAATGCGCGGCGCGCGCGGCGTGCTGATCTCGATTTCCGGCGGCATGGACATGACGCTGTTCGAAGTCGACGAAGCGGCGACCCGCATTCGCGAAGAGGTCTATGACGAGGCCGACATCGTCGTCGGTTCGATCTTCGACCGCTCGCTCGACGGCACGTTCCGCGTCTCCGTGGTCGCGACTGGCCTCGATGGCGCACGCTCAGCCGCCAACCCGGCAGGGGCCGCCGTCGGCCAGCCGGCGTCAGAGCCTGTACCGACCCGCACGCTGCAATAGCATACGCATCCATCGCCTGCTTCAAGGACCCTCCCGATGTGATGACGCCATATCGGGAGGGTTCTTGCGTTTGGAGGCTTGAATGCGCGACGAGACTGGAGACACCGGGGAGGCGGAAAAGCACCCGCCAGCGGCGGCGGGCCGCGCGGCGAGGGCGGTGATGGTGGCCGAGGCAGTGCTTGCGGAACGCTTTCCGCAGGCAATCTTTGCGATCGTTGCGGGCTCGATCCTGCGCGGTGAGGGTACGGAAAGCTCGGATATCGACCTGGTGGTTCTGCACGAGGCCTTGCCTGCCGCCTGGCGGGAGAGCTTTCATTTCGACGGCTTTCCGGTCGAAGCCTTCGTGCACGATTTCGAGACGCTCAACTGGTTTGCCGACCAGGACATGGCGGGCGGCTGCCCGGTGCTTACGGACATGGTGGCGGGCGGTGTTGCGATCGGGCCTGAGCGGGCGCGTGCCGAAGCACTCCAGGCCGAGGCGCGACAACGCCTGGAGCGAGGACCGGCGCCGTTGACACCGGAAATCCGCAACGGACTGCGCTACCAGATCACCGACCTGGTGGACGATCTGCGCGATCCACGCCCGGCCGCCGAGATCCGCGCCATTGCCGCCGAACTGATGCGGCCGCTCGCCGATCTGATGCTGCTTGGGCGCGGGAGATGGTCCGGCCGCGGCAAATGGCTGCCGCGGCTGCTCCTGCGGGCCGACGCGGCCCTTGCGGAGCGTTTCGACGCGGCTGTCTGCAACGCCAGCGCAGGACAGGCGGCGGATTTGATCCGGCTGGCCGAAGAAGAGCTGGCGCCGCATGGCGGGCCGCTGTTTGCCGGGGATCGGCGGACAGCGCCGGCGGGTGCACGGCGTCCTGGGAGTCTCGTCGAGTGAATGCGCGGCCGGGACGTTCTCAGGCGAGCGCTGACGGAACTGACCGCTACGAAGTGCTGGATGAGCCAGCAGCGACAGTGCGTGCAGAGGCGAGACCTTTGGCCTTCACTCGCTGCGCGGAGGGCGCGGCTCCCGGCGCTCTGCTTCCTCGACCACCGAGAATGGAAGTTCCTCGTACATTGAGCGGTTGAACTCGGCGAAGGTCAGCCTGCCATCGACGAACACTTTGAAGTAGCGCCGGCAGACGTCCTCCGCCATTTCCTCGCGACTGGAATAGGGCGTTCCCTCCAGCGCATCGTCCTTGAGGTCGGGCAGGTACTCCGACACGCAGGCCTCGACATATTGCGGTTGCGCGCCCGGGCGCTTGCGCAGCGCCGACAGGGTCCACTCATATTTGGAATAGCTCATGTATTGCTCGGTTCGCGGCGCGAACAGGACGATTGCGACGATGCACAGGAGAGCGACGGACATGCTGCCGGCGACGAGACGGAGGTTCATTTATTCAATCGTATAAATTGTTGCCCATGCCTATGTAAGACAACTTTAGCGGTTAGCAAGATGCGCGCTTTCGCCTCGGGTGGTTTCACGAAATGTTCCTCCCCCAAATGGGGGAGGAGGCTAGGAGAAAACCACTTTCGTGCTCGGACCGTTCTCCGATCGTTCGGTGTCTATTAGAGGTTGCGAAATTGGGCGCTACCAATTGCATCGCTCGGCCGAAGCGGGGTGGGACGGGCAGGGAGGGATGTGGCGGCGACGTGTCTATGTCTGTCCGCCTGCGGGGCAGCGGCCAAAGACGTTGGGATAAAAACGGTAGCGGTTTGCGGGCGGCGGCGGACCGCGAACGATGTCCTTCGCGCCGACTGGACAAGGCAATCCTCGTGATGGCACTTCGAGTGCGGGTGCCGCCTTCAGTCAGAGATGGGGATCGCGGGCGGCACCGGGCCGAAGCATCGTTCCGCTTCCAGCGCGATCAAAGAGGGAAACCTTCGATCAAAGGGGGAACCTTAAAGTGCGGCCAGCTGTTCGGCCGTTGCAACGATCTGCGTGTTGCCGAGCGAATGGTCGGCATATTTGAACACCAGTATGCTCATGACTGAGGCGACAAGGGCTACCAGGATGATGCGCATGGCGTTGCTCCGACTTCCTTCTTGCCCGGCCTTGATCCTTCGTTGCGCCGGGCGTTGCTCGACCCGGAAGCCTTCAGCTTTCCGGTCAAAGGCCTTTCGGCCTTTCGTTGAACCTGTTCTAGCAAATGGCCGGAGCCGACTATTGTTCCCGCGGGGACAGCGAGAAGGTGCGGGCGCATGCAGCTTTGCGGTGTACTGCGGGCTGGTCCTTTTGAGAAACGGAAGGGCGCCGGGCGCAGCCATGCGCCTTCGGACGCCTGAGGCGCGCCTGCGTATCCGCTCGGTTTCTTCTGCACGCTCGTGTCGGATTGGGGGATGGACGTCGGACGGCCCTAGAGGCCGAGGAGCCAGAAGAGGATGCCGAAGAGCACGATGAATGCGCCGACGGCGAGCAGGAAGCGGGCCATGCCGGTGTTGGTATCCTTCGTGCCGACGAGACAGTACCAGAGGTGATCGTTATCCATTCCCGAATGCTCCATCGAAAGGCGCTCCTGTCGCGCCCGCGTGGCCCACCATACACGCAAAGGTCGTCGCGGCACGTGGACTGATTGCGGGTCCTTGTCGCCGGATCGCGGTGGGCGGAGATGATGTCTTGGCGGCGGACGTTGTTGCGTCCAGGCTGCGAGAGCAGGGTGGGCGCTTTCGTCTCGCCACAGCACCGGCCTGTCCCCACCGCTGCCGCCAGCGTATGCCTGCCTATCCCTCCGCGTCCGCCGTTTCGGCCGCCACCGGCTTTCGCGCCAGTGCCAGGTTGGCAGCGGCCGCCTCCGCCTCGGCTGCACCGGCGGCGCCGGAGCGCACGGTGACGGCGTTGGAGGCGAGGTCGAGGCCGGCTTCGCGCAGCGCCGGCAGCAGGCGCTTCATCGATTCGCGTTGCAGGATGCTGGGGTTGCCGGGGCGGGCGGTGAACTTGAGGCGCACGACGAGCGAGTTTTCGGTGACGTCCTGGATGCCCTGCATCTTCAGGGGCACGAGGAATTCGCCGCCGATCTCGGGGTCTTCGAGCATGGCAAGGCCGACCTTCTTGATGGTCTTGCGGATTTTCTCGGGGTCGGCATCGCGCTCGAATTTCAGCTCGAACTTCACCGTGCTCCAGTCACGGCTGAAATTGGTGACCGCCTGCAGTTGGCCATAGGGGATCGTATGGATCTGGCCGTTCTGGTGGCGCAGCCGAAGTGAGCGCAGCGAGATGCGCTCGACCGTGCCCTTGAGCTTGCCGGTATCGACATATTCGCCGACGCGGAAGGCATCGTCGGCGATGAAGAAGATGCCGGAGACGACATCCTTCACCAGCGTCTGCGAGCCGAAGGAGAGGGCAAGGCCGAGCACGCCGAAGCCGGCGATCAGCGGCGCGATGTTGATGCCGAGCGCGGAGAGGATGACGAGGCTGGTGACGGCAAAGATGCCGCCGAAGATGAGGTTGCGCACGAGCGGCAGGATGGTCGAGAGGCGGCTTGTCTGCTGGACCACCGTGTCGTCTTCGCTGTCGCCGGGCAAAGCGAGGCGGGCGGTGGGCGCAAAGGCTTCGAAGCTGCGCCAGAGGAAGCTGCAGATCACCCAGGCGGCGACGACCGCAAGGCTGATGCGCTCGAGAACGACGATCCAGCCGACGGCAGCGGCGGTGTCGTGCTGGACCATGACCGAGCGCCAGAGTTCGATGATGATATGCAGGCCGATCAACCAGGTGGCGCCGGCAAGCGCCGTCTGGATGCTGCCGGAGATCGCCGCGTGCAGCCTCGATGAGGCGGGCGTGCGACGGCGCTCGGCGGCGGCGCCTACCAGCGAATGGATGCCGAAGGCGAGGATCGGAAGAGCGAGCAGGATGATCTGCGTCATGCCGCCGGCAAAGCTCCAGGCCGCGCTGTTGGGGCTGCCGGCGACGATCACGCTCATCAGCCAGAGCACGATGGCGCTCAAGGCATAGAACTCCGGCACGCCGAAGGCGATAGCGCGACGCACGGGGCCGGGGTTTTCGCCGGCAAAGAGCGCGCGGATATCGCTCGCGCCGGCGATGAACCAGTGGAGCTTGACGAGCGTCAGGATCGTGACGCCGATCAGCAGCCAGCCGTCGGTGGCGGCAACGTCGAGCCCGCGTTGGTGGGCAAAGCGCAGGCTGGCGCCGACCACGGCGCCGAACGCGCCATAGGCGAACAGCATGTTGGCGTGAAAGCGCGGGTGGGCGATGTCGAGCAGGCGGATCTCGGGCCGCGTCGGGGCAAAGAGGAAGCGCGCGCCAACGGCATAGGCGGCGGAAGCGACGGCAATGGTGATCAGCGCATGGGCAAGCTCGGCCGAGGCGGTGCCGCGCGCCAGGAGCAGATGGGCAAATCCGTGGGCGACGGCGGCGAAGATCACGAGATAGGCGATGTCGAAGCCGAGCCGGATGATCGAGGCGCGCATGCGGTGCAAGAGGTCCACCACCTCGAAGGAGGCGCCGAACAGGCGATGGATGACGAGGCGGCAGGCAAAGGCGGCGGCAAGCCCGGCGGCAACGGCAAGTGCGGCCACTGCCGCGACCGAGGCCACCGACCAGCCTTCGGCGCGAATGCCTGCCGCAACGTCAGCCATGACCCCGGCGATGCCGGACATGCCGGCAACGCCCATTTGCAAGCCGTTGATAAATCGTGCGGAAAGCGTGTCCAGACTGTCTTCCGGGGCAGCGGCCGGCGTGGCTGCGGCATTCTCTGTGTTTGCGGGGGCTTGAGCGTCGGCCGCGTTCTGCGTGGCCGCTGGCGTTGCTGTGTCGGCCGGGGCAGGTGTCGCCGCATCACCCGGCGTTGCGGCTGCGGGCGCTGCCTTGCCGGCACCCTCCCGCCACTCGACGGTCACCGGCCCGCCAGCCTTGGCGGCAGCCCGCAGGATCGCCTCGATTTCGGCAGGGCTTTGGCCGGGCGTCAGGATGACGGTGACCGGCGGCGGCGTCGTCTGCGCGAGGGTGGGCAGGGCAACTGCCAGAAGGAGCACGAGGCCTGCCAGGAGGCGACGGACGAGAAACGGGATATGCGCCATGAAGTTCATCCACTGAGATCGGTTGTCCGCCATGCGGCCCCATGCATCACATTATATAACGTTCTAAAATTCCAATCGAATTTTGTAGGGCAGGGACGCGGCGGTAACGGACGTGCCTTGCTGCCCTTGAGAGGCAATCGCGCCAGCCGCTGACCCTCACCCTCTCCCCGCAGGCGAGGAGAGGGGATGCGTCGAAGATGTGGCAGGCGTGGTTGATATCGGAGAGGCCCGCCGGGAGCCGCTCTGCAGTCATCGCCCCGCTTTGCTCGCTTGCTTTGAGACGAGGCGCGCGGGTGCCGCGTGTCCCTTCTCCCCGCAGGCGGGGAGAAGGTGCCGGCATGCGGATGAGGGGCGACGTCGCCGTCCGGATGAGAGCGCGACCCTCGCCGCGCGATACGGTCACTTCGTCGTGTAGCCGCCGTTGACGAGGATCGTCTGGCCGGTCATCCACCAGCCGTCGGAGACAAGGAAGCGGATATAGGGGACGATGTCCTCGATGTCGGTGAGGCCGGTCTTGGAGAAGGCCGAGAGGGCTGAGGCGGTCTTGTGATAGGCGACGGCGTCGGCGCCTTCGGCCGGATAGAAGAAAGGCGTGTCCATCGGGCCGGGTCCGATTGCCGTGACCGAGATGCCGCGCGCGCCGAATTCCTTGGCGGCGGCCCGGGTGAAATGCTCGACCGGCGCCTTGGTGCCGGCATAGGCCGCATAGAAGGGCGTGAAGGCGCCGAGCAGCGAGGTGACGAGGGTGCAGACCTTGCCGTTGTCGCTGACATGCCTGCCGGCCTCGCGCAGGAAGAAGAAGGCGGACTTGGAATTGACCGCGCTCATCTCGTCATATTCGGCCTCGGTGATCTCGACGAAGGGCTTCTTCAGGACCTTGCCGACGGTGTTGACGGCGATGTCGATGCCGCCGAGCGCCGCCTTGGCATCGGCAAAGAGCTTTTCGACATTGGCGGCGCTGGTGAGATCGCCGGCAAAGGCGTGGGCGACCGCGCCGGTCGCCTTGATCGCGGCCACGGTCTCGTCGGCTGCCGCCTTCGTCGCCGCGCTGTTGTAATGGATCGCGACGCCACGGGCGCCGTTTTCGGCGAAATCGCGCGCCAAGAGGCCGCCGAGGTTCTTCGCGCCGCCGGCGATGAGGACGGTTTTGCCGTTGATGCTGTGGTCTGCCATGGGTTTCTCCTTTTGTCGGCCGCTTGCTGCGGCCGGTTTGCGGCGAGCGGGGATGCTGTCGTCAACACGCGGTCCCGTGACTGCTCCGGTGCTGACGGCCGGCAGCGGGCCTGTTGATCGTCACGAACGCCGCACGCCGCGTTTCGAAATAGCGCGGGCCGTGCCGCCGCCAACGTGAGGGCGGACTGCGACGCGCATCGCAAGGGAGAGAATATCGTCGGCGTCGCTGGCATAAAGCGTCCGTCCATGACATGACTTGTCAGAAATGACGAACAATGGATGCAACTGGCATGGACAGGATCGAGCTTTTCCGCATTTTCACCCGCGTCGTCGAAAGCGCCAGTTTTACCCGCGCGGCCGATACGCTCGGCCTGCCGCGCTCCTCGGTGTCTGCGGCGGTGCAGACGCTCGAAACCAGGCTCGGAACGCGGCTGTTGCATCGCACGACCCGCAAGGTTGCGCCGACCCAGGATGGCGCCGCCTTCTACGAGCGCTGCCTGCGGCTGATTTCCGATATGGACGAGGCGGAGAACCTGTTTCGCCGCAGCGCTTCCGGCCCGACCGGGCGGCTGCGCGTCGACCTGCCGAGCCGCATCGGTCGGCTGATCGTGGCGCCGGCGCTGCCGGAGTTCCTCGCGCGCTACCCCGGCATCGACATCGATCTCGGCATGACCGACCGGGCGGTGCACCTGATCGAGGAAAGCGTCGACTGTGCGCTGCGTGTCGGGCCGCTTGCCGATTCCGGCCTGATCGCCCGGCCGTTCGGCACGCTCAGGCTGATCAATGTCGCAAGCCCCGACTATCTCACCCGCCACGGCACGCCGAAAATACCCGCCGATCTCGCCGAACATTTCGCGGTCAACTATGCGTCTCCCTCGAGCGGCCGGGTGGAGGACTGGGAGTGGATCGAGGCGGGAGAGGCGCGCACGGTTTCCGTGGCCGGCCGGGTCAGCGTCAACAGCGCCGAAGGCAGCATCGCCTGCTGCCTCGCCGGCCTCGGCCTCATCCAGATCCCGGCCTTCGATGTGATCGACCACATCCACGAAGGGCGGCTTGTCGCGGTGATGCCGGACCACAACGCTGCCCCGATGCCGATGGCGCTGCTCTATCCGCACCGCCAGCATCTGTCGCGCCGGCTCACGGTGTTTGCGGATTGGCTGGAGGGGCTGATGCGGGGTGTGGTTGCGGCGTGAGGGGGCTGGACCCGCTTTGTTGCGAAAGACGGCCTTGCTTGTGCGCGCTAGCTGATTGCCTGGTGGCAGCGGTGGCCGTCCCACGGCAGAAACTCTGATCCGCCTGCATTCCACTTCCCGACGAATTCGGAGAAATCCGGAGTGAAGGTGACGAACAACTGGCCGTAGCCGTATTTGTCGCGCCACATGAAGCTTCGGGTGAGATCGCTGCTGTCGCCATCGTCGCCGGTTTCGGCAAGCTCGCCGTCGACGGAGTGGCCCTGATCGGAAAACACATATTTGCCGACGACCGTGCCATCGGCGGCGGTTTCGAAATGCGTCTCGGCATCCGAGAGCACGCCGGCGGAGGAGAGCTGCCCGCAATAGGTGCCCGAGGGCGCGGTGCTCGTCTCGCCGGCCATCGCCGCAGAGGCGGGCGCGGATGCGGCCACGAGCAGCAGTGTGGCGGTGAAGGAAACGCTTGATTTCAACGCGGCACCTTTGGCGTTTCGACTTCGCGGTCCTCCCGCGATCGCCGGGCAGCGGCGAGTCGCGACGGTTGTCGCCATGGGCGGTCATTCAGGAGGCAAAATCAAGATGCTCGTGCGTCCAGCGCCGACGCCGTGCTGACGCTGCCGTCGCCGAACAGGCGGCCCTTCTCGGCGACGAGGAAACAGGTGAGCACGCAGGCGCCGAAGAGGCAGAGGCTCGCCATCAAGCGCAGCGACAGCAGTGCTGCAAAGTCCGCCATGGCGGGCGAGGCGAGCGCAGGCGATATAGACGGCAAGGCCGATGAGAATGGGCGGGCGGCGGCCGAAGCGATCGGAGAGCGGCCCGAACAGCACCTGCGGAAGGCCGAAGCCGATCAGGAAGACGGTGAGGACGAGGGAGCGGTCGTTCGGATCGCTGACCTGAGAGGCAGCGCCGATCTCCGGCAAGGCCGGCAGCATGATATCGAGCGCCAGCGCCTCGATGGCCATCAGCGCGGCCACGAGCGCGACGAACTCCCTTCGGGAAAGGCCCTTGCGTTCCACCTTGCGCCCACGAGCCGCAGGGGCGGCACTATACTCGGTCTTGTGAGCGGCGTCGAAACGGTGCGTGTTACGTCCCCGGTGTCGGCGAGTTATCAGCCTTGCGCCTGGAGCAGCCACCGGCGGACCTCGTGCGGGCGCGAAGGTCGAACCCGGTCGCTGCCGCGCCACTCCAGTTGAGGCCGGCCATGCGCTTGTCCCCGTCCGGCTTGTCGACCAGCGACCGACAAAGACGTGCAGCGGCCAGCGATCGGCTGGCACCGATCGGAGCGGTATGGGGGGCGCCGCATCCCGCTCCGAGGCATGTGGTGAGGTCAGCTTGCGTCGAAGCCTGCGTGGTAGCGGACGCGGCCGGAGGGCACCGGGCCTGCGAACGCCTGGGCCATGAAATACTCGGCCGGCACGCCATCGAGGTACAAGCCGGCGTGGTGCTCGAAGCCGAAGCGCTGGTAGTAGTCCGGCTCGCCGAGGACGACGCAGCCGTTCGCGCCGGTGCCGGCCAGGCGCGCCAGGCCTTCGCGGATCAGCCTGCCGCCGGTGCCGCCTTTCTGGCGGTCAGGCCTGACGGAGACCGGGCCGAGGCCGTACCAGCCGATATCGTCTCCACCAAGGTCCTCTCCGTCGATCGTGACCGGGGAGAAAGCGACATGGCCGATCATCTCGCCCTGGTCGAGGGCGACCAGCGAGAGCGTCAAGGCACCGGCGTCGCGCAGCGCGTCGATGATTTCGGCCTCGGTCCGGCTGCTATAGGCCATCGGCGCGAAAGCTGCCTTGGTGATCTGTCGAATGGTGGGGATATCGCTCGCTTGTTCGGAGCGGATGTCGGTGATTGTCATGGTAAAACCTGTTCTTGAAACCGTGGTCGCGCGCCATCGACTGCGAACGACGGATATCGTTCGCCGGTGGCGCGGTTTCGCGTCTCGACCGATCGAGACGCTCAGTGGGTGAGAACAAGCTCCAGCATCGACAATTCCTCTGCTCAGTTCAGGCGAGCATCTTGGTATAGAGCCAGGCCTTTGTGGCGGTCAACGGGCGGTGGGCCGCTGTGCCCGGCCTTCATTGCTCGGCCCGTTGCCTGCGTCCTAGTTTTCCTGAACCGAAACGCCGTCCTGGCCGATCTTGATCTCGACGCCCGGCTTCGTCTCTTCCTGGTAGACATAGATGCCGAGGCCGACGACGGCGACGGCAAGCAGGGCGATGACGAGATAGAGGCCGTTTCGGTTCATGCGGAGCTCCTTTTTCGGTGGTTCGTCTGGGAAATAGGAGCTTCTCAAGGAAAGACAATGGGATAGCGGCGAAGATGCGCGCAGAGGGCGATGCGGCCTGGGAGGACGACCTGACCTACTATGCTGGCTTCCTTGACCGCGCAGGGAGCCCCAACGCGTACACAGCGCCCTCCATTCCCAAGGCGTACAAAGGTTGATTTGCCTGCACTGGTTGATTTTCGCTAATTGAGGCAAATAGATTGAACGACGCGAACGACTGAATGCGGATGGTGGCCGGAATGATGGTGCTTGGAAGTTTCTACCGAAAAACCTTCGACATGGACCATTCGGATACGAGCGCCGCAGCGTTCTTTTCCCGGGTGATCAAGCTCGTGCTCTCTTTCTGGGCGGCCGAGTTTTTCATGACCGGCGGGCTCTGGGTGGTGCTGGGCGTCAATCCTGTCGACTACGCGCCGATCAAGCTGGTCGTGTCGCTGGTATGCGTGCTGATCACGCTGATGATTTCCCACATCGTGGCGATGATGCGGGCGAAAAACATCGCGGCCCAGGTTTTCGTGTCGGCGGTCCTGTCCATTCTGGCATCGACGGTCGCAACCACCGTCGACTATCACCTGTTCACCTATGTGAAGCCCGCCATCGGCATCGACTATACGATCGAGAACGTCTGCTACACGCTATTTTACGGCATCTCGCTGTTCTTCGGCTGGTCCTGCTTTTTCATCGCCTACATGTACAACCTGAAGGTCCGCGCGCAGGAGCGCCGGCTGGCGATCACGCGCGAAGAGGCGCTGACCGCGAAGATGCAGGCGCTCTACTACCAGATCAACCCGCACTTCCTGTTCAACACGCTGAACTCGATCGTCGGCCTGATCGAGGAGGGCGCGTCGTCGCAGGCGAGCCGGGTCGTGATGTCGCTGTCGTCGTTTCTGCGAAAGACGCTCGAGATGGACCCGCTGCGGGACCTGGCGCTTTCGGAAGAACTGGCGCTGCAATCGGAGTATCTGGCGATCGAGAAGGAGCGCTTCTCCGATCGCATCAGCGTCACGCTCGACATTCCGCAAGAGTTGAGGACGGCGCTGGTGCCGAGCCTGATCCTGCAGCCGCTCGTCGAGAATGCCGTGAAGCATGGGCTCGGGTGCTCTTCCGGCGATCTGAAGATCACGATCAGCGCATCGCAGGCGGAAAACCGGCTGCAGCTTTCGGTCGACAACGTGTCGGATGCCGGCGAGGTCTTACCGATGGTCAAACGGTCCGGGCTCGGCGTGGGGCTCGCCAACGTCGAAGAGCGCGTCAAGGCGCGCTTCCCCGAAGGCGGTTCGCTCATCGCCGGACCGGTCTCCCCGGCGCATTTCCGCGTGACCGTGACCATGCCTTTGAGAGCACCCGTTGCCGACCGGCTTGCCGATGCTGCCATCGACACCGCGCCGGTCGTGACGGCCTGAGCGAGGCGACGACGGCTGGCGCGCGCCCGGTGAGGCGCGCGACGGGGCAACAGGGGCGGCTCGCGCTCAGACGGAGCGCGTCAGGCCGCCATCCACCTTCAGGTTCTGGCCGGTGATGTAGGCGGCACCATCCGAGGCGAGGAAGGCGACGGTGGCGGCGATCTCGGCGCTGGTGCCGTAGCGCTTCATCGGCACGGCATCGCGGCGCTCTTCGGTCGCCGGCAGGCTGTCGATCCAGCCGGGCAGAACGTTGTTCATGCGCACGTTGTCGGCCGCATAGGTGTCGGCGAAGATCTTGGTGTAGGAGGCAAGACCGGCGCGAAAGACGGCCGAGGTCGGGAACATCGGCGACGGCTCGAAGGCCCAGGCGGTGGAGATGTTGATGATCGCGCCCGCCTTCTGCTTCTGCATGATCGGCGTGACGAGGCGGACCGGGCGGATGACGTTCATCAGGTAGACGTCGAGGCCGGTGTGCCACTGCTCGTCGGTGATTTCGAGGATCTGGGCGCGCGGGCCATGGCCGGCGCTGTTGACCAGCACGTCGATCCGGCCCCATTTTTCCATGGCCGCATCGACAAGACGCTTCAGGTCATCGTTCGATTGGTTGGAGCCGGTGATGCCGATGCCGCCGAGCTCGGCGGCGAGCGCCTCGCCCTTGCCGGAGGAGGAGAGGATCGCGACCTTGTAGCCGTCGGCGGCCAGGCGCCTGGCGCTCTCGGCGCCCATGCCTGAGCCGCCGGCGGTGACTACGGCCACTTTTTCTACTGCCATTTTATCAATCTCCTCATTCGTATCCGTGGAATGCCGCTTTCGCGGGTGCTGCCGTTGAAATACCATCTCCTTCATGCAACCGCGAAACAGTTTCGCTTTCATGTGGCAGTAGAAAAACTATTCGATGAATGACGCACCGGGAAAGCTCCCTTCGCTGAATGGCGTGAAAGTCTTCGAGGTGGCGGCGCGCCACCTGAACTTTCGCCTCGCCGCCGAGGAACTGGGCGTGACGCAAGGCGCAGTTGCCCAGCAGATCCGCGGGCTCGAGGCGGAGCTTGGGGTGAAGCTCTTCGAGCGGCTGCCGCGTGCGCTGGCGCTGACCGGCGAGGGGCGCGCCTATATCGCCGATGTCAGGCGGGCGCTCGAAATCATCGCGCGGGCGACCGACGGGCTGAAACCCCAGCCGGTGCGGCTGACGATCAGCACCACGCCGTCCTTCGCGTCGCGCTGGCTGATCCCGCGCCTGCCGGATTTCACCGCAAGGCATCCGGATCTCGACCTGCATATTCTGGCGACCGACCGCATGTCGAGCTTCCAGGCAGATGGCGTCGATCTCGCCGTGCGCTACGGGCGGCCACCCTTCGGGCCGGGGCTGGCGGTGGAACTGCTGTTCGAGCAGGAGATCGTCGCGGTCTGCAGCCCGATGCTGCTTGCCGGGCGGCCGGCACCGCAGACAGCCGAGGAACTGGCCGGTTATACGCTGCTGCACGACGCCCATAATTTCTGGCCGGAATTCATCGAGCGGCATTTCGGCGGCAGCCGGCAGGCCTCGTTCAAAGGCATCAGCTTCAACCAGACCTCGCACGCGATCGAGGCGGCGACGGCCGGCCAGGGCATCGTGCTCGCCAACCGCGATTTCGTTGCGCGCGATCTCGCCGAAGGGCGGCTCATCCGCCTGTTCGAGGCATCGATGACCGGGCCTTCGGACTTCTATCTGGTCTGGCCGCGCTACCGAAAGTCGCTCAGCCTGCAGACCGTGATCGCCTGGCTCAGCGATGAGGCGAAAAAGGAGCGGGGAGGCTCGGCGGACCCGAACCTTGCAGATGGAGCGCAGAGCGTGAATTCTTGATCCGCGATCAGGGACGCAGGGCCGTGTCGAGCCGGTAGAGCAGGGCGTGAAACGCGCCCTTGCTGGGCTTTCGTCCCGGCAACTTGCCGACGATGCGCCGGATTTCCGGTGATGCGAGCGCGATCAGCTGCCGGAGTTCAATTTCGGTGGCGGCTGCCTCGTCATCCACGCCAAGCGAGAGCGCCTGGATGGCGTAGGCTGCGGGTCCGAGCAGATGGTTGATCTGGTGCGGCGTTTCGATCGGGTGGGTATAGGGTGCACCGGCCGCGGCAATGGCGGCGCGGGCGGCGGCCTTGGCGGCGGGATCGTCAACCGCGCGCGCCGCTGCCTGGGCGGCCCAGGCGGCCTTGCGCAAGACGGCCGTGCGCGGACCGCCCTCGGCAAAGGCGGCAGCCGCGGCGATCGCCTCGCGCGGTCGCGGATCACCCGGCACGACGGCCTCGAAGACCGGCAGCGCGCGTGCGGCGCAGAGGATTGCCCAACGGGTGATGTGGCGCAGGTTGTCTTCGCTCAGGAGCGGTGGAGCGTTATCCTGGTGCATGGTTGAGGTCCCTCGTATGGCAGACCGACACGCGGCACCCCGTCTGACGTGGAAGCCTCGGGCGTTCGAAATCCCGTCGCCGTCAGCCGTGGCAGAACTTGCAGTGATCCGCAACAGACCTATTGTGCGCCTGCCGCACCGGGCCATGGGATGAAGCGAAAATGATGCCTGCCGAAATCGAGACTCCCAAATACGCGCAAATCGAGAACGAGCGGCGCTTTCTCGTCGATCGCTGCCCGGATCTGTCGCAGCACGATTATCGGACGATCGAGGACCTCTACGTGACCGGGAGCCGGCTCCGGGCTCGTGCCATCACCTTCAGCGATGCCCGCCCGCCCGAGTTCAAGTTCTGCAAGAAATACCCGTCGGACAGCACCACATCTCAGCCGATCGTCAACATCTATCTGACTGCCGAAGAGTATGAACTGCTGTCGAAACTGCCCGGAAACAGGGTTCGCAAGCGCCGCTACCGCCGCGAGTTCGAGGGGTTGGTCTACAGCATCGACGTCTTTGAAGGCGCGCTTTCCGGGCTGATCCTGTCGGAGGTCGAGGCCGGTTCGGCCGAAACGCTGATGGCCCTGGCTCCGCCGCCCTGGAGCGGCCTGGAAATCACTGACGACGCCTTCTTTCACGGGGGCACCCTCGCAGGCATCGGTGCCGTTGAGCTTCAGGCGAAGATCTCGTCGCTGAGACGCTGATTGGCCGAATGTTTGCCGACGCCCGTCACGGCTGGGCGACATCTCTGAACGTCGTCGCACCTTCCCGAATCCGGTAGGTTCGGTTGACGCTGGCAATCACGAGACTAATTTCCGTAAAGCCACGGGCGTATCGTAAAGAGAGCCAATCGTTGTCAGTATGGGTTACGACGGCCAACCCATCGCGTTCAGCGCTCCCAGCCCTGCGTAAAAGGAAAGCGTTCCGCCCAGAGGGTGGCCAGCTTCGGGTCGGCATCGACGCGGCGGATGACGTCTGCGAGCTTCGGGGCGACCTCGTAGAAGCGGCGGCGGCCGGGAGACCAGCGCGAGGCGGTGGCGACATAGAGGTCGAGGACCGACAGTTCGTCGCCGAGAAGATATTTTCCCGGTTGCAGCTCCGCGCCCATTCGCTGCCAGCAGTGGGCGACGCGGTCGAACACGCGCGCCTTGACAGTGGCGTGGTCCTCTTCCCGTTCGGCGATGCGGGACGGGTCGTCGGCGATCCAATAGAGGGCGTAGATGGCGGCGGATACGAAGGTCATCCACCGGAGAAAAGCCGGTCGCCTTGCGTCGCTCACGGCCGGGGCCAGGCGGCCCTCGGGGTGGGCGTCGGCGAGCCAGATCAGGATCGCGGCACTTTCGGTCATCAGTTCGCCGTTCGGGAGCACGAGCGCCGGAACCTGGCGCAGGGGATTGATGCGGGCCAGCCTGTCCGCCTCCTGCTTTCCGTCCCAGGGCGCGTGATCCTCGACGCGATAGGGTACGCCGAGCAGGCTGAGGGCCGCCTCGATCGGCACGGAGCCGGAGCCTGACGCTCCATAGACGACAAAGGGTTCGGCCAACTGCTTTTCTCCTCCTGGTCGTGCCGCGACGAATCCGGCCGAAGCCTGGTCGCCCTGCGTCGAAACTGGGGGCGGGGCGGGTATTCCGCATTGCAGTCGCATAGATCCCCGCTTTCGCGATACAATCAAGGCCCTGAGGTGCAATTGGACGTTTCGCCGCAAATCCCGGTTGCAGCGGGCAGGCAGACCGTTTCCGCTTTTCGCGGCAAGGGGCTCCGGTTCCATCTGCCGGAGCGACGGTTCGTCCGCATGCCGACCTTTTGACCGTGCCCGGTTGCAGTTGGCGCGGTTCCAGGCTGAAGCAGGACACGAGGATTGATCCGATGTCGCCAGTCACCGCCGCGTCTCCGACGCTCGATCGCGACCTTCTGCTGAAGACGGCACGGGAGCGTCTGCTGCGCTCGGAATGGTCGCGGGAGCTGTTGCGATCGTTTCAAGGCGGCGCGCTGCAATCCGCCCTTAGGCATGCGGTCAGTGCGTCACCCTACTATCGCGAAACCATTGGCGACCGCTTGGCGCAGGGGGCCGCACTCAAGGATCTGCCCGTGCTGACGAAGCGGGCGCTTATGGAGAATTTCGACCGGATCGTTACCGACCCGAGGCTGAGCCGGCAACTGGTCGAGGGGCATCTCAGCGGACAGTCTTCCGGCTCGCTTCTGCTTGGTGAATACAGAGCCGTTGCCACGGGCGGCACGACCGGCGAGCGTGGGGTCGCGGTATTCGATCCCGCAGCCTGGCTATCGGCCATCGCCAACATGGTGCGTTTCCAGGCGATCGTCGGCATCGACGAGACGACGCGCAGTGTTGCCATATTCGCCTCGTCGCCGGTCCATATTTCCTACCATATCGGCGTGGAGCTTCGGGCGTTGAGGCCCCCGGCGCCCCGGTTCAACGTGCTGATGCCCATCGAGGAGATCGTGGAGGGCCTCAACCTGAACCAGCCCGAGGTGATCTCGACCTATCCGTCCTTCGTGCGTGTCCTGGTGGGCGAGCAGCAGGCGGGGCGGCTGAGGATCAGGCCGCGGCTTTTCCGAACCAGCGCCGAGACGTTGACGGAGGAGGTGCGCGAGCTTGCGGCCGAAACCTGGCAGGCGTCCATCGCCGACAGCTATGTCTGCACCGAGGCGGGACCCATGGGCCACGAATGCTTGCTTGGCGACGGGCTGCATCTCGCCGAAGACAGCTTCGTCTTCGAGGTGGTGGACGGAGACGACCGCCCGGTACCCGACGGCGTGGAGGGCGCGAAGCTGCTGGTGACGACCCTTGCCAATCGCGCGCTGCCGCTGGTGCGCTACGAGATCTCCGACATCGTGGCGATGGCGACCGAGCCGTGCCGCTGCGGCCTGCCGTTCTGGCGGATCGGGTCGATTGCCGGGCGGAGGGAAGAGACGCTGCGGCTGCCCAGGCGTGGTGGCGGAACGGTCAATGTGCACGCCCACCGGCTTCGCTCGCCGCTGACGGGTGCGGCCGGGGTGCGGCAATTCCAGTTCGTGCAACTGTCTGGTGGTCTGGAAATCGCGATCGCCGTGTTTGAAGGCGCCGATGCGGCCGCCGTCCACGCTGCCGTCGAACTGGGCGTGCGTGCGGCACTCGAGGCGGTCGAAGCCGAACCCGCGGAGTTCCGTGTGCGGGTGGTGGATGCGATCGCGCGTTCGGGCGGCGGCGCGAAGCAAAAGCTGGTGGTCTCCGGCGGCGACTAGGAGAGGGCAGGATGCACGCGTGGTGCAATCGCGGCCCGGCTTCGGCCACGCGGCAGCAGGTGGACATTCCGGTGGCCGGCGGGTGGGCAAGCGGCTTATAGTGTTGATAGGCCGGTCCGGGGCCGATATGAAACCGGCCTCTTGCCCGCGATACGGAGTTTTGAAGATTGAGCGTTGCCTTCACCAAGGAAGAAAGTGCCGAAACCGCCGCCGAGACGCTGCTGCCGGACCGGGCGGTTTCGCCGCATCCGAACCTGGTGACAAAGGCGGGGCTGACGGCGCTGGAGGCGCAGATGCAGGAGGCGCGGGTCGCCTATGAAGCGGCAGCCACGATCGACGACGTGAACGAAAAGCGGCGGCAGCAGGCGGGACCCTTGCGGGACGTGCGCTATCTCTCCGAACGGCTGCGCACCGCACAGCTGATGCCCGAACCTGCCTCCAACGAGATCGTCGCCTTTGGCAGCACGGTGACCTTCAGCCGTGACGACGGGCGGGTGCAGAAGTACCGGATCGTCGGCGAGGACGAGGCGGATCCCAAGGCGGGGTCGATCTCCTATGTGGCGCCGGTGGCGCGCATTCTGATGGGCAAGTCGGTGGGCGATCTCGTCACTGTCGGCGACCAGGAACTCGAGGTCTTGGCGATTTCCTGATCCCTGACGTGCCGGCGTGATGACGCCGGTTTGCAGCTATAATAATAGTATCCGATTTAATAGTGCAATCTTGACATTCCGTCGTTGGTCGGTATTTATATCGCGTCCGATCTAATTTGGCGGTGCCGGATGATCGGAAGCGCCTGCCGGAGGCAGGCGGTCAAGAGGGTTGCTCGGGTTCGTCGGTACGGAGAATGGACATGCACAACACTGGTGACGCTGCGCCCGTTCGCGCCTATCGCGAGTTTTCCCGCGTGCTTGATCCCGATGTCTACGTGCCGCTGCCGGACGACTGGCTGATCGGCATCACCGACGTCGTGAATTCCACCGGCGCGATCCGGGCCGGGCGCTATGAGGACGTCAACTATGTCGGCGCCTCGGCGATTGCCGCCATCGGCAACGCGCGCGGCGATTTCGACTTTCCCTTCGTGTTTCGCGGCGATGGCGCGGCCTTTGCGCTGGCGCCGGGCGGGGAGGCCATGGCGCGTTCGGCGCTGCGGCAGCTCGCGGCCTTGGCAAGGGACCGGTTTAACCTCGATTTGCGTGTCGGCCTGCTGACGGTCCGGGACGTCAGGGACCATGGCCAGGATGTGCGGATCGCCCGCTATGCCGCATCGGAGCATGCGACCTATGCGATGTTTGCCGGCGGCGGGCTCAAATGGGCGGAGCGGCAGCTGAAGCAGGGGCGCTACCTGCTGTCGCCGGAAAGCCACGGCAGCGAGCCGGATCTGACCGGCCTTGCGTGCGAATGGCGGCCGTTTCCAAGCCGGCAGGGGCAGATCCTGTCGCTGCTGGCAGAACCCGCCGACGACGTCACGCCCGAGCGCTTTGCCGCCGTTGCGCGCGCGGTGATCGCCGTCTTCGATCAGGGGCCGCGGCAGTCGCATCCTCTGCCGGAGGAAATGGGTGTGCCGAAGGACGCGCGGGTGCAGGTTGCGCCCGAGCGCTGGGCGGGCGTGGCTGCCAGTTCCGATTTTCGCAAATATGACGACGGACTGCGCCTGACGGTGGATTGCACTGCGGAGCAGATCGACCGCATCGAGGCGATCCTTGCGGCGGCCAAGGCGCGCGGCGAGGTCATCTTCGGGCTGCATCGGCAGAGCCACGCGCTGATGACCTGCCTTGTGCCGTCGGCGCGGCCGGATGCGCACTTGCATTTTCTCGACGGCATGGATGGCGGCTACGCCAAGGCCGCGGAAATGATGGCGCCGCGTGAATGCTTGAGCGCCTGATCGTGCCAAGCGGCAAGGGCGGCGCGCCGCCCTCCAGTGCAATGCTGAAATCCGCCGATCAGGGCGCCGACCTTTTTATGCGAACGATAATCGCGGTGGCGGCGGGCGGGCGTTTCGGCGACCTTTGCTATTTCCTGTTTCCGGCCTGGCCGGCGTTCAGCAGGTTGTCGCGCAGCTTTGCCACCGACTGCTGCACCGTCGCAAAGTCGTCGCCGAGGCCGATCGCGTCGGTCAGCGCAGCACCCGGGTCGGCATCCACCAGCGCCTGGCCGGCCGGCGTCAGCGTCAGCCGCACCTGGCGTTCGTCCGTGGGATCGCGGCGACGCTGAAGGTAACCGTCAGCCTCGAGCTTCTTCAGGATCGGCGTCAGCGTGTTCGATTCCAGAAAGAGCTTTTCGCCAAGCGTGCTCACCGTCTGGTCGTCTTCCTCCGACAGAGCCACCAGGGTGACGTATTGGGTATAGGTCAGGCCGAGCTTGTCCAGCAGGGGCTTATAGGCACGGCCGAAGGCAAGATTTGCCGAGTAAATGGCAAAGCACAGGAAGTTCGAGAGCTTCTTGCCGCGCTTGGGCGATGCAGTGCCGGGGTCCTTGGCAGTCTTGGACGTGGACATGGGAATCTTTTTTCCTTTTCGTTGTCTGCACTTAATATAAATCGCATCCGATTAAATCGCAATTGTGTTGACGGTATCCCGTGGTTCAATTATAAACATCGCATCCGATTAAAGCGGATCCGATAAAAAATCAAACAGAGAGGAAATGACATGACCGAGAAGCTCCTTTTCACCGGCAAGACCCACAACACCAGCGGCCGCGACGGCGGCACCATCAGCCAAGACGGCACTTTGGAACTCAAGCTCACCCAGCCGCATCCGGCGGCGGAAAACCTGTTCGGCGCCGCCTGGTCGGCCTGTTACCTGGGCGCGATCGAGCTTGCAGCGCTGCAGCGCAAGGTGAAGCTCCCGGCCGGGCCGCAGGTCGATACCGAGATCGATCTCAACGTCAACGACGGCTCCTATTTCCTGCGTGCCCGGCTGAACGTTCGCCTGGATGGTCTCGACCGCGACGTTGCGCACGACATCATCCACGCCGCCCATGATATCTGCCCTTACTCCAAGGCGGTGCGCGGCAACATCGACGTCGAGACCAATCTCCTCTGATTTCCGCTTAAAAAAACCTATTGATATCATCGGGATGTGCCGGAGCTGGTCACCAGCCGCGGCGCATCCCGATTTCGTTTCAGCAGCGCTCGTTCCTCTACGCATGGCGTCCGGCGGCGGTGGCGGAGGGATTTTCCCGACGGGACCTCACAAGAATGTAATTTGGCCGATCGTCCGCCTTGTTGGTATTTTCGCGCCTTCGCATGTACAGGGGAGCGGCCCTGAGGGGCCGATGGTCGCATGCCTTACAACCTCACGGTCAATGGAAAGAGCTATGCCGTCGATGTGGACGGCGATATCCCTCTGCTCTGGGTCCTGCGCGACGCGATAGGGCTTACCGGAACCAAATTCGGCTGCGGCATCGCCATGTGCGGCGCCTGCACGGTGCATGTCGACGGGCAGGCGGCGCGCTCCTGCGTGATGCCGGTGTCCGAGGCGGCGGAGAAATCGATCACCACGATCGAGGCGATCGGCGACACGCCCGAGGGCAAACGGGTGCAGCAGGCCTGGCTCGACATCGACGTGGTGCAGTGCGGCTACTGTCAATCCGGGCAGATCATGTCGGCGACCGCGCTCATTGCCGCCAATCCCACGCCTGATGACAACGACATCGATGCGGTCATGGCCGGAAACATCTGTCGTTGCGGCACCTATCCGCGCATTCGTGCAGCCATCAAGCTTGCGGCGCGGGGGTGATGCCATGTCCATCTTCGACAGAACGAACCTTTCCTTATCGCGCCGCCAGCTTCTGATCGGCGCATCGCTGACCGGTGCGGGGCTGGTGATCAGCTTCAGGCCGCAGGCGGCCGTCGCAGCGGGCGAGCCCTTTTCGCCGAACGCCTTCATCCGCATTCCCCAGGAAGGCAAGATCACCTTCGTCATGCCCTCGGTGGAAATGGGGCAGGGCATCTATACGGCGGTCGCGATGATGCTTGCCGAAGAGCTGGAGGTCGGGCTCGACCAGGTGGTGCTGGAACATGCGCCGGCCGACCCCAAGCAATATGCCAATCCGCTGCTGGGCGACCAGATCACCGGCGGTTCCTTTGCGATCCGCGGTGTCTACGAGCAGATGCGCAAGGCGGGTGCTGCGGCCCGCATCATGCTCATCGGTGCTGCGGCGCGCGACTGGGGCGTTTCGCCCGACGCCTGCAAGGCCGAGGCGGGACATGTGGTCGAGACCGCCGGCAGCCGGCGCGCCGCCTATGGCAGCCTGATTGCGGCTGCGGCCTCTGAAGTCGTGCCGCAGGAGGTGCCGCTGAAGCCGGCGTCCAGCTACCGGGTGATCGGCAAGCCGGTGCATCGTCTCGACAGCCCGGAGAAGGTGAACGGCACGGCGAAATTCGGCATCGATGCCCGCCCGGATGGCGTCTCCTATGCGGCGATCGCGATCTGTCCGCACTTCAACGGCAAGCTGCGCTCAGTCGACGAGGCCCCGGCCATGGCGATCAAGGGCGTCAGTCAGGTGGTCCGCATCGAGGAGGCCGTCGCGGTCGTCGCCAACAATACCGGCGCTGCGCGGAAGGGGCTCGCGGCCCTTTCGATCGAATGGGATCCGGGGCCGAGCGCCTCGGTTTCGCAAGCCGAACTCGAGCACCTCATGGATGCGGCGATCGACGGCAAAGCCCTGCCGCATGTCAGCGAAGGCGATGTCGCCAAGGCCGAGGCCGAGCATGGGCCGGTGCACGAATTCGTCTACCGCATGCCGATCCTGACCCATTCCGCCATGGAGCCGATGAATTGCACCGTGCATGTGCGCCCCGATGGCTGCGAGGTCTGGGTGGGAACGCAGATCATGAGCCGGGCACGGCAGGCGGCGGCCGACGTGACCGGCCTGCCGGTCGAAAAGGTGGTGGTGCACAACCACTTGCTCGGCGGCGGCTTTGGCCGCAGGCTCGATGTCGACGGCGTGATCCTCGCGACGAAGATCGCCAAGCAGGTGAAGGGCCCGGTGAAAGTGACCTGGAGCCGGGAGGAGGACATCCGTCACGACTGCTATCGTTACCTCAACTACAGCAAGGTGACGGCGACGCTCGGGGCCGACGGCATGCCGGTCTCCTGGCGGCACCGGGTCATCGGCCCGTCGGTCATGGCGCGCTGGTTCCCGGGCTTTACCAAGGACGGTGTCGACCTCGACCAGATGGCGGGGGCCGAAACGCCCTATGCGATCGAAAACAGGCAGACCGATTTTGCCCGCCAAGAGGCGCCGGATGGCATGCTCACCGGCAACTGGCGTGGTGTCGGCGCCACCCGCAACATTCCCCCGGTCGAATGCGGAATCGACGAACTGGCGGAACTGGCGGGCATCGATCCGCTCGAATACCGGCGGCGGCTGCTGCAGCACAAGCCGCGGCTGCTCGGCGCGCTCGACCTTGCAGCCGAGAAGGCCGGCTGGTCGACCCCGCTTGCCAAGGGCAGGGGGCGGGGTATCGCGGTTGCCGAGGATTTCGGCAGCTTCGCGGCGATGGTCGCCGAAGTCAGCCTCGACGGGAACGGCAGGTTCAAGACCGAGCGTATCGTCTGCGCGGTCGATTGCGGCCAGGTGATCAACCCGGACACGGTCGAAGCACAGATCCAGAGCGGCGTCGTCTACGGCCTGAGTGCGGCACTTTACGGGCGCATCACCGTCGAAAACGGCGCGGTGGTCGAAGGGAATTTCGACGATGCGCCTGTCCTGCGCATTCACGAGACGCCGCCGATCGAGGTGCATATCGTGCCGAGCGCCGAGGCGCCCGGCGGCATCGGCGAAGTGGGCACGCCCGGCGTGGCGCCGGCGCTTCTGAACGCGATCTTCATGGCGACCGGCAAGCGGCTCAGAACCCTCCCGATCGACCAGGGCGACCTGAGGAGGGTGTGACCATGAACAAGCCCGCCCTTGCTCTCTCGCTTGCATCCGCGCTCGTGGCGGCAGGTCTCATCGCCACTTTCGAGCCGGTCAGCGGTTTTGCCGAAACCGCCAGCGGCGGCGCCTTGAAAGGCGCGGCCGACTTTGCCTCGATCACCGATGCGCGCCAGCGCTCGAAGGCGATCTTTGCCGAGGCGAGCCGGGTGCTCACCCATCCGCGCTGCATCAACTGCCACCCGGCAACGCGCAGCCCGACGCAGGGCGAGGACATGCACCCGCATGTGCCTCTGATGATCGCCGCCGACAGTTCGATGGGGCCGGCCGGCCTTGCCTGCAGCACCTGCCACGGCGCGGTGAACCGGGCGATCGTCGGCAGCCGGCTGAAGTCCATCCCCGGCAACGCCCATTGGCAGCTGGCGCCCGAAAGCATGGCCTGGCAGGGCCTCACCGTTCGCGAGATCTGCGAACAGGTGAAGGACACCGAGCGTAACGGCAACCGCTCCCATGCCGATCTCATCAAGCACATGGGCGAGGATCACCTGGTCGGCTGGGCCTGGCATCCGGGTGAGGGCCGCAGTGCGCCGCCCGGTTCGCAACCGGAGTTCGCCGCGCTGATCACCGCCTGGGTGGAGACCGGCGCGGAATGTCCAGACTGAGCGAAGGCAGATGTGCGGACTGAGTGCGGCACCGGTCCTCCTTGACAAGGCAGCCGGACTGTTCGACCTTCACCACCATGACCTGCCGCCTCGCAAAACTGACGACTATGAAAAAAGCCCCGTATCCGGGGCTGACGGTCGTTGCGCGCAGAGCATAGCAAGCACAAGGATCAGATCGACCCCGCCGGTTCGGACGGGGTTTTCGCTTGCGCTCTCCGTCTCCGGTTTTTCAAAGGAGATGGAATTTTATGGAAAGCACAGCTTCAACACGATCGCCGGGCCTTGGCGCCCTCTGGCTGCCGCTGATCACGCCGTTTCGCGACGGTGAACTGGACGAGCGCTCGCTCCGCCGGCTGGTCGTCCACTATGCGGCCGAGCCGATCGACGGCTTCATTCTCGGCGCGACCACGGGCGAGGGCATGGCGCTCGACGAGGCGGAGTGCGAGCGGGTGGTTGCGATCACCAACGAGACCCTGGCTGCAGCGGGGCGGCGCATCCCCGTCTATTTCGGGCTTTCCGGTAGCGATACGCGGAAGTCGGTGAAGGCGCTGGAGCGGACGGCGACCTGGGGCGCCGATGGCTATCTGATTGCCTGCCCCTATTACACCCGGCCGTCGCAGCGCGGTCTTTATGCGCATTTCTCGGCGCTTGCCGACGCCACGGACCGGCCGATCCTGATCTACAACATTCCCTACCGGACGGGCGTCAACCTCGGCAACGAGACGATGCTGCAACTGGCGGAGCGGAGAAACATCGTTGGCGTCAAGGATTGTTCAGCGGATGCGATGCAATCCTTCGATCTGCTGCGTCACAAGCCCAGCGATTTCGCCGTGCTGACCGGTGAAGATCCGCTGTTCTACACGGCGCTGACGCAAGGGGCGGAAGGCGGGATCACTGCGTCCGCCCATGTGCAGACCGCAGCCTTTGCCGACATCCGCAACAGGCTCCTTGCCGGTGACCAGGCGGGAGCACTTTCCGCCTGGCAGCGCCTTGCCGATCTGCCGCGGCTGCTCTTTGCCGAGCCGAGCCCCGGGCCGATCAAGCATTGGCTGTGGCGCGCGGGTCTGATCGACAGTGCGGAGATGCGCCTGCCGATGGTGCCGGTCAGCGATGACCTGGCGCTGAGGATCGAAAAGGCGATGGCGGCGCAGGACGGCCGGCGCTGAGCCTGTGACGGTTTCCCAAAGCGGGGCGGTCGGTGAACGCAAGATCGCCCTGCTTTGCGCCGCCATTTGCATCGTATTTTAACAGTTACGTACTTTCGCCGAACGGCTTGTTTCGGCAGGATAGCGGTCCTTATGCGCGGTGTCCGATGGCGCTGCGCGGACCGTGCTGCCGGGCATTGAAATGCCGCAGTTGAGGAAAAAAACAGAGAACCATTCTTGCGAGCGATCCGTGCCCTGAACCGTCACGGGTGAGGGCGAAAGCCGGTTTCCCGGCGCGAGGACCAAGCCGGGCGAGATGGATGGTATGCCAAAAACGGGGCGCCTGTGCGGCTGCCCGTCCCAAAGCTGATTGATCAGGACGCCTGGAGACGATGATGAAGACATCCGGCAGCAATCTTGAAGTCACTCGACGCGACATGATGAAAGGCGGGATCGGCGCAGCCTCGCTTGCCGCGATCGGCGCCGGAGCGGCCGTTCCGGCGGCGCTGACGGCCGCCTCGGTCGCGACCTCGGCCACGCCCGCCGCGGCACAACAGGCGCTCGGGCCGGGTGCGCCGACATTGCCGGTCACCGGCGTCGCCATGCATCCGGGCTATGCCCGCACCATCGGGCAAATGGCCTATATCTGGGGCTGGCCGATCGTCAACATGCTGAACCGCCGGGCCAAGATCACCCAGGCGCCCTATGCGGGCCTGCTCGGCGGGCTCTCGCCGGTGGCCCCGCGCGGCCAGGTGGGCATGCTGCACGACTATATCGAGCCGTCGGAAACCTTCGTCACATGCCCCAACCAGGACGTCGTCTATGGCCTCGGTTTCTTCGAGCTCGACGACGAGCCTGTCGTCGCGCAGGTGCCCGACTTCGGCGACCGCTTCTGGCTCTATTCGCTCTACGATGCCCGCACCGATCAGTTCGGCCAGCTCGGCAAGCCCTATGGCACGCGGCCCGGCTTCTATCTTCTTGTCGGCCCCGACTGGGACGGGCTGAAGCCCGCCGGCATCACCGACATCATCCGCTCCCCGACATCGCTTGCGAGCGCCATTCCCCGCATCTTCCAGACCGATGTCAGCGACGACAACCAGGCGATCCAGCCGCTGATCAACCAGGTGGTCTTTTATCCGCTGAAGGAATTCACCGGCGAAGCGAAAACCATCGATTGGGCGAAGCTGACCGACATTCCGGCGCCGCCCCTGAATGGCGGCGCGACCGACGGCGAAACCAAATGGGTGACGCCGGAGACGTTCTTCGACCAGTTCGGCGACGCCATCGCCGCGGTCGATCCGCTGCCGGGGGAGGAGGCGCTTTTTGCCCAGTTCCGCCTGTTGCTCGACGCGGCCGAGCGGGATCCCGAGCTTCGAGGCATGCTCGTCGACACGGCGATCGAGACGGAGGAGAAGGTCATCCGCCCCTTCTTCGAATGGCAGCGCAACGGGCTTCCGGCCGGCAATGGCTGGAACCGCTCGGTCAACAATGGACAATGGGGCATCGACTACTTCAACCGGACCGGCACCGCCAGGTCGAACATGTTCAACAACCGGCCGAACGAGACGCAGTATTTCTATACTGATTTCGACGGCGCCGGCGACCAGCTGACCGGCGTGAAGCTCTACGAAATCACCTTTGCCGCCGGCGAGGAGCCGCCGGTGCACGGCTTCTGGTCGCTGACCCTTTATAACGACAAGCACCTCTTCCACACCAACGACTTCAAGCGCTACTCGCTGGGCACCAAGAGCGACAAGCTGAAGCACAATGAGGATGGCTCGCTGACGCTCTATGTCAGCGCCGAGCGCCCCGGCGGGGAGAAGGACAGCAACTGGCTGCCGGCGCCGCACGGGATCTTCTCGCTCTATATTCGCGCCTATTGGGGCAAGGACGAGATCCTCGACGGCTCCTGGCAGCCGCCGAAGATCACGGTTTCGGCCTGACGTCGGCACGGCAGGCCCTGGCGGAAGCGGCGCCGGGGTGAACCCGCTCCGGCAATCCCTTGCGCTCTCTGGCTCCGTTTCGCGATTTCGTGTGTAGTTGAACGGCAAAGATCGTGTTTCGGAACGGAGACTGTCGATGCATCCACGTGTCGTTTCGGCGGGATTGGTTGCCGCGCTGCTCGCCGCGCCCCATGCCTTTGCGCAGGATTCCAGCGCCGACCTCGCCAAGAAGCTCTCGAACCCGGTCGCCTCGCTGATCAGCGTGCCCTTCCAGTTCAACTACGACCGCGGCTACGGCCCCGATGACGGCAACAAGGTGACGCTGAACATCCAGCCGGTCATCCCGATTTCGCTCAACGACGACTGGACGGTCATCTCCCGCACCATCCTGCCCGTCGCCTGGCAGAACGACATTGCCGGTGACAGTGGCCACCAGTTCGGCCTCGGCGATACGCTGCAGAGCTTCTTCTTCTCGCCCAAGGAGCCGACATCCGGCGGCCTTATCTGGGGCGCGGGGCCGGCGTTCCTGCTGCCGACGGCGACGGATGATCTGCTCGGCGGCGAAAAATGGGGCGTCGGGCCGACGGCCGTACTGCTCAAGCAGGATAACCACTGGACCTATGGCGTGCTCGCCAACCACATCTGGTCGGTTGCCGGCGACCACAACCGGGACGACGTGAGTTCGACCTTCCTGCAGCCGTTCCTGTCCTACACCACACCGGATGCCTGGACCTTCGCGCTCAACACGGAAAGCACCTACGACTGGAAAAACGACCAGTGGAGCGTGCCGATCAATTTTTCCGTGTCGAAGCTCACCAAATTCGGCGAGCAGCCGGTGAGCCTTCAGCTTGGCGCGCGCTATTGGGCGGCTTCGCCCGACAACGGCCCGAACGGCTGGGGCGTGCGGGCCGGCATCACCTTTCTCTTTCCCGAGTGACACCGACCGGCTGGCAGGCGCTCAGCGCCAGAAACGCTTGACGTCGATCACATCGTCGAGCGCGGCCTGTGCGCGGTCGATGAGCCTGTCCTTGTTCGCCTCTACGACGAGCGTTCCGGCGTCCGGGTGGTCCTCAAGGCCGATATCGCTCAGCACGTGCGGCGACGAGACCAGGTCGTTGAGCGTGCCGAGTTCATCCTGCAGCGCGGCCATGGCCGTGGTGAAGCGCTTGTGGCGCCTGGCGCCGCGCTTGTCGTCGAACAGCGTCGCGAAGAATTCGGCGGCATAACGCAGCTTCTTGGCGTCCTTGCGGGCCTCGTGCCGTTCCTCGTCGTTGACCTTGGCGAGCGCACGACCATGCTTCTTCAGCTTCCGGCGCTCGCGGTCGAGCACCGCCTCGGCGAAATCGGTCACCGGACGATCATGAAGTTCGGCGGGCGGTGACGAGAGATAGGCGCCACAATGCAGCCATTCGTAGAGGTCGAGCATCAGGGCGCGGCCACGACCGTCGTCGAGCGCTTCGAACAGTTCGCGATAGCGGGCGACGCGGGCAGTCTTCAGCCGGTCGACAAGTTCCGGCTGCGATGCGCGGCCCAGGAGAACGTCGACGTCGCGGGCTTTGCCGAAGGCGCCTGCCAGCCATTTCAGCTCGCCTTTCAGGCGCGTGCTTTCATCGTCCTGAAGCAGATCCCTGTAGAGCGAGAAGGCCGAACGCAGGCGCCGAAGGGCAACGCGGGCCTGGTGCAGCGCCTCCGGGTTTTGGCGCACGCGCAGCACGTCCTCGTTCAGGCGGTGGTGGCGAAGACAGGAAAGGGCGACTGTGCGAAAACTCTTTGCCACCCGCATCTCGCGGTCGAGTTCGACCGGCTCGGCTTTGAAGACCATCTGCTCGGCATCGATGAGACGGAATCCGCGCTCGGCCTTGGACATGACGCCGAAGCGGATGGGAACGATCGCCTCGATGCGGCGGGCAAGCGTGAAGAGCGCCTCGGGCGCGCCGTCCTTGAGTTCGAGTTCGATCTCGCCGATCGTGGTCTGGCGGGTGCCCGCGGTGATCCGGCCGCGGTCGAGCACGACCTCGATGTCGGCGCCATCCTGCTTCACCTTCCAGCTGGTGCGTTCGACATCGACGGCAAAATGCGCCTGCAGATCGCCCGGCTCAAGGTCGAACTGGGCGGCAAGCGGCGTGGTGTGGTCGACCACCGGCTCGTCGCTGCCCAGCGGCTGCTCCCATTCCGGCCGGGCAAAGACCGAGGCGCTCGCGCCCGTGGCTTTGATCGTCTGGGTGCGGGCAGAGCCGACCGTGCGGATGCGCAGGGTGAAGCCCGACTGGAACAGGTCGCGGGCACGCGTGTCGAAATAGACCGACCGCTGGCTTTCGACGCTTGCCGGCTCACCCAGAAGCCCGGATTCGGTAAAGCGATCGAGATCTTCAGGGAGAAGCTCGAGCTTGATTTCGATTTCCGTGTTCAACCCCATCCTCCAACAAGTGCGATAGACAACGCGATAATGCCATATGAGCACATTGGTTCGTGTTCTGAATGACATGGATCATATTTGCGTGGCGGTCCGACGCGATAGGTCGCGCTCGAAGCGAAAGGCCGCTGAGGTGTACGGGATTTCAATGGATTCCGGACGGAAAACCGCTTCGCACTTTTCCTGGAATTGCTTTAAGCTCCCGGCATTTCATGCCACGGAATTGATAAATGTCGCTTCGCCTTGCCACCTTCAATATCGAAAACCTTTTGAGCCGCTTCGACTTTTCCGGATTTCGCAACCAGCTGAAACAGGACCGGGTGCTGCGGCTCTTCGACGTGAAGACGGAAGCCGAGTACCAGCGGTTGGAGGAGGCGCGCACGATTGCGCATACGGACGATACGCGGCAGATGTCGGCGCTGGCGATCGCCGATTGCGATGCGGATATCCTCTGCCTGCAGGAAGCCGACAACATGGCCTCGCTGCAGGCCTTCGAATACAACTACCTCTTCCGCATGGTCGGCAACGGCTATCGCCAGAAGTACCTGATCGAAGGCAATGATTCGCGCGGGATCGATGTGGCTGTGCTGATGCGCGAGGAGACGCGCGACGGCCAGCCGATCGAGTGCCTGGAGGTCAAAAGCCATGCGGGGCTGACCTATGAGGACCTCGACCTCTTCAACGACCAGATCGCCCATACCAACCGGCCGGCCGACCGGATCTTCAAGCGCGACTGCCTGGAGCTCGATCTTCGCATCGGCGGGCGACCGCTGACGCTCTATGTGGTGCATTTCAAATCGATGGGGCCGGCGCGCGAAGGGCTCGACGGCCGGCAGGCGACGATGCCGCTGCGCGTCGCCGAAGCCTCGGCCGTGCGCCACATCATCGAAAGCCGCTTTGGCCGCGGGCACACGGCAGACAAGATGTTTGCGATCTGCGGCGACTTGAACGACTACCAGGAGAAGGTGAACATCCTCGGCGACCGGCGCACGGGCTACCAGTTCGTTCCGCATGAGGAGGAGACGAGTTCGCTCGACGTTTTCACTCATGATGGCTTCGCCGAAAACCCGATGCTGCGCCGGCCGGTGATGGACCGCTGGACGCTGTTTCACAGCCGCGGGCCGCAGGAGCGGCATCTCTGCCAGCTCGACTATATCTGGCTGTCGCCGGCGCTTGCCAAGCGCAACGCACACCAGGTGCCCGAGGTCATTCGCGGCGGCCAGCCGTTCCGCACGATCTTTCCGCCGGAGCTGGAGGTGGAGCGTTATCCGCGCACCGGCTGGGACAGGCCGAAGGCGTCCGACCATTGCCCCGTGGCCATCACCCTGGATGTGTGAACATGAGCGCCCTTGAGAGCAACACGGCTGAGTGGCCAGCCGAAGGCGCCATCATCCCGATCGATGCGGTCGATGTCCGCGTTGCCGGCGCAGCCCATCCGTTTCACCTGGAGGAGGTGGAGCGCGCACAGGAAAACTGGCAACGGGAGATCGCCGCCAATCCGCATCTCTTCGATGGGCGCATGGTGCTGCTGAAGGCGCTTCGCATCGACGACGGCCGGCTACGGGGCGAGGGGCATGTGGTGCCCTATTCGACCTTTCTCTGGTGGCGGAAGACGCGGGCAAAGGGTGCCTTTCATCTCTTCGCCATGCCGGCGATCCTTTCCTCCGACGGTGCGCTGATTCTGGTGCGCATGGGCGGGCATACCGCCAATCCCGGCCGGGTCTACAGCCCCTCCGGTTCGCTGGAGCCCGAGGATATCGTCGATGGCGGCTGCGACATCGACGGCAATATCCGCCGCGAGGCGATGGAAGAAACCGGCATCGACCTTTCGCTCGCGACGGTGGAGCCCGGTTATCACCTGCTGCATATGGGCCGCGCCGTGACGCTCATCCGCGTCTATCGCTATCCGGAGAAGGCGGCAGCGCTGGTTGCGCGCGTTGCCGCGCATATCGCCGTCGATCCCGAACCGGAGATCGACGAGGCGATCGCGGTTTTTGGCCCGGACCCCGTGGCGCACAACTATCCGCCCTTCATCCCGCCGATCCTCGACTGGCTGTTCCGGCGTGAGAAGCCGCTCTGATTTTGAGTCAACGGGGCGTCGTATCCTCTTGTATTCGCGTGCTTTAGCGCGGGTTTCCTGATGGCTGCGCGACGGCGGATGGACGCCGGCTGAGTCCGGGCGGGCTTTTGGCCGCTTGGACGGCGAGGCATGCTGCGGGAGTGGGAGCTAAAGAAAACGTGATCCGCGTCGAGTTGTGTACCGGTGCTTTTAAGTCTTGCCGCCCGCGTCCCAACGCTGCAAAGTTCGGGCATATTCGCAAGGGGACATGAATGGCGCTCAGCTACGCGATCTACGACGTCTTCACCGACAGGCGACTGGAGGGCAATCCGCTGGCGGTGGTTTTCGGTGCCGATTGGCTGGAGGACGGGGCGATGCAGGCGATCGCGCAGGAATTCAACCTGTCCGAGACGGTGTTCATTCGCAGGCCCGGTGGTGCCGCACATACGGCGAAGCTGCGGATCTTCACGCCCAGTCAGGAGCTGCCCTTTGCCGGCCATCCGACCGTCGGCGCGGCCGTGGCGATCGCCGAGGCGCAGCACGGCGCGATCGAAGAGGGCATCGACCTCGTTCAGGTACTGGAGGAAAAGGTGGGGCCGGTGCGCTGTGCCGTGCGGCTCAAGGCCGGGCAGGCGAGCTTTGCCGAATTCGACCTGCCGCGCAAATCCGTCAGGCTCGACGCACGCTTCGACCGACAGGCGATCGCAGATGCACTGAGCCTGAAGCTCTCGCAGATCGGCTTCGAGAATCACGTGCCCTCGTTCTGGAGCGCGGGCGCACCCTTCGTCATGGTGCCGGTGCATGATGTTGCGGCCGCTTCGTCGATCGAGTTCGATTCGCTGCGCTGGGAGCAATTGACGCCGATGGCCGAGGGTCGGCTTGCCGCGGCTTACGTCTATTGTCGCGGCGGCGTGAACCACACGGCGCGCTTCCATGCTCGCAAGTTCGGGCCCGGTGCCGGCAACCTTGAGGATCCGGCGACCGGCTCGGCCGTCGCGGCCCTTTCCGGCGCGATCCATTATTTCGACCAGTTCGTCGACGGACATCATCCGGTGCTCGTCGAGCAGGGCGTGGAAATGGGGCGGCCGTCCTTCATCCACCTGCATCTCGACATTGCGGGCGGCGAGATCAGCAATGCCCGTATCGGTGGCCATGCAGTGAAGATCGCAGCCGGCGAACTCTACCTCTGAGGCATAGATGTATGCTTTGGAAAATTGAGCTTAATCAGCGCTTTAATAGAAGTTTTGGTGGGTGATCACGGGCTCGAACCGTGGACCCGCTGATTAAGAGTCAGCTGCTCTACCAACTGAGCTAATCACCCATCCATGGCGTCGCTTTAGCGCACGACCTCATCACACTCAAGAGGGTATTTGCATCTCGCGATGAGAAACTCACAGCCGTTTCCGCCGGAGCGGTCGGAAACGGCCAGAGTCTTGCCTTCAATCGTTCCCGGGCTCAGCGCACGTCGATGAAGTTGCCCCTGAGGTCGAAGCGGCAATTGAAGAAGGTGGCGCCGCGGCTGCCATCGTAGTTGCCCTGCACCCAATAATAGCGGCCGCTTCGGAAGGCCATGTTGACGGTGATGCGATTGGGGCGCACGCCGAAGGCGGCGGAGGCTTCGCCCTGGCAGAAGCGCGGCATCATCCTTGCGTCGACACGATCCGGCTGTTGCGTGTCGTCATATTGCGGCGGCCGCTCCGGGCGTGGCCGTGTGTTTCCGCCGGCCGACGTGACACGGCAGACGCCATTGCCGGCGCCCCGGCGGGTGTAACTGATCGAGGGCGAACCATCGCGGTTGACGCTGATCGAGACCGTGGTTCGTCCCTAGCTCGCCTCGTAGTAGTCCTTGCTGAACCGCTTCAGGCGTGCTTCGCTACCGTTGATGTAGACGGGACCGCCCCGATCGGCGTGGACCTCGATGCGGCCGGGGCAGCTGGCGTTGAAGAACGGCAGGTCTGCTCTCGCCTCCGTGGCAACGCCGGCAAGGATACCGACGAGCATTCCTGTGGCGATCGTACTGCGCATGGGGATAACCTCTCCAATCATCGCTCGTATCGTCTGCCCCGCTTCGTTGCAGTATGCCGAGCATGCGGCTCGCGTCAAACGGGTCTTTCGTCGCGTTTCCCCTTTGGCCTGTACCTGCAGGGCGCGCGGAGCTGGTCGTAACGCGCCTGGCGGAGGCAGGGCAAGTTCTCCACAGGGGGTGCGCTAGCCCCATGAAATTTTTCAAAAGATTTTCACAAAGGCGCTGGACAACCAAGCCGAACGCCTTTATACGCCCCCTCACGACAGCAGCGGGACATACCGCAGCGGTCGCGGATGGGTGATTAGCTCAGTTGGTAGAGCAGCTGACTCTTAATCAGCGGGTCCACGGTTCGAGCCCGTGATCACCCACCAAAACTTCTCCTAAAGCGCTGATTAGATTAGAATTCCTACACTCGTGACTATCGCGTGCGCTCGGGTTCCGGGGCAAATGTCGCGGCGCGTTTTCCGTTCTCAAAACAAGCCGGTTCGATCTTGCGAGCCCAGTGCGGAGCGCGCCCTGCTGGCCCGCGGGGCGGGCGGCGCGTGGGATCGCGAGGACAGGACTGTGCCAGCGTGATCGGCCTTTCGCCAAGCAAGCGACGATACTGCTGTTGCCGCGCTCAACGTCTCGCTCGACACGTGCGACGGCTGGGCCGCCGTCGCTGCCATATCTTGCAAGTCGCGTGAATCACTTGGTCGGAAAATAGCGCAGGGTTCCGGCGAGCCGGGGGCCGGTCGAACCCTTGGTGTCCATCGGATGATTGATGCCGTCGTTGACCGGCAATTCTTCAAAATCAAAGGGGCTTACACCCTCCAGGCAGGCTGCGTTGACGCCGTAGAAATCGGGGTTGGAGCGCGGCTTGTGAAAGGTGTAGATGCCGCATTTCGAGCAAAAGAAGTGCTCTGCTGCATGTGTGTTGAACTGATACCTGGTCAGGGCCTCGCCGCCCGAAAGCACGGTCACCCCGTCCTTGGCCGCCGAGACGGCAACTGCGCCCTTCAGCTGGCAGTAGGAGCAGGTGCAGCGGCGGGCCGTATGAAGACCATTCTTTAGCCGAACATTGAAGCGAACCGTCTTGCAGTGGCAGGCGCCGTTGAGGTCCTGAGCGTCGAAATTCATGGAAAACATCCGTCTGGTCTGAGCCGAATTGATGCCTGTTCCATACGGGCTGGATCAAGGATCCTCAAGTGCTGGCCGCAAGGCAGCGTATCGGAGGCTTACCGGTCGGCGCGACAACCTTGAGGCCACTTGTGCGGCCGGACCGTCAGCGCCGTCAGGCTTCCGTTGCCGCCATGCTTTCGAGGTCCGCAGGCCCAGTCAATCGACGGTGCAGTTGGGATAGAGTCCGTTGATGACGGTCACACCCGAACCGGGGGCGGTCGCAAGGCTCATGAAGCCCGCTGCAGCGACCCGGCTGGCCGCAGCATTGCTGGTCGGCGACACCAGGACCGTCTTTGCTATTGCCCAGTGACCGGCCGGATTGTTGTCGAACGTCGCCGTCCACGGAAACGCAAGCGGTTGGTCAACACGCGCCGCATTGACGTGGATATCGGCGTCACCGATCTGCGCTGTCGCGCCGAGTGCCGGGTTTACCACGGCGCCAATATCAACTTTCACGATACATTGGGCCGAAGGCATGGCCAGGCGCGCCGCATCGTCGCTGGCGAAGTGGAAAAACGTCAGCATCGGCGGCGAGCCGCTGACGCCGAAGTTCGCGGCGACCCAGGACACGGTGCCGGCCGGAAGCGTGGCCGTCACACCGCGATAAAGCGCGTAGGCCTCGGCTGACGCCGGTGCCGCCATTGCTGTTGTAGCCGCTACTGTGAGCGCAAGGAGCGCGCCGTTCCACCTTCCTGTCGACATTTCTGTTCCCCCGTCGCTTCCGTTCAATCATCCCGACAGACATCTTTCGCATGCAACCAGGGATAGTCAAGGCGCCGTCAGGAATGGTTCTTTGATCGGGTTGGTAAAAGGCTGGGCTTGTGGGCATGGCGCGGCCGGGCGGGGGCTTTGTCATCCGCCAGACGCACCTGTTGCCGTCATGCAACAGGTGCGTCACCAATCCTGCGCCTGCAGATTGTCCTCTTGCCGGGGAAGTAAACTCGTGTAATTTTCGCCAAATCGGAACTCAAACTAGAGGAGGCATACGATGAAGATCAATTTTGTGCAGATGCTTGCCTCTGGTGGAGTGGCATGCTCGTCACGACGACCACGCCGCAATGCTATGGGTTACTTTGGCGCATAAGCGTCGCCCACGTTCCGCCTTTTCGTATTTTCCATTTTGACTTGATGTGACCGGTTCCCGGAACGTATTTCCGTGTCCGCGCGCATCTATAATCTAGAGGGCCCGACCGCTTTGCGCGGCGGGAAACAATCATGCGCGAATTGCACTTGAACGCCGCCGGCACTCTGCCGGCGATCATGGACGACTTGTTTCGAACGTTCGGCTTCCGCCGTACGGTCGGTGCTTTCCTCCGTGCCGTCTGGAGGCGTCAGCGGACGCTCAACCAGATCAGCCACCTCTCCGACCGCATGCTGCGCGACATCGGCGCGGAAGCGGAAGAAGGCATGAAGAAGCCGGAAATCGCCGACATCTCGCTCTGGCAGATGCCGGTCGGCTACCCGGTGATGATCAAACACAATTGAGGCCCGCTTCGGCGGGCCTTTTTTCCCGCAGCAACCGGCGGCCGATGAACGTCGGGTCCAAGGACAATCGGCTCACTGGGGGACTGGCGCGGCGAGCTTGGCCGCGCAGTCATGCTTGATCATTGCCGCGGCAAGGTTCTCCCGCCCCTTGCCGGTCGCCTTGGCCTTTGCTGCCGCCATGTCCCGGCACCAGCCTGCATCGAGAACCTCTTCCGGAATGTGCGGGATGCAGGACGAGAGAAGCAGCAGCGAACAGAGGAAGACGACGCGCATTCAGGGCTCCACGGGTGGTGTTGAATTCATAGCATTGGCAAGCCAGAAGGGAACAGGGTGGTGAACCGGCCAACAGGTTAGCCCGACGGGGGCCGGCCGCACGGCAGCCCCTGACCAATCAGGCTTGGCAGGCTAGCGTCCTATGTTTCGGGAAGGCAAATGACTTTCTGCGAGATCGGGCCGACGTGTGACCACGGCCTCCCGCCGGCCGCATGGGCGGGTTTTCCCTGATTATATCGACGAGCGTGCTTGCCCGCTTTGCTCAATTAGCTATGACGGTAACAAGGTCGGGACATCCGGCATCTGAAACCGCGGGTGGAAGTGCAGCAGCGATGACGGGCACCACGAATATTATTGACGCGCGCGCGCGCAGCGACGAGGCCCTGCAGGCGATCGGCTCCGACGTGCTGATCGTCGGATCGGGGGCCGCGGCCTGCGCCATGGCGACGCGGCTTCTGGCGGCAGGGTTGAAGGTCACGTTGCTAGAAACCGGCGACAACCTCGTCAACTCCGACAGCTCGCCCTTCTTCGAGATCGCCAACCAGGAACCGTTCGGGCTTTCATTCCAGATCGGCGGGGCGACCAACCTCTGGTCCGGGCGCGTCGCGCCGCTTGAAGACGTCGACCTGACGTCATGCAACGACTGGCCGCTGGAGCGGGCGGAACTCGACGGCTACTACCAGCAGGCGATCGAGCTGCTGCAACTGAAGCCGATCGACGATATCGACCGGGTGCCCGCCTATGACGGCGGCGCGGCGCCTTGGCGGGATTTCGTTTCCGACCCGGCGGTCTCGGTCAAGCGATTCCAGTGGAGCCGCCCGGCCTTCAACGGTCAGGACTATCTGAAGGCGCTTGCGGGCAAGAACCCTGATCTCACCATCGTCTATAATTGCCGGGTGCTGCAGGTGATCCCGACCGCTGCCGGGGATCGCGTCGGCGCAGTGCGGGCGGCGATCGGCGAGGGGCGGACCGTGGAGCTTTCCGCCCCGGAATTCGTGCTTTGCGCCGGCGGGCTTGAAAACCCGCGCATCATGCTGAACAGCCGCCAGGGCGGGTTTCTGGCAAACGACAATATCGGCCGCTTCTTTTCGACCCATCCGAAGGCGAATGTCGGGCGCATTCATCTGTTCAAGACGGTGAAGACGGCGGGGCCAATGTTCAGCGACCACAAGAGCGGTAGCAGCTCGCTGCGCTTTGGTGTCGGCGTGCGCAAGGATCGGAAGAGAGACCAGCTGAACCACTATGTTCAGTTTTCGCCACGGTTTGAATCGATCGGGCTCAAGCTTCTCGAACATGCGCAGCACGTGGTGGCTGCCGGCGAGGGTGGCGATCGCCCGCAATCGACCTTGCGTCGTCGCCTGACCTCGGTGCTGGCGGTTGTCGGCCAGGTCGCCTTCAACGTCATCGGCAAGATGGGGTTGCTCGGGCCGGGCGGTTCGATCCTGGTCGTGCGCGGTTTCTTCGACCAGCATCCCAATGCCGAGCACAGGGTCGAGCTGAGCGAGGCGCGCGATCCCCATGGGCTGCCGAAGGGCGTCGTGCGCTGGTCGCTGACGGAGGAGGACCAGGCGTCGATCCGCGAATTTCTCGACGAGCTCTCGGGGCTGCTGCTGCGTCACAATATCGGCAAGCTGATCCCGACGCTTCCGCCGGTGGGCAAGCCCTGGGACATCACCGGCATCCATTCCCATTTCATGGGCACGACGCGCATGGGCCGCTCGGCCGACATGTCCGTCATCGATCGCGATGGCCGGGTGCACGGCGTCGAAAACCTCTATGCGGCGGGCGCCTCGGTCTTCACGTCCTACGGCTACGCCAATCCAGTACTGACAGTCATGGCGCTTGCAATGCTTACCGCCGATAAGATATGCCAGCGCCACAAAACAAAGGCGGGTAATCCATGACGGAAATGACTTCCCCGGAACTCAGCGGCAAGGAACAGCGGGCGAAACGCACGCGCTGGCAAAAGCTCTCGCGTAAGAACTACTTCGGGGGAAAGCTTTCGACGAAGAACCTGGTGCGGCTATGCCAGGAAAATGCTTCGAACAAGCGCACGATCATCGTTCACACCGAAGACGTTGACTATACTGAGTTTTTCCCGAACTCGTTCCTGGTCTCGAAGTCCGATCGCAAGAAGGCCGATCTCGTCGTCGACACGCATTACCATCTCGATGCGATCGAGAGCGAAAGCTACGATATCGTGCTCTGTACCGGCCTGCTCGAGCATGTTCCCGATCCGCAGCGGCTGATCGACGACATGCGCCGGATTTTGAAGCCGAACGGCAAGCTGATCATCTCCGCCTCGGCGGTGTTCTCCTTCCATGAGGGGCCCGAGAACTATTTCCACTTCACGCCCTTCTCCTTCAAGATGCTGTTCAAGGACTGGAGCGAGATCGAAGACCTGCGCGGCTCGAGCATGCCGTTCGAGACGATCGGCATTCTGATGCAGCGCATCCTTCTGCAGTGCGACGTGTTTCCGCTGGCGCGGCCGTTCATCGAACTCATGGCGCGCTCGGCCCGGTTCTTCGACGTCTTCATTACTCAGCAGTACGATACGACGTGGAAATACACCGACGATCACAAGATCGATTCGATGATGCCTTCCAATATTCAAGCCGTGGTGAGGAAATAGCGCGGGCCTAGCTCGCGAACGGGGCGATACCCCGTCGCCACTTCGCTTTCGCAATCCGGATAAAGATCACCCACGGGCGCCGCCCGTGGGTGATTGCGTTTTCGGCGCCGGGCGCTATCGGGCGATTACGGGCTCGTCGCAGGCTGCGTCGTCGACGGCTGCGTGGTTGTTGCAGGCGGTGTCGCCGACTGGTCTGTCGTTGCGGGCTGCTGGGTCGTCGCTGGCTGCTCGGTGGTTGCTGGCTGTGTCGTCGTCGTTGCCGGTGCTGTCTCGGTTGCCTGCTGGTTCGCCCCCGGTTTGAGGAACATCACTGCAAGTACAATGAGCACGACGACAACCACGATACCGATGATGGTGTTTCGATTCATCAAGGCTTCTCCTCAGGTTAAGTGCCTTGAAGCTGTAAATGGAGCGGTTGGTCGAATTATCAACAGGCCGGTTCGCGGGTCGGTTGAAAAAGACATGCCGAGCGTGGCGCGGAGAGGCTGGTACCGCCCGGCACATGCATCCGCAACTGGTGTGTGGGGGTCGGCGAGGTGGTTTTACCCCAAAGACAGCCGGCTAAATGAAGCTGCAAGCGCGAGCCAACAAACGCGCTTTAACGGCCTTCGTCGGCCGCCTTCGGGACCGCGGTAATGAAGCCGAGCCGCAGCAATTGCTTCGATCCATCGAACTTCAGCGAGGATTCGGAGAAGAGTTGCAGCGCGCCGGTGCTCGACAGCGCATCCGTCATCTTGGCGTAGGCCGCCGAGCCGTCGAAATATTGCCCATCGGCCACCGCGTCGTTGATGACCTTCTGGTAGTCGGCAAAGAACTTGAAGTGGAGCAACGTGCCGAGAATAGATGAGAAGTTGCGCTGGTAGGGGAGCGGCTGGTGGATGCTGGGGCCGAAGCGACAGTCCTCGTCCCAAAAGATCAGCGGATACTTGATCAGCTCGAGGTCCGATTCGAATTCGCGGTGGCGGGCGCCGCCCTTGATGGTGATCGCCCGCTTGGTCGTCGTCAGGGTGTAGCCGCGGCTGTCGAAGTGATCGGCGACCTCCCAAGGGGCGCTGGTCTTCAGCTGGTCGATGTCGGCGGCCCCGAGATCGACGGGGTACATGTCCAGCATCGGCGCCGGCAGGCGCGAGATCTTCAGGCCCTCGAGCGCGTGGATGACGGACCAGAGCGTGCGGTTTTCGCAATCGTCATAGATCAGGAACTCGTCGGAATCGACGTTCACATACCAGCGCTCGCCGCCATAAAGCGCAAAAAGCGATTCTCTCCAGGCGCGTCCGCGCCGGGCATCCTTGTAACGGACCGAGGACGCCCACAGATCGACATCCGGCTGACAGAGCAGGAACTCGCGCGTGCCGTCGCTGGAGGCATCGTCGACACAGATGAAGCGGGTGATACCGAGCGACCGGTAATGGGCGAGAAAGCCCGGCATCAGCTTGGCGTCGTTGCGGGTCAAAAAGATCAGCGGCAGGTCATCGGGATAGAGCGACGTCTGCCCCTGGGGGCTAACGCAGCGCAGATCGACCGCATGGTTCATCCTGCGCTCACGCCGCTCGACCTTGGTCGTTTCGTACCAGGTCGCGATGCGATCGAAGAAGCTTCGATCCGTGATCGACTCGGCATCGGAACGATTCTGGAAGGGATAAGCGATATCGGTCATGCTCATTCCGACATTTGTCATAAATAATATAATCCCGGACTAAATCAAAAGCACAGACGTGGCAATCCATACGATTGCACGGATATGGGGATCGGGAAGGTGCCTTTCCATCGGCCCGCACACGTTGAGCGGGCCGTGGCGCCACAGTCTCTGCGGGTGCAAAAGCCCTTCGCCGGCGATACCCGACGGCATCGAGCCCGGGCCTGCGGATGGCGTTTCGTTGTTTTTCCTCGAAACTTTTCGCCCGCTGCCCTGTTTCTCCTTCATCCACGTTCGCGCTGAAGCGCCAGGAGTGGAGGAGGCAGACATGACAAACTTGATGAGCAAGCTATTGATGGCGGCCCTGGTGGCCGCGGGATCGGTCACCGCAATGCCGGCCGTTTCGCCGGCGCAATCGCTCGACCTCTATATCGGGCGCGACCGGGATTATTACGGCGACGACTTCCGCCGCGAGCGGCGCTACGACGACGAAGATTACGTGCGCCCGCGTGGCTGCAGCTCCGGCCAGGCGTTGCGCCGGGCCTATCGCGCCGGGTTGCGTGATCCGGAAATTGCCGCGATGAGCCGCAACCGGATCGTCGTCGAAGGCGAAACCCGACGTGGCCAATATGCACGGATCTATCTGGCCAACCGCAGCGGCTGTCCGCGGATCGGGTAACGGGTGGGCGGTCGCATCGCCTTCGTTCTCTCGTCTAGGCTGACGCCGGCAATCGCTCGGCGTCGGCGGCCGCGGTAGGTTCGATGTTTTGCCGGTTTCCTTGCGGCCGGCCGCGGTGATAGACCACGCCGCATGACCGCATCTTCCGATTTCAGCGCCATCCCGCTTGCCGAGCGCGCCTGCGGCACCTGCACGCTCTGCTGCCGGCTGCCGGATATCGACGCGCTGGAGAAGCCGGCCAATGCCTGGTGTCGGCACTGTACGGGTACTGGGTGCCGGATCTACGAAGATCGGCCGCAGCTTTGCCGCGACTTTCTCTGTCTTTGGCGCACGGACGAGACGCTCGGCGAGGCGTGGGATCCGGCGCACGCGCATATGATGATCTATCGCCAGGGGCCGCAGGTGACGGTTCTCGTCGATCCGGATCACCCGGACGCCTGGAGGCGCACGCCCTATGCGGAGGTGCTGCAGGGCTGGGCGCGCGAGGGTGAGGGCGGGCAATATGTCATCGTCTTTGTCGGCGACGCGGTGTTCAAAGTGGAGTGAGGTGAGGGGCGAATGAGCGGGGATAACGACCCGGCGGCCCCGCGAAAAGAAAGAGCCCCGCACGAGGGCGGGGCAAGCAGGCACCCAAAATGGCTCGGGGTGCGGGGAAGCGCAGTCCAGAAAGAACGTACTGCGCGGTACGGAAGCTAACGTGCATCCGCCGGCGCGGGAAAGGCCGGATTCGCCGATTCTGGTACGGTTGCCAAAATAAAGTGGCCCGGCCGGGTGGCGGGCAGGCCAGCCCTGCGGTCGCTCTACTGTACGGTTTTCAAGGCGATCGATTGACTTTGTCGGTCAGCGCTTCATTTCCGATTGGAGGAAATGACGGAGACGATCATGTCAAAAGCAATGCTGACGCTCCTGTGCCTGGCGGTGCTTACGCTCTCGGCTTGCGCCAACACGGCGCGCGGTTTTCGGCAGGATGGTGTCGAAACCGGCCACGCGCTGGACGATGCGACCCATCGCGTGCTGAAATCAACATCGAAGTGACGCGAGACGAGGCGCCCGGGGCTGCGGCGGCCTATCTACCGCGATGGGGCGGTGCTGGCGCGCGCGGGACTTTCAGCGCTGCTGAAGATCACCACGGCAAATAGCAGCACGCCAAGGAAGGCGACGATCGACGCGACGGCGACGATGGGCTCGATCTCCGGCCTGCCTGTCGTCATCAGGTAGAGCGATGGCACGAGCACCGCGACGCCTGACGTGTAGACATAATACTGGACGAGGGCCAGACGCCGCTCGGCCTTGGCCGGGTTGAGCGCGTAATAGATGCCGAAGATCGCCATCGTCACCCAGCCGAGCAGGTTCGTATGGGCGTGGGCCGGTGTTGCCGCATGGTCCTGGCTGATCGCCATGTGCAGGCCCATGCAGAGGCCGATGATCAGAAAGATGATTGCGGTCTTGAAATAGAGCTGCGCAAGCCGTGGCATGGATTCTCCTCCGCGATGCCTTGTTTATTTATTAGCATGTTCGCAAATGAATGGAGATTGCCAATATTGGGCGCGTGAGGGCGTTCCGGCGGGCGGAGGTCACGCGGGCCGGGCGGTGGCGGCGGCGAGTGCGGCGCGCTTGCGTGTCGCCATGCCATCGAAGGTGGCAAGCCCCTGGCGCTGCAGGTAGGCCGAAATCGCCGCCTCGATACCGCGATCGTTGCCGCCTTCGGTTTCCCAGAAGGCTTCAATGGCCGCAAAGAGGGCGGATCTGTCGAGCGTGACGGTCATCGCAGGCTGGTTCCGAACTGCTGGCGGTGGTTGAGGGTGCCGTGGGCGGTTTGGCTGAACGGTGCGCGCCGGACACCGAAATCGGCGCACCAGCGTTCCCAGGCCTGCGATGTTCGCACGAAGGCGGGCAGTCTGTGTTCCTGCTCGGGGCTCTGGTCGAAACCGTTCAGCCAGGCATCGGCGACGCTCTCGGTGACGTCTTCGCCATGAAGTGCGTCGAGATCGAAGCGGATCAACCGCTCCACATGCTCGCCGTCATGCACATGGAGCCAATCGGCTGCCGTTTTGTAGGTGGTGCCCGTCGTGTCCGTCTCATCGAAGAAGGTGCCGGCACCGAGCGTCATCATGGCGAGAATGATCTCTCGGCGCTGGAGAAAGGGCGTAGCGCTCATCGCCTTTGCGGCGCCCACGGAGATCGCATCCGACATCGTTCACCTCGTCTGTTCGAGGTGCAGGCTGGAACACCCTTCGCGGGTTTCCTGTCGGCCCCTCCGGTTGTGTTTCCGTGCTGAATATAGGAAAAATCCTATCCACAAGTCAATAGGAAAAACACTGCCGGCAGGAAGCGCCTCACGCAAGTTGTCGATGACGGGCCGTTTGTTCTTGTTTTGTTCGGAGGATTGCGCCACTGTGGGGCCGCCATTCCAGGTGGCGGAAAAGGAGCATGGGATGATCACCTACTTCGTCGTTCAGAGCTTCACGCTGGGGAGCCGCGGCGCATTTCTCGCCGACGACCCGGTGCAGGCGACCGGGCCCGAGCATGCGCAACGGCTGGCCGAAAGGCTGTCGGCGACCAAGGTGGGGGTGATCGCCTTCAGCCGCTCGGGCGACCTGGCGACCGGTGAGTTCGAGGATGCCAGGGTGCTCTTTACGATCGGCGACCTGCCCACGGAGATCGAGGAGGCGATGGCGGCGTGACGGCTGTCGCCGAGCAGGGGTGGCCCGTAACGGTCACATCCGTGAGCGGTCGAATAAGGCGCTCACCGCTTGGGAGCCACTCAACGTTTATTGGTTACGAGCTGGGCGCGGCGTGGTAATGTCGTCGCGCAATGTTGGGAGGCGTGAAATGATGTCCGTCGACAGTCGTGCAAGCGGCGAGCCGTCTACCGGTCAATATTGGTCTTCGCCCATTCCGGTTGACGAGGCCGAGTTGAGCCCCACTCTCCTGCGACAGATCAATTTTTGCGACGACAGGCGCGGATTTCGGGCCTATTTCGTGCAGGTTTTTGCCGATCCTGCCGGGCCTCCAGAGGCCATGTTCGAGCTTGCGTACAATCGCAGGAGCAAGCGCGCCTGCGCCATTTTCGAGGCGGTTCGGGCGGCTGACCTTGGTGGTTCCGGTGATAGGGTCGTCGCTGCGGCCGATCCGATCTGGGTGGTCGCAAACAGCCCTCGGACAGCGGTTGATGCTGCTTTTCAGGCCTTGGTCGATCGGTGTTCCGACTAAGGCAATTCGCATATTTGTGCTGTTTGCGGCGGCGATGGGCGAGAAATCAAAGACTTAAAGCGCGACGAGGGGGCTGGAAGATTGCGGCGTGCCTTAACGGGCGGCTACTCGGCGATCCCGACCGGATTGCCGCTCAATCTCTTTAAAATCCTGTGATTGTTTGTGGTGCTCGCCCCGTTTACCGCGCGCTGTATTTGCCGACGACCCGGTGGCAGAAGGACCATTCGACCCGGCTTTCGGTGAACTCCAGGAAGGGGTTGTATTGCCTCAGCGTCCATTCGCGGTCGTTGAACGAGACGAGGCGCTTGATGATCGCCTCGGCATCGTTGGCAGGCGGCACATGGTAGAGCACCACGTCCTTGTCGCGGGCCGGCGGCAGATGCGGGTGGACGAGCGCCATGTCGCCCGGCTCATAGGCCGGGATCATCGAGCTACCGGTCAGGTAAATGCCATAGGCGCCCTTGACGCCCTCGAGTACGGACGGGCGCTTGACATATTCGACCGCATCGAAGGTGACGATCACATGGCCGTCGCCGCCTTGCGCGGCCGCAAAGATCGGCAGATCGCGATGGCCGACGAGCTGCTCGCCGGGCACGATCTGCGGCGCAAAACCCGGCGCGCGTCTGGGCGCGGCCTCGCCGGCGGTCGCAGCGCCCTGGATCAGCTCGACGATCGCGCGGGCGTCGCGCTCGCGCAGTTCCCGCGGCGTCTCCCGCTCCACGAACTGCTGGATATAGGCATGGTTCTTCCCGATCGCGATCGACAGATCCTTGTAGGTCGTCTTCTTCGCGTCGACTGCTTCCCGGATGAGGTGGCGCAATTCGTCCATGACACTGGCATCCCAGATTCCGTTTCTGTCGTCCAATAGGAATTTTCCTCTTGATGACAATAAGAAATCCTACTATGAATAGGATGTCAACGGAAATGAGCAGCAGAAACCGCTGCAGTATCCGTCATGGCGCCACCGGGGCCGGCGAACGGCACGGGGCGGATCATCGATCCGCTTCCTGCCGATGCCGACCGGGGGCGCGTTCAGTATCGATCGCCGCACTCTGTGCGGTGGTCCAGGCGAGAGGTCGTCGTTTCCTCCCCGGCGACCTCTCGCTTTTCCAATCGATGCCGGTGCGCCGGCGCAGGGTTTGCCACGCGGGCCGATGATGGTCCGCGGTCGGTGACGTGCGCCCCGTCGGCATCCGGCACCCTGCGCGCGGATCGTGCGCGCCGGGTGCTCCAAGGTCGCGGGCTCCGGCCGTTGACGTGCCCCTCCTTGGGCGTGGCGTCTCGGCACCGGGAGGTGCCGGAACTGAAAGACGACCGGTTGCTGCCTGACGGTGGGCAGCCGGGCGGGGACGGGAAGAACAATCGGAAGCGGGCGCGCGGCAGGCGCGACGAATGGCCGTGCCAATGGGTACGGCCAAATGGGGAAGGCATGGGAAACGGCATGGCTGACGATGATGTGACAGGGAAGGCGCCGGGAGGGCGCGGGGTTTTGCCGATGCGTGGAACTCGGGTGCGGCTGGCGAGCGGAGAGGCCGGTTCCAAGGCTAGCCTTCGTCGCCGCAGCGAGGTGTCGAGCCCTGTTTCCCGTCAGGCGCGGCGCCTTCATTCCTGCCCGCCGGCGAGGGGTTGAGCAAATGCGCATTACCGCAATCGTCGAAGCTCTGGTTCAATCGGGCGCGTCGCCCGAGATGATCCTTTCTGCCGTGCGCGCTGCCGAAGCGGGGCACGTCTCCGAGATCGAGCGTCGCCGGGCAGGTGACCGCGAAAGGCAGCAGCGCCGCCGGGCGCGCGTGACGTCACGCGATGTCACGGTGACGGCGAACGGTACCCTCTCTGATAAAGAAAGCTCCCCCGTACCCCCTAAAGAAACTAACTCTCCCGACCCGAATCCGGGTGGGGCCGCAGCCGTGCCGGACGCGGCAGGCTCGCGGCCCAAGGGGAGCGGCCGGGCGACGCGGCTGCCCGAAGATTTCGAGCCCGACTGGGGCTTTGCCGCCGGGCTCGGTTTCGGCCGGGCCGAGGCGGGCGTCGAGTTCGACAAGTTCCGCGACTACTGGCGCGCCAAATCCGGACGCGATGCGACCAAGCTCGACTGGGCCGCCGCCTGGCGAAACTGGATGCGCAACGCCGGCGGCCGCGGCTTGCGCGGCGGCGGGCAGACCCGTCGCGGCCATCACCCCCAGGCGCCGCCACAGGAAACCGCCTTTGCCCGCCATCAGCGGGAATGCAGGCAGACAATCGAAAACCAACTGAACGGAAACGAGACCAATGACCTATTCAGAAATGATGATTTCGCCGGCGGAGGCCCGGCTTTCGACCTTGGGCCGGGAGATTACCGCGCTCACTGAGCGGCTGGCCTGTGTCAGCGAGGCGGCGGTGCTGCGCAGCCTCGACGCGATGCAGACGGCCGGCATGACCATGCCCCCGACGATCGAACCGAGGAAGATCGTTGCGGTCTACCACTATGCGCTTTCCGGCGTGCCGGCCTCGGGCCTTTCGGCGGCGACGCAGAAGCTGATCCGCGGCGACTATGCCGCCAATCCGAACGTGCTTCTGGGCACGATCCCCAAGCCGCCGGTGCTGGCAGCGCTCGCCAAGGCGGAAGCGCTGGGCCTCCGGGCGGATCTTGCCCGCAAGCGCGAGATGGTTGCGGCGCTGACGCCACGCCCGGCAGACGATCGGCGATCGCCGGCAAGCCGCATCCGGGTGCGGGCGCTGGTCGAAGGCTTCCGTCAGGCGCATGCGGCAGCCAAGGACGGCGTTTCCGCTGACGGGCGGGCGCAAGGTGCGAACATAGCGGCCGATAGGGGCGCGGTTGATGGGCGCACTGATCATGCCGCCGCGCACACCCCGGCCGTGGCAAACGCCTTTCGCGGTTCGGCCGCGGCGGGCGTCGAGCACGCAAATCTCAATCCAGCCATTTCGAGGTAGGTTTTCCATGCGGTCTGAAGGCACTGAATTTACGACAGGACAGGTAGCGGAAGGGGTGGCGGACACGATGCCCTTCGGGGCGGACGACGCGGGGAGCGTAGCGGCAAAGCCGGCGACGCTCGACGATCTCGTCGGCATCGTCGCCGTTCAGGTGCGGGCGCAGGCAAGCCGGATCCAGGAGTTGGAGCTGGCGCTTGCCGATGCCGAAGCGCGCATCCTCTCGCAGGCGCGGCTGATCTGCGGCGCGACGGCGGCGGCAAACAGCGACCTGTTCAACCGGCGGCCGGTGCGGGCGATCATCGAGGAGGTGCTTGTCGCCTATCCGGGGATCAGCTTCGAGGAGATCATCGGCGTCGCCCGCGAGCGGCGGCTGGTCGAGCCGCGGCACCGCTGCATGACCGCCGTTTACGACGAGCGGCCGGATCTTTCGCTGCCGGCGCTCGGGCGGATCTTTCGGCGCGACCACACCTCTGTGCTGCACGCCGTCAACAAGCGCGAGCCCGGCAAGGAGCGGCGGTGCGGTCGGGCGCAGCGGCCGGGCCATTTGCCCGCGAATGCCGGTGCCGACGGGATCGGCGCTCCGGCACTTTGATTTCCAGACGCGTTTCATCCGCCCGCAGTCGCAGACAGGTGCAGCGGGCGAGGGCACATGCAGATTGCAAAAGGAGAAGAGACGATGACATCCAAGGCAGAGCGCATCCGCATCAAGCGCGCCAGCCGGGCGGGCCGGCCGCGCAAGGCCAATGTGGCGCGCTATCCGGGCGGCCAGATCAAGCATGGCGAAAGCGAGCGCGAGGTCTGCTCCGTGGCGATGGACGCGCGCCGGCGCATGCATTTTTCCGGCAGACGCGACGCCGATGTTGCCAGCCCCTTTGCCGGCTACACGCTCGGCCGCATGTTCCTCGACGGCAAGCTGACGGCGCATGAGCGCGAGGCGGGAGACGAATACAGCCGGCAGATGGCGCGCTATTACAGCCTCACGGGCATTCCTTTCCCGAGCGTGCGGGCGCAGTCGCTGTTCGACGTCAAGGGCTTTGCCGGCGAGACCAGCGCCGAGCGCGCCCGCGGCGCACGCCAGGCGGCAAACCGGATGATGGAACTCGAAGGCGTGCTGCTGAAGCTGAAAGACGGGCCGCAGGTGAAGACCACGGTCTTCAACGTCTGCATCATGGACTACGAGATGCTGCGCACCATGCCGGAACCGCAGCTCGCCTGGCTGAAGCGCGGGCTGATGGAGCTGCACTGGCAGCTGGGGCTTTCGCGGGAGAAGGAAGGGGCGTGAACGCGAGCGGCGCGGATCGGCCGCTGTCAGTGGCGCGGTTTCAAGCCGGCTCGCGCTTCGCCGCGCCGCTTGCCGCGATGGCGGGTTCGAATGCCTTCGCGTCAGCGCGGCTGCGCACCGCGACGAGCGTCGCATGTTCGGCTGAACACGCGACGCTCGAACCGGCCTGAGGGGGGCGGGCGGACGCGACCGGAGCCGTGTGGATGGGGCGCGCGCCGGTCTCTCAGGCAAGGTAACGATTATCCCCGGAAGGCTCTCCCTTCCGGCGTGGCGGCCACCTCCGGTTCGTAGGAAACGTCATGCAGGTGAGCGCTGAACGTTTCGCCGCTCGCAATTGCCGTGTCGCTTTAGACTTTTGACCACGGATGGGCTGGCACTGGTGTAAGAGCGATGATGAGGAAGGTCGGTGCGATTTCGCCCCGGGCTTTTTCGTTGACCGCATGCCAGACTTTCGCGTCATTGAAGCGGCCGATTGCTTCGTCAGCGGTCGCCAGCCGCCTGCGCCCGGGTATCCAGGCCACGAAGGGTTTGCCTCATCTTGGCCTTGAATAGACCTCAATTGACGCGCACCCTGATTAAATCGATTTAAGCCTGCTTGGCTTCTCGCGGCGTCAGAACCTCGACCCGCCATTTCCCCCTTAGATCGCCGCGTCGTAGCGCTGCCGCACGCAGCGGTATCAAACGAGATCGCGTGCCGGCGACTGCCGGTATCGGGAGGAGATGTCATGTTCGACCGAACGATTCACCGGACAATCCATTTCGACCGACCGTTCAGATTGCCGGGCGTCGATGAGACGATCGTCGCCGGCGCCTACGAAATCGATGACGACGAGGTGCCGATCGAAGGGCTTTCCTGGCTCGCCTACCGCCGTGTTGCCACCTTCATCAAGTTGCCCGCGACAGTCGAGAACCACTACCGCATGCGGTTGATACAAATCGAACCAGACGAGTTGGCGCGTTTGGTCGCGCTCAGCGGCGCCGAGATATCAGATGCGCCCGGACAGTGAGGATAGAACCATGTCCCAACATCGCTATCCCGTCGGGCTGTCCGTTCGCCTGCGAGACCGTCATAATCTCTCACCGAGAACCGCTGAAACCTATCGCATCACCGCAAAGATGCCGCTACGCGACAACGCCCCTCAATATCGAATTCGCAACGATGAACTCGGACAGGAGCGGGTCAGCGCTGAAAGCAATCTGGAACCGATCGACTGGGGAATGACCCGCAGCCACTGAGGAATGCCATGCGCTATGTCGAAACATTGAAGCGACTATTCCGGGTTAAACCTGAAATCCGTCACCGTGGTCTTGTGCTGACGGTCGCAAAGCCGGCCAGTCAAAAGGCACGCGACAGGCCGCAGGAACGTCATGACAGCTCCGGCATATTGAAGCGCAGCCGGGATACGCAGGAGCGCCACCGGCTTTTGTAGAGCAACGGATCTGCGTCAAGACAAGGAGATAGACGCCAATGAAACCGCTCCATCGCACACATCAGATTGGCCTCGCGCTTTGGCTGCGAAACGGTGGGGCAACCGGCAACACGGGCGAACTCGATCAATATGGCAGGCGTGTGGAACGTGACGGGTCCTGGACGGGAGCGCGGTTGTATATCGGCTCCTGGACTATGGCCAGCCTCGACCAGCAATTTGGCCTCCGCTGTGCTTCTCAACGCACCCCAGCGGGCCTGAAGAAGGCGAGGTAAACGCCCGTGTCTGACGCGAATGGAAATGTCTTGATGAGCGTCGCGGAAATCGAGCTGCTGCGGTGTGTGTTCGAGGCGACCTGCGCGGAGCACCAGATACCGCGGGAGGGAAGCTGCGCCGAACATCTTGCCCGGTTTCTTATGTTCGAGTTCAACTTGTCTACCTCAACCGAAAGCTCTCTCCTGGCAGCCGTCGATGAGGTCTATCTCCGACGCGCTCCGCCCCACGAGGAAAGCTAAGCAACGCGCAGCCGGCCGAATAACATCGCCTATCCTACCCTACGAGGCTCCTCGCAACCTTCCGTTCGCGCAGGATGCGAGCGTCGAGTTCCTTCAGCCGGTGCGTGAGGGCGGGATCGCCGGGCAGGAGGGCAAGAGCCTTCGCCAGCATATTGCGTGCGGTGACGAGATCGCCGTCGCCGATGTGGCGATTGGCGCGGTGATAAAGGAAGTTGACCCGCTCCGTTGGCGCAAAACGGTCGCCGAAGCGGGCGTCGAGCGCGTCGGACCAGGCGGGATGCCGGGCCATGGCGGCGACGGCGACCTGATAGGGACGCATGGGCGCATCGACCCGGGCGGCGCGGGCAAGGCCCCTCAGGCGCGAAACGTCATGGGTTCTGCAGGCGGCGATCAGCGAAAGGGCACGCTCGGTGCCGGTAAAGACACGGACGGTGCCGTGGCCGGTCATGTGAACGCGCACGAGATGCGTTTCGGCCTGAAGTGCTGCGATGCGCTCGGCGTGGCGGCGGTCGATCGCGTGGAAGGGATCGTAGAAGATGTAGGCGCGGCCGGCCGCCTGGTCGGGCGAAATGCCCATGTTGCCGTGCAGTTCGGGCGAAAAATGCCTGATGAAGCGATTGTCGTAGGGAACGGACTTCGGATCGATCGAGACCTGCGGGCAAAAGGCGATGGCCGTGGTGGCATTGAAGCGCCGGCGATAGCGAAGCGCCGCATAACCACCCTGCGAATGGCCGTACAGAATGCGCTCGGGCGCTGCCTTCAGGATGGGGGCTGCGGCCTCGACCGCCTTGACCACGCTTGCCGCAGGAAACCAGTTGGGCCGCCGGCTGATGAAGCCGAGCGCCGAGATGTCCGCCTTCTCGCAGAAGCGCTGGCCCCAGTAACGGCTTCCGTTTGCCTGGATCTCCATCTCGTTGAAGGTGACGAGCAGGTAGGGCGATGCGCCTTCGCGGTGAATGACCTCGAGGTTTTCGTCCGAATAGATAAGCACGGCTTCTCCGGAATTATTTCAGAATTTGTATTAGTATAATTCAGATCTAGAGGGTTCATTATTTCTGTCTTCTGGCATTGCTATAGTAATTCTAGAATATGTCTGATTTCCAGCGCTAAAAGATGATTGCGCCTCGCAGGCCTTGTAACGCCTTGCGGCCGTGGTGCTTGCCTCAAGTTCCCCGCGGCGGACCGTCCGAATAGCTACAACTGATTAGCCGTGGTTTTCGTCTTGTGATTGCATATAAACAAGCGCTCATATACCTTCAAGGAGGCCGGATTTCGCTGCAAATTTGGAGGGGGTTATGAAACCAGCCTGGTGCTTCTTCATCGTTGCTGCAGCGATTGGCTATTCAACGCCCGGCATAGCGCAAGAACAGTGTCCGCCAAATTACACGCGGGGCGAATTCTTCGCCGAGTCATGCCGCGGCAACATACATGATAATCACGGCCAGAGCGGATTTGTGTTTACGACGTCTTCCATCCGAAGAAACAATACTGCCGGAAACGTGGATGTATACGAAAGCTGCGTCAAGAATGACTCCGGGCGCGCGCTGGCCCTGAGCTGGTATGCTGCGGGAATGGACGACGTGATGGTTCCCGACGGTTGTGCCTTCCGGAAACAGCGGCCCGCAAACTATCCGAAGCCAGGAGCGCAGAGGCCCGACTTCGTGACGACTTGCATTCGATACGGAAACAGGTGGCAACATCAGGAGGACGCAAACTATCTGCCGACGCCCAGGCAGATGACGAACGGCTTTCCGGACGCGAGTTGTGCCGGTCTGGTTCGGCAGGGAGGCAATGGTAATCCACCCGAGAGCGGGCCGGGATATTCCGAGTTTCTGCGGCGTGTGGGCGAATTCTTCTGGAGGAGCTTCACCGTTCTCGATGCCGACCGGTCCGAGCAGTCGCAGAAACTGGTCGCCTTCGTCATCGATACGCGCTTCACCCTGGCGAGCGAGGCCAAGACCTACAGCTACAAGATCGATTTCCATCTGGAGGAGCTTGATCCGGGCGCCTTCGAACTTGTCTCCGGGTTCGAACTGTTCCCGCCATTCGTGCTTTCCAGGCAGTTCGAGCAGCAGGGCTGGAACGAGGAACTGGCGCGAATCCGCCCAAACGAGCGCAAGACATTCACAATGACGCTTCCCTACAACGCCGAGCTGGACCTTGGAGAAGATGCGGTGACGCTACGGAGCCTGGGTGAGGATGGGACCAAGCGGGCGCTCTTCGTGCCCGTGCTGGAATAAGGGGGCGATGATGGAGCGGCTTCATTTCCTGACAATCCTGCCCGGTCCACTGGTCGTGTGGCTGTCCTCTTACACCGAACTCCTGAAACCCCTTTTGTTTGACGGCTGGAGTGGTCAGGCGATCGCTATGTCTTGCGCGGCCGGCGCGGGGCTGGTGCTGATCTACTGCTTTTTTCTCGGATCCCCGCCGGATAAGACGAGATCGTGGGTCTCCGCCGGGATTTTCGTCGTACTTTTTCTCGTCGCTCTTGTCGCGCTTCGCTGGACAAACCAGATGGTCGACGCGCAGATCGATGGCGACGCGATCCGCCTATGGCGCGATACCTATCTTTTTGCGGTCAGCATGGGCGTGCTTTTGACGTTCCAGCTGATGGTGGCGGCGATCCTGACGGCTCTGTTGGTCAAGAAAGCGGTTCCCTGAGGGCGGCCGGTTTCATGTGCCCGACGCGCTTCGTGCCTCCTGCGCGGTATGGCCTGCATCCACCACAGCGTTTCGCAAGGGTTCAAACCCGCTCGAGGAAGGTGAGCACGCGCTTGGTCAAAAGCGCCGTTGCCGCCGCGTCATAGGAGGGCAGTGAACTGTCGGCGAAGTAGTGCTGGTCGCCGGGGTAGAGGAAAAGTTCGGCATCGCTGACCTTCTCGACGATCTCGCGGGCGGCGTCGATGTCGCCTTCGCCGACGAAGATCGGGTCGTTGTCCATGCCATGGATCTGCACCGGTACGCCTTCCGGCCAGGGACCGAAGGCCCATTGGCCGCTGATCGGGATGCAGGAGTAAAACAGCAGGGCGCCGCCCGCGCCGGGGCGGGTCTGGGCGAGTTTCTGCGCCGCCAGGACGCCGAAGGAGAAGCCGGCATAGACGAGGTTTTCCGGAAAGGCATCCGCAAGGCGCACGCCGCGCTCGCGCATCTCGTCAAAGCCGACCGCCTCGATATGGGCAACTCCCTCCTCGATGCTCGCAAATGTTCGCCCCTCGAAGAGATCGGGCAGGTGGACGACGTGGCCGGCTGCGCGCAGGTCGTCGGCAAAGGCGTGCATGCCGGGTGTCAGCCCCTGGGCGTGGTGGAATACGAGGACCTCGGCCATCGGCAGTTTCTCCTTCAAATCTGTGTTCGCGCATCACTTGTACTTCGTCCGGATGAATTCAAGCGGCAAGGTTGCCGGAGAGAGGAAAATTTTCCTTCCGTAACGATGGCGCGTGTCTCGACCTCTTCTTGCCATGTTCGCTCGCTTGGTTGCGCAGGATGCACCACGATTCTGGAGGGAAAAGGATCATGACAGGTAAGTTGCGCATTGCCGTGCTGTTCGGTGGCCGGTCGGCGGAGCATGAGGTTTCGCTGATGTCGGCGCGCAACGCGGTGGCGGCGCTCGATCGCACGCGCTACGAGATCGTGCCGATCGGGATCGCCAGGGACGGCCGCTGGATGCTGGTCGATCTCGAAGACGGGGAGTTGCCGAAGGCAATCCCGGCATCGGGAACACAGGTGGCGTTGATCCCGGGCGGGCGGGGGCGGGCGGTGACCATTGGTGCCGACGGCAGCCAAGGGCTGCTGCCCGCGATCGACCTGATCTTTCCGGTTCTGCATGGCCCCTTCGGCGAAGACGGGACCGTGCAGGGCTATGCGGAAACGGCCGACGTCGCCTATGTCGGCTGCGGTGTCGCGGCTTCGGCGGTCGCCATGGACAAGGCGCTCACCAAGCGGCTGCTGGTGGCTGAAGGCATTGCCGTTGCGCGGGCGATCGGCCTGCATGCGGGCGAGGCCTATTCGAGCGAAACCATCCTCGAAAGCCTGGGACTTCCGGTTTTCGTCAAGCCGGCACGGCAGGGATCTTCCGTTGGCGTCAGCCGCGTCGACAGCCCGGACGCGCTACAGGCGGCGCTCGACGAGGCGTTTCGGCACGACGACAAGGTGCTGATCGAAGAGTTCGTCCAGGCACGCGAGATCGAATGCTCCGTGCTGGAGGATGCCGAAGGACGGCTCACCGTGTCGCGGCCAGGCGAAATTATTCCGGCTGCCAGCCACGGCTTCTACAGCTATGACGCCAAATACGTCGATGCCGGCGGCGCGGTCGTCGAGGCGCCCGCCAAACTCTCCGATGACGTGATCGCCGAGGCCAAGGACATGGCGGCGCGGGCTTTCCGCGCGCTTGCCTGCGCCGGCATGGCGCGGGTGGACTTCTTCCTGCGCGTCGATGGCAGCCTCATGATCAACGAGATCAACACCATTCCCGGCTTCACCAATATCAGCATGTACGCCAAGGCGCTGGCGGCAGACGGCATCGCCTATGGCCAGGTGGTGGAGACGCTGATTGCCCATGCGCTGAAGCTGCGCGGAAAGGCGGATGCGCCGGCGTGAGCGGATGACGGCGCGCGCCCCGGGTATGGCGGGCCTCCCCGGGGACAGCTTTTCGGCCCCGGAGGGTGCGGCTGCGTCAATACAGAAAAACAACCTATGAGTTGCGTTGCATATTAGGATTGTCGCATTCATTGTGGGTTCACGTCGCCCCGGCCAAAACTCGCACCTGTTACAAACGGACAGGTGATGAAATGAAGAAGATTGGCATCGTCGTGCTTGCGGCGATAACGGCTCTTTCGGGCATCACGCCGGCAAACGCCCTGCCGGCTGTTGCGATCGAGCGGGTGCAGAAGAGCGACGTCGAGCTGGTGCGCGACCGCGGCTGGCATGGCGACCGGGACTACCGGCGCTATCCGCGCGGCTGGCGCGACGACTATCGCCCGAGATACCGGCCCGGCTACCGGGAAGGCTGGCATGGCGGCGACCGCTATGGCTACTACCGGGGTTACCGCGGCTATCGCTCCGAGCGTTATGGCTATCGCCGCCACAATGACGGCTGGTGGTATCCGCTTGCCGCCTTTGGCGCAGGGGTCGTGATCGGTGGCGCAATTGCCGCTCCGCCGGCGCGCCGCTACGAGACCGGCGTCAACCCGCGCCATGCCGACTGGTGCTATTCGCGCTATCGCTCCTACCGCGCCTGGGACAATTCGTTCCAGCCCTATGGCGGCCCGCGCCAGCAGTGCTACTCGCCCTATTTCTGAGGCGAGCGTGTTTCAACGGAGGCCCGCCGGTTTCTGACCGGCGGGCCTCTTCTTGTCTTCAGGCGTTCAAATCGGCTGAGGAACGCGGCCATGCATGGGGGGGGGGAGGCAGCCGCTATCGACTGCTGCGCGGCATCTCCTCGTCGAAGCGGGTCTTCTCGCGCCCCGGATCATCCTCAAGGATCTTCTCTTCGCGGTCGTCAGGCAGGGCATCGTCCGGATCGACATTGGCTTCGTCGCGGCTCGGAACGGGCGGCACGCGACCCTGGTCGGTTGGCGTCGGGTCGTCACCCGCGGGAATCTGGTCGACGGGGAGCGGCGGGATCTTGCCTATTGGCATGATCGTCGGTTCGGCCGGTTGCGCGACCTCTTCCGCTGGCTGCCTGAGATCACGCGTTTCCGGGTTCGCCTTGCTCATTCTCGCATCTCCTCAGTTGGTCCTGTCGAAGGAGTAAGGCGAGGGGACGGGAAAGGTTCCGATGGGGCGGGTTAAGAGCGAGCAAGGGGAGGAAGACAACCTCCATTGCACGGTCGAGCCGCGAAGGAGTTCGTGTGAGTCATGAGGCGCGCTACCGCTTTCTGGATACCTCGACTTTGGACGATAGCGGCCTCACGAGAGGCTCCCTGACCTGTCTCGCCCACGTCTGGTTTGCGGGGGAGAGTTCGGCCGCAGCATCAAGCGGTGACGCGGGCGACGATGCCGGCGATCAACAGGCGGGCGAGGGTTTTAATGGAAGGGACCTTGCAAGAACGCGCAGGTTATGCGCGTGAATGATTCTCGCAAGGATTGCAAAAGCGCATCGCTGGCTCTGCGCTAGCGAGCGTCGAGCAGCTAAGCGCCGCAGGTGTCGCTTCGGGGCGAAGTGGTCTTGTGGGAGCCTCGCGCGTTAGAACTTCAATCGCGCGTCGTCATGTTCGGGAGGGCGGTGCGCGTCCTTGCGACGAAAACCGTAGGCGAGCGCGAGCCCCAGGATTGCGGAGCCGACGACGATGGCGGCGAGTGCGAAGAAATTCTCCATGGCATTTTCCTCCCAAGGGGAAGCTTAACACAGAATGCGCGCAAACAAATGGCGCGGCAGCGAGAATGCGCGTCATGGTTACTCAACGCATGTCGGCCCAACTTGTTCAATCCGAATGGCGCTGTTGCGCGGCGCGTTCGGCCGAGGCTTTGCACGGGAGCGACACTGCGCGGGCAAGCGACTTGGACCAAGGTCGAGCCGGGCCAGCTTTGCGTTTTCCGGGCATCAGCGCCTCAATAGCCGCCAGCGCCGCCGCCGCCCTGGCTCATGCCCTGGGCGCCTTGCATGCCCTGGTAGCTGGGGCTCGGAGCAGGCGTGCTGGTGCGGCTCGTCTGGTCGGTGGTGCAGCCGGCAGCCACGAGAAGCGCCGCGCAGAGGGCGGCGATCAGGTATTGTCGTGACATGGGAACCTCCCGTGGTCGCGAGACCGGCGTTCGCGCCGCCTCATCGAAACGGATCGTCATTCAGCCGCGTGGTCCGAGATCCTTTGGCGATGGACCGGCAGCGCAAGCGGCTTTGCATGGTGGTTGTGATTATATCACCAATCGAGCGCAAGGGCCTTTAGAGGCACGGGGCAGACGCTTTCGGGCAACTGAAAAAATCGAACAAAACGGAAACAAATTTTGGCAAAGGGGCTTGCCAAGCGACCGGAAGCGGGCTAAGGATATTACAGGCTGGCCGTTTCGTCATTGAAGCGGCCTTTTTGATTCCGGCGAGTCGGGTGCGATCTTGTGCCTGTGCGCTGATGCCGATGTTCAAAAACTCAAATCCGCGCCGGCTGCGACATGTGACCGTGTGCGGGCGGCGGCTGGTACGGCACCGGGACGCGCAATTTTTAGGGTTCGCACTTAGGTTTTCGTCTTTGGCGCCCGCATGCTGGTGTCGCAAAACGCTGCGCACTTTTACGCGAAGAACCTTAGGCTTCCTGCTTGGCGATCTTGCCGGAGACGGCGGCGCCGGCCTCATATCGGGGGCGGGGCTGGCCGATGCTGCGCAGCCAGCGCGAGGCTTCCTTCGGATCGCGTTCGACGCCAAGGCCTCTCTGATAGATGGTCACGAGGCGGGCCTGGGCAGCCGGATGACCCTGGCGGGCGGCCTGGCGGTTCCAATGAAGCGAAGCGGCATAGTGTTCCGCGCCGCCATCGTTGAAATAGATTTCGGCGAGTTTTGCCTGGGCGTCGACATTTCCTGACGTCGCCAGTTCAAGCAACCTGGGCGAGATATTCGTTGCGGACGGCCGCGGGGTGAAAATGGTCTTCAACTTGCTGAACGTGTTGCGGATCATCTGGCACCTGTTGCATTCATTGCATGGTTCCCGCGGCTGGACTGCTAGGCCGAAAAATTACTCAAAATCTTGAACTAATTTGGCTTTTTCCTGGCCACTGCCGGTAAAGCAGGGGCGCTTGCGATGCATTGCGCCAGAAGCACCCGATGGGGAGCAACCCGGTGAGCGGTATTGATGACTGGATGCAACCTGAAGTCAAGGTTGCAAGCGTGACATCAGGCGTGACACACGCATTTTTCTGTGACCGGCTGTCACGCCTGCTGTGTGCGAGGAGGGGGCGCTGCGATCGAAGTGCCGCCCGTCAATCCCGCTTCATCTGACGCTCGAGCCGCTCTATGAGCGCCAGTTTTTGTTCGTCGGTCAACTTGTTCAGGACCCACCGGTAATAGGGATCGACGAGTTCCAATTGTTGCGGATCGTCTCGGGCATTGAGATAGGAGGGCGACGCCCAATAGGCCGCTTCCGGCAGATCAGCCTTCACGACGGTACCGCCTACATAGGCTGCGGCGACCATCAATTGTGCGCCGCGGTGATTTTGTCGGGCAGCGCTATACCACCAGCGAAACGCTTTCTCCGGGTCGCGCTCCACGCCGAGCCCCTCGTGATAGATCGTGGCCAGCCGGCCCTGAGCGCCGATGTGTCCCGCCTGGGCCGCGAGCCCGTTCCATTGGAAACTGGCGGCATAATGTTCCTCGCGGTCGCCAAAGTAATGTTCGCCGAGCGCGGCCTGGGCATCGACATCACCCGCTTGGGCAAGCTCGAACAGCCGCGGCGACACGATGGTGTTACCCGCAGACATCGGCGTTCCCGACTTGGCCGCCAAGACCTTCGCAGATGTCGGCTCGCCGACTTCGGCCAGGGGCGGAGCCGACCTTTCGAACATGCCATGCAGTTTCGTCCACAAACGCCGGATCACCTGTGATCGCCTCCCAATACCGCTACCGGAACGGTGGGCGGTATTGATGGCAGAATGCAACTTTTGGTCAAGCGGTGGCCGACCCAACTTGCGCAGGAGGAGCATTTTCCTCGTGCCCAGGAGCAAATCCCCATGACAGTGAAACCCGCCAAGGACCCGAAAACCGGGCGCTTTCTGCCGCGCGCCGATCGGGTAGGCGCCATCCCGCGGCCGCGCGCCCGCAAGGCGGTGCGCAACAAGCTTGGCGAGCTCTTTCTCGAAGACATGCTTTCGGCCTGGGAAGCCAGAGGTGCGGCTGCGATCCACGCGCTGATCGAGAAGAACCCGAATGATTTCCTGAAGACGATAGCGGCGTTGATGCCGAAGGACGTGACCATCAATGCCAACCAGATCGGCGAGATGACGGATGAGCAACTTCTCGAGCGGATCCGCAAGCTCGACCAGACCATCAAGCCTTTCCTCGCTTCTCAGGGAGCGGATGGAACTGGCGATGGAGATCGGGCGGCGGCAGAACACGAATAGGCTTTCCTACTATCAGCCCTATGCAAAGCAGACGGAATTTCACGCGGCGGGTGCAACCTTTCGCGAGCGGCTGTTCATGGCCGGCAACCAGCTCGGCAAGACGCTGGCGGGCGCTGCCGAGGCAGCAATGCACCTGACCGGGGACTATCCTCATTGGTGGGCGGGCCGACGGTTCGACCGGCCGATCACGATGATCGGCGGCTCGGAATCGCACGAGCTGACGCGCGATGGCGTGCAGCGGCTGCTCGTCGGCCCGCCAATGAGCGAGGAGGAATGGGGCACCGGCTATCTGCCGAAATCGGCGCTTGCAGGCTGGACCCGACGCTCCAGCGCCTCGGGTGCGCTCGACAGTGTGACGGTGCGCCATGCGAGTGGCGGTACTTCGACACTGCTTCTGAAAGCCTACGAGCAGGGGCGGGCGAAGTGGCAGGCGAACACGGTCGACTATGTCTGGTTCGACGAGGAGCCGCCGGAGGATGTCTATTTCGAGGGCATCACCCGCACCAATGCGACCGGCGGCTCGGTTGCCGTGACGTTTACGCCGCTGAAGGGCATGAGCTCGGTCGTCAGCCGCTATCTGCTCGAACCTTCGGAGGACCGGACCGTGGTGACCATGACGATCGACGATGCCGCGCATTATACGCCGGAAGAACGGGCGAAGATCGTCGCGAGCTATCCGGCGCATGAGAAGGAAGCGCGCACCAAGGGCGTGCCGACGCTCGGTTCGGGCCGGATCTTCCCGGTGACGGAGGAGCAGATCCGGGTCGAGCCTTTCGAGATCCCGAGACACTGGGTGCAGATCGGCGGGCTCGATTTCGGCTGGGACCATCCGTTCGCAGCGGTGCTCTGTGCCTGGGACCGGGACGCCGATGTCTTCTACGTGACCCGCTGTTACCGCGAGCGCGAGGCGACGCCGATCATCCATGCGGCCGCACTGAAGCCTTGGGGGCCCTGGCTGCCCTGGGCCTGGCCGCATGACGGCCTGCAGCACGACAAGGGCTCGGGCGAACAGCTGGCGGCGCAATATCGCGGGCAGGGGCTTTCCATGCTGCCCGAACGCGCGACCTTCGACGACGGCAGCAACGGTGTCGAGGCGGGGGTGCTGGACATGCTGCAGCGGATGCAGACCGGGCGCTTCAAGGTGTTTTCCACCGCCGGCGACTGGTTCGAGGAATTCAGGCTCTACCACCGCAAGGACGGCCGGATCGTCAAGGAACGCGACGACGTGATTTCGGCCAGCCGCTACGCGCTGATGATGAAACGCCATGCCCGGGTGAAGGCCGACAGCGCCGCCTGGGCCTTTACCGATCGGAAGGTTCTCTAGATGGCTGCGATGACGAAAACGGAACTGACAGAGATGGTGAGCCAGCTCGTCAGGGATTGCGAGGACTATCGCGACCAGCTTTCCGCAGGGCGGGTGCGGGCGATGGAATATTATGACGGCGTGATGGCCGACGTGCCGGCGGAGGCCAACCGCTCCAAGGTGGTTTCGCGCGACGTGCGGGCGGCGGTGAAGAAGGTGCTGCCTTCGCTGATCCGCACCGTGCTCGGCAATGACAAGGTGGTGGAATACCAGCCGGTCAACCAGGGCGACGAGGCGGGGGCCGAGCAGGCGACCGACTACATCAACTACATCGTCTTTCCCGAAAGCGACGGCTATGACGCGGTGCAGGATGCGGCGCACGACGCGCTGAAGCTCGGCAACGGCGTGATCCGCTGGTGGTACGAGAGGAAGAAAAGCGTCGACGTTTCGACCCATAGCGGGCTCGACGAGGCGGCGCTGGTGCAGCTGATCGCCGACGACACGGTGGAGGTGCTGGAGCAGGCGCAATCGGTCGAAAAGATCGAGCTGCCGACCGGGCCGGTGGAGCAGCCGGTTTTCACCGTGAAGATCCGTCGCACCGCCGAGCGTGGGGCAACAAGGCTTGCCGCCGTGCCGTTCGAAGAATTCCTCGTGCATCCGGACGCGATCTCGATCGACGACAGCCCGATCGCCGGCATCAAGCGGCGGATGCGCCGCTCGGATCTCATCGCCATGGGCTATGACCGCGACCTCGTGGAAGGCTTTGCCATTGCCGGCGATGCCGATGGCGAGGACGAAGAGTTTGCCCGCAGGCGCGGCATCTTCGGCGACGGCGAGGAGACGGCGACGGCGCTGCAGGAGGTGGACTACTACGAGCTCTATGTGAAGGTGGATGCCGACGACGACGGCATTGCGGAACTGCGCCGCCTGGTCTTTGCCGGAGGCACCGGGGCCGACAATCTGCTTGAGGATGCGGAATGGGACGAAGTGCCCTTTGCCGATCTCATCACCGAGCGGCGGCCGCACCAGCGCGAAGGCAATGCGATCACCGACGATATGGCGGAGATCCAGCGGGTGAAGACCGTGCTTCTGCGCCAGACGCTCGACAATCTCTACTGGCAGAACAACCAGCAGCCGATCGTGCAGGAAGGGGTGATCCAGAACCCGGAATCGGTGCTGAACCCAAAATTCGGCCAGCCGATCCGCGTTGGCCAGGGCGTCGATGTGCGCGGCGCCGTCGGCTATACGGCGGTGCCGTTCGTGGCGCGCGAATCCTTCTCCATGCTCGGCTATCTCGACCAGGAGGCAACCGACCGCACCGGTATTTCCGACGCTTCGAGCGGACTGGCGCCGGACGCGCTGCAGAACATGACGGCGAAGGCGACGGCACTCGTCGAACAGGCGGGCATCGGCCAGACGGAGCTGATGGTGCGCACCTTTGCGCAAGGCTTGCGGCGGGTGTTCAAGGGTCTGCTGGGGCTGACGATCCAACACCAGGACCGGCCGCGGGCCGTGCGCCTGCGCGGCAAATGGGTGAGCTTCGATCCACGCCACTGGAACGCCGGCATGGATGCGACGGTCAATACCGGGCTTGGTGCCGGCACCCGCGAGCGCGACATGCTGATGATCCAGATGATCCAGCAGTTGCAGGAGAAGCTGCTGACGACGCTCGGGCCCGACAACCCTTATGTCTCGCCCGACAACCTCTACAACGGCATTGCCAAGACGGTGGAGGCGGCGGGGCTGAAATCGCCCGACCTCTACTTCACCAAGCCGACGCCCGAGGACATCCAGAAGCGGATGCAGGCGGCCCAGCCGCAGCAGGATGTGGGCATGCAGCAATTGCAGATGCAAATGCAGCTGGCGAACGAGAAGGCGCGCATGGAGGGTGAGACCGCCAAGCGCAAGCTGGAGATGGAGCGCGAGTTGAAGCTGGCGGAAATCCAGCAGAACGGGGCGCTCAAGCGCTACCAGATCGACGCCGAACTGAACCTGAAACGCGAGCAGAACCTGGCCGAAATGGCCGGTGGAACGGCGCTGACTGCTGCGCATATTGGAGGGATGCCGGGATGATTAGAAACACCAGACGCGGCTTCAACACCTTCGGTCTTACCCCGGACGACGACACCTACGAGACTGGCCAAAGGTCGACTACGGCGCTGGAGTTGCGCGATTTCGGTGAAGAGGCGAACAGCCGATTGCCGAACTGGGGCAAGGAGCGTGGGCGCGATAAAGGCATCGAGGTGGCGGACACCTATGTAATCTCAAACACCAACCCTGAGAACAAGGTTCCCGGTTGGGGGGACGAAGGACACAGCGGTATCGTCATTCTCAATCGCAAAGGAGATCCGTGGGCGAACTACATTTATGATCCAGCCGGACACTATCCTGACAAGGAGATGGGAGAGGGCCGGGTGTTGACCGGACCAGGCGTGTCGTTGGACAAATATGTGAACTTCCAGAAGACGGGCGGGAAGGACGTCGTCGTTCGCAGGTATGAAACGACGCCCGAAGAAGAACAGGAGATTATGAGCCGCGCAGAGCGCATAGGCGGCAATCCTTTGCCCTGGGATTGGTTTCCTGTCGCTATTGGCGGATGCACCGCGGGCGTATCACAGGCAATCGATGGTATTGGCCCGTTCGGGCCAGTTGAGAAAACCGCGTTCCCGAGCCGGCTGAATGACGCTCTGGAACGAGCGAAAAGATACAAAGATAAATTTTAATGCGGATGTTCAACGGCTTGAATCGGTTACCTGCAATAGAAAGGCCATATTGCACGTAAAGGTAGCGACGAACGGCTTGTCGAGCGGGTTTCGCTGTTGGAGGGAAGGGCATGATGCAGTACGCCGCGATGAATGCAGTTCGAGTTTTTCTGGCGTACACGGTCACGGCGGTTTTCTGCTGGTTCTTCTATCCGCGCTTCTTCAGTTTTCAGGCGGTTGCGTTCGTTTTTGCCTTCTATGCCTTCTCCTTCATCCATCTCCCGAGCATCGGTGTCCTTAAGAGGATATTGCTGATCACGTTGACGGTCGCAGGACTGCTCGCGCTTTACCTCGCAAGCGTCACGGTCTACGTTTACCTGAGCACCGGCCATTTGCCCCCCAACCTCGACGAGGGCGCACTCATCTTCGCTATTGCATTGTTCGGGCCACATTATGTGGTGTTCCTGGTAAGCTATCTGTGCCTCGAACTCCCGCTGAAAACCTGGGCTGCCTTGATTGATCAACACCGATCAGAACCAAGGTAGATGGGCTAGGCCGTGCGCGAAGGAGACCTTGTGCGTCTTGCAAGACGCGTGGCACTATCGCGACGCTCGAGTCAATCCTTACGTCTCGCCAGACAACCTCTAAAACGGCATCGCCAAGACGGTGGCGGCGGCGGGGCTGAAATCGCCCGCCTTTACTTCACCAAGTCGACGCCCGAGGAAATCCAGCGGCGGATGCAGGAGGCCCAGCCTGCGGGAACTTGACATTCGATGAAAACCTAGGAGTATTTTCCTTGGTGGTCGTCGGAGGGCGCGTGGAATGAAGCAGGTTAAGCCGGCACCTTCAGTGAAGGGTGAGAGTTGGACCGCTGAGCGCCCCCGGCGCAGGGACACTGTCGTGATCGAGGACGATGGCCCTTTCAATCCTTGGCCAAAGTGGGCTTGGCAACCGGAGAAAAGCGAGCAGATCGAATCCTTCATGCGCCAATGTGCGGCACTTCGAGAGGTCGATCCCGAGGGTGATGAACGTTGGCACGCCGAATCCGAGCATTTTGCATCGTGGCGCAACGCTTTTGAGCAACAGGAACGATGGTGGGACGCGGACCTGCGGCTTCGTGACAAGAGATACGGGCGAAGGCCCGCTATCGGGGAGGGGAACGCTCCCAGATGGGACCGGTGGTTACGTCTCGGTATGAAGCTCGACGAGGCAACGTGTGGTCAGTATTGGCTCTGCCGCATCAAGGCGGAGTTGGCGCGGGCGGACTTGCATGCCACCGATCCTGATGCGAGCGACCGGGGGGCGGCGCGCAACTGGCTTGCACAATGCCAGTGGTTTGAAAAGTTCCTCACCGAATGCTGGAGCGCAGAATGCGAACGGGTCGAGCTTGACGGGGGGGATAGCTGCAGACAGCCGGATAGCTCCGATCTTCGTCGGTGGAATGCAGAAAGGCGACTGGTAAGAATGTTAGAGCTGCGCTGGCGCAATCCGAAAAATAAGCGAGGATAGGGCAGGGTCGGGATTGGCTCCAGCAGCCCGTCGCCAGCAATTGATCGTGCAGGAAGGCGTGATCCGGAACCCGGAATCGGTGACCCGGCTGGGGGGACGAAGGACACAGCGGTCCTGCACACTCTTACGGAGCAACTGCGTGATCTCGAATGCCTTTGCGAAGCCAAAGCCGAAGTGATACGCGCTCACCGCCACGCCGCCGACTCGGCTGTCTCCACCCCGGCGGATGCGAAAAGCTGGCTCGAACTTTGCGAACGTTACCAAAGTATCGTCGATCAGTGTTGGCAGGCCGAATGCGAACGTCGAGATTGCGATGCCCGAGCTGGAATGCTCCGTCCACCTAGCTGAATCTTTGCCGGACTGCAGCCGGACAACCGGGGGCGACTGTTATCAATCCGAAAAGGCGATAGTTTGATGGACAAGGCTATTGAGGCGATGCTGGACGCGTTCATTGCCGCAGACCGGCCCAGCATGCTCCTGGCGAACGAAATTGAGGTCGCACTGGATGATGCCTACCCGGATAACGACTATGTCCAGGATTTGGTAGGCATGCTTGCCATGTATCGTCCGGAAGGCGGCGAAGGCGGCGAATTTCTTTACGATGCCGAGGCGATCCGGGCCAAACTGGTGCGCGAAAGGGACTATTTATCCGCGCTGGCCAATTGAGAAATGAACCGGCCGAAGACTGGGGCGCTCGCATGGTCAATCCGAACACGATGAAGACGATGGCGCCGGAAACGGCCGCGCGCATTCGGTCTTATGTCAATGAGCATCCCGAGCTTCGGGACATTATTCAGTTCAATGGCAAGATGCTTAGCCGGTGCGGGCTTTGCAGGCGAAGCGGGACCAGGTTGAACGTTGAGACGGGGCTTCGTGCTATAGGAGGCGCTTCCGGCTCTTTGGCCAGAGAGAAGCGAGACGACGCGAATGGCGGCACCCTCCAGGACCTGCTAAGAGCAGGCATTCCATAGGAGGGGTGTGAATGTTTCTGATCGATCGTGAACTCGAGGCGCTCACTGCCTTTCGGCGTGACCTGCACCGGCGGCCGGAGGTGTCTGGCGAGGAGCGGCAGACGGCGGAGACGATCGCTGCGGCGCTGGCCGAGACGAGGCCCGATGCTATCATGACGGGCCTTGGCGGGCATGGGGTAGCGGCGATCTATGAGGCCAGAGAGCCGGGGCCGACGGTCATGGTGCGCGCCGAGCTCGACGGGCTGCCGATCGAGGAGATCTCGGAGATCGCACATCGCTCGGAGATCAACGGCAAGGGCCATCTTTGTGGCCACGACGGACACATGACGATCCTGATGGCGCTTGCCAGGGGATTGGGGCGCGAGCGGCCGGCGAAGGGCCGGGCGATCCTCATGTTCCAGCCGGCGGAGGAGAATGGTGCCGGGGCGGCAGCCGTGCTTGCCGATCCGAAATTTGCCGAGATCAAGCCGGATCTGGCCTTCTCGCTGCACAATTTTCCGGGCCTCGGTTTCGGCCATGCGGCGCTTCGGTCAGGGCCGGTCAATTGCGCCTCGCGCGGCATGCGGATTTCGCTTTCGGGCAAGACGGCGCATGCCTCGACGCCGGAAGACGGCATCGCACCGACCTTTGCTGTCGCGTCGCTGCTTTCCGGGCTGACGGCGCTCGGCAACAACGGGCCGCTCGACGAAAATTATACGCTTGTGACGGTGACCCATGCCCGCCTTGGCGAGGCAGCTTTCGGCATCAGCCCCGGCTATGCCGAGATCTGGGCGACGCTTCGGACGCTGACCGACGAGCGTATGGCCGATCTCGTCGCCCGCGCCGAAGCGCTGGTTGCCGAACAGGCGGGCGCTGCGGGGCTGAAGGTCACGATCGGCTATGAGGACGTGTTTCACCAGTGCAGCAACGCGGAGGTCGCCGTCGCCGCGCTCGAGCGCGCCATGGACGAGGAGGGCGTGAGCCACGACACGGGCGAGGGCGTGCTGCCGATGAAGGGGTCGGAGGATTTCGGGCTCTTCGGCCGGGTGGCGCCATCGGCGATGTTCTTTCTGGGGGCCGGCGAAAACCACGCACGGCTGCACAATTCGGACTATGACTTTCCCGACGATCTGATCGGCATCGGCGCCAGCGTGTTCATGCGGGCGATCCGCAACGAACTGGGGTGAGGGTAGGCGGCGGAAGGCCGCTTGCACGATCGCCGCGGTGACGGCACTCTCTGGCAATTAACAACGGACCGCCGTTTTGTGCGGCGTCCGGATTTGCCTTCCGGGGGAGCAGGAGATGAGGCATTTCAGCTTTCGCGTAGCGCTTTGCCTGGTAATTGCCATGGCGGGGCTGGCGACCGCTCATGCGGCGGATAAGCCGGCTGTGGATGCCGTTCCTGAACCGCAGCAGACCGAGAATGCAAGCCTTGAGGCTTTCATCAAGGCCAATCCGGATTGCCTTGAATTCACCGATCAGTGCTCGCACTGCGCGGTCGTCAATGGCGTTGCCCAATGCTCGACGGCGGAGATCGCCTGCATCAGCCAAGAGAACCGATGCACGAAGCGGGCGAGCAAATAGAGCGCGACGATTAGGCCTTTTTGCGGGAGCGCAGGGGATCGGGTTGGGGTCCCGGAAGTCGCTTACCTGTCGGTATTGCGACGGAGCGCCCAAGAGATGCTTGCGAAGCCGTGAGGGCGCCACAAACGTTTGAGGCCGGCTCTGGTTTCCTGCCTATTCCTCTACGAAACGAGGCGCGATTGGCGAATGTCGCACGAAGTCCGCTCTTCCAGCGGCCGGACCTGTTATCGACGTCTCCAGGTTCTGTACCCAAACGTTAGGCACGCATCAAGCGCAGGGCCGAGGGGCACCACCACAGCAAGACCGGCAGCGACCTTTACCCAGAACGACGAGTCCGGAAGAGCTTGATCAATCCATTTTGAAACCAGCAGCACAAACGCGATGCCGACTGCGGCACGGAAGACTTCGAACGTCTTGGACTTTTCGGACATCGGATGACCTCGGCGATGTGAGCACGTTTGACAATTGCACGCTGAGGGCGAGTTGTCGAAACTGTAGAGTGACCGGCCTGGACCACCTGAGCGAGTTTACAGAATCGCTATCCGAATTAGCGCCGGGCCAGGATCAACGGCTCGGCCCAGGGATCGAACCTGACCAAACAACATCAGCTTACGCAACCACTGGGGCCCTTTAGGGGCTCGCAGGTGACAAGGAGAGTGCGATGAATTTTCTAATCAATCAGGGCTTGAAGCGGGTCGGAAGGAAGCTTGGCAAGTCGATGTTTAACGATACCCTCAACGTGCCCGAGGCCTATGCCGACAGGATTGCCCAGGAATTTGGCAATGAGTGGCACGATGCCTATGAAATCTACCGCCAGAATCCTGAATTCTGGGAAGGGGCATACGGGAAGGACGCGCAGGAACTCAAAGGAGCCCCGAGAATGACTCCACTGTCCCGGACATCTCGACTGCCGGAAACACCTGCCCCAGAAAAACCTGCCGGTGAAATGGAGTCCACCGGGCGCGGCTTTTGGGAAAACCTATTCCCTGGCCGCTCCTCGCTGCGAGAGGCACAAGGCCGGTGGCGCGAATAAATCTGCGACGTCAGCCGCTCTTCGCTAAAACCCGCGGGTTACCGTCAGGTATGCGACAAGGCACAGAACCCAGAAAAGCGCGGCTGCGACCATGCTCATGTCGGAATTCAGGAGGAAGCGTCCGTCCTCCTGGCGCTTCAGGCCCAGCCAGTTGAAGCCGCTGCCCGAGGCATAGATATCTTCGACCTGTACCCGACCGAAGCTGAACAGTGGCACGATGAAACGTGCCACGCGGTGCAGCAAAAAGCCGACGACGATGATATCGAGAATATTGAAGGCGACCCCGGCGATCGCGTCCAATGCAACGCCTACTTTTTTCACGCTCCAAATCCCCTAACGGTAAAGCCGATGGCGGCGAGGCACAGTGCCCAGAAGCAGAGGGCCACGATCTTTGCGGCGTCTGCGCTCATCAACAGACGTCCACCCGCCTCACGTTTCAGACCGAACCGACTAAATCCGGGCTGATTGTCGTAGAAACCTTCGATGACAAGCCGGCCGAAGCTGAAAAGGCGAACAATGAGGCGGGTAGTTCCATAAAGGAAAAACTCGGCAACCAGCCAACCGATGTTGTCCATCGTCAGCCAGAAGGCGCTATCGAGCGCGAGCATTTCGAACCATCGCTTCTTGCTTTGCTTTTCCATCGCGAACTCCTGCTGGAAAAATCTTCAGGGCCTCACGGTTATGCCCGGTTAAGTGGCATCTCTTCTTCGGCTTCGCATAACGGTAGCGCGGAACAAAAGCAGAATCAATCCCTCGCGCAGGCGGTCGTTCTGGCTAATGGAGGCTTTCGAGCGCGATGTAGAGTGTGCCGAGTTTCAGGCGGCCGGTGTCTGTCTTGTAATAGAGCGCTTCGCCATGAGGGCGGCCGCTTGCGACGGAGGTCTCGTAAGTTCCATCCGCGAAGAAGCAGCAGGGATTGTCGCCATCCCACGACGACGCAACACGCAGGCGGTAGCTTTCGTAGCCCATGAAGAAGCGCAAGCCGATTTCATAATCGCCGACCGTGAGGGTGCAGATGCTTTCATTGCCGCACCAGTTCGTCGCGTGATCGAAGGTCTTGTCGTCCTTGAGCAGGAAGGCCTTGACGAGGTTGCGCGGTTTGCCGAACTGGCCGTCCGCCGATGCGGGCGAAATCGCGGCGGCGAGAAGCAGGGCTGACAATACCAAGCTCGATCGTCTTCTCATGGGTTCCTCGTTCGATAGACGCGCACGTCTGTGACTGGTGCCGGCCATCCGCTCCGATCACCACTTGCGCCGGGACCGGCATCCGGACAGAGGCGTTTGATGCTGAAACGGCTGGGAAGGCATCTTCGTTTGGTTATTGCAATGTGACCTGGAGTGGCAAACTGCTCCAGCTCGCACAGCGGTGGCGCGGAACAAAAGCAGAATCAAGGCAGCGTTCGACGAAAATTTCGATCGAAAGCGACGGCTCTCCAACCGAGGTCAAAAGCATGAAACCAGAGGAACGGGCGGCGGCTGCGCGCGACATTCTCGACGTGCGCTTTTTCGACGACATCATGAACGAGCTGGAATGGGCGGCAATCAACGGCTGCATCCATGCCGGCCTTACCGACGACACCGGCCGGGCGGCCTATGCCGCCGAGGCCCGCGCCATCCGAAACTTCCGGGCCAAGCTCAAGTTCCTGACGGAACAAGCCAAGGCCGACGGCAAGGGCGCACCCGCCTGACGGGCAAGCGCTTTTATTGGGCATTCCTAAGCGGAAGCAACCGCGTGCGAATGTCTTTTTTACTCAAGAAGGTCACGCCATGACGAACGATAGTGCCAACCTGCCATTTGGCGGGAGCAAAACCGTTGATCCCGCAACCGGGCTTGACGATGCCGACCTCGATTTCTGGGAGCCCGAAGACGACGAGGCCAACCTGGAGCAGGGAGAGCTGAACGAGTACGGAGCGGACGACATTCGCGGCGAAGGCCACGACGACCCGCAATATTCCGACGACGAGCCGAGCGAGCCTGACGAGGACGCGGCGGCCAACGACGCCGCGGATTTTCTGGTCGTGCTCAAGGGCGGCGAGGAGGTGCCGTTTTCCGAGTTGAAGCTCGGTTACATGCGGGACCGCGACTATCGCCACAAGACGCAGGACATCGCCAATCGCGGGCGGGCGCTTGAAGGCATGGCAAGCCGGGTGGCGCAATCGGCCAATGCCTTTGCCAATCTCATCGCCAGCCAGATCCCGCCCGAGCCGCCGGAACATATGGCCGCCCTCGACCCGGACGGCTATCGCCGGCAATGGGCGCTGCACCAGGCGGGGCTCGACAGGATCGACGAGATCCTCTCGATTGCCGAGGCGCCGGCGACGGTCGTGGAGGCGCTGGCGGATGCGGCGAGCGACGAACAGCTCGAGGCGGAAAACGCCAAGCTGATCGAAGCCTTTCCCGAGATCGCCGATGGCGAGGGGCGGCTTTCCTTCTTCGCCGGCGCCTTCGACGTGGCCGAAGCACTCGGCTTTTCCGAAGCCGAGGTGCGCGAGGTCACTGACCATCGCCTGTTCAAGCTCGCCCACTATGCCCGTCTCGGCCTCGCGGCCGAGCAGGCCAAGAAACGGGCGATGAGCAAGCTGCAGAGGGCGGCAGCGCCAGTGGCGAGGCCAAGGCCGGCCGGCAAGGCCGGGCAGGCACCGGGGCGGAGCCGGGAAGCGATGAAGCGGCTCACAAAAAGCGGCTCGATCCGCGACGCGATGGGCGTCGACTTCGACTGATCCGCGTGAGGTCCTGCTGGAAATGCGTCACAAACAGAGTCCGGAAACCGATGCATCTCTTTGTTTTTGCTGATTGTTGGCGGTCTCCTTCTGCCGAAAATCTCCTGTCAAAATCGATCTGGCAGTGCGCGCGTCCTTTCCGGCGCGGGCGGTGCCGACCTATCTCAATCAATTAAGGACACTAGCATGGCTGTCGTAGCAAACACCTTCACGACCTCCCAGGCCGTCGGCAACCGCGAGGAGCTCTCGGACGTCGTTTCCCGCATCACGCCCGAGGATACGCCGATCTATTCGCTGATCGAAAAGGGCAAGTGCAACACGCACCACCCGGAATGGGAGACGGATGAACTGGCCGCTCCCGGCGAAAACATCCGCCAGGAAGGCGACGAATACACCTTCGGCGCCATCATCGCGCCGACCAGGCTCGGCAACTACACCCAGATTCTGCGCAAGGACTGGATCATCTCCGCGACCCAGGAGGTGGTGGCCGAAGCCGGCAACGTGCAGAAGCGCAAGTACCAGAAGCTGAAGAAGGGCGTGGAGATCCGCAAGGACCTCGAATATGCGATCGCCGACACCAATGCTTCGGTCTCCGGCGCCACCCGCGAGTTCGGCTCGCTGCCGACGTGGTTGACCACCAACGTTTCGCGCGGGGCCGGCGGCGCCAATGGCGGCTACAACCCGACGACGGGGCTGACGGTGGCGCCGACCGATGGCACCCAGCGACCGTTCACCAAGGCGATCCTCGACCAGGTGATGCAGACGGGCTACCAGAACGGCGCCAACTTCCGCCACGTCTCGGTCTCGCCTTACGTCAAGAGCGTGTTCGTCACCTTCATGTCCGACGCCAACGTGGCGCCGTTCCGCTACGCTGTTTCGCAAGGCGGCGAGCGCAACACGATCGTGGCGACCGCCGACTATTACGAAGGCCCGTTCGGCACCGTGATGATCCACCCGAACCGGGTGCAGGCGGGCAGCGCCAAGCTCGCGCGCAACGCCTACTTCCTCGACACCGACATGCTCTCCTTCCTCTGGCTGCGTGGCATCCAGGAGGACAAGGCGGTGGCCAAGACTGGCGACGCCGATAAGGGCGTGATCATCGGCGAGGGCACGCTGAAGGTGCACAACGAAAAGGGCTTGGGCGTTGCGGCCGATTTGTTTGGGCTGAGTGCTGCGAGCTGATCGGAGAACCTCTCCCTCGCAGGCGTGAACCCGACCGCGGTGTTGGCAGCTTGAGCGGCTTCAAGGAGCCGCTCTTGTTCGTCGGCGCCTTTGCGGGCCACGCTCGCAATTGAAGGGACGCGTAAAAACGAAACCGAGCTATGAGAGGTACAATGTGACCAAGCAGGACAAACCGCTGAATTCGATGGGGCTACCCGTCAGAATCCAATCCGTTCGAGAGGCGATGGGGTACTTCGACGAGAACCCGATACTGACGGGCAACAAGACTTTTGCCGAAGTGGAGGCGCCGCGCGGTGAGAAAGCACGCTTCAAGCATCCGCCGCCGAGCGAACTTATGAGCGGTGATTTTCGCAAGGCGCCGATTCCCTATCGCGGTACGCTGACGGATACGACGAGGTTCCACAACAACGATCGAGTGTTGCCAGCCGACCGCCTCAAACCGACCGGTGCTCGCGACAAGCTCTCGGACAACATTGCCGAACGTTTGAAGCGTGATCTTCAGCAGAGGTTCAAGCTCAGTGAATATCAAGCGGCTGCTATCGTCGGAAACCTTGATCACGAAAGTGGCGGGTTTCGATACCACCAGGAGGTCGGTGTGGGCGACAGAGGCGGCGCCGGCTGGGCTCAGTGGACCGGGGATAGGCGCGACGCGTTCAAAAAATATAGCGAAGACCTCGATCCGAAATCTTATGAGGCCAATTACGGTTATCTGGAGAAGGAACTCACGGACGAAAACTGGGGTGAGTTCATGAATGCGCTCTATCAGACTGATGATCTTGAATCGGCAACGAAACTCGTGTCGGACAAATTTCTCGCTCCGAACAAGGATAAGGCGCACGCAGACAGGCGGCAGTATGCGGCTGCAAACGCGATGAAGCTGCCCGACCACGAAAACGACGTGCCCCACGATCATCGCCCTTGGAAGACACCGATACCCCGGGCGCGCCCATGACGCGATCGGTCGGGCGTTGCCCTTGATGGTTGTGGACGCCTGCGATGGGAAAGCTTGCGTGTGTTCGCTAAATGTTCTATTTTCCGGAAGTTGAATTTTGTCGATTGTCCCACTGCTTCAGGTGGCGTTTCTTCGCACCGGACCAAGCGAAAGAGCTTGCCGGACCGAGATGCAGATAGTGTCCGAGGAGGGGCCTTGTTCAGATCTCTGTTGGCGGCTTTGGCTGTTTTCACCGCAATCGGCTTTACGTCACCCGTCGCGGCCTCGCCCGAGGCGGAGCGGATACTTGAAGCATTCCTGAGCTGCAAGCCGACGTTCTTTGACGTGCTGAAGAGCGAGCGCGCAGCATTTGGGCCTGTGAAGATCGAGGTGTTCGATGATACGGGTACGACGGCGCTTCACCCGGATCGAGGCAAGCTCACCTATGAACGCGTGACCTTTGGCCGGCCGCTTAAGGTCGGACCTTTCACGTTGCTGCGTTACGATCAGGATCGGTTCGTGGAAAGCGCACAGCCGAGCCTAACTGAATGGGGCTTTGGGGTGGCGGAGGCTCCGGAAGCGGTAGCGCAACTCATCAATGCGCGGCTTGGAACACGCTACGAGCAGGAAGAGGGATTGGAGACATGGCTCGATCAGTCGCTGGCCGAGCCATTCTCTGTGAGTGGTCTGCGGATCGAAGCCGACTATCGGACAGGCGCTCGCCAGGCTCTTGTTTTCTGCGAGATGCGGACGGATGACGCCCGTCGCATTTCCATGCCGGTGCCGATGGAGCTTTTCGGGCCGCCGCAGATCGGCGGTCCACCGCTGGTCGATCAGGATCGGCTCATGAAGGCGTTTCTCGCTTGCAGCGATGATTTCTTCGAGGCGCTGAAGGTCGAGAAAGCTGCCTTCGGCCCCGTCAAGGCGACCACCCGGAAGGTCAGAGACAACACGCCAGGATCTGGAGGAACGGTTGTGCGCGTAGATTTCCCCTGGATCGTTCACGCTTGGGGCATGCGGCTTAAAGGCTACGAGCGGCGTATCGGCCAACGGGCGCGCAAAGGGACGACCACATGGAGCCTTCACGTAGAGGAGAGCCCACGTGTGGTGGCATTTGTCATAGAAGGCAGGACAGAAAGTGTGAACGTCGACGGCCAATGGATCGTCAACCTGAACGAGGAGGAGAACGGTGGATATGCACCCGCAAAGACTTTCGCCGTTGCCGACGATAAGCCGGACGGTAGCGTTCTTTCCTGCTCTCGCCGCGATGCCTTGGACGATGCTGCAGGCGAAATGTCCGATCCCCACAGGCTTTTCAACGTAGTGCCTTAAGGTTCGATCTTCGTCACCTGCATGCCCCACGCCAACGTGGCGCCGCTCCGCTACGCCGTCTCGCAAGGCGGTGAGCGCAACACCATCGTGGCCGCCGCCGGCTACTATGAAAGGCCGGTTCTACGACTAATGCGTGCGATTTCGGTCTGCAAACACGCAGTCGGCATTGTTGAGGCGCTGTGCAATACAGCTTGGATTGTAGCGAAGGGCGCTCGGCGTCGGTGGGAGGAAACGTTGCTTCAAGTGATGGTGACGGCTTTGGTTGTCCTGTGGTTTACGGGTTTTGCGTCACCGGCCGCCGCTTGAGCAGAGCGAGCCGTTGAAGCCTTGCTTGCCTGCGACACCAATTTCTTCCAGGTGTTGAGCCGCGAGCGGGCGGCCTTTCGCTCTCGGGAAGTCAGGACAATCTTTCCAGAGAATCAGCGCATCGACATTGTTAAGTTGGATCCGCCAGTGGAGGTGCTTGGCCTTCGCCTTACCGGCTACCGGCAGCAGACAGGCTTTTGCTATGGCCCGCGGCCGACCTCTTTTGAATGGGGGTTTCAGGTTGATGAAACGCCTGCGGGCACTGTGCTCGCCCTTCGGGACCATTTTCCCGAAGGCTTTGAAGGCAGCGATGAGTCGCTGAGGGCGTTAAAGTTCCCGGTGCAAACCCAGAAAAACTTCTATGTTTCCAAGCCGCTGCCGGCCGGGGAAACCGGCGCCGATTTGCACTGCTCTGTGTAGCGAGCGAACCTCGACAACATCTGGGCGCTGCCGGATGTCGTCAACCCGTTTTCCGAGGAATGGGACACCAAGGGCCGATGGTGGGCGCGGATCTTTGACTGGTTTCTCGTCCGAGGACGCGAGATTCAGGATCTCGTCGCTGGGTGATGCAGACGGGCTACCAGAACGGCGCCAACTTCCGCCACGTCTCGGTTTCTCGCTTCAAGTGAAATCGGTCTTCGTCACCTTCATGTCCGACGCCAACGTGGCGCCGTTCCGCTACGCTGTTTCGCAAGGCGGCGAGCGCAACACGATCGTGGCGACTGCCGACTACTATGAGGGCCCGTTCGGCACTGTGATGATCCACCCGAACCGGGTGCAGGCGGGCAGTGCCAAGCTCGCGCGCAACGCCTCCTTCCTCTGGCTGCGCGGCATCCAGGAGGACAAGGCGGTGGCCAAGACTGGCGACGTCGACAAGGGCGTGATCATCGGCGAGGGCACGCTGAAGGTGCGCAACGAAAAGGGCCTCGGCGTTGCGGCGGGCCTGTTCGGCTTAATGCTGCACGCTGATTGGAGGACACTCTCCCTCGCAGGCGTGATCCCGGCCGCAGTGTTGGCAGCGTGAGTGGCTTCAAGGAGCCGCTCTTGTTCGACGGCGCTCCCGTGGCCCCGCAAGTGGCACATAGAGCGCTGCCCCAGTGGTGGCGGTGGACGCCTGCGATTGATCGAGGCAGCTGCGTACGTCCGCTAAATGTTCTCCGGTGACGAGAGCCCATTCGCGCAGGTCATGACCCTGCGAGCCAGAACCTTCAGCTTGCAGATACTCGGCGCGGGCCGGGCAGAAACGTCAAACGGCGGACTTCGGTCCGAACGTAATCGAAACATCTAACGGAGGAGCCCCTGATGGCCGAGCCGACTTCAAAGTTTCAGCCGGAGTCGCTGGATTTCATCGCCCGCAACGCGCGCGTCGCGGACCATGTAACAAAGATACTGGGTGTATCTCCGAGGGCGGTTTCAGGCGCACTTGCGAACGAGTACGACACCCGCCACAACAACAGCTTGCTCGCGAGCTGGTCTGGAGCGCCCGTGCAGTGGCTAGGGGATGTCTTCGCCAAGAGAAATTACTTTGGTGGCGTTGACCATGAAGCGCTCGAGGAGAGCTACCTTCGAACGAAAGATCTGCCCCTTCCGGAAGGTGAAGCCGGCAAGTTCTGGGACAAATTTAGTCACACCTACAGTCCCAGTGAAATTGATGTTGGCCCCGGAAACATCGACCTTAATACCGCTATCGATCTCTTGCAGGATTACTCAACGGAAAATCCCGACGATGACCCGCTCCGCTTAAAGCGCTACGTTGGACATTATGATCGATTACGTGACGATTTGCTCGACAACGAAAAGCCAGAGGCGAGCGTCGCGATCGCCGGATTGAAAATACGTAACGCCGATCGCTATTTTGCCAGCGAGGACGAGGCGGCCTGGAACCGCCTATCTCCCGACGAGCAGGATGCACTGCGCGTCATGTACTACAAGATGAGACCGGACAGCCTCTCAAGGAACATTGCCGCAAGCAAAGCCAAAGCAAAGGCGGAGGGGCGGCAGTTTAACTTCAACCCGTACGGGGATGGCGGCGAGCAGCATCTGAACAACGTCGATGGGATCAAGAATGCGATGAACGTGGGGCGCATCCAGGGCGAAAATGTTGTGCCTTACATTCCCGAGGACGAACTGGTAAAAACGCCTTCGATGAGAGGACCGGTCGTCCTGCGAGGCGCCTGGCAAGGGCCGGAGAGACCAAATCCGGAATTTACCTACGATGGACGCGCAGCCGTTTCCACGGCGCGCGGTGAACTGGCTCCCTACCGCGGCTTCGATACTCCCAAGGAACGGCAGGCGTTGGAACGAAAGGCGCCGCCGCCTTCTTTGGAACGCCTTCATGACAAGCGAGACGCGCTGCAAATGTGGCCGACCAGACGGGCGCCATCTATGACAGCGCCGCCAGTTTCAGGTCTCCAACGATATTGGCAGGACAGGATGCCGACTCGAGGTAGCCTTTTCGACGCGGTGCGGAATTGGTTTGAGTGATTTCGTCAAAGGCGTTGCGGCCGTGTTTGCGTCGCGTTACGCCCCTGTTTGAAGATTCATGCGAAGCCGGCGTGTCTCTTGCGCGTGTTCTTGTAATGTTCTACAAGCAAAACGGGAAACGCTGTGTGGGCAAAATTCTTTTCATGGCGCCGCGGAGCGGTTTTGAACGGTGCATGGGGGTACTGGCTGATGTTAATTCGTTGTTTCGCAATCGGTCTGGCCATGGCTGGCGCCATGGCGCATGCGATGCCGGCACTGGCGAGCGGTGAGGGTCTTGGCGCGCAGAAGGCTTTCGACGCCTTCCTGGGCTGCAAGCCGGAGTTCTTCGCCGTGCTGCGGACCGAGAGGGCAGCATTCGGCGCAAGCGAGGTCGTTTCACCCGCGCCCGATCTTGCTGTCGAGGGTATGATGGAAACGGCCAGGGTAAGCTTTGCCGCACCGGTCGACATCAATGGAATTCGTCTTCTGAAGTACACACAGATGAAAGCCAGCGGTGAACCGGAGGCCTGGTGGTGGGGGTTCGTCACCGACCGAGCGCCGAGAGACCTCATCGACGCCATTCGTGGTCGGGAGCCGACGGCAGAGTTCATCGTTCAGGAGAACATGATCTTCCGCGTGATCGAAGAGGGAAATGTCCCGGGGGGCACGGCATCGGCGCGGACGATGATGATCAATGCGACGGAAAATCCGAATGAATCTCTCGTCTTGTGCATCGTCACGTCAGACCTGATGGATGGCTTAAAGACGCTGCCCGATGCCGCAGATCTGTTCAGGCAATAGGCTCCAGGAGCGGAAAGTGAAAGCGCAGGTCTTCAGCTTTGTCAGTTTCATACGCATTCTGACGCTCTGTACCTTGATCGGGTCCGCACCCGCTGCCGCAGAGGCTCAGCGCGCGAAGGTCGAGGAGGTGTTCGATGCCTTTCTGACCTGCAAGGTCGAATTCTTCAATCTCCTGGCCGGCGCTCACATGGACTTTCCGGCGAAGGAGTTCCGAGTGCATGAGGATTATGTAGGCCCTGTCTGGCAGGACCTGCGCGGCGTAACCTTTTCCGCCCAGGTAAATGTCGATGGCGTGCCTCTCACGGGCTACATGCAGCGACATACCGAGGCTGCGGGCGGCCCTGGCCTGACCTGGGGATTCGTCGCGAACCGGAAAGCGGCTGATGTCGCCAAGATGATCGAGGCGCGCCTTTCCGGCGCTCGGTTTGAGAACGGCGTACGTGGTTTTGAGCTGCGCCTCGAGCCTGGCTCTTCCGAGCCAAAGTCCGGGACACGAGCCGGGGAAGGCTATCGGAGCCTGTTTGTTCTCCAGGATGACCGGCCTGACCGTAGCCTGGTCCTGTGCAGCGCGAGCGAAGACATGATGCCGGAGCTGAAGACCGACGACAGGACCGGCCGGAAGCGGCTTCCGCCCACTACGAGCCTCTTCGTCTTGCCGAATACGGTGAACGAGGAGGATGTGCTTGAGGCGTTCTCCCGCTGCGATGCACAGTTTTTTGCGGTGCTCGGGCAGGCCAAGGCCCGTTTTGGACGGGTGAAGATCGAGCCGCTTTCGGTGACCGCGCCGGATGGTCGGACGGGCGAGGTATCGGGAAGTACCGTGACCTTTGCCGAGCCGATCAGAGCTTACGGGCTGGATCTGGCCGGGTACACCCAGATGCTGCACACGAGCGACGGCAAGCCTGTCGCCTTCTGGTGGGGGTTCCGTGCGCAGGAAGATGCGCGGCTTGCCGTCCATTGGCTCTCGACACGCGCCGAGATTCTCGGCCAGGCGCAGCGCACAGGTTGGGGCGAATGGGCGCTGGAGACGCGCGCTCGCGCGAAGGCGGAAGGCGCCGCGGCGGAGGAACTCTCCTATCGCGTCTTCAAGGTGGAACGGTCGAACATGCCCCTGCTCAGCAATGTGCTTTGTGGCGCAACGGCCGACATGATGGGCGATATGACGGTCTTTCCCGATCCCGAAGACCTGTTCAGGCAGTGAGAACAGAGCTTAAGGTCGGGGTGTAACTGTCCCGCTGTTCGCCCACATGCTCCAGTTTGCGACGGGTCACCATGCCGGCCGGCACCGTCGATCGGCGCGGTTCTCTTCCCTTGAGCGAGAACGCACATGCGAGCGGCAGCTTTCGCATCAGCTGTGACCGACACAGCCTGGCCCCATGCGGCCGAAGCACCAATGAACCCTTAGTGTTCGTGGATCTGGCGGCGCCACCGAGTTGGCGGCTGCCCTCTCCTGATATGCACAATTCTTGCCAAGGCGGCTCTTCGGAGCTGCCTCTTTTTTATGGAGACATCGATGTCCGAAGCAAAGAAACCCGTACCCGTCCGGCTCGTTTACGACGTTTGGTTCCGGGACGACGAACGTACGCCCGCCGGTGCTGTTGTTCCCGTCAGCCTCGATGAGGCCAAAGCGTTGATTTCAGCCGGCAAGGCCGAGCGCGCCGATCCGCTGCCGGGGGAGTGAGCCATGGTGATCCGCGATGGAGCCTGGACGCTCTACGATCATGACAGGATGACTGGCCGCTCGGTCTGGCACCATTTCGACGGGGAGAAGGATGTCTATCGCGTCGACTATCCCGTCGACAATCTTCTGAGCGAGAACCAGGCGGTGCGCCACAACGCCGAAAAAGCCTGGCGCGGCGACTGGCATCGCGTTGCCTCGGTTCCGCTCAACGTCGCGCATGCGTCCGGTCTGGTGCAGGCGCATTCGGAAGGCGACGATCGCTTCGTCAAACGTTTTCTCAATGATGGCGACAACCGGGCCTGGCGCACCAAGGAGGGCAGGCTATGAGCATTGCCGATTACGCCGCATTGCTGGTCGACGCGGGTGAATACAGCGGGCGCAACGACATCGCCCATCTGTTTCCCCGGTTCGTCGGTCTTGCTGAATTGAAGCTCAACCGGATGCTGCGTGTCAGCGAGATGGAAGCGACGACAGCGCTCTCTGTCGTCGAGGGCGATGCGCCGCTGCCTGCGGACTATCTCGAGGCGCGGCAGGTTCTAACCGCAAGCGGCCGGCCGATCCGCGCCATGGCATTGCAGCAGCTTGCCGGGAACAGCTCTGCCGGCGCCGGCGCGCCGCTCGGTTATGCGGTTGTCGGCAATCGGATCAGAGCTTTTCCGCCCGGCAATTACGGCCTGACGATGATCCACTACGCCCGAATCCCGTCGCTTTCAGCCGCAAGCCCGACCAACTGGCTGCTGCAGAAGGCGCCGGATGTCTATCTCTATGGGCTCGTCGAGGAGATCGCCATCTGGGAGCGCGATGCCGGCAAGGCCGGGGCCGCGCAGCAACTGAAGATGGCGGCGCTTGGTGGTCTCGGCGTAGCCGACGAACGTGCCCGATGGGGCGATGCCCAAATGACCGTTGGAGGCATGACCCCATGACTTTGCTTTCCGCAATCAACGAGGTCTGCGACATCGTCGCGCTCGACCGCTTCGACAGCATTTACGGCTCGATCGATCCGAATGCACAGACCATGGTGGCGCTGGCACAGGAAAGCGGCGAGGAGATTTCCCGTCGCGGCGACTGGCGGCGCCTGTTGAAGCAGCAGGCGGCGATCATTTCGCCGATGACGTTGCCAGCGGACTACCAACGGCTGACACCGGGCGGCGCCGTCCGGGCCGGATCCGGCGAAAGCTTCCGGCCGATCACCAACGGTTCGCAATGGGCCGTCATCACGGCACAAGGGTCGGCGCAGCCGTTTTTCTTTCTGCGTGGCAACCAGCTGCTGTTTTCGCCGGCGTCGGCGGGCGTGGGCGCCGTCATCGACTACGTTTCCAGGAACTGGGTGCTTGGTGATCCCTATGAAGAACGCGACACGCTGACCGCGGATGACGATCGGACACTGTTTCCGGAGCGTCTGCTCGCCAAGGGTATTCTCTGGCGATGGAAACGGCAGAAGGGGCTGCCCTTCGACGACAGCCTCGCCGAATTCGAAGCCGATCTTCTTCAGGAAATCAATGCCGACCGGGGGGTCTCATGAAGGTTGAACTGAAGCCCGGAAGAATCGGGCAGAGCAATCGTGGCGCCGTCAGCGTCGGCAGGGCTCAGACCTCGCAACCCATTACCTTTCCGGCGCCGAGGAGCGGTCTGGTGACGACAGCCGACATGGCCTCGCAACAGCCCGGCTCGGCGACCGTCCTTCGTAATTTTCTCCCGACGCTCGTTGGTTGCCGCATTCGCGGCGGCTCGCAGAAACGTGGACGCGCGGCAGATGGCGGCACGATCCGCAGTGCCTTCAAATACAAGTACGGTTCGTTCGAAAAGCTGTTCATGGCGACGGATACGGCGATCTACGACATGACATCGCCAGCCGCACCCCCGGCCGCGACGGCCGCCGCTGTCGCGGGGCTTTCCGGTGGCGACTGGTGCACCTTCCAGCACACCAATGCAGGCGGTTCGTTTCTCGTCTGCCTCAACGGCGCCGATCCGCGGCGGGTGTACAACGGCAGCACCTGGACGACAGCGCCGGAGATCACCTTTACCGACGAAACGACGATGGCGCAGCTGAACTACGGATGGCTGTTCAAGAACCGGCAGTTCGTCCTGAAGAACGCCACGCTCGACGCCTACTATCTGCCGGTCAATTTGGTCGGCGGCGCAGCCAAGCTGTTTCCACTCGGCGGGGTGATGAAAAAAGGCGGCTCGCTGCTCACGGGTTTTTCCTGGTCGCTCGAAAGCGGCGACGGGCTTTCCGATCTCTGCGTTTTCGTCTCGACTGAGGGAGAGGTTGCTGTCTATGCCGGATCTGACCCCGGCGACGCCAACAGCTTTGCACTGAAGGGTGTCTATCAGATCGGCCGGCCGCTTGGCAAAAACGCCTGGATCCGCGCCGGCGGCGATATCTTGATCGCCACCAGTGACGGGTTGACGCCGATCTCCCAGGTGTTTCAGCGTGATCGCCAGGCGTTGAGCCAGGTTTCGATTTCGCGGCCGATCGAAGACGACTGGCGGCGGGCGGCGAATGCGACCGGCGCGGGCTGGGTGGTGAAACAGTGGCCGGAGCAGAACCTCGTCTTCATCGCCTTTCCGGCCAACAGCGTCATTGTCGACACGACTTTTGTGCTCAACGTGCTGAGCGGTCGATGGTCGACGATCAGCAACTGGGAGGCAAGCTGTTACGAGACCCTGCAGGGCGGGCTGTTCTTCGGCTCGACCGGTGGCTTTTGCTGGCAGGGCGACACCACCGGGACCGATGACGGGCTTGCCTTTACCGCCGCCTATCTCTCGCAGTTTACGCCGGCGACGCAATTTGGACAGCGGGCGCGGGCCACGCTCGCCCACATGTTCTTTCGAGCGAAGAGCAAGCCGAAGGTGCGGCTCTTTGCCCGTGCCGATTTCGACAGGACGATCCCGCCATCCGACCAGGTCACGATCGGCGATGCGGCTGCATCGGAATGGGATGTCGGCCTATGGGACAGGGCGGTGTGGGATGCTCTGACGCAGCAGCTTCGCTACAGCTTTCGCCAGAATGTGCGGGCGGCGGGCGACATGCTGGCGGTTGGCTGCGCCGTCACTTCGGGCGGTGAGGTGAGGCTCGATCTCGAAGTGGACCTTGCCACATTGCAGGTGCAAGCCGGGGAGGCGAGCGCATGAGGATCGCCTGGGGTGGCGCCGCTAACACCGAGGCGAACCGGACGATCGCCGATTTCGTCGCCAGCCACATTGCTGGCTGCGAGCGCGGCTTTGCCAATTTCACCACCATGGGCGTGCGCGAAAACGATGCGCTGGTCGCCGGCGTGGTGTTTCACAACTATGCGCCGGAGGCGGGCGTCATCGAGCTTTCGGCGGCCTCGACCAGCAAGCGCTGGCTGACACGCCCGGTGCTCCGGGCGATGTTCGGCTACCCCTTCGATGAGATCGGCTGCCAGATGGTGGTTCTCAGGGTCTCTGAGCGCAATGCCGGCATGATCGCGATCGCCGAACGCTTCGGTTTTTCGCCGCATCGAATTCCGCGCCTTCGCGGGCGCGCGGAAGCGGAAATCATCTTCACACTCACGGACAACGACTGGCGGGCCCATCCCGCGAACCAGAGGTAGGCACCATGGGAAAACCCAAAGCTCCGAAGCCGCCGGACCCGCGCGAAACCGCGTCGGCCCAGACTGCGACCAACATCGGGACCGCAATTGCGAATGGCACACTCGGCAACATCAACCAGGTGACGCCGGACGGGAGCCTGACCTATAGCCAAACAGGGTCGACCAAGTGGACCGACCCGATGAACGGCAAGGTCTACGACTTGCCGAACTGGACGGCAACGCAAACACTTTCGCCGGCGCAGCAGGCGATCAAGGACCAGACGGACGCCGCCGAAAAGAACATGGCGACACTCGCCAACAACCAGTCGGCGCGACTGAACGACCTTCTCGGGCGCCCGATCGACCTTTCCGGGGCGCCGGCCGCCGGCAATCCCAATGCGATCAACCTACCGCAGTACCAGCAATATGGCCCTGGCCCGACGCTGCAGACGACGCTGCCCAACACCGGAAACGTGCAAGGGGCAGTTGCAAACTCCGGCGCAATCCAGACGTCGCTCGGCAATGCGGGGGAGGTCAAGCGAAACTACGAGACCAACTTCGACACCAAGCGCTACGAGGACGCGCTGATGGCGCGCATGAACCCGCAGCTCGACCGGGACCGCGCAGCCCTGGAGACGCAGCTTGCCAACCAGGGCCTGCAGCCGGGCTCCGAGGCCTATAACCGGGCGATCGACCAGGCAAACCGCCAGGCGAACGACGCGCGCTTCGGCGCAATCCTCAACGCAGGGCAGGAGCAATCCCGTCTCGCCGGGCTCGCGCAGCAGGCGGCCTCCTTCGAGAACGCGGCGCAACAACAGGCCTATGGCCAGATGCTGCAGAACGGCCAGTTCGCCAACCAGGCGCAAAACCAGCAGTACACCCAGAACGCCAACAACATGCAGCTCGCCAACGCCGCGCAGCAGCAGAACTTGAACCAGGCACTCGCCGCTGCGGGCTTCAGCAACGACGCCCTGCAGCAGATGCACCAGAACAGCCAGTCGACGACGGCAGCCAACAATACGTTGAAGGACCAGACCTTCAACGCCCAGCAGGCCCAGCTCGCCGCTCAAAATGCGGCGCGGGCGCAGTATCTCAATGAGATGTATGCGCAGCGCAATCAGCCGATCAACGAGATCTCCAGCCTGCTTTCTGGCGCGCAGGTGAACAGCCCGAATTTTGTGCCGACGCAGGGGCAGAGGATCGAGCCGGTGGATTATGCCGGGCTGATTCAACAGGACTATCAGAACCGTGTCGCGGCTTACAATCAGAAGCGGGAAGGTATCAGCGGTATGCTCGGGAGCATTTTTGGTGCCTTGCCGAAGCCGTCAGACCGTCGCCTGAAGAAGGACATCAAGAAGGTCGGCAAGTTGGATGGCCATTCTCTGTACGAGTACCGCTACAAGGACGAGCCGAGGCGTGATCCGAAACACCTCGGCGTGATGGCGCAGGAGGTGGAAAAGACCCGCCCCGACGCCGTCAGCCGCGGCCCGGACGGCATGCGCCGCGTCGATTATGGCCGGTTGTTTTCTGCCGGGCGAAAGAAACGTTAGCGGCGGTCGACACGCGAATTTGTCCAGCCCCGACAGCTGAAGCACCGCCGCCCAGCGGCCCTTCCAATCAAACATTGAGCGCTCAGCGGAACGCTTTCCTGGAGAGATCCAATGCCCCGAACTGGCGGCGTTTATTCGCCCCCCGCCGGCACCAAAGGCGTGCCGAACACCACCATCCAAAGCGTGCCCTACAACACGCTGATCGACGACCTGACGGCAGATGCCAACGCGCCGCGGCCGGTTACGGCCGGCGGCACCGGCGCCACCTCGGCAAGCGGCGCGCGCACCGCTCTCGGCGTGGAGATCGGCTCGAACGTGCAGGCCTACGACGCTGCGTTGCAGTCCATCGCAGGCCAAACAACCGTCGCGAACCAGATCCTCTACACGACGGCGACCGACGCCTATGCGACGACGGCGCTTACCCCGCTCGCGCGCGATCTCGTTGGTGATGCCACCGCTGCCGCGATGAAGACGAGGCTCGGGCTCGCGGCCGTGGCCTCGTCCGGTTCGGCGGGCGACCTGACGACTGGCACACTAGATGACGCCCGGTTGCCGCCCACGATGACGGCAAAGACCATCACGGGGGCTTTGACGGCTCAGGGGTTTGTGACCACGGGGGCAAACCATGGGATTGAGTTGGGGCCGCCGAACACGGCGAACACCCCGTTCATTGACTTCCATTCAGGCGGAAATGGAGCTGACTACGATGCACGCATTATGGCCTCAGGCGGTAACGCCTCGCTCGGACAAGCGGGCCTGACGTACATCGCGCATGGTGGACATTACTTCACGGGTGGCATCATCGGCGTCGGCGCGGCGTTTTCAAGCAACGTGTCGGCGGTCAATTTCGTTGCTTCCGGTGGTTCCGGCGGCGCAATGTACATCCTGTCCAACAGCGACAGAGTACTTGCATTCCAGTCGGCAGCGTCGGTAACTCGCGGCACGATCGTTTCGAGCCAAGCGAACGCAGCCATGCAGATCGGCGTGTGGAACACTTCCGGTGTGTTTCAGCAGTTAGCGAGCTGGCACGAAACTGGTCTTTATTCATGGTCTGGCCACATCGCTCGAGTTGGAGGCAGCGGACCATCCGGAGAAATCCAACTGCTCACCAACAACATCGGTCACAGCTATCGCATGATCGGGGTGAGCGACGGCGGCTTGTATATTCAACGGTCCAGCGACCGTTTCGTATCAAATGCACCGACGCTGCTTTCTTGGAACGGGATGAATGAAGCGACGTTTCCGAGCAATATATATGCCCCTCGGTTGATAGCAACCGCGAATGGTGACGGCCAAGCTATCAAGGTCGGCGACGATGTGTGGCTTGGTGACGTCAACCAAGCAGACACACTCTCCGTTCGGGGTCAGGCCAATTTGGCTAACGGTTGGATACAGTTCGGCTATGGTGGCAACAAGCTCGGTGTCAACGGCTCCGTCGGCGATCGTCTATACTGGGGCGGCAGCTTCTTTATTCAGTCGGACGGCAATATGTACATGCCGATTTGGGGGGACTACCTCGGCAACGTCGTGAACGGTAAGGCCAGCGTCTACACTGGCGGCACCCGCGACGAAACCAATTTCCCGATCGGCCACACCATCCTGGTTGAAACCGGCAATGCGGACATCAAAGAGAGGAATTCCGCCCATGCGATTTATCTCAATTCCAGCTATGGTTACGGCTTTGGCGGGGGTGGGGCGCAGCTTGCTGGAACTTGGCGTGCTCGGGGCGGTTACGATTCGCCGGGGTCGGGTGCGTGGGCCTATTGCTTCGTGAGGACGGCATAATGACATCGATGTCTGTGAATATGGTTCATGCCGTTCGAGCTACGCAAGAAGCCGACGTCTACAACATCCACTGCAACATTACGGATTATCTCGGCGCGTCCTACGACACCGACTATTGCAGTCGTCCTGATGACACCGTCGGCGTTAATCCGCTGATCCGCCAATGGCTGCGCGACAATCCCGGTTTCCAGATCGAGCTATACATCCCTCCCGATCCGCCCACGGAAGATGAATTGCGGCAGCGGATGCGCAGCCTAACCGCTCGCCAATTCCGCCTTGGCCTGGTGAATGCCGATATCTCGCCATCGACCGTGACCGCGGCCATCGCTGGGATGCCCGCCGGTCCGGATCAGGACAAGGCGCAGATCGAGTGGGAATATGCGACGACCTTCAACCGGACGCATCCGTTGATCGCCACCGTTGGTACGGCGCTTGGCCTTTCTGACGCGCAGATCGATGCCCTGTGGGTGGCTGCGGCCGCGCTTTAAGCGAAAATTCTCCAAAAGGTGAATGCATGAACAGAGCAGCGTTTCACGCAGCCCTGCGCGATCCCGCGTCGGGTGTTTTCAAGACCTATTCTTCAAAGCAGTTCGAAAGCGCGGAGGCGATCGTCCTGGAGGGGCGCCGGCGCGCGGTGAGCCTCTGCCATCTGGCCGCAATTCTCGCCGAGGCTCATCACGAAACGGGCGGCGCAATGCGACCGGTCGAGGAGAACCTGAACTACTCGGCAAGACGGCTTACTCAAGTGTGGCCGGCCCGGTTTCCGACGTTTGCAAGCGCCGAGCCCTATGCCGGCAATCCGCGCAAGCTCGCGAACCGGGTCTATGGTGGGAGGCTTGGCAACGTCGAAGCCGATGACGGGTGGGTCTTTCGCGGGCGAGGGCTTGCGCAGATTACCGGTCGCGCGAACTACGGAAAGTTTGGCCTGGTGGAAACGCCTGATCGAGCCTGTGATCCGGCGACAGCCATTCACATCCTCTTCGACGGCATGGAGCGCGGTCTCTTCACCGGCAAGCGGCTGACCGATTTCGACACAGACGATAGCCGGTCGGCGGTCGCGACCGGTTATCGTTATGCGGCCTCGCGCGCGATCATCAACGGCGACATCAGGCAGAACGGCCCGAAAATCGAGGCCTACGGCCGCGCGTTCGAGGCGGCGTTGCGTGCGGCCGGCTATGGGCGCGAGAGCGATCCGGCCGTTGTTGTGGTCCTCCGGCCCGGCGCGGTCGAGAAAACGCCCGGCGCAGAAGCCGTTAACGCGTCGCAAGGGGCCAGATCCAATCGCCTGCGCCGTCTCATCGAGGCGGCTGTCGCGTTTCTTGCACGGTGGGCGAAATGAGTGCCGTCGTCATCCGCATCCTGTTGCGATATGGCGCGGGCCTGCTCGTCGCCAAAGGATTGTTGGCGCCGGACGCAGGCCTTGTGCTGGCCGAAGATCCGGACGTGCAGATGCTGATCGAGGTGGGTATCGGCCTTTGTGCGGGCCTTCTCTCCGAGTGCTGGTACGTGCTGGCGCGACGTCTTGGCTGGGCGAAGTGATGTTTGCCTGGCCGAAGCTCCTCATCGCCGGCCTCATCCTCGCAGGTCTCGTCTGGCTTATCCATGAGATCCGCGCGGACGGCGCCCGATCCTACGCCAATGCCATCGAAAGGCAGAACAATGACGCTCAGAGCCGCGCTCGCGAGAAGCGCCTTGATTACGATTCCTGCCTTGATGCTGGCGGGGTGTGGGACTTCACCTCCGGCCAGTGCTCCCGGGCTGCGCGGCGTGGTCGGGACTGATCTTGTCGGCGCGCGCGGAGCGTCGCCGGCCGACCAGCGCCGGATCGACCGCACGGTCGTCGGACTTTGTGCCGCGGATATCTGGACGAAGGCCGAATGCGCGAAGCACGGGGGCGACGATCATGTCGCAGGCTGAAATCGATATCGTCGTTCATCGCCAGTTGGGAGAACTGGTTGCCGGTATGCGCGGCCTGCAGGAATCCATTCATCGGATCGAGGATGGTGCCAGGCGGGCCGAGGACAAATCTTCTGCCAGTCAGGCCAGCGTTCACCGGCGCATGGATCAGCTTGCCGAGCGGGTCAACGAACTCGAAGCATCGGCCTCTGCTATCGGCGCCGAGATCTCGGACATGAAGCCCGTGACCGATGATGTCAGGCGGTGGAAGCTCATGGGCATCGGTGCTCTCGGGGTGACGGGCATTGCGGCGATGGCGCTCGGTGTGAGCTTTGCCGAAGCGATCCGGCGGGTCGTGTTCATGATCGCCGGAAAAGCCTAGCGCTCAGGGCTGCTGGTCCCACCCATTTTTTGATCAAAGCGCCGCGCACCCGAAAGGGTGCGCGGCGTCTTTTGCTTTTGGTGCGCTAAAGGGGGCTGCCCGTCGATGATCACACGGCCGGTATCGGGCTTGCCGGAGCGCCCAAGGTGCGTCCGCTCTCCGAAACCGAGAAGCGAAGGCGATACTCCTTCGGTGACAGACCCAGGATCTTGCGGAAGATCTTGCGGTAGGCGTTGGTGTCGTCATAGCCGCTCTGCCAGGCAACCTGCTCGATCGAGAGATGCGAGCGCTCAAGGAGGTCGCGGGACTTGGCGATCCTCAGCCGCTGGCAGTATTCGGTCGGGTTGAAGCCGGTCGCCTTCTGGAAGCGGCGCAGGAAGGTGCGGTCGCCGAGGCCGGCGCGCTCGGCCATCATCTGCAGCGTCACGCCCTTGGTGTTGGCGCCGTGCAGCCAGTGCTGGATCTTCAGGATGATGCTGTCGCCGTGGTCGAGCTTCGGCGCGAAGATGCTGTAGTAGCTCTGTTCGCGCGCACCGGGATCGATGATCATGTAGCGTGCGGTCGCCAGCATGACGTCGGTTCCCAGAAACCGGTCGACGAGTTTCAGGCCGAGGTCGATCCAGGCCATCATGCCGCCGGCGGTGATGATGTCGCCCTCGTCGATCAGCAGCCTGTCGGTGTCTACGCGGATATCGCGGTAGCGGTCGGCGATCAGGTCCTGGTGCGACCAGTGGGTGGTAATGGTGCGGCCGGCGGCAAGCCCGGATTCCGCCAGCAGATAGGCGCCGCCGCAGACGGAGCAGATCGTCGTGCCGCGCTGATGCTGTTCACGCACGAAGGCGGGCAGGGCGCCGATGCGCTCGCCGACCGGCAGATCGGAGAGCGTCGGCGGCAGGATCAGCGCCACAAGGCTTGATGAGGCCCCCTCGTGGGTGTCGCGCGATTTTGCCACCGAACCGTCTTCCTGAAGCTTCCAATGGCTGATGCGGATCTGCGGCGCGTCCCTGCCGCTCTGTTCGACCGACTGCATGCTCGCCACCTGGAACATGTCAGTCAGCCCATGGATCGCCGACATCAGGGCGCGGGGATAGACGACGATACCGATCTCCGCCGGTTCGCTTGTCGATCGTTTTGTCACTTCTGCCCCCATCGTTGTCAGCTTTGCCGGTCGAGAGGTTAGGCCCGCCGATTTATCAATTCAACCATCGCTTCCACGGTTCGGAAGCCTGGCAACAAAGATCAAAGAGGTGAGGACAATGACACAGGCAAAGGCAATTTCCGCAAGCGTTTCCAACAGCATCTCCCGCCGCAGCGTTCTCTCGGCCGCCTTTGGTGCAGCCGCCACGGCAGCCGCGGTCAATGCCATCAACACGCCGGCCAAGGCCGCATCAACCACTGCAGCAACTGCCGGCGCGTCCGGCACGAAGGGAGCAAGCACCATGGGCAGCCGCATCATTACCCGCGATGGCGTCGAGATCTATTACAAGGACTGGGGGCCGAAGGATGGCCCGGTCGTCGTGCTCAGCCATGGCTGGCCGCTGTCGTCGGACAGCTGGGAGGCGCAGGCCTTCCACCTTGCCGCCAACGGCTTCCGCGTCGTCACCCATGACCGCCGTGGCCATGGCCGCTCGTCGCAGCCCTGGGACGGCAACGACATGGATCACTATGCCGACGATCTCGCGGACCTGATCAACGAACTCGATCTGAAGGGCATCTTCCTCGCCGGGTTTTCGACCGGCGGCGGCGAGATCAGCCGCTATATCGGCCGCCATGGTACGAGCCGGGTCGCCAAGGCCGGCCTGATCTCGGCGGTGCCGCCGCTGATGGTCAAGACCGACAAGAACCCCGGCGGCCTGCCGAAGGAGGTGTTCGACGGCCTGCAGGCGGCAAGCCTCAAGGATCGCTCGAAGCTCTACCGCGACATCGCGTCCGGTCCGTTCTTCGGCTTCAACCGGCCGGGGGCTGTCGCCTCGCAAGGCATGATCGACAGCTTCTGGCTGCAGGGCATGATGGCCGGCCACAAGAATACCTATGACTCGATCGTCGCCTTCTCGCAGACCGACTTTACCGAGGACCTGAAGAAGTTCGACGTGCCGACGCTGATCATCCATGGCGATGACGACCAGATCGTGCCGATCGATGCGGCGGCGAGAGCCTCGAAGACGCTGGTGCCGCATGCGGAGCTCAAGGTCTATGCCGGCGCACCGCACGGCATCACCGACACCCACAAGGACCAGCTCAACGCCGACCTGCTCACCTTCGCCAGGGCCTGATGGTTGTTCGCCGGTGCCGCCCAGCAGGCGCCGCCGGCGCCCTTTGTCAAACGCTTCAGCCAAGGATCAGAGACATGACCTCTTCCCACAATCCAACCGATGCTTCCGGCCCAGATCGTCGTGAATTTCTTGCAGGTTCCAGTGCGGTTGCCGCTGCCGCCCTTCTTCCGAAAGGCGCCCATGCCGCAGACATCAAACGTTTCCGGCATGGCGGCTTCGATATCTCGGTTGTCAGCGATGGTTTCATCATGCTGCCGGTCAGCATCGTTCTGCCGGATGCAACGGCGGAAGAGCGGCCGGAGATCATGCGCCGTCTCGGCGGCACGCCGGAACGCGCGCCGTTTCACACCAACATTCCGGTCATTCGCAGCGGCGACGATCTGATTGTGGTCGACGACGGCTCGGGCACTCGGTTTCAGGAAAGTGCCGGTAAGCTTCACGCCAACCTGCTCGCAGCCGGCATTGACCCGAGCGCTGTGACGAAGGTGGTGCTGACACACGCCCATCCCGATCATGCGGGCGGTACCGTTGGCGCCGATGGCAAGCTGACCTTTCCGTATGCGCAGTATTTCGTCTCGGAGGGGGAATGGCAGTTCTGGACCGATCCCAACTTCGAAAAGGTGATGCCGCAGGTGCTCCATGGCTTTGCCAAGGGCGCGCAGCGCGATCTCTTCGCGGTCAAGGACCGGCTGACCCTGGTCAAACCCGGCGACGAAATCGTCAGCGGCATGCGGGTGCTCGACACCCGGGGACACACGCCCGGCCATATCTCGCTTCAGCTTTCCGGCGGTGACGGCGCGGGACATCAGGGGCTGGTGATCACGGGCGATGCGGTCACCAGCAACATCGTCTTCTTCGAGCATCCCGATTGGCATTTCGGTTTCGACACCGATGCGGAGCTGGCCTTGAAAACCCGCAAGGCCCTGATCGACCGGGCGGCATCGGAGCGGCTGGCGCTGCTTGGCTATCACTGGGCCTATCCCGGTATCGGGCGGGCCGAGCGTAACGGGGCGGCCTATCGTTTCGTAGCGGCGGGATGACCGCCTGGATCCGGTCATCGCTGGGACAGTTGACGGGCGCGCCTCCTGCGAGGCGCGCCCGTTTCTTTGCTTTCAGAGAGCCAGTTCGCTGTCCTTGATGTCGCTGATCGGCGCAAGGAAGGACAGCTCGAACGGGCGCAGATCGCTGCGTTTGGCGGTGAGCCGCGGCCAGTCGGGATTGACGAGCGCACCGCGGCCAAGCGCGATCATGTCCGCTCCGGCAGCCATCACCCCCTCGGCGCGGACGAGATCATGCAGGCTGCCGTTGGCGATGAGGAAGAGGCGCGGCGCGTGGCGGCGGGCCAGCGCGACGAGGGAGGCGTCGCCACCCTCGAAGGCCGGCTGCCAGGCTTCGAACTCTGTCACATGCACGAAGTCTGCCGGGCTTTCGGCGAGCGCCGCGAACACGCGGGCAGCACCTTGTTCGCGTTCGGCCCATTTGTGCCGGAAGTCGTTGACCTTACCCTGAGAGAGCCGAAGACCAAGCGGAACGTCGGGGCCGATCGCAGCGCGCACCGCCTTCAGCACTTCGAGCGACAGGCCGAGACGCTCAACGATATCTCCGCCCCAGCGATCCGTCCGCCGGTTCGAAAAGTCGGTAAAGAACTGGTCGAGCAGGTAGCCGTTGGCGCCGTGAATCTCGATGCCGTCGAAGCCGGCAACCTCGACTGCAAGCCGGGCGGCACTGGCGAAACCCTCGATCGCCTCGGCGATTTCGGCGTCGCTGATCTCGCGTGGCAGGGCATAGGGTCCATGGCCGTGATAGCCCGTCATCTGGCTGCCCTTTGGGCGCACGGCTGAAGGACCCACTGTCTCGGGCCGATGCGGATTGCCCTGTGCCAGCGCGCCGCCGTGCATGAGTTGCGCGAAGATGCGCCCGCCCTCCGCATGGACCGCCTCGATGATGGGCCGCCAGGCGAGGGCCTGTTCGTGGTCGGTCAGGCCTGGCTGGTCCTTATAGGTCTGGGAATAGGCCTTGTCGGTGTAGATGCCCTCGGTCGTGATCAGGCTGAAGCCCCCGCGGGCGAAGCGCTGGTAATAGCGCCGCATGCGTTCAGTGGGCACGCCGGCCGGAGAGGCGCTGATGCGGGTCATCGGCGCGACCGAGAGGCGATTGGCGAAATCAAGCCCCTTGAGACGAGTGCCGGTAAAGGCGGGGGACGCGATGCCAAATGGTGCGTTCATGTCACTTGCCCCCATCGAGCGCGATCGCTTCGATCTCGATCAGCGCGTCCGGTGAATAAAGCGAGGAGACCTCGATGATGCTGTCGGCCGGATAGGGGGCTGAAAACCACTTGCGGCGCAGTTCGATGATTTTTCCGAAATTTTCCATGGAACGCAGGAAGATCGTGACCTTGACGATCTTGTCGAGCCCGGATCCCGCGGCCTTCAGCGCCCGGTTGAGGTTACGGAAGGCCTGTTCGGCCTGGCGGTCGAAATCACCAACGCCGACCAGATTGCCGTCGTCGCCGATTGCCGCCTGACCGGAGACGAAGACGAAGCCATTGGCCTTGATCGCCTGGGAAAGCAGGAAGGGTGCATAGGGATCCGGCTGGGTGACGACCTGTTCGAGAGACATGGGATGTCCTTTCATGCTTGAGATTTTCTCAGCTTGGCGCTGTTGCCTTGGCTGTTGATCCCAATATGCTAGGGCGAGCATCGGCTGACAAAGAGTGATTTCTCAGCCAATGGATGAGGTGAATTCATCTATGAGGTTGGAATGAGGAAGTTGCCGCCGCTCGGTGCACTCAGGGTTTTTGAAGCGGCCGCGCGGCGGATGAGCTTCAAGCTGGCGGCCGAGGAACTGAACGTTTCTGCCACTGCTGTCAGCCACCAGATCCGCCAGCTGGAGGAGATTCTGGAGGTCAAGCTCTTCGAGCGCGAGACGCGGCAGGTGCATCTGACGGCTGCCGGCAAGGCGCTGTTTCCGGTGCTGCGTGATGGGCTCGACCGTTTCGAGCAGGCGATTGCCGATGTGCGCCGCGAGCAGGCGGGCAAGGTCGCGCGGCTCACCTCCACTGTCGCCTTCGTCGCCAAGCGGCTGGCGCCGCTCGCCGGGTCGTTTCGTGAGGCCTATCCAGACTGGACCTTGCGGCTTGACGCCTCCAACAGGACGATCGATCTGGAGGCGGATGCGGACGCCGCGATCCGTTTCGGGGGCGGGCACTACCCGGGGCTCGTCACCGAGCCTTTGTTTGCCGATCGTTTTGCCCCGGTCTGCGCGCCGAGACTGGCGCCGGCAAGTGTGGCCGATCTCAAACGGGAAACGCTCATTCATTTCGACTGGGGCCCGTCACGCCGCAATGATCACCGCGCGCCCGTCTGGCGGCATTGGCTGGAGCGGGCGGGCGCGCCCGATGTCGATGCCGGCGCGCAGCTCTCCTTTACCGACGAAATCCATGCCGTGCAGTCGGCGATCGCCGGGCAGGGCATTGCCCTCTTGAGCCTCACGCTGGTCGCCGAGGAGCTTTCCTCCGGCATTCTCGTTCAGCCGTTCGACCTGACGCTGGAAAGCGACCGCTACGACCTCGTCTACAGTCCGCGCATGGCGGACCGGCCTGCAACTCGCGTGCTTCGCGATTGGGTGCGCGCGCAGTTTAGCGGCGATGCCTGATCCGTGAGCTGATCTCGCTCAGTCGTCGAAGCCGAGGAAGTCCGGCGCCCAACGGCGGCTGGTGAGGCGCAACGAACGGTCGGGCTCGATGATGTACGTCTCGTAGACTTTGCGGCCGTAGGAATCGATGAACTGGTGCGGCACGATGCTACCGACGGGCGCCTTCTTCAGCTTGGTGCGTGGCTGGCCGCCATAGGTGATGCTGCCGGGGATGGGCTGGAGGTTTGGCGAGTAGCCGTAGGTGAGGTTGGAGGGGCCGGTCGAGGCCGTGCAGCCGCTGAGAAGCAGCACGACGGAGAGGGCGGCAAAAGCGTGTTTCATGTCGGCGATCCTCAGATGGCTATGTCAGGCGCACACCGCGTCGAACGTCAGGCGGAAACGCCTTGGACGATCGTTACCGGTACGGTCCAGCACTCTCTTCTAAAGAGTAGCGCTTAAACGGAAAATTCCAAGTTCTGTCATGCGGAATCCCGCAAGCAATGCTTGCAAATGTTCACGACTTGTACCAGTTGTGGAAAACTCGATCGCGACAGTTGCGGCCGGTTTGCGTGCAACCTGACGTTCGAATGTTTTTCGAACGGTTTGGGCGCGCTTTGGGAGGTGAAATGGCAGCGTGGCACTATGTGATCGGGTCGGAGCGAAACGGGCCCGTCAGCGACAACAGACTGCTGGCGATGATCGCGCGAGACGAGCTTTCACCGGATGTACTGGTCTGGCGGGATGGGCAGGCGGAATGGATCCCGGCACGCGAAACGCGGGAGATCGGGGCGGCAGTGCGGCGAGTGACGCCGGTGCCGGCCCCACAGGCGGCACCGCCACCGTTGCCTCGTTATCCACTTGCCCGCCCGTGGCCACGCTTTCTGGCGCGCGTCTTCGATCTGCTGCTGCTTTACATACCGGCTATATTCGTCTTGTCCCTAGCGGCGTTTGCACTGCCGGAGGACATCGTCGATCTCAATCCGTTGTTGCTGCGTGCGGCGGCGGGCGATCTCTCATCGGTGTTTTCTCTAATTCTTCTCGTGCAATTGGTAAGCTTCGCCATTCTGGCGCTGATCACGGCCGCCTTCGGAACGTCGCTCGGCAAGCTGATCTTCAGCGTGCGCGTCGTGCCGCTTCTCGGGCAGAAGCGGCTCGGCTTCCACCTCGAGCGTGAATTCACCGTCTGGCTGCGCGGGCTCGCGCTTTCCATCGTCCCGGCCTCGATCGTCACAGCGATCCTTCAGTATCGCCGCGTGTCGGATGGGCAGCCAGCCGGCTACGACGAGCGCAAGGCACGGGTCGAGGGCAAGCCGATCTCCGGTGTGCGGCTTGCCGGCGGCATTGTCTCCACACTGTTGGCACCGATCCTCCTGATTATGTTGTTTACGGTCGTTCTCAACCAGATCCCTATGTCCAAGAAGGACTTGGACGTCCCGGCATCGACCCGATGGGTGAACCCGGAGACGCTGGGCGAAGCCCGCTTCGATCGCCCCTTCAAGGCCGACACGTTGAAAGGCGCCGGCAACGTCAATACCTATTTTGAGGCGCAGGACCTGTCGGTCACCATGCTCTTCGAACACGACATCAATGTCGGCACAGGCGTCGGCTCTGCGGAATATGCCAGGACTTGGGACGCCGACCTGCAGAAATTCTTCACTGTCACATCGCCCTGGCGGCCGCTGACGATCGGCGGAAAGCGTGCCTATCGCGCATCGGCCGCGTCGGTGGGCAATGCCGCGGGTGATATCGAGCTGACCTTCGTTTTGACCGACGCAGGGGCCTGGCGAATTGTCGTTTACGCCGGTGCTGCAAAGCTTGCCGATCTCGACATGGAGCGAAACGTGACGGCGCTGTTTGAAACGATCGATTGAAATGGGGCGCCTTGCACGAACGGGCTTGCCGGGTCGCGGCGCATGAATTTATCCGCGCACGGGCGCGTGAGGTTTGGGGGAAGAAATGACGCTCTGGCATTATGCCGTCGGCAGCGAGGAAAAGGGTCCGATTGACGAAACGGAGCTCCTTGCTCTGGTCAGGACGGGCGCTTTGGCGCCTGACACGCTGGTCTGGCGATCGGGCAGGGGCGACTGGATGCGCATCGCCGACACGCCCGAGCTGATCGTGGAGTTCGAGCCGGAGCAGCCGGCGAGCGAACAGCGGCACGATGCGTTGCCGCCGATCCCGAGCCTGCCGCTGGCACGGCCCTGGGCGCGATTCTGGGCAACGTCGCTGGACCTCGCCCTGCTGTTCTATGCGGCGAACCTCATGCTCACGTTCGCGGTCCTTCTTCTTCTTCCCTGGCCAGTTCTGCAACTCTATTATCAGGAGTGGCGCATTGCCATCCTTGTGGCGGCGGTCTTCGTGAGCGCCACGATCGCCGTTGTGCTGCGCGCCGTCATCATGGCGCTGTTTGGCACGTCGCCCGGCAAGGCGCTCTTCGGCATTCGTGTGGTGCAGCTCAACGGGCAGTCCCGTGGGCTGTTCCATCTGACCCGCGAGCTGATGATGTGGCTGAAGGGCCTGGCGCTGCATATCTTCCCGCTGTTTTTCGTCACGCTCATCCTGCAATACCGCCGTGTCGCGCACGGCGAGCCTGCCGGTCATGACCGGGGACGGGCCCGGGTGGAAGGGCGCCGGATTTCGGGGACGCGCTTTGCCGCCGGTGTCGTGGTGGCGCTGCTTACTCCGGTCGCATTGGGCAAGGCCATGGACCCGGCGGCGACCTGGATGGTTGCCGCCCTGACCCCGCCGCCACCGATGCAGACCTTCGTCAATCCAGTGACCGGCAGGCAGGCGACGTTCGAGGCGGCCTGGGTCGTCGAGAATCTCTCGCGCGACAACATGCTCTTTGCGATCAGCTCGGACCAGGCAGGCGGCGGCATGTATTTCGGGCACGAGCAAATCCCGGCAACAATGGACGAACGGCAATATGCCGAGGTGCTCGCCGAGCTGCAGGCAAGGGCGGGATACGAGGCGAGCGCAGACTGGGCGCCGGTGATGATCAACGGCCAAGGGGCGATGCGCCTGGCGATGAAGTCGACCAAGGAACCGGACACCACCGCGGAGATCACCATTGCACTGCGTGGGCGAGACGCCTGGCGGATGGTTACCTTTCTGATGGAGGGTAAGAAGCGGGACGAGGCGTTCGCTGCGCTGGAGGCGGCGGTATTCAGGACCATTGAGTAGCGGGGCGGCAGGGCTGCCACCTCGCCGCCGGGCGACGCCGCGCAATCGATGCGCTTCGCACTCATGCCCAGATTTGTCGCTGAGGTGAATTCCGATTTGCCGAAACATGGGTTACGTCTTGTGTGAACTTCTGCGCGGATCGCGCGTTCCGGCTTTTGTCAGCCGCACGTTCCGTCCCGCCCAGTCCCTTCGCTGAACCCGGATATTGCATGACCGCCGATCAGTCCCTCGCGTTTATCGTCATCGGCGCCATGATGGCCTTCTTCATCTGGGGGCGGTTTCGATACGACGTGATCGCCTGTTCGGCGCTGATGCTGGCGGTCGCCGTCGGCATCGTTCCCTACGATCATGCCTTCGATGGTTTCAGTGACGACATCGTCATCATCGTCGGCAGCGCCCTGATCGTCAGCGCGGGTGTGGCGCGCTCGGGCATCGTCGACGCCGCCATCCAGCGGTTCCTGCCGAACATCTCCTCGGTCCGCGCACAGCTCGCCCTGCTGGTCATCACGGTGACGGTGCTTTCCGCCTTCATCAAGAACATCGGGGCGCTGGCGATCATGCTGCCGGTCGCCTTCCAGTTTGCCCGGCGGTCGAATGTTCAGCCTTCCGCCTTCCTGATGCCGATGGCCTTCGGCTCGCTGATCGGCGGGCTCATGACCCAGGTCGGCACGTCGCCGAATATCGTCGTCTCGCGGGTGCGCCAGGAGCTGACCGGCGAGAGCTTCACGATGTTCGATTTCACGCCCGTCGGCGCGACGCTGGCGCTGGTCGGCTGCATCTTTCTGCTGTTTGCCTACAAGCTGGTGCCGCAGCGCACCAGCCAGCAGATTTCCGTGCATTCGGCGATCGAGATCACCGATTATACCTCCGAGGCGGTAGTCGCCGCCGGTTCGCCGGCGATCGGCAAGGCGCTCAGCAATCTGGTGAAACTCGGCGACGGCGGAGCCGTCGTCATCGCCATATTTCGCCGCGGCCTGCATCTGGCGCCGCTGCCCGACGTGACGCTCGAGGCCGACGACATCCTGCTTTTTGAAGGCGACCCGGGGGCACTCGATCGCATCGTCTCGCAAGGCAAGCTGAAGATTGCCGGCGACCGCGCACCGCATGGTCGGGAAAAGGCCGGCGACGAAATCGAGGCGATCGAAGCCGTCGTCGGCAGCGGATCGCCGCTCGAGGGCATGTCGGCGCAGCGCCTGGCGTTGTTCAACACCCACAATATCAACCTGCTTGCCGTCAGCCGCCAGGGCGAGAGACTGAAGCAGCGGCTCGGCAGCATTCGCTTGCGGGCAGGCGACATCATCGTGCTGCAGGGCGCGCGGCGCGAACTGACGCTCTTCCTCCAGGACTTCGGCTGTCTGCCGCTGGCGCAGCGCGAGATCCTGCTTGGTACGACGCGAAAGGCGCCGCTGCCGCTTCTGGTTCTTGCGGCCGCTATGGGCTCGACGGCGGTCGGTCTCGTGCCGGTGCCGATCGCCTTCTTTGCGGCGGCTCTTGCCATGGTCGTCTTCCGCATCATCCCCTTGCGCGACTTCTATCGCTCGGTCGATGGGCCGATCCTGGTGATGCTGGCGGCGCTGATCCCGGTCAGCGATTCCTTGCGCACGACCGGGGGAACCGATGTCATAGCGCAGTGGCTCGGCACGGTTGCGGCCGGCCTGCCGCCGGCCGGCGCGCTGACGATCATCCTGCTCGCCGCCATGGCGGTGACGCCTTTCCTCAACAATGCGGCGACCGTGCTGGTCATGGCGCCGATCGCCGCCAGCTTTGCCGGTGCGCTCGGCTACAGGCCGGAAGCCTTCCTGATGGCGGTTGCCATCGGTGCCGGTTGCGATTTCCTGACACCGATCGGCCACCAGTGCAACACGCTGGTCATGGGGCCGGGCGGATACAAGTTCAGCGACTATCCGCGCCTCGGCCTGCCGCTGTCGATCGTGATCGTCATCGTCAGCATCCCGGCGCTGATGCTGGTCTGGCCGCTGCGTTAGGTGCGTGGCGGGGCTGGCTGCTGCGGACACGCGTGCTCTCGCAGAAATAGCCGTTACCGTGTACAGGTAGACGCGCGGTAGTGCCGCCGCAGGCTTGCCTATCCGTGAGGACCAAAGGGAGAAGACGGTATGAGCCCCAAGCCCACCGGCCACGTCAGTGGCAACGACCTGATCCTGACGCGCACGTTTCGTGCCCCCATCGACGATGTCTGGACGAGCGTGACAAGGTCCGAGAGCACCGCGCTGTGGTTCGGGCGCTGGGAAGGCGAGGCCGGTCCCGGCAAGACCGTGCGGCTGCAACTGCTCCATGAGAAAAGCCAGCCATGGACGGATGTCTTGATCGAGGAGTGCGCTGCGCCGCACCGCCTGGTCGTGGTGATGAAGGATGACGCCGGCGCGTGGCGGATCGAGCTGACATTCACGCAGAAGGGCGATGAGACCGAGTTGCAGCTGCTGCAGACGCTGAGCGACCCGAAGCTCGCAGGAGACGTCGGGCCGGGCTGGGAATACTACCTCGACATGCTGGTCGCGGTGCGCGCCGGCAAGCCCCTGCCGTCATTCTCGGACTATTATCCGTCGCAGAAGGCGCATTATCTGGAAGGCGTGTAGACCGAGCAGGCCTCCAATTGGACGGTCGCGTTCCATACACCGTTTGTGGCGTTGCCACTGCGGGCCACGCGGTTGTGTCGTAATGGGCGCGCGCGCCGCGGCAGCGGCGCTGTCCAGGGCGCTCCCTCACGATCGCAATTTGCTCGGAGCGGCACCGCCCCGAACCTCCCCGATTACGCCAGCACGGTGACGAGCACCGCGCCCCAGAGCGCGAGGAGAACGTTGCCGATCGCGTAGCCGAGACCGTAGCCGAGGGTCGGGACCTTGCTTCCGGCCGCCTCCTGCACGGCGGCAAGCGCCGGGGCCGACGTGCCGGCGCCACAGCAGGTGCCGGCGAGCACGCCTTCGTTCATGCGGAAGACCCAGCGGCCAAGCGCGAGCGCCGCGACATGCGAGATCGCGCAGATCAGGAAGCTGGCGATGACCAGTGCCGGGCCGGACTGGACGAGGCCGGCAACGAAGCTCGGGCCGGCGGAGATGCCGACGCAGGCAATGAAGGCGCAGAGCCCGACGCTGTCGAAGAACCAGAGCGTCGCCTCCGGCACGAAGCCGAAGGTGCGCCGCACCGAGCGCAGCCAGCCGGCGCAAAGGCCGGCAATCAGCACGCCGACGGCGACGCCGAGGCCGATTTCGAGCGCCCCGAGCTTCAGGGCGGGGATGCCGATGAGGCCGCCGAGGAAGATGAAGACGCCGACGAAAACCATGTCGGTCGCCGTCGTCTCACGGTCGGCATAGCCCAGAAGCGTGGCCGCTTCCTCGACATGGCGCCTGGCGCCGGCAATCGACATCACATCGCCGCGGCGCACCGTCAGCCCGGGAAAGATCGGGATCGGCTGGCCGGCGCGCAGAATGCTGCGCAGGAACACCGAGCGCGATTCCGGCTGCTGCCGCAGCTGCCACAGGCGTTTTCCGGCGACATCCTTGTTCGTCACCACCACGTCCAGCACTTCGACGGGAATGTCGAGAAGGGTGCGGTCGTCGATTTCGGTGCCGATCCGGCTGGAATATTCGACGAGGAAGCCGCGAAGGCCGGCAACGGCGATGACGTCTCCGGCCTGCAGGCGCTCCTTGGGTGCTGGGGTGATGATCTCCTCGGCCCGGCGGATCTGCTCGATATAGGCCTTCTGGTTTTCGGGGACCTTGGCTTCCGCTTCGGCAACAGTCAGTCCCACCAGGGCGTCGGCAATGACGAAAGCGCGCGCCTCGATCTCGCGGCGCGCCGTATCGCCGCCATTCTGCGGGGCGATCTTGAGCTCGGCTTCGAGCTCGGCGCAGGCGTCCTTCAGGCTGCGGCCGAACATCCGCGGCGCCAGTTGGGACTGGACGAGGATGGCGGTGACGACACCGACGAGATACGCGACCGCGAAGCCCGTCGCCACGGCGGATTCGAACTGGCTTGCCGCCTCCGGCGTCGGTGCCGTCTTGCGGAAGGTGTCGATCGCAACGCCGACGGTCGCCGATTCCGTCGCGCCCCCGGCAAGAACGCCTGCGGCCGTGCCGAGGTCAAAGCCGAAGAGCATGGAAAGCACGATCGCCACGCCGAGGGCGACGACGCAGAGCGTTACGGTCACGGCGATCTGCGGCAGGGCATCGGCGTTGAGGCTCTGGAAGAATTGCGGGCCGGTGCGGTAGCCGATGGCAAAAAGGAAGAGCAGGAAGAAGGCCTGCTTCACGTCGTTTGAAAGCTCGGCCCCGGTCTGGCCGATCAACACGCCGGCGAGCAGGCAGCCGGTGACCGCGCCAATCGTGACCCCGAAGACGGTGATCTTGCCGATCGCGTAGCCGATGCCGAGCGCCAGGAACAGGGCGAGTTCCGGATGCGCGCGCAGAATGCTGAACAGGTGATCGATCACGCGGTGTTTCCTCTCGGTGCCAAGCCGAAGAATTCCGCTTCAGCTGGATAATGCGCTGGTTGCTGGGCCGGCGGAAGACGGTCGCCAGCCGGAAATGCGGAGATGCTTGCGGGCCGAAGGAAACGCTGGCCAGGCGTTGGGGAGGGCGGCCGACGGTTGCCGGCCGCCCTTGGTGGTCAGCTGATTTTCAGGCCTTTCGCCGCCTGGTAGGTCTGGACGTAGCCGCGGGCGACCGAGCGCACGGCGCGACCGATCTGCGAATAGGCGTCGTCATTGAGGTTGGCGAAGGAGACGCGCGCCGACCAGCTCGGCGCGTCGAAGCCCGAACCGTTGAGCAGCACGATGCCGTGGTCCTCGGCAAGCCTGAAGGGGATGTCGAGCGGGTGGATGTTGTCCTTCACCCAGGTGACGACATCCTCACCGACATATTTGCGCAGCCAGAATTCGAAGTCGATGATGCCGTAATAGTAGTCGAAATAGATGCCCGGATTGGACTCGACCCCCATGCCCTCGATCAGGTTCCAGAACCGCTTGGTGCAGATGGCCATGCAGGCCTTCTGGTAGACCTTGTCGACATCCATCAGCTCGACCAGGCTGAAAAGCGACATCATCACCTGTTGCGGCAGCGACAGGCCGGCGGTGTGGTTCAGCGCCACGTCGCGGCTGTCGGCGACGATGCGGTCGATGAACTTCACGTCGCGCGGCTTCGGCGTCATCGCCTTGTAGCGCTTTTCGAGGAGCTTCTGGATCGGCTCGCCATGAGCCTTGATCTTCTCGTCGAAGATGTTGTCCTGCGCCACCGCGATGACGCCGAGGCGCCAGCCGGTGCAGCCAAAATACTTCGAGTAGGAATAGACGCCGATGGTGTTGCGCGGCAGATGGCCGAGCAGCGACTGGAAGCCCGGTACGAAGGTGCCGTAGACGTCGTCGGTGAGCACGATCAAGTCAGGGCGCTTCTTGTTGACCAGGTCGACGAGGCGCTTGATCGAATCCGGATCCATCGCAACGGCGGACGGGTTACCGGGGTTGACCAGGAAAAGCGCCTTTACCTTGGGGTTTTCGAGCGCCTTGATGTCTTCGTCGGTGAACTGGAAGCGGTCCTCCTGCTCGGCGCTGACATTGATGGTCTTGAGGTCGTAGTCCTCCAGTTCCGGCATTTCGAGATAAGGCGTGAAGATCGGCGTGCCGAGTGCGATCGTGTCGCCGGCGTTGAGCAGGCGAGCGTTCTTCAGGGCCTTGAAGATGTAGCACATGGCAGCGGTGCCGCCTTCGACAGGGTAGAGATCGAATGTCGCCCTGGGTCGATGGCCGGCGCACATCGCCCACATCAGATATTCATGGGTGATGATCTCGTTGTGGTGCAGCGCGCGGTCGGGCACCGGATAGTTGTCGCCGATGATCGAATCCGTCAGCTCGTGCACAAAGGCGTCCGGATCGAAGTGAAAGGTCTTGATCGCGTAGTTGACGGCGTCGGAGAGCGTCTTTGCCGGCGGAACGCCTTCGTCCTCTTCGTCCCAGTCGGCGGTGCTTTGAAGCAGCTTCTTCGTCCACTTCTCAAACCGGGCATGGGCTCCGTCCTGCGGCGGCATGCCGGCGACACCGGCCTTCGGATCGTAATAGGCGCGCTTGGCTTCGGTCAGCGCGAACTGGCCGAGCAGGAAGAAGGCTTCGCGGGCGCGCGTCGCCGTCCAGTTCGGGTTGCCGCGGCCGGCATTGAGGAAGGCCTTGGCGGCCTTCTGGGAGCTCGTCTTGGCGAGCTTGATCAGTTCGTCCTTGATTTCGAACGGGCTGAGATCGGAGATGCTGTCGTAGAATTTTCTGTCCAACATGATCCACACTCCCTGTGATCTGTGAATTGTGATCGGTGGTCCCGACTGTCGCCCGCCTCAGGCGAGCATGATGACGATGACGAGGCCGAAGATGGTGAGCAGCGTGTTGCCGATGGCGTAGGGCATGCCGTAGCCAAGGGCGGGAACCTTGCTCTTGGCCGCCTCCTGGATCATGCCGAGCGCTGCCGTCGTCGTCCTGACCCCGGCGCAGGCGCCAAACAGGATCGCCGGGTGAAACTTGAAGACGTAGTGGCCGATGAGCACCGAGGCGATCATCGGGATCGAGGTTGCCACCACGCCCCAGATGAACAGCGATATGCCGACCTCCTGCAGACCCGCGACGAAGCCGGGTCCGGCGCCGATGCCGACGACGGCGATGAAGATGTTGAGGCCGAGCGTGTTCATCAGCCAGAGCGCCGGCGACGGGATCCGCCCGAAGGCGGGGTAGGTGGTGCGCAGCCAGCCGAGCACCAGGCCGGCCAAAAGCGCGCCGCCGGAAGTCGAAAGGCCGATCGGGATGCCGCCGATCGTGATCGTAAGCGCCCCGATCATCGCGCCGATGAAGAGCCCCCAGCCGAGGAAGGCGATATCGGTCGTCTCGACGAGACGGTCGGCAAAGCCCAGCGCCTTGATCGCGGCTTCGACATGCTGCTTGGCCCCGCCGATGGTGACGATGTCGCCGCGCTCGACGGTGGTCCCGGGCAAGACCGGGATCTCGACCAGCGAGCGGATGATCTTGCGGGCATAGACGCCGCGCGCCCAGTCCATGGTGCTGACTTCCGCAAGCGTCTTGCCGGCGAGCGCCTTGCTGGTCACGTAGACATCGAGGACTTCGGCTTCGGCATTCAGCAGTTCCTTGTCCTCGACCTCGACAAGCTTCGAATCGAGATTCTCGACGAGTAGGGCACGCCGGCCGGAGAAGGCGACGACGTCGCCGGGCTGCAGTACGGTGTTGCCGTCCGCTTCGATGATCTCGCTGCCGCGCCGGACCCGCTCGACATAGACGCGGATGCCGGGAAGCAGGTTCTTGACCGGCGTCCCGGTCAGGCCGCTTGCCGCATCGATCCGGTAGGCCCGAAGACCGAAGTCGTGGTAGGCGCTGGTGATGCCGGGCTCGGCGCTGGATGTGCCGCCGCCGAGCTTGGCCTCGTATTCCCGGCAGGCCGCCGGAAGGTCGATGCCGAGAAGCTTCGGACCGAGTTGGGCGAGGATGATCGCCGAGCCGATCGTGCCCCAGATATACGTGACCGCGTAGGCGATCGGGATCTGGTCGGAGAAGGTCTTGGCCTGTTCCGGTGTCAGCCCCAGCGAGTTGATCTGGTCCGTGGCGACGCCGATAGCCGCCGAAATCGTCTGCGAACCGGCATACATGCCGGCGCCGTAGCCGAGCGGAAGCCCGGCGATTAGCGCGCAGAGATAGGGAACGATGAGGCAGAGCACGAGGACCGAGAGCGCAAAGGCGATCTGTTTCGGCCCGTCGGTGCTTAGGCCCCGCACGAATTGCGGGCCTACGCCGTAGCCGACGGCGAAGAGGAAGATCAGGAACAGGGTTGATTTCAGGTCACCGGAAACCTGGATGCCCAGCTGCCCGATGAGAACGCCCGCAAGCAGCGTGGCGGTGACATTTCCAAGGTTGAACCCCGCGACCTTGATCGGACCGATGAGGAAGCCGATGCCGAGGGCGAGGAAGACGGCGACGGGTGGATAGGTCCGAAGCGTGTCGACGAAAAAATCGATGGGGTTCACTGCTGCTATTCCCTTCAGAAAGTTGAGTTTCCATCACTTCATTTCGGGATCTGCGCGGCTAAGTTGAGCTTGTTTTCGGATCTTGTCGATGCCCAATCTTAATTCCGGCAATTGTTGCCTCGGTCGTCGAAATTCTCAACCGGCATAGGGTTACGTGAGCGTAACGTATGTTACATTTCAGCGGTTTTACTTGGGGTGCGCACTCGCAGGCGCCGCGATGCGTCCGCCGCCTGCAATCGAAAGACGGATGCGCGCGGCCGGATCGCGCCGGAACTTCAACTCTGGTGTTGTAATTCGTAATGTATCTCGCAACGTGAGGCATTAGGTATTTTCTCTTGGCTATGCTTGAACATACGGCTGGAGGCGCAAGGAATGATGGGCCTTTCTGCTTGCGATAGGGGCGACAGAACTTCGAAGGGTTGAGATGAAACGCGGCATCGTCGCCGCAAGCGCGGCCGGTTCGTAAGGTGACGAGGAGGGGGAGCAATGATGGATGAGGTTATCCGTAGGCTGGGGGCGCTTGGCGTTCAGCTTCCAACGCCGCCGAAGCCGCTCGGCGCCTATCGCGCGGTGATCGAGGCGGGCGAGATGCTTTATGTCTCGATGCAGGGGCCGCTGCTCGACGGGCGCTTCGTGCATACGGGGCTGCTCGGGCGCGACGTGACGATCGACGAGGGGCGCAAGGCGGCCGAGCTGGCGGTGCTCAACGCGCTGGCGCAGATCCACGAACATCTCGGCCGTTTCGAGCGCATTCGCCAGATCGTCCGGCTTGAGGGGCATATCGCCTGCACCGAGGATTTCCTTGATCATCCGAAGGTGCTCGACGGCGCCTCCGAGTTTCTGGCTGCCGCCTTTGGCGAAAGGGCCGGCCATATCCGCTCCGTCTGCGGCGTGCGCAACCTGCCGGGCAACGCCGCGGTGGCGGTGACGCTGACGGCCGAGCTCTTTCCGCCGGAGTTCTGAGGCGGCACGGCCGCCTGTCGGCCGCAAGGCGGATTTCGGCCGTGGAGCGTCGGATCGTGTCCGACGCTCAATTTTCGGCTTGCATGATGTAATGTTATTTAATAACGAATTGTGCATGACGATACGCCGCATGTTGATAGATCCTTCCCGCCTATGCCGTGCGGTTGTCTCCCCCGCCGATTCATGCGAGGAAGGCGGTGATGGTGCTGCGTCCGCGACAATGCGGAGGCGGCTGAAAAGGGAACACGGAACGGACGACCCTGATGGGGCCGAAACCGTGGCTGCCCCCGCAACTGTGAGCGGAAAGCGCATTCACACCATGTCACTGGCGATCAGCCGGGAAGACGTGGATGCGCCACGACCCGCGAGCCAGGAGACCTGCCATCGAACCGATCAACCACAACGGACGGGGTGTTCCGATGGAAAAGAACTGGCTTTCGCACGACGGCTATCCGTCCTTCTGCCGTTTCGCCATCTCTTGCCGTCAGTCCGGCGGAGGGCAGGAATGGCTGAGCCGAATTTCCGACAGCACAAGATAACGGTCTGCACCGATTGCCGCTTCACCGGTGGCCCCTGCGCGCCCGGTGCCGAGCTGATCAAGCGGCTGAACGGCAGCATTGCCGCACTCGGCGCGCCGCTCGATCGTGACTTCTCGATTGCCGGCACGGTGTGCATGGCGGCCTGCACGCGGCCCTGCACCATCGCCTTCCAGGCGACGGGGAAGGCAACCTATCTCTTCGGCGACGTCTCGCCGGACGAAGACATCGACGATCTCGTACGCTTTGCCACAACCTATGCGGAGCGTGGCGATGGCATGACGCGGGCGGCCGAGCGGCCACGCGGGTTGAAAGGCAAGACGCTTGCCCGCATCCCCGCAGCGATGCTCGTTTCCGAAGACCTCGGCGGGCACTTCCAATGAGGGCGCGGGGAGGGATCAACCCATGAGCTGCACGGCGACGGGAGCGGCACTCAAGGTCGAGGGCCTCCACTGGGGGCCGCGCGCGGGGCTGACGCTGGTCAAGGACATCGGCTTTTCGATCGCGGCGGGCAGCCGGCTTGCGATCCTCGGGCCGAACGGTGCCGGCAAGACCTCGCTCCTGCGCTGCCTCTACCGGGCGGTGCAGCCGAACTCCGGCCGTGTTTCGGTCGATGGCATCGATCTCTGGTCGATCTCGGCGCGCGAGGCAGCAAGGACGATCGCCGTCGTCCTGCAGGAAATGCCCGGCGACTTTCCCTTCAGCGTGCGCGACGTCGTCATGATGGGGCGCATTCCGCGGCGGGAAGGCTTGAGCGGCTGGAGCGATTTCGACCGCGATCGGGTGCAGCATGCGCTGGCGCATCTCGATCTCGCGCATCTTGCCGGTCGCCAGTTCTCGACGCTTTCGGGCGGTGAGAAGCAGCGGGTGCTGATCGCCCGCGCGTTGGCGCAGGAGCCGCGCATCATCATCCTCGACGAGCCGACCAACCATCTCGACATCCGCCACCAGCTCGAAATCCTCGAGTTGCTGCAGACGTTGAAGCTGACGATCGTCTCGACGCTGCACGACATCAATCTCGCCGCCGAGTTTGCGACCGACGTCGCGATCCTGACTGCCGGGCGGCTGACGGCCTTCGGCACGCCCGAAGAGGTGCTCAGCCCCGGCGAACTTTCGGCCGCCTTCGGCGTCACTGCCACCGTTCACAATGCCGCCGCCGGCGGCGCCCGCTTTTCCTTTTCACTTCCTCGACAGGGATCTATTTCATGAAGATCAATATTGCCCCATTTTCCCTCCTTTTCGTGCTGGCCGCCGCCACGCCGGCGCTCGCCTATCCGGTCACGGTCAAGAGCTGCAACCGCGAGGTGACCTTCGACGCGGCGCCGCAGCGCGCGATCGCCAACGACGTCAACCTGGTGGAGATGATGCTGGCGCTGAGGCTCCAGGATCGCATGGTCGGCTATACCGGCGTTTCCGGCTGGAAGACGCTGGACGAGAAGCTGCGCGAAGGCGTCAAGGAACTGCCGGAGCTTTCGGAGAAGTATCCGACCAAGGAAGTGCTGCTCAACGCCGACGCCGACTTCCTCTTTGCCGGCTGGAACTACGGCATGAAGGTCGGCGGCGAGGTCACGCCCGAAACCTTGGCGCCCTTCAAGATCGGCGTCTACGAGCTGACCGAATCCTGCATCCACGTGATGGCCAAGGCAAAGCCGACGATGGACGACATGTTCGTCGATCTTCTCAATCTCGGCCGCATTTTCGGCGTCGAGGATCGCGCCGAGACGCTTGTTGACGGCTACCGCCGCCAGCTTGCCGAGATCACCAAGGCGAATGCCGGCAAGGCAAAGCCGACACGGGTCTTTGTCTATGATTCCGGCGAGGAAAAGCCGTTCACCTCCGGCCGCTTCGGCATTCCGACGGCGATGATCGAGGCCGCCGGCGGCGCCAACATCATGGACGATGTCGACAAGAGCTGGGTGGAGATCTCCTGGGAGCCGGTGATCGAGCGCAATCCGGAAGTGGTGGTCATCGTCAACTACGGCGAGGTGAAGGCCGAGGACAAGATCGCCTTCATGAAGACCAATCCGGCATTCAAGAATGTCGATGCCGTCAGGAACGATCGCTTCGTCGTGCTCGACTATGTCGAGGCGACGCCTGGGCCGCGCAACATCGACGCCATCGCCCGTCTCGCCAAGACCTTTCACGGCGAAGGCCTGTAACCGATGCTGGCTGAGGATACGTCGGCTGACACCGTTGCGGTTTCGCGTGCCGCGTCTCAACGGGTGGCCCGCAGCGGTCTCGGCCTTGCCGCGGGCCTGCTGCTGCTTCTCCTGACGGTGACGGCCGCCGTATCGCTCGGCTCGGCGCAGATCCCGGTTGCAACCGTCTGGTCGATCATCGCCAGCAAGATTTCGCCCGGTAGCGTCGATGTCTTCTGGTCGGCGGGCCGCGAGAGCATCGTCTGGGACGTGCGCCTGCCGCGGGTGATGTTGGCAGGCCTCGTCGGGGCCGGACTGGGGCTGACGGGCGCCGTGCTGCAGGCGGTCACGCGCAATCCGCTCGCTGATCCGCATCTGCTCGGCGTTTCCTCCGGTGGAGCGCTCGGCGCGATCGTGGCGCTGCTGCACACCGGCATGATCCTCGGCCTTGCCACAGTGCCGCTCTTTGCCTTTGCCGGCGCGCTGCTCGCAACCGTGCTGGTCGCCTATGTCTCCCGCGTGCTCGGCAGCAGCGCCGACCGCCTGGTGCTCGCCGGCGTCGCGGTCGCCTTCGTCTTAACGTCCGTCGGCAACCTCATGATTTTCCTTGGGGATCCGAGAGCGACCCACACGGTCATCTTCTGGATGCTCGGTGGCCTTGGTCTGGCGCAATGGTCGCAGCTCGTCTATCCCGGCGGGGTGCTTTTCGTTTCGCTCGCCTGGCTGATGATCCGGGCGCGCGAGATCAATGCGCTCGCCATGGGCGACGAAACGGCGATGACGCTCGGCATTCCCGTGCGCCGCTTCCGGCTGACGCTGTTCGTCGTCACCGCACTTCTGACCGGGGTGATGGTCGCCTTTTCCGGCGCGATCGGTTTCGTCGGGCTGATGGTGCCGCATTTCGTGCGGCTCCTGGCCGGCAGCGACAACGTCAGGGTCATTCCGCTTTCGGCCTTCTTCGGGGCGCTGACGCTCATCCTTGCGGATCTGACGGCCCGCGTCATCATGGCGCCGGAGGACATGCCGATCGGCGTCGTCACCGGGCTCGTCGGCGGCATCGCCTTCATTGCCATCCTGAAGCGACGCGCGTAAGGCGGGTAGGAACACATTATGGACAAGGGCCGGTTATGGACAAGGGCCGGTTCCGGCCTATGTGTTAGCGCAGCCGAGGGATCGGCGACTGGCCCGCATGAGGAGCATATGGCGAACGAAGCTGACATCTGCACGCCGCAGGACGTTCTGGACTTCTGGTTTGGCGAACTCACCTATGACGACTGGTTCGGGACGAGCCACGAACTCGACCAGGCCTGCATCCGCCGCTTCCAGGCGTCGCACCTGGCGCTGGCCCGGGGCGTCGACGAGATCTGGCGGGCGAGCCCGGAGAACCGGCTGGCGGCGATCGTGCTTTTGGACCAGATGCCGCGCAACATGTATCGCGGCACGCCGCTCGCCTTTGCCACCGATTGCCTGGCGCTGCACGAGGCGAAGCTCGCCGTCGGCACCGGCGCTGACATGGCGATCAAGCCGGAGTGGCGCGCCTTCGTCTATCTGCCCTTCGAGCATTCGGAAAACCTTACCGACCAGACCATGTCGGTGAAGCTCTTTACCGAGCTCGGCGATGCCGATTATCTCGACTATGCCATCCGGCACCGCGAGGTGATCGAGCAGTTCGGCCGCTTCCCGCATCGCAACGCCTTCCTGGCGCGGCCGTCCACGGAGGCCGAACTTGCCTATCTGGCGCAGCCCGGCGCCGGTTTTTAACGGGAAAGCGGGCGCTGACGGGGATTTATCGCCGTTCTTTGCATCTTTCCGCCGTCTTTCGTATTCACATCGAAACGTGAAGACGGCCGGAGCGATTCCGGACCACGGTCTCAATCTGCAAGGATCATGAAATTGCGTTCTGTCGGAAAACTGCCCGCCATTCTCGTCTGCCTGCTGGCGCTTGCCGTGGGCGGCCCGGTCATGGCCCAGAAGGCGGCGCAGCCGACAGCGCAACAAACCGCACAGGCAAACGGGCAGGCGGGCCAGAAATCGGCGCAGCCGGCGCAATCGCCGCAAGGGGCACAATCGTCACAGACCGCCGCCCAGCCTGCTGCCGGCAAGCCGGCGCAGGAGGCGCAGCCAGCGGAGAACGGGGCGACCCCCGGTGCCGCCGAACCTGCGGCGACAACCACGCGGCCTGCCCAGAATTCCCAGCCGGCGGCCGATGCCTTGCCGGCTGATGCCACGCCACCGGCCCAGAGCCAGGCGGCCGAGCAGCTGACCAAGGCCGGCGAGGAATTGAAGGGACTGACCGAACGGGTCGAGAAAGCCAAGGACGACGACATCGTGCTTGCCGACCTCAAGGTTCAGGTCGACGCGCTCGCCAAACAGATCATCGGCGTTTCGGTTTCGACCCGCCCGCGCCTCGACGAAATCAAGGCCCGGCTGACCGAACTTGGCGATCCGCCGGCCGAGGGGCAACCGCCCGAAGCCGACATCGTGACGGCCGAGCGCAAGCGGCTGATGGCCGAACGTGGTGCCATCAATGCGCTGACCGGCGAGGCGGAAGGCCTGTCGGTGCAGGCGACGAAGCTGTCCAACGCCATTACCGCGACAAGGCGCGCGCTGTTTTCCAATACGCTTCTGAAGAACACCGAAGTCTCGACCGGAATGTTCGACGACGCGCTGACGGCGACGGCGGACGAGACCCGGGTGCTGTCGCGCAGCGTCGGGAGCTGGCTGAGCTTTGCCTGGAACTACAAGCGCGTGCCGCTCCTGACCGCGCTGTTCCTGTCGCTGCTGGCGGCGCTCGTGTTCCTTTCCGGCAGCCGCAGGCTCTTTCGCCCGCTGATCGAGCATGACATTACCGATGAGGAGCCGAGCTACTTCCGGCGGCTCTCGGTCGCGTTCTGGTCGACGCTGATCCCGACGATCGCTTCGGCCGCCTTCGCGGTATCGAGCTTCCTGTTCCTGCGCGGCTTCAACGTGCTGCGGTCCGACATCGCGCCGATCATCGCCATCACGCTCGGGGTGGCGGTTGTGGTGTTCTTCGTGACGAGGCTCGCCCAGGCGGTGCTTTCGCCACGCGATGCGCGCTGGCGGCTGGTGCGGGTGTCCGATCGCGGCGCCCGGATGCTGATGATCGCGATCTTCGCCATGGCGTTGGTCAACGGTCTCGATTACCTCTTCGGCGGCGTCAGCGAGGCGCTCGGTTCGCCTGTCGTGCTGACCGTCGTCAAGAGCTACATTGCCTCCATCGTCATCGGCCTGATCATCATGGCTTCGGCCTGGATCAAGCCGACGCTCAGGAAGGATGAATCCTTCGACGCCCATGGCCGCGCCTGGCCGCGGGTGGTGTCCTTCGCGCTGCTCGCGACCGGCGCCTTGCTCATCATTGCCGCTGTGTCGGGCTATGTCGGTCTTGCCCGCTTCATCGCCACGCAGATCATCATTACGGGCGCGATCCTCGTCACGATGTATATCGGCATCCTCACCGGCCGGGCGGTTGCCAAGCAGGGCGCCTTTGCCGAGACCGCCGCCGGGCGTTATCTCGAGCGGCGCTATAATCTCGAACAGGTGGCGCTCGACCAGATCGGCCTTGCCGCGGGCCTCAGCATCTACGCGCTGGTCGTGATGTTCTTCATCCCGCTAATCCTCTTGCAGTGGGGCTTCCAGGTCGCCGACATCGAGTCCTGGGCCTACCGGATGGTGACCGAGATCAAGATCGGCTCGATCACGATTTCGCTGGTTGGCATCCTCGCCGGCATCCTGTTCTTCGCGCTCGGCTACGCCGTCACCCGTTTCGTGCAGCGCTGGATCGACGGCAACATCATGGCACGCAGCCGGGTCGATGCGGGCGTGCGCAATTCGATCCGCACCGGCATCGGCTATACCGGCGTCGGGCTTGCGGGTCTGATCGGCCTGTCGGCGGCCGGCATCGACCTCTCCAACCTCGCGCTCGTTGCCGGTGCTCTCTCGCTCGGTGTCGGTTTCGGCCTGCAGAACATCGTCTCGAACTTCGTTTCGGGGCTCATCCTGCTCGTCGAGCGCCCGTTCAAGGTGGGGGACTGGATCGTCAGCGGCACGACCGAAGGTTTCGTCAAGCGCATCTCTGTCCGCGCGACCGAGATCGAGACATTCCAGCACCAGTCGATCATGATGCCGAACTCGCTGCTCATCAACGCCTCGGTCGGCAACTGGACGCACCGCAACAAGCTCGGCCGCTCCGAAATCGCCATCACCGTCACCTATGCCAGCGAGCCGCGCCGGATCATGGAGCTGCTCGCCGAGATCGCGGCCGCCCATCCCATGGTCTTGAAGAACCCGTCGCCGAGCGTCGGCTTCACCGCCTTTGGCGATGACCGCATGACCTTCGAATTGCGCATCTACGTGGCCGACGTCCTGACCGGCGGTGGCGTGCGCAACGATCTGCGCGTCTCGATCTACGAGCGCTTCCGCGACGAGGGCATCGGTGCGCCGTTCCCGGTCAAGATCGAGGACGTGCCGGTCGAGGACCAGACCGGCATCGAAAGCCACCACCCGGAAGAGGTCGGCGAGCCGAAGGGCGCCACCTCCGCCGAGGAAAGGGCCGCAGCCAAGTCTAACGCTTCGGACAAGAAAACTGCCGCTGCGGCGCCGCTCGACGAGGAGCGCGAAGTGGAGGGGGCAAGCAGCCGCCGGAGCGCCAGCCGCCGGGCAAACCCAAACCGCTGATAAACGGACCGTTCAGCCACTATTCAGCCGGCCTGCCATAAAAAGCATGCAATTCTTCTGGTGACCGACTACGCTGGTCATCGGCTGAAGAGGTGGCCGGCGCAGCGTCGCGAACCGACGGGGCGGCCGGCTCGGCAAGAGGGCGGCGCGTCTGGCGTCGATGGGCGATGAAGAAATTTGTGATTGCTTTGCTTTCCGGTTTGCTGATGGCCGGCGCGCCGATGGCCGGTGCTGCCAGTGCCGCGACTGTCACGAACAAGGACAGCGAGACCACCGTTCTGATCGTCGTCGAGGGCGAAAGCCGTGTGGAAGTGGCGATCGCATCCGGAGCGACTGAAATGATCTGCCCGAGCGGCTGTTTCGTCACCGCACCGAGTGGTGACCGCATCGGCCTGCAGGGCGACGAAAACGTCGAGATCGTCAACGGCAACGTCGTCGTCAAGTAACCTTCCATTCCGCTCAGGCGGTGCGACCGGCGCGCCGCTGACCGGCGGCTCCATCCTTCATTCGACATTTGCGCTGGTGGCGCCTGAAAGCCCTTGCGAGCGATCGCGGCTGCTCTTGCTAATCCCAAGGGATGGGCGAGGGCGGCGACCGCCTCACTCCTTCGGGCGGGCAGGGCCGGTCAGAGCTGCCGGACACCCTCCTTGCATTGACAGGCCGCATTGCCGGTAGCACGCTTGGGCGTTGGCGCTGACGCGTGGTCGCGATCATCCGCGAATTGCCGGGGGGAGCCATGCCATTCCTTCGCATCGCCTTGTCCGTTCTGCTGGTGCTTTTCGCATCGGAGGCGCTGGCCGAAAAGCGCGTGGCGCTGGTCATCGGCAATTCCGCCTATCAGCATGTGGCCACCTTGCCCAATCCCGGCAATGACGCACACGACATGGCGGCAAAGCTCGAAGGTCTGGGCTTCGAGGTGGTGACCGGTGCGGATCTCGACCTTGCCGGGGTGCGTCGCGCGGTGCGCGACTTCGTCGGCCGGCTCGACGGCGCAGATCTCGCCTTGTTTTTCTATGCCGGCCACGGCCTGCAGGTGAACGGCGAAAACTACCTCGCCCCCGTCGATGCGACGCTCGCTTCCTCGGTCGATCTCGAATTCGAGGCGGTGCCGATGAACCTGATCCTGTCGGCGATGGAGCGCAGCACGCGGGTCAACATCATCCTGCTCGACGCCTGCCGCGACAATCCTCTGGCGGTCAATCTCGCCCGTTCGATGGGCACGCGTTCCGCCTCGGTCGGCCGCGGCCTTGCCAAGGTCGGCACCGGCATCGGCACGCTGATCGCCTTTTCCACCCAGCCCGGCAATGTCGCCCTCGACGGATCGGGGCGGAACTCGCCGTTCACATCGGCGCTGTTGAAACACCTCGGCCAGCCGGGCCGCGACATCACCCGCGAGTTGATCGACGTGCGCCGCGACGTGCTGGCGGCAACCGGCGGCAAGCAGGTGCCCTGGGACAATTCCTCACTCACCGGCGAGGTGGTGCTGAAGCCGGCGATTGACGGCAAGCCGGCGCCGGCCGAGGCGCCCGCGGCGGGTCAGGCCGCCGAGCTTGCCTATTGGGAAACGATCAAGGATGCGACGGACCGCGACCTCTTCGACGCCTATCTGCAGCAATATCCCGACGGTGCGTTCGCTTCGCTCGCCAGGGCAAAGATCAAGATCATCGAGCGGGCTTCAGCACCGTCCTCCGAAGGCGTGCCCGACGGAGCGGGTGGCCAGGCCGTGGCGGCCATCGATCCGGCGCTGGCTGCGCCCAATGCCGATGACACGACATTGGCCCGGTCCGTACAGGTCGAGCTCAACCGGCTTGGCTGTCGCGCCGGCAGCGAAGACGGGGTCTGGGGCGAAGGTAGTCGCAAGGCGCTCGAAGCCTTCTCCAAGTTCGGTAAGGTCGACCTAGCGACGCTCGAGCCCTCCAGCGACGTGCTCGATCGCCTGAAGTCGGAGAAGGCGCGGATCTGCCCGCTTGTCTGTGCGCGCAACCAGGAGGCCAGGGACGGCCGCTGCGTCTCGATCCGGCGCGAGGCGAAGCTGCCGCAACCAGGCGAGACGCAACGCACGATCAAGGCACCGCAGAAAAACACCGGCACCCGTGCGATCAGCCCACCGGCCGAACTGCAGAAGAAGAGCTTTGCCAACTGCCCCGCAAATGCCGATGTCGCGTTCCGGCAGATGTTTGCCCGCGGCTCGGGCCGGGGCCGCATGACGATTTCCGCCACCCATTCCTGCGGCCGGGCCTTTGCCTGTCATCGCACCGCAAGGGGCCAGCCGTGGGATTGCGGCTGGCGGTGAAGCGGACAGCGCATGCTGGCGCCATCGAACGGGGTTGGCGTTAAGGGCGGCGGCGTTATCAACGCGTCATTTCAGGGCTTGATTTCGCTGCCGCATGCGCAAGGATCGCCGCGATGGTCAAGGCCGGTTCCGGCAAGGGAGGACACCCCATGAAGCTCCAGCTTATCCGCAATGCGACACTCAAGCTCGACTATGCCGGTCACACGGTGCTGATCGATCCCTTTCTAGGGCCGAAGGACAGCCTGCCGTCCTTTGCGGGGCGGGCGCCCAATCCGCTGGTCGGGCTGCCGTTCGACACCGATACCATTCTTGCCGGGGTCGAACTCGTCATTATCTCGCATCTGCACGAGGACCATTTCGACGACACTGCCAAGCATCGCTTGCCGAAGGGGCTGCCGATCTTCTGTCAGCCGGGTGACGAGGAGGCGATCCGCGGGGCCGGTTTTCGCGACGTCACGCCGCTCCTCGGCAAGGCGCAGTGGCAGGGCCTGAAGCTTACCCGACGCGACGGCAGCCACGGCCTTGGCCCTGTCGTTCAGGACATGGGGCCGGTCATGGGTTTCAGCCTCCAGGCCAAGGGCGAGCCGACGGTCTACTGGGCCGGCGACACGGTGCTCTATCCGGCCATCGAAAAGACCATCCACGACACGGAGCCGGATGTGATCGTTACCCATTCCTGCGGCGCGCGCTGGGATGGCGCCCTGATCGTGATGGATGCGGCGCAGACGATCGCGGTCTGCGAGGCCTCCAAGAAGAGCATCGTGGTTGCGACGCACATGGAGGCGCTCGACCATGCGACGGTCAGCCGAGGCGACCTGCGCGCCGCCGCCAGCGCCCACGGGATCGCCTTGACCAGGCTGCTCATTCCGGATGATGGCGACGTGCTGACGTTGATACCGCCTGTCGTGTAGGGGCCGGCAGATTGCAGCAGGGCAAGCCTTCACACTGCGGGGCGCGCGTTATTGCTCGGCGGTGGCTGTCATCCGCTCTCGCTTGCCACTGGCATCTGTGAATATTCTAGAATTCGCGCATATTAGGCTCAGCGAAATCCTCCGCCGCAGGAGCGGTCACCGTTGTGGATCGAAAGCTCGCAGCCATCCTTGCGGCCGATGTCGCCGGCTTCAGTCGCCTCGCAGCGCTCGACGAAGAAAACACGCTTCGCGCGCTCGAGCGGTGCCGGGGGCGAATTGCCGAATTGGTGGGTGACCATGGCGGCCGCATCTTCGGCAGTGCCGGCGATGGTCTCGTCGCCGAGTTTCCAAGCCCGGTTCAGGCGGTGCGCTGCGCGGTGGAAATCCAGCGCGGTCTTCTCGATATGGAGGATTTGCCCGCAGAACGCCGCCTGCAGTTTCGCATCGGCGTCAATCTCGGCGACATCGTCGTATCGGGAGACGATCTGCTCGGCGACGGGGTCAATATCGCTGCGCGCCTGCAGGAGATCGCCGCTCCGTCGGGCATCTGCATTTCCGGGGCGGTGCGTGAACATCTCGACGGCAAGGTGCCCTTCGCGCTGACCAGCCTCGGCGAGCGGAACCTGAAGAACATTCCCCGGCCCATTCTGGTTTTCCGGGTCGACTGGCAAGATGACGTCGCTGTCGGAGGCGGCATCCTCGATGGGGTGCCGCCGGTCGGTCGCAGCAAGGACCAGCCATCGCTCGTGGTCATGCCCTTCGACAATCTGAGCGGTCCGGGCGACGACTACTTCGTCGATGGTGTCGTGGAGGAGATCACTGCGGCGCTCTCGCGCGTCCGCGACTTCTTCGTCATCGCGCGCCAGTCCGCCTTCACCTACAAGGGGCGCTTCGTCGACGTGCGGGACGTCGGCAGGGAGCTCGGCGTCACCTATGTGGTCGAAGGCACCGTGCGCCGCGGCGGCGACCGGCTGCGCATTTCCGTGCAACTGGTGGACGCCGAGACCCGGACCCAATCCTGGTCGGATCGCTACGAGGGCGCCGTCGAGGATATATTCGAATTCCAGGATCGGATCGCCGCGCAGGTGGCTGGCGCCATCCACCCGGCCATCCGCGATGCCGAGATCGAGCTTGCCAAGCGCAAGCCGCCGGCCAGCCTGCGCGCCTATGATTTCGTCATGCGCGCCTTCCCCAATCTCTGGGGGCGCCGCAAGGATACCAACAACCAGGCGATCGAACTGCTTCGGCAGGCGATCCTGGTCGATCCCGGCTACGGCCGTGCCCATGCGCTTTTGGCCTGGTGCCATGCCTCGAGCGCGTCCTACATGTGGACCGACCAGCCGGAGCGCGAACTCGACCTGGCACGGGCGGCGATCGAAGGCGCGGGCGCGATCAGCGACGATCCGACGGCTTTGACTGCGGCTGGTGCGACAATGAGCATCTGCGGCGATCAGGAGCGCGCCGCCACCTTTATCGAAAAGGCGCTGGCGCTCGATCCGAACAATGCCTGGGCATGGGCGCGCCTCGGCTGGCTCGCGCTTTTCACCGACGATCCCGCGCGTGCGACGGAGCGCTTCCAGCGTGGGATGACGCTGAGCCCGAGGGACCCGCTGGCATTCAACATGAGACTGGGGATGGCCTTTTCCATGGCCATGCAAGGGGCTCTCCCGCAAGCCATCGCGATAGCCCAGGACGTCGTCAACACATATCCCGATGTGACCTGGTCCTATCGCCACCTCGCGGCCTGGTCGGCGCTAGCAGGGGACATGGAGACCGCCCGATGGGCGGCCCAGAAGCTGCTGGCAGCGGAGGCGGGGTTCACGATCGAGCGGTATCGGGCGCTGCCCTGGTTTCAGAGGATACCGCAGTGGCGGGATCGGATGGCCGAGGGGCTACGGCAATCCGGAGTGCCCGAACGCTGATTGCCGTTTGCGGGACATGCGCGTTGCGTTTCCGGCCCGCTTCACGGGATCGAGAAGATGCTGATCTCGTTGGTGATGCCGCGCAGCGCGACATTGTGCGATTGCGGATTGAGGCCACGATCGCTGAGCAGGCTTGAGGCGCGCGGATCGTCGAGCACCGAACCGGTCGCAAAGATTTCGCGCGAGCTGGCCAGATGCTGGACCCGAGAGGCGATGTTGACCGTCTGGCCGAAATAGTCCTGCCGCTCGTTGAGGCTGACGGCGATGCACGGTCCCTCATGGATGCCGATTTTCAAGAGCAGGTCTTCCGAGCCGCGGTCGTCGTTCAGCTTTCGCATGGCGTCGCGCATGCGCATGGCGGCGGCAACCGCCCGGTCCGGCGTCGGGAAGGTGGCCATGACGGCGTCGCCGATCGTCTTGACCACCGCGCCGGCTTCCGCCGCAACGATCTCGTTGACGACGCTGAAATGGGTTTTCACCAGATCGAAGGCGGCGAGGTCGCCGACCCGCTCGTAAAGCTCGGTCGATCCGCGCAGGTCGGAGAACAGGAAAGTGAGGCTGGTGATCTTCAGCCGCTGGTCCACGTCGATCGTGTCGGTGCGGTAGATGTCGCGGAAGGTCTGGTTGGAGAGCAGCCGCTTGGCCGTCAGGAAAGGCCGGCGCCGGCCGAGAATGCCATGCAGCGCGTCGTTGGCGATGCAGACCGAGGGCAGGGTGCGCACATCCGTGTGGTTTTCCACCTGGATGCGCAGGGGACCGGGCTGCATGGTGAGCGCTTCGTCGTGGCGATGGCCGCGGTCGAAGACCAGCGACAGCGTGCGTCGCTCCTTGGTCGGCTCGCCCTTGACGTCGATGAACTGCGCGGCATGGGTAACCGGCTCGAAGATGATGATGAATTCCGCAGGCATCTGCAGCGAGATCACCGCCTTTTCGCCGGGCGGCAATTCCAGAGCCTCGATCATGAAGTCGTCGACCTGGGCCTCGTAGCCCTCCTCGGGCAGTTCGATGCCCGAGCCCCAGTAGATCTGGCGGAAATACTCGAGCGGCGGCAGTTCGTGCGGGCTGTGGGCCTCGATGTGGCGTATGCGCGGGTTCACGGTGAAGGTCACCTCCACCATTTCGTCCAGCGTCGGCTCATAGCCGGCGGCACAGAGCGAGCAGGTATAGGTGTCGCTCTGCACGGTCTTCAGCGAGGTGTTGGCATCGAGCACGCCGCCGCAGCCGGGACAAAGCACGTTCCAGGAAAGCTCAAAAAGGCCAAGGCGGGAGGCATGCAGGAAGGCGGCGATCGCCTTTTCCTCGTCGAGCCCGTGCTCGGCGGCAAAGGCGAGTGCGTTGATACGGCCGAGCTTGCGGTCCGGCGCTTCCCGGACAAATCGCTCCAATACGCCGGCGATTTCAGGCTGCACGGTCTGGCGCAGCATATCGAACAGAGGCTGGGCTTCACTCATGCCTGCATCCTACACCCAAAACAGGCCGAGAGGCAGTCGCTTTCGTTGGCACGCGGCGCGATGCCGGAACGGCCCGCTGCAGCCTAAACCACAGCACTGGCTGGAACTTAACACCCGACCACGTCGTTTTTTGGTCGGGCGACAGACGGGTCAGGACAGGAGCGCGTCATGACGAGACTTTCGGGAAACTGCCTCTGCGGCCAGGTCACGCTCTCGGTGCGCGGTGAACCGATCCGGGTCGGCATCTGCCATTGCATGGACTGCCGCAAGGAGAGCGGCTCGGCCTTCACCTTCTACGGCATTTGGCCGGCGGAACAATTTGAATATTCGGGTGAAATCTCGGACTTCCAGGGTCGGTGCTTCTGTCCGCATTGCGGCTCGCGCGTCTTTTCGGTCGATGCACACGAGGCCGAAGTCAAGCTCGGTGTGCTCTCCCAGGCGCCGACGCCGCTGAAGCCGAGCTACGAACTCTGGGTCAAGCGCCGGGAGCCGTGGCTGCCTCCGGTCGAAGGGGCTGCGCAGTACCAGGAAGACCGCGTGCGCGCCGGTAATGACGGGCCGGCCGGCACCCGTTACTAGGGGCGTTTCGCCACAAATTCCAAACCCCTTAAATGAGCATCGATTCATGCAAGGAATTGTGCTTTAGATCAAAGCGTTGCCGCCCATCCGGCCGAGGTGTCGTCGGCGGGCGGACGCTGGGGGAGTGAATGTCGGCACGGCCTTTCTTACGAATTTCCACGCCGCTCAACGGGCTGCTCGCAGCGCTCGGCCTTGCCGCCGTCGCGGCGCTGACGACGCGCAATATCGGCGCGACGGCGCGATTGTCGCTGGAGCTGGTGCTTGGCGGCCTCTGGCTTTTCTACGTGCTGCAGCTGGCCGATACGCTTGCCGCCTGGCCCACGGCGGACCGGCGGGCGCTGATGCCGCATCTCGTCATCGATGCGGTTGCCGTCGTAATTCCGCTGGCCGCCTTCCTGTTCGCCGATCCGCGCGACCAGAGCCTCTATTGCGGCGTCTGGCTCCTGAAGCCCTTGCGCCATTCCACCTTCTTCCGGCTGCTCGGCCGGGTGGTGGCGCGCGCCGCGCCCAATCTCGTCGGTGTCACCTCGCTCTTCGGCATCGTGCTGTTCGGCGCATCGCTGATCGCCTACCTGATCGAGCGCGACATCCAGCCGGACAAGTTCGGCAGCATTCCGCAGGCCATGTGGTGGGCGGTGGTGACGCTGTCGACCACCGGCTATGGCGACGAGATCCCGCAGTCGCTGGCCGGCCGGGTCCTTGCGGGCCTGGTGATGATGAGCGGCATCGGCATCTTCGCGCTTTGGGCGGGCATTCTTGCCACCGGGTTTTTCGAAGAAGTGCGCCGGCAGGATTTCGTGCGCAACTGGCAGCTGGTCGCGGCGGTGCCGCTGTTCGAAAAGCTCGGCTCGGCCGCCTTCGTCGAGATCGTCCGAGCGTTGCGCTCCCGCGTGGTGCCGGCAGGTAGCATCATCTGCCGCAAGGGCGAGCCGGGCGACCAGATGTACTTCATCGTCGAGGGGCGTGTGACGATCGCAACGCCGTCGCCGACGCCGATCGAGCTCGGTCCCGGCAGCTTCTTCGGCGAGATGGCGCTGATATCGGGCGAGCCGCGCTCTGCGACCGTCACCGCCGCCACCGAGGTCTCCTTGCTGTCGCTCTATTCGGAGGATTTTCAGATGCTGTCGAGCAGCAATCCGGAGATCGCCGAGGTCATCCGCCGGACCGCCGAGACGCGGCGTGGGCGAACCCCGGAGGCATGAGGGATGCAGGCGTTCGGAGCCGTTAGCGTCTCAACCCGGCACGCCCTTCTCATTAATTCGCCGGCCGCCCATTAACACCGAAGAAAGCCTTTCTCCTCTAGCATGGAACCTGCAAGTTACAGCGACTAGGCGGGCATGAAGAACGCGCGGAGCTGTAGGGGGACACTCTTTTACATAGGCGTTCAATGTCATTTTTTGGCGTTTCCGGGATGTATTATTCCGGCGAATCCCTTGCCGAGCACCGCATCGTGCTCGCCGAGGACTCCAACCTCTTTTCCTCGATGGTCTCGAAGCGGCTGAAAGAGCTGTTCGACATCGATGTCATCGTCTGCCGCGACTATGACGATCTGCAGTTCGCCGTTGAAAACGCGACATTCCCGGCTTCGCTCGCCATCTCCAACATCAACCTGCCGGGGGCCGAGAACGGCGAGGCGCTCAACTATCTGATCGAGATGAGCGTGCCGACGGTCGTCTTTACCGGCTCGTTCCAGGAATCGACGCGCGAGAAGATCCTCGCCAAGGAGATCGTCGACTACGTCATCAAGGACAGCGTCTTTGCCGTCGACATGCTGGCGGAATCGGTCTGCCGGTTCCTCACCAACCACAAGCACCACGTGCTGATCGTCGACGACAGCCCGACTGCACGCGCGCTGCTGACGACGCAGCTGAAGCGCTACAACTTCCGCACCAGCTCGGCCGAAAACGGCGCGATGGCGCTGGAGCTTCTGAGGAACAATCCGGATATCGGCCTCGTCATCACCGACTACAACATGCCCGATATCGACGGCTTCGAGCTGACGCGGCGCATCCGCGGTTCCTACGGGCCCCACCAGTTGCGCATCATCGGCGTTTCGTCGTCGACCAACCGGCTTCTGTCTGCGCGGTTCCTCAAAGCCGGCGGCAACGACTTCGTCGTTCGCCCCTTCGTCAACGAGGAGTTCTACTGCCGCGTCAACCAGAATCTGGACACGCTGACGAAGATCCGCACACTCAGTGAAAAAGTTAGGGTTCCTGCTTAACCATCAAGACAAGAAGGGCGAAAACCCCTTAGAATTATCGGGCGCGTGCATCAAAAATGCCGCGCACAGGTTGCCGTATTAACGAAATTGCAATCCGATCGGTCTTCAATCCGCCGCAGCAGGAGCGGGGAGCCCGGTCACACGGATCACGCCGGCCGAAAGGCCAGGCGCGGCAAGTGGCCGGGTTGAAGATATCGGGAGCCAGCGTCACCCCTTGAGGGAAGCACGCCTGCGGCTCGAGAGGGGTTGCAGGGACGTGAGATTGCGCCGCACGCCAGGCCGGGTGAATTCTGTGCAAAAGCACAGCGACAAGCGCATGCTGCTTGTCGAGGACTCCCGGATGTTCGCGACGGCGCTGAAGTACGGGCTCGAATCCGTCCACGGCATTCGCGTTACCCATTGCAGCTCGCTGGCGGCGCTGAGAGAAGCGCTGGAACAGGCGCCTGACAGTTTCTCTCTCGCCGTTCTCGATCTCAATCTTCCGGATGCGCCCAATTGCGAGGCGCTCGACTTCATTCTCGACAACCAGGTTCCGGCCGTCGTCTTCACCGCCGCCTTCAACGACCATACGCGCGAGGAGATCCTCAGGCGCGGCGCGCTCGATTGCGTCATCAAGCACCAGCCGGAATCGATCAATCTTCTGATCGGCGCCGTCGACCGGGCGTTGACCAACGGCAAGACGACGGTGCTGCTTGCCGATTCCGATTCTGCCTCACGCAGCGAACTGGCCGGCATCTTGCGGCGGCAGCGGATTTCCGTCTGCGAGGTCGCGTCTGCCGCCGATGCGCTGCAGGTGCTCGATAGCGGCGAAGCCGTCGATCTCGTCGTCACCGATCTCGATCTCTCCGACATGTCCGGTGCGGCGCTGCTTGCCGAGGTGGAACGGCGGCGGGGCGACGGCGCGGTGCCGGTCATCGGCCTCTCCGACAGTGGCGACCGGCGCGCCGGCGCGCGCTTCCTGGAAGCAGGCGGTACGGATTTCATCCAGAAGCCCTTCCTCGAAGCGGAGTTCAACGGCCGCATTGCGCAGGCCGCCGGTGTGCAGAAGCGGCTGCAGACGCTGCAGCGGCAGGCGGCCAGCGACTACCTCACCGACCTCTACAATCGCCGCCACTTTTTCGTGGCGGGTCCGCGGGTGGTCGAGCAGTGCCTCAGGCGCGGCGAGCCGACGGCGATCGCCGTGCTCGACATAGATCATTTCAAACGCCTCAACGACACCTATGGCCACGAGATCGGCGACATCGTGCTGAAGCACGTGGCCAAGCGCCTGTCCGCGCTCGTCGGCGAGGATCATCTGCTTGCCCGCCTCGGCGGCGAGGAGTTCGGCATTCTCTTCAACGGCTGCGACGTGCGGCGCGCCTTCGCCTTTTGTGACGCGCTGAGGCTCGAACTCGCAAAATCCCGCATCGTCGCCGACGACGAGGAACTGACGATCACGGTCTCGATCGGCCTTGCCACCATCGAGAGCTCGGAAGCCTTCGAGAACTACCTGCACGCCGCAGACCAGTTTCTCTACATGGCCAAGCATGCCGGCCGGAACCGGGTGATTTCCGAACTGGCGCTGCTCGACGCGCTGGCGTCCTAGTTCAAAGCGAAAACCCGACGACAAAAGTCTTCCGCCACCTGTCGGCTGGGAACGAACTCGATCGTCCTTCGGTTACCCGCACATGATCCGCGGCGTAAGGAGGACCCAAATCATGACCAATGTCGTTTCAAATCTCTGGTTTGCGAAGGAGGCGCGCCAAGCGGTCGACTTCTACATTTCGCTCGTTCCCAATTCGGCGATCATCCGCGTCACCACCTTGCCGGCGGAAAGCCCGAGTGGGCCACCCGGCAGCGTGACGACCATCGAGTTCACGCTCGGCAATCAGGAATTCCTGGCGCTGGAAGCCGGGCCGCTCGATCCGTTCAACCATGCATTCTCGATCATGATCCAGTGCGACACCCAGGAGGAGATCGACCGGATCTGGAACGCGATCAGCGAAAACGGCGGGCAGATCGAACAATGCGGCTGGATCCGCGACCGCTGGGGGCTGTGCTGGCAGATCGTGCCACGTGTGCTCGGCGACATGGTCGCCCATTCCGACCGTGCGCGCGCCAAGCGCGTGACGGAAGCGATGCTCGGCATGATCAAACTCGACATCGCCGAACTGGAGCGGGCGTTCCACGGCTAGGGAATGGCAGTCTCGTGGGTGCAGGACCCGTGAGCGGCGGGGGCGGCAAGCGGGCTTTGGCCCGCTTCCGACGACGCTCAGGATGTCACGCACAAGCCCGCCATCGGCGCAACCATGGGGCGTTTTTTGTCGTTATGACATCTACCCGTTTGTGCGCGAAGCGTTTACAGGATCACAAGGCTGGCCTGCGCGAGGGCGCTTGGAAGCGCATTGGTTGTTGGGGGGGAAACGACGTGAATTTGCAGATGTTTACGAGTGCTGATGGCCGCATCGGACGTCAGGCCTGGTGGTTGGCGCAGATCGTTATCTGCGTCGCGGCGGTGGTCGCTATGTTCGCGGGCGGGGCGTTGCTGGCGCTTTCGGGCGTCGACAATTATGCCGCGGGCTTCAGCCTTATGCATATGCTTGCCTCCATCATCATCGCCGCGACTCTCTATTTCGGCTTCACGGTCAACACCAAGCGCTGGCACGACCATGGCCGTTCCGGATGGTGGAACCTTGCGCTGTTCGTCCCGGTGGTCGGGCCGCTGCTGGGCCTCGTTATGCTGGGCTTTCTCGCAGGCGAGGAGGGTGACAATCGGTTCGGCCCGCTGGCCGTTCGCTACGCCGGAGACGATGCACAGCGCTTCGGCCGCGCCGGTCAGTGAAGCCGGGCGCTAAGTCAAAAGGCTACGGCGCCGCTTGCGCGTTGCCGTCGCGCTGATTTTCACCCCTGCACGTGGCGAGCGTGTGGCGGGGCATGTCGGCATGATCAGGCCCGACATCGCTGAACTGGCGCGCCTTCACGGGCAGGATTAGGCTAGGCGCCACTGACAGTCACGTCTGGCAACGAGTTCTTTCCGTGACCGGCAGGTTGTAAACCGTCCCGCAATCAAAGGGCGTGTCTGCCATGGTATCCGCACCAATGGGTTTATTAACCCGTTTCCTATAATGGAATCTCAGTACGACACGAGCCGGACGAGCGACGCTTCGGGGGGGGCTGGATTTGCGGACTTGGGCGATGACAAGCGGCCGCATGGGGCGCCAACGCTGGTGGCTTATGACAGTCGTGCTTTGGGGCGTCGCCACGTTCCTGCTGTTTTCACTGGTTGCCTTTCTGGCGTCGACCGGCCGTGTCAACGAATATGCCTTCTTGGTTTTATTCTACGCGATCCTGCTGGTGCCTTTCATCGTGCTGCCAGCCTATGTCATCTGGCTACTCATCAGCATTCGACGTTGGCACGATCTCGGCCAGTCAGGCTGGTGGAACCTCATTCTGGTTGTCCCGGGAGGGCTGCTGGTCGGTTTGATCGTGCTCGGTTTCGTTCCGGGCGACGAGGGCACAAACAGCTTTGGGGCCCCGATAGTCGGGCGTCGAACCTCGCCGGTGCCGGATCAGCCTCGGGTTATGCCGGTCCGCCAGGGCAAAGACCGACCTTTCGGTCGCGCCTTGCGATAGTTCTACTTGCCCTTTTGCGGATAGATCGTCTCGCCGCGCTTCAGCATCTCGATGAAAGTCTCGATCTTCTTCTTGCGGCCCGCCTCGGTCTTCATGTTGTGGGTGCGGAAAGCGAGCGCGAAGCGGTTCTGGGCGCTGAGCTTACCAAGCATGTCACGGGCCTCGGGAACCGCATCGATCGCCGCTTGCAGGTCGTCGGGGATCTTCATCTCCTTGCCGCTCGCATAGGCGCGGTCCCAGCGGCCGTCGGCCTTGGCGGCATCCACCTGTTTCAGGCCGTGCTCGGTCATGCGGCCTTCGGCAATCAGTCGCGCGACATTGTCGACATTGATCTTGCTCCAGATGCTCTTCTTGCCACGCGGCGTATAGCGCTGCAAGAAGCTGCTGTCGTCGAACCCCTTGCGCACGCCGTCGATCCAGCCCCAGCAGAGCACCGCGTCGATCGCCTCCTTGGGCGTGATCGAAGCGAGGCCGGAGTTGACCTTGTGCGTCTTGATCCAGACTTCTGTTTCGCTCTGGTGGTGGGCGGCGAGCCAGTCGTAGAAGCTCTGGAAATCCTTGAATTCGTGGACCTTGGCGGGATCGATTTCAACGGGTGCCATGTCGGCTCCTGCTCGTGGTGATGGCGGTTTGGTCTGGTCGCGGCATGTGATGGACATGCCGAATCCCGGTGCGCACCGACATTCCTATCTAAGTTGTGCGGGTGCAAGCTCCGTCACACCGTGAGGGTTGTGGTGTCGCCAAACGGAGCGGAACGGCAAGCAATCAAAGGCAGGCTGTGAGCAAGACGACAACCCGCGTGATGACCTCTCGATTCGTCATCCTCGGGCTCGACCCGAGGATCCATGCCGAGCGACGGGTTGGTGCCTGGATGCTCGGGCCAAGCCGATGCTCGGGGCAAGCCCGAGCATGGCGGCGAGGAAGGGGAAGCGTCTGCGGGCGAACGCTGCCTGTACGCGAAAGGCAAACGAAAAGGGCGGATCGCTCCGCCCTTTGAGTGTTTCCTTCTATCGGCCGTTACCGCGCCATCTGCAGCGTCAGCTTGCGGTCGGCGCGCTCCTGCTGCGGCGAGCGGTTGTAGAGTTCGCGATAACACTTGGAGAAGTGCGAAGCGGAGACGAAGCCGCAGGCGACCGCCACCTCGACCACCGGCATCGACGACTGGATCAAGAGGTGGCGGGCGCGGTCGAGGCGGATTTCCAGGTAGTAGCGGGCGGGCGAGCGGCCCATTTCCTGGCGGAAGAGGCGTTCGATCTGGCGGCGCGAAAGGTCGGCGCCCTCGGCGATTTCCAAGAGCGACAGCGGCTCGGCGAGGTTTGCCTCCATCAGTTCTATGATCGACAGCACCTTGGCGTTCTGTACGCCGAGGCGGGCGCGCAGCGGCAGGCGCTGGCGGTCATGCGGCCCGCGCACGCGGTCGGTCAGCGCCTGTTCGCAGACGCGGTTGACGAGGCTCTCGCCGAAATCCTGGTCGATCAGGTTCAGCATCATGTCGAGCGAGGCGGTGCCGCCGGCGCAGGTGTAGATGTTGCTGTCGATCTCGTAGAGGTCGGCATAGACGTCGACCTGCGGGAAGCTTTCGGAAAAGCCCGGCAGGTTCTCCCAATGAATGGCGCAACGCTTGCCGGTCAGAAGACCGGCGGAGGCCAGCACATGGGCGCCGGTACAGAGGCTGCCGACGGCCACGCCGCGGTTGTAGACTTCGCGCAGCCAGGCATTGACCGACTTGTTGTTGAAGTCCTCGACATAGATACCGGAACAGACCAGCACCATCGAGGGGCGGTTTTCGCCGCCCAGGAACTTGCGCTCGTCGGCGAGCGACGAGTTGACCTCGAGCGCGATGCCGCTCGACGACAGGACCTTTTCGCCGTCCGACGAAGCGAGGCGCCAGGAATAGGCCTCGTAGCCGAGCATGCGGTTGGCGATGCGGAGCGTTTCGATCGCCGCCGAAAAGGGCAGCATGGAAAAGTTCGGCACCAGGAAGAAGACGAGAGAACGCTTTTTGGTCAGTGGCTTGTTCATGAGGCTTCCCATGCTTGGCGATGCGGGTATATTCGTCGCTTGGAAGATACTCTTCGGCTTGTCTGTTTGCGACATTCGCATGGATAGCAGCGACCGCAAAGAGATTTCGCATTGCGACATCGCGCGGCAAAAGGCGGTTCGGCCCCGCTTTCCGGCTTTTGTAAGGAAAGCGACAGTTTTTACAGTGCGGTTGACGCTATCGGACAAGAACTGCCAGAGATACGCAACATCTGCAAAGCGCGCGCAAGGGTTGTGTTTGCCGATTGCGACTCTTTTCGCGGATACTGCGGGTGTCGGTATGAGACAAGTCCGGGTACTGCGCGCTGACGATTGCTCCCCGGTTGGGCCCATTGGGAAGCAACGGCTCGAAGCGCATGAATTAAAATCGGCAAAGATGCATCGGGCCATGCCGATCATTGAAACAGCTTGTTGCCGAGCAGGCGGCCTCAGTCGGCTAATTTGATTGCGACGGTGGCCCCATCCGGCAGGTCTTTGGTTTGCGAATATATTGTAGCCGTAAAGCTCAACCATTCCTTCCAGTCACACATCCAAATGTTGTCGACCTTGTATTCGCCGCCAAACAGAGGAAGTGTGTGGAAGGCGTAGCACTGAGCGGGGCCAGGAACCATTCCTGCCGAGCGGCATCGATCCACCAGTCGGCGTAGCAGCCACCCTTCAGCGTCGTCGATGCAACGTTGACGGAACTCGTCCTCGGAAGCCGCAATCAGCGCGATCGAAGCAGCGGAGACTTCCAACATGTGGATTGCTCCCGCGGCATCCGCGAGGAACACGTCTCCGAAAAGGTTAGCCCGCAAGATACGGCACGGTACGGGCAGGAGGTCTGACCACGCGTCAAGGTGGACAGCGTCTATCTCACAGGCAAGGAAATCCGAGTGGTCCTGTTGCATCCGGCAATTGTGATGGGTCGGCAGTTTCGCTGCAAGCGCGGGCGCCCCTCATGCACAACTTATGATCACGAGAGAGATCGGTGCAGTTGTCACAGGCAATATGGTGACCAAGGTTGGGGCCATACCCGAACCATCCGCGCAAACGAAAAGGACATCGCCTTGTCGGCGATGCCCTTCGGTTGATCCGGAACGTAACTCTCAGAAGAGACAGGTCACGCCGTCGTTCATTGCTCGGTCTTGTGCACCGCATCGTCCACCGACGGGAAGCCGATGTCCTTCAGCGTGTCATAGGACAGGTTTTCCAGAGCCCGTTCCTGGCGATGACGCTTCCACGCTGCCCAGGCACGAACCTGCAGATTGAAGAGACCCGGAAGGGACGAGTGGGAGGATGCCCGTTCCGAGGCCGATGAAAGATGAGTGTTGGACATTTCATGGCTCCTTCTGAGTGTCTCAGCAGGTCGCGACCATGATGATATTTATGGTCTAACCTGACTTATCATTCCAACGAATATGTTTGATGCCTTCCATCAAACATGGTGATTGATTAGCGGGTCCGCAAACATCACGTCGTCACGGACTCTCTGGGGCAGTTTGGCGAGTTCGCGCCGGGCTTCCACCCGATTCCGTGCGATCTGTTTTTCGCGTCGTTGCCGTGCAACACCGTCGAGGACGGCGATCATCTGGTTGAGGGCGTTGAGGACCATGTCGTTGCTCCTGCTATGCTCCTTTTTTACCACTGCCTGCGGCAGGCGGCTGTTACGGAGGGAACTCTTCGAAGCGGCGATAACAAGCTCGGCGGACATCGGTTTTTCCTTCCTTCGTCGTCCTTGAGCTTGACTATCGGTCATCCCTGATGTTCAATCAAACGAAATGAAGTGAAGCAATCTTTCAATTTTTCTGAATGAGGGTGCCGCCATGAACATGCTGATGCGCCATGCGCTTCCGCTTCTCGAAATGGACGTGCTGAAGACTTTCATCGCGATTGCCGAGACCGGCAACTTCACCACCGCCGCCGAAACCGTCTATCGCACGCCGTCGGCTGTCTCGATGCAGATCAAGAAGCTCGAGGAAATGCTCGGCTGCACGCTGTTCCTGCGTGATGCGCGCTCGGTCACCTTGACGCCCAAGGGCGAGCTGCTGCTCGGCTTTGCCCGCCGGCTCCTCTCGCTCAACAATGAAACGGTGTCGCGCTTCCTGCTGCCGGACATGAACGGCGTCGTGCGGGTCGGCGCGCCTGAGGACGTGGGCGAGCGCATCCTGCCCGAGGTGCTGAAGCGCTTCGCCGAATCCTACCCGAATGTCACTGTCGACGTATCGATCGGCATGAGCAACGCCATGCGCAAGAAGGTCGACGAGCACCGGCTCGATATCGCCATCTTCAACAGCCTGACCGAGGGAACGCCGCGCAACGGCGAAATCCTGATGCAGGAGAAGCTGGTCTGGGCCGGCGCCAAGTGCGGCAGCGCCCATCTGAAGGATCCGCTGCCGGTGTCGATGTGGGAGGACGGCTGCGTCTGGCGGGCGGATGCGGTGGAAAAGCTGGCGCGGGCCGGCCGCAAGTTCCGCATCGCGTTCCTCAGCGCCTATACCACCGGGCAGCGCGCCGCCGTGCTCGCCGGTCTCGCGATCGCGCCGCTGCCGCGTTACCTCGTCCAGGGGGAAATGGTGCAGCTCGGCGAGCGCGACGGCCTGCCGGATCTCGGCCACTACAATATCGGCCTGCAGGTGATCTCGGATGCGCCGGCGCCGGTGCTGGCGGTTGCCGATCATGTGCGCGACGCCTTCGCCGATCTGCAGGTCCAGTAAGGGGAGGTAGCGGTTGCGCGCTTCCCGGTCGCTGCCCGCCGCCTCCCTGGCGTCCCGGTCACGTTCAGAGAGTGCCCGGGCATGAGCGAGCGGTCGCGCATTCTCGATCCGATCGATCGCCTGTCGGAGATCATCTTCGGGCTCCTGATGGCGCTGTCCTTCACGGGAACGATGAGTTCGGTTGCGGGCGGCGAGGGTGGGGTCAATGCCGTGCTGGTCGCCGCCCTCGGCTGCAACATCGCCTGGGGCATCGTCGACGGCGTCATGTATGTGCTGACGACGGTGGTGGAGCGGGTGCGACGGCGCGGTTTCCTCGATCGGCTCAGGCATGAGCGGCTCGATCGCGCCCGCGAATTGTTTCTCGAAAGCCTGCCCGACGATGTGCGCCGCGTCTCTTCGCCGAAGGAAACGGAAGCGCTGCTTGTCCGGGTGAGGGCGCTTTCCCCCGATCCCAGGCACAGGGTCGTGACCGCGCGCGACCTGAAGGCGGCCGTCGCGATCTTCCTGCTCGTCGTCGCCTCGACCCTGCCGCCAAGCATTCCGTTCCTGCTGACGGACGTCGGGCTCGCCATGCGCGCCTCCAACGCCATCGCGCTCGCTATGCTCTTCGTCATCGGCGCACGCCTTGGCCGCTACATGGGCCGCAGCCCCTGGCCAATGGCCCTCGCGATGACGGCGATCGGCGCCGTGCTTGTGGCCGTGACGATCCTCTTTGGCGGGTAGTCAAGTCCAGGGCGCCGGCAAGGCTCAGGTCTTGATCGGCGCCTGGCGGATATGGATCTCGATCAGCCGTTTCAGTTCGGGCAGGTCCCGGGCTTCCAGCGCGTCGACCATCAAGTGGTGCTCGCGGGCCGACTGCTCGATGCGGGCGCGGGTGCGCCATTGCGACACCGGCGCGGATACGGTGCGCTGGCGGATTTCGGCGACGACGTCGACGAGTTCGGAATTGCCGGCGAGCATGAGAAGCGCGCGGTGGAAGGCGAGGTTGGCATCGTAATGCTCCATGATGGAGCCGCGGAACGACATCTCGTCGAACTGTCGGGCGAGTTGCCGCAACTCGGCGATGGTGGCGGGCGTTGCATTGGCAACCATGCGGTCGGCGACGCCGGTTTCGAGAATCACGCGGATGTCGCTGATTTCCTGCGTGCGCTGGTCATCGAGTTCATAGACCTGGTAGCCGCGGTTCGGATTGTGCTGCACCAGCCGGCGCTGTGACAGCCGGTCGAGCGCCCGGCGCACCTCCGGCCGCGTGCAATCGTAGCGGCGCTCCAGGTCGATCTGCTTCAGCCAGGCTCCGGCCGGCAAGGTCCCGGTCAGGATGTCGTGCAGCAATAGGTCGGTGACATCCTTTTTCTCCTCGGGCTTTTCCTCGGCCGCCAGCATTTCCGTCAGATCGTCGCTCATTCCTGCCTTACACTCTCTTCCCGCCTGTCGCCGGCCCCCGCCGCATGGTTCTGGTGCATGTCCCAAGCTGCCTGCTGCGGCGGAATTGGCTCCATTTTTGGAGAAACTATGATGCCGTCCCGAACAATTCAATGCGCGAGAGCGGCGTTGCGAGCCTGCCTCTCGCCGTTGTGCACATTGCGCGAAATGTTTCAGGGCCCTCTTGTGTATCCAAAAATGTTATCATAAATTGGCGCCAATTCTGGTTACTATTGTTGCGGAAGTCAAGAAACGATGAAAAATGCCTGTGACGTCTGGGACCTGCTCGAAGCCAAGCGCGAACGGTTCTTCGTGCTCAGTGACCGGGTCTGGGATACGCCGGAAACCAATTACGAGGAGTTTTCCTCGTCGGCCGAACACGCCGCACTGCTGGAGGCCGAGGGCTTTCGCGTATCGCGCGGTATCGCCGGCATGCCGACGGCTGTCATGGGCGAGGCGGGAGAGGGCGGACCGGTCATCGCCATCCTCGGCGAGTTCGATGCGCTGCCCGGCCTCAGCCAGGAAGCAGGCATTGCCGAGGAGCGGCCGCTGGTCGACGGTGGCAACGGCCATGGCTGCGGCCACAATCTGCTTGGCGCCGGCGCGATGATGGCGGCGACCGCCGTCAAGGATTATCTCGCCGCCAACGGCATCAAGGGGCGGGTGCGCTATTACGGCTGCCCGGCGGAAGAGGGCGGCTCATCCAAGGGTTTCATGGTGCGCGCCGGCGTGTTCGACGATGTCGATATCGCGATTTCCTGGCACCCTGCACCCTTTGCCGGCGTCAACAATCCGATCTCGCTGGCCTGCAACGAGCTCGACTTCCGCTTCAGCGGCCGGGCGTCCCATGCATCGGCTGCCCCCCATCTCGGCCGCAGCGCGCTCGATGCGCTCGAACTGATGAATGTCGGCGTCAACTATCTGCGCGAGCACATGCCGTCATCGGCGCGCATTCACTATGCGGTTACCGATACGGGCGGCAACGCGCCGAACGTGGTGCAGGCCCGCGCCAAGGCGCGCTATCTCGTGCGCGCCCGCAGCCTGCCGGAGCTGCTCGATCTCGTGGAACGTGTCCGCAGCGTCGCCAAGGGTGCCGCGATGATGACCGGAACCACCGTCACCGACGAGATCGTCAGCGGCGACGCCAACCTCGTCGGCAATACGCCGCTCGAAGCGCTGATGCATCGCCAGCTCGAGCATCTGGGACCGCCGCAGTTCGACGAGGACGACCGGCGCATGGCGGCCAAGTTCCAGGAGACCTTCACCGGTGAGGATATCGCCTCTGCCTTTGAGCGCTTCGGGCTCAAGCTGCGCCGCGGCGTTGCCCTTTGCGATACGATCTTTCCGCCGGAAAACGGCGCCGGCACGCTCGTCGGCTCCACCGATGTCGGAACCGTCAGCTGGGTGGTGCCGACCGTGCAGATGCGCGGCGCGACCTACGCGATCGGTACGCCGGGCCATTCCTGGCAGCTGGTTGCGCAAGGCAAGCTGCCCGCCGCCCACAAGGGCATGGAACACGCGGCCAAGGTGATGGCGAGCACGGCAATCGAGCTGATCCTCGATCCGGCGCTGATCGCTGAGGCCAAGGCCGATCACGTCGCACGGCTGGAGGGCACGCCCTTCGTCAATCCCATTCCTGACGATGTCGACCCGCCGATCCCTGGGGTCGGCGACGTGAAAGCGCCGATCCCCGGGGGCGTCCATGGTTAAGTCATCGATCACAAGCGAAGGGAGGCGCTGCGATGACTGAGCCCGGTTTCCTTGACATCATCAGCGTCGGTCCGGACGGCTGGGGGCCGGCGCTTGCCGCCGGCGCCTGGATGACGATCCTGATCGCCGTCGCCGGCTTTGCGATCGGCGGCCTTATCGGTACCTTCGGCGCCTGGGCAAAGATCTCCGGCGGCCCGGTCGTTCGCGGTTGCGCCGAGGCCTATACCACCGTCCTTCGCGGTATTCCCGACCTCCTGGTCATCTATCTCTTCTATTTCGGCGGCAGCGCCGTGGTGACAGCCGTCGGCCAATTGTTCGGCGCGGAGGGTTTCGTCAGCTTTCCTGGCTTCATCGCCGGTGCGCTTGCGGTCGGCATCACCTCCGGCGCCCAGCAGACCGAGGTCTATCGCGGCGCCTTCCGCGCCGTGCATCCGGGCGAGCTGGAGGCGGCAACCGCCTGCGGCATGGGCCGGCTCCTCAAGTTCCGCCGGATCACCGCGCCCCTGACGCTGCGTTATGCGCTGCCGGGCCTCGGCAACGTCTGGCAGGTGGTGCTGAAGGAATCCGCACTGGTCTCGGTGACCGGCGTCGTCGAACTCTTGCGCCAAGCGCAGATCGGTGCGGGGTCGACCAGCCGCCCCTTCGACTTCTTCTTCATTGCAGCGATAATCTATCTCGCGATTTCCACCGTCTCGGGCCTCATCCTTCAGGTCACCGAGCGTCGGTTCTCGCGCGGCGTCAGGAGGGGCTGATGGATATCAAATTTGCCCTCGAAACCTTCTGGAGCCTGGCGGCAGCCCTGCCGCTGACGCTGGAGCTGGCCGCAACGTCAATCGCGCTCGGCTCGGTGCTGGCTCTCGGGCTGGCGCTCGCCCGTCTGTCGGGCATCCTCGCGCTCGACCTCTTTGCCCGCACTTACGTGTTCCTCTTCCGCGGCACACCGCTGCTCGTGCAGATCTTCCTGATCTATTACGGCCTCAGCCAGTTTCCGGCGGTGCGCCACAGCATCTTCTGGCCGCTTCTGCGCGAGCCCTACTGGTGCGCGGTGCTGGCGCTGATGCTGAACACGGCCGCCTATGCGAGCGAAATCATCCGCGGCGGGCTGCTCTCGGTGCCGCACGGACAGGTGGAGGCGGCAAGGGCCTGCGGCATGGGTCGCCTGATGATCTTCCGCCGCATCGTCATGCCGCAGGCGCTGCGCCAGGCGCTGCCGGGCTATGGCAACGAGATGATCTCCATGGTGAAGGCCACTTCGCTCGCCTCGATCATCACGCTGATGGAGATCACCGGCGTCGCTGCCAAGCTGATCTCGGAGAGCTACCGGGTGATCGAGGTCTTCGTCGTCGCCGGTCTCATCTATCTCGCCATCAACTTCGCGCTGACCCGGCTCGTTGCGTTGGCCGAATACCGGTTCAACCCGCAACTGCGCGCGCCGCTGCCGATCGCCGCCGAACTCAAGGGAGAAACCCATTGAACATGTCCGCCGCCGTTACCACGCCGGTTGCGATCCGCGTGCACGACCTTCACAAGAGTTTCGGCCCGGTCGAGGTGCTGAAGGGCGTGTCGCTCGATGCGCGCGAGGGTGAGGTGATTTCCATCCTCGGATCCTCCGGCTCCGGCAAGTCGACGCTGCTTCGCTGCATCAACATGCTGGAGGTGCCGAATTCGGGCACCATCGAGGTGGCGGGCGAGGTGATCCGGCTGAAGGCGTCGAGCGACGGGCGCAGCCGCCCGGCTGACCAGAAGCAGGTAGACCGCATCCGCTCGGAACTCGGCATGGTGTTCCAGAGCTTTAATCTCTGGTCCCACAAAACCGTGCTCGAAAACGTCATCGAAGCGCCGGTGCATGTGCTGAAGCGGCCGCGGGCGGAAGCGATCGAGGAGGCGGAGGCGCTGCTTGCGAAGGTCGGCATTGCCGACAAGCGTAACCACTATCCCTCGCATCTCTCCGGCGGCCAGCAGCAGCGCGCCGCAATCGCCCGCGCGCTGGCCATGCGCCCGAAGGCGATGCTCTTCGACGAGCCGACCTCGGCGCTCGACCCGGAGCTCGTCGGCGAAGTGCTGCGCGTCATGCGCGGGCTCGCCGAGGAGGGGCGCACCATGCTGGTGGTCACCCACGAGATGGGTTTTGCCCGCGACGTCTCCAGCCGCGTCGTCTTCGTGCACAAGGGCACGATCGAGGAGGAGGGGCCGCCGCACGAAGTTTTCACCCATTCGAAGTCGGAGCGCTTCCGCCAGTTCATCAAGAGTTGAAGCCTGCCGTGATCGGCGGGCCGAAAAACAAAGCAATCAACATCCACAAAAGGGGAATGCTGCAATGAAAAAGACCACCGCAATCATGGCATCGGCGCTTGCCGTTGCCGCGGGGCTGATGTCCATGCCGGCGCAGGCCGAAGACAAGAAGTGGACGAAGGTGACGATCGCCACCGAAGGTGCCTTTCCGCCCTATAACCTGACCAAGGCGGACGGCACGCTCGACGGCTACGAGATCGAGCTCAGCAAGATCCTCTGCGACCACATGAAGGTCGAATGCACCGTCATCGCGCAGTCCTTCGATGGCATGATCCCGGCGCTCAACGCTGGCAAGTTCGACGCGATCATGGCCGGCATGTCGGCCACCGAGAAGCGCAAGGAAGTCATCGACTTCTCGATGTCCTACGGCAGCACCGGCCAGGCCTTCGCGACGCTGAAGGGTGGCGACCTCGAAACCCTGCCGATGAAGGGTGAGCTGTTCTCGCTCGCCTCCAACGAGGCCGGCGCGCGCAAGGCGGTCGACGAGCTGAAGCCGCTGATTGAAGGCAAGACCATTGGCGTCCAGACCGCCTCGATCGCAGCACGCTTCATCGACGAATATCTGAAGGACGTCGTCGAGGTGCGTGAATACAAGACGACCGAGCAGCACGATCTCGATCTCGTCGCCGGCCGCGTCGATTTCGTCATGGCGTCCATGGGCTACCTGAAGACGACTGTCGAAAAGCCTGCCAACAGCGACATGGTCATCACCGGCCCCCGCTTCCAGGGCGGCTTTCTCGGCGCCGGCAGCTCCGTCGGCCTGCGCAAGACCGACCCGGAACTGAAGGCGCTGTTCGACGATGCGATTGCAGCTGCCAAGGCGGATGGCACCATCAAGCGCCTGTCGGAGAAGTGGTTCGGATTCGACCTGACGCCGCAATAAGCCGGGTCGGTTCGCCCCCTCAACCGAAGCGCCGCGTGTTCCGCCAACGCGCGGCGCTTTTTGTGTTTGGAGTGTCCGGTGCTCGTGTGCTTGCGAGGCGGTTTGGCCGGGCTGCTTTATTTATAGCAACGCGCAGCGCGTGCGGTCATCTTTCGGACACAATCGCTGCGTACAAGCCCATCTGTCGACGTTTGCTTATGAGCGCTGAATGTGTTCGCCGCTCGCAACTGTCGCGTCGCTTTAGACTTTTGACCACGGATGTACTGGCACTGGTGTAAGAGCGATGATGAGGAAGGTCGGTGCGGTTTCGCCCCGGCCTTTTTTATTGCCGGATGATCACTTCAGCGTTTTCGACGCCAGCACGAAGTCGACCAGGTCGCCGACGGTGATGAGCTTTTCGGCCGAGTCGTCGGTCAGATAGATCTCGAACTCTTCCTCCACCAACATCGCCAATTGAGACACTTCGAGCGAGTCGGCGCCCAGATCGTCTTCGATCTCGGCATCGTCTGTGACTTCGGACGCCTTGACGCCGAGCAGCTCGACAAGGATCGCCTTTACGCGTTCGGAAACATCGGATCGTGTGGGTGCCATGGATCTTCTCCCTCCCATAAAGCATAACACAGAGGGCGGCGAACGGCTGTCTAGGCCTATAGGATCATTGGCTGATTTCGTCATGATCCAAATGGGTTAGATCATTTCGGTCAGGGACAGCCCCGGGGTGTTTGCGGGTGCCGAACCTCGGCATTTGCAAACGCGAAGGCACGCACCACCATCGACTATGGCCGGTTCATGGAGCGGCCTAAGGAAAAGTCTGCCTCGATCGGGCGGTGAGGAAGGCGCTACCACCGCAGCGCCAAGCCAAATACAGCGGCAAAGCCGCTCCGGTCACCTTGCGACGATGGCCTATTTCGTCGGAGCAGGCGTCGGCCGCACCAGCGAGACCACCCGCGGCTTCGACGGCGCGTCCAGCCATTCAATCCACTTGTCGCGTTCCTCCGTCGTGTCGAAGAACCGCCAGAGCTTGTAGTCTTCTTCGGTGGTCTGCAGCATCTCGCCGATCGAGACGAGTTCCATCGGCAGTTCCACCTCGTTGCCGTCGTAGCGGATGAAGTAGATGCCTTCGGCAGCAAGCCGGATGATCTGGCCGGTGCCATAGGTGCCATCGGGATCGTCGACGGTGAAGTACATGCCGGTGAGAGTGTCGAGAATCTTGTCGTTCATAGGTTTTGGATGCCAGTTCAAGGAATAGGTTTCATCAGACCGTCGCCCGCCGCCGGAATTAAGGCAAGCTCAAATATCGAGTGTCCACGTCTGGTGAGGGTAGGGTGGCGTCTAAACGGTGCGAGGCGGCGGGCGAGTTGACAAAGTGACAGCGGACCGAGACGATCGGATCGTCAACTGAAATAGTGCCCACACAATCAAATCATGCAGATATCGATCCCGCCTGAGGCCTTTCCCGCATTGGGAACCGTCGCAAATCCTGCTGTGCTCTACGATGGGCTCAGCGCATTTGTCTGTTATGAAGCTGCTCCCAGCGCTGGCGGCGGCAACGTCGTTCTCAAGTTCGGCGAGGTTATCGATTTCCGCATTTCACCGATGACGGTCGAGGGCCTGCGCGATTGTAGGTACCCAATCCGACCGTGGGAATTCAACGAGGTTGCGGACAGTGACGAAGCAGCTAAATGGAAGGTCCTCAGTCCGCGTTTCTGGCTTATATCTTTTACCGACGTGACGATCGAAGTCCTGTTCGAAACGGTCTCGCTCGAGCTTCAAGACGAGCGAGGCGGGCCGCTGCATCGGACGCTTGCGAGCGCTTTGAGGTGAGGGCTTGAGGATATCGGCTTGGTCGTGCCGCTCTACTCCCGGCTTCTCCGCCGCCGCCTGCCGCCGCCTTCGCCATCATCAGCGCTCACCTTGCGCTCCGGCAAAGTCACCACCGTCGAGAGCTTGGGGAAGTTGTCGACCTTGTTCGGCATCGCCATGGCGTTCACGAAATGCTCTTGAAATTTCGATTCAAGCGCCGTCTCTATCTTCTCGATTTTGCTGACAGTTTGCTCGATCTCGCGGCGGTGGCCGCGGTTCAAGAGCGCCATCAGCGCGCCGGTACCGGCGGCGTTGCCGACGGCCTTGACGTCGTCGAGATCGCAGTCCGGGATGAGGCCCAGCACCATCGCATACTTGGGATCGATGAACGAGCCGAACGCGCCGGCGAAGCGGATGGTGTCGACATGATCGACGCCTTGTTTTTCCATCAAGAGCTTGATGCCGGCATAGAGCGCTGCCTTGGCGAGCTGGATGGCGCGGATGTCGTTCTGCGTCACGGTGATGCGCGGCTCGCCGTCGTGCAGCAGGTAGGAGAAGGTTCGGCCATTCGGGATGATGCGCGGGCTTTTTGCCGCCATTCCGCCATCGACCACTCCATCCTCGGAGATGATGCCGGAGAGATACATTTCGGCGACGATCTCGATGATCGCCGAGCCGCAGATGCCGGTGACGCCGACAGAGGCTGCAGCCTCGGCAAAGCCTTCCTCGTCCGACCACTTTTCGACGCCGATCACGCGGAAGCGCGGCTCGAGCGTTGCCGGGTCGATGCGCACGCGCTCGATCGCGCCGGGGGCGGCGCGCTGGCCCGAGGAGATTTCCGCACCCTCGAAGGCCGGTCCCGTCGGTGAAGAGGCGGCGACGACGCGATCCTTGTTGCCGAGCACGATTTCGGCATTGGTGCCGACATCGACGAGCAGCATCATCTTGTCCTGGCGGTAAGGACCTTCGGCAAGCGTCGCACCCGCAGCATCGGCGCCGACATGGCCGGCGATGCAGGGCAGCATGTAGAGCCGGGCGCCGCGGTTGACGTCGATATCGATCTCATGCGCCCAGTATTGCAGCGCGCCGGACACGGCGAGCGCGAACGGCGCCTGGCCGAGTTCCGTCGGGTCGATGCCGAGGAACAGGTGGTGCATGATCGGGTTGGCGACGAAGACCATATCGAGAATGTCGTGGCGGTCGACTTCGCCCTCGGTGCAGACCTTGCCGATCAGGCCGTTGACGGCCTCGCGCACGGCCTTGGTCATCGCCTCCCGCCCATCCGGGTTCATCATCACATAGGAGACGCGGCTCATCAGGTCTTCGCCGAAGCGGATCTGCGGGTTGGACGTGCCCGAGGAGGCGACGATGCGTCCCGATAGCAGCGACACCAGATGCATGGCGATCGTCGTCGAGCCGATGTCGCAGGCAACGCCATAGGCCTCGTTCTTGAGGCCGGGCCAGAGGCCGACGATGAAGGGGCGCGAACTATCCATGTCGCGGTGGATGGCGGCGGTAACCGCCCAGTTGCCCTTGCGCAGGATGCCCTGCACCTGCGGGATCAGGTGCGGCGCGATCAAGAGATCCTTCCAGCCCCAGTCCTTCTCCAGCATCACCTTCAGGCGGTCGAGATCGCCGAGCGGCTTGTGCATGTCGGGCTCGTCCACCTCGACATAGCAGAGCTGAACGGCGGCATTGCGCTCGATCACCCGGTCGGTCGCGGCCTTGCGCACGACTTGGGCGTTGATGACGGTATCCTGCGGCACGTCGATGACGAGATCGCCAAGGATATGGGCGGAACAGGAGAGGCGGCGGCCATCGGGAAGCCCGCGGATCTTCTCATAGCGCTCTTCCTTGGCGCCCTTTTCCGAGATGTGCTCCAGCGAGGAAACGATCTTGTGCTTGGCGAAATTGCCTTCCTGCACCTCGATCTGACAGCGCCCGCAGGTGGCGCGCCCACCGCACACGCTTTCGACATAGACGCCGAGCTTGCGCGCCGCGTCGAGAACCGGTGTGCCCACCGGGAAGCGGCCGCGCTTGCCCGAGGGCATGAACAGCACCAGAGGTTCCTTTTGCGCGGCTTCGCTCATGTTGGTCTCGATCTCGGAAGTGCCTTCGATGCGCATGCTCAATGGTCTTTCATCAGGTCCACTCTCTCCGGGGTGAAGCACCGCTTTGGTGTTTCAGCTCGCGAGCGAAGCACGGGTAAACGGTTTCAGACTGCACCGGAACCCGGTCGGATAGTTGTCCAATCCCGACATGGAGCGATCTCAAAGCATCATTTCGGGAGGCTGTTGCGATGACGGGGAAATTGCTTACGGCTTCTTGCGCTGCAGACGCCGAGCGTTGCTGCGCACCCGCTTGCCATAGGGCCTCAGCGCCGCCGAAGCAATCGCCGTTCCATGGCCCGATGCCGTGGCGCCGGTCATCATCCGTATCGTGTTGTCGAAGGCGGCTTTCCAGAGCGCGACATTGACGGCAACGACGCTTTCGGCGGTCGCCGCGATCTTCTCGGAGATCATACGCTGAAGCTCGGTCACATCCTGCGACTTGCCCGTCAGCGCCGCCATCTGCATTTCCTGCAGTCGGACGGCGATCACGAAAGGGGCTTCAAACCAGAGGCTGGCAGCATCAAGGCGAAGGCTGCGTGTCATGATGATCTCCAGGTTTGCGTTGCCGGATGAAATCTCGAAATCTGTCGGTGCTGAAGGCTGGCTTCTGAACGGCTAAAGGGAGAAGGACGGCAATGAGGCATGGCTACCTTTCAACGTCGTTCTCCCTTCCTTGGTTCAGCTCGATGCTGAAAAAAGAACCTATTCGCTTGCAGCCGCACCGCCGGTGCGGGCCGCACGGCCACCACGACGGCCGCCGCCGCTGGCGGCCGCCGGTGCGGCAGCAACCACATGGCCACCCTCGGCCGGCTTGTGGTCGCGATAGGTCTTGATCCAGTGGGTGCAGTTCGGGTCGGTACCGTTCAAGACGTTCGCCGCACGCACTGCTTCCATTTCCTGCGGGCGGCAGGGATTCATGATCGCCGATGTCATGCCGGCGCCGATGACCATCGGGATGAAGCCGGCATTGATACCGTGGCGGTGCGGCAGGCCGAAGGAAATGTTGGAGAGGCCGCAGGTGGTGTTGACCTTCAGCTCTTCGCGCAGCCGCCGCAGAAGCGCGAAGACCTGCTGGCCGGCGGTGCCCATGGCGCCGATCGGCATGACCAGCGGGTCGACGACGATGTCATGTGGCTTGATGCCGAAGTCGGCGGCGCGCTCGACGATCTTCTTGGCAACGGCAAAGCGCACGTCCGGATCCTCGGAAATGCCGGTTTCGTCGTTGGAGATGGCAACGACCGGCACGTCGTACTTTTTGCAGAGCGGCAGGATCGCTTCGAGCTTCTCTTCCTCGCCGGTGACGGAGTTGACGAGCGGGCGGCCCTTGGCGACGCGCAGCGCCGCCTCGATCGCAGCGGTGACGGAACTGTCGATCGACAGCGGCACGTCGACGAGGCCCTGGACGATTTCGAGCGTCTTGACGAGCAGCGGCGGCTCGGTCTCGTTCGGGTTGACGGCGGTGACCCCGGCGTTGACGTCGAGCATGGTCGCGCCCGCTGCAACCTGCTCCAGTGCGTCCTTGATGACGGTGTCGAAGTTGCCCTCGATCATCTCGGCGGCGAGCTTCTTGCGGCCGGTCGGGTTGATGCGTTCGCCGATGACGCAGAAGGGCTGGTCAAAGCCAATGATGATCTCGCGGGTGGCGGAGGCGACGATTGTGCGGGTCATTAAGGGTCCTTTGTCCTGGCGGTGGGCTATGTAATCACGCCCTGGAGATCGATGATAGGCGTCGGAGACCGGCGCCGGTTTTGTCTGCTGTCTCTTCAGTGCGGATGGTGGGCTGCCGCCTCGGCCATCTGCTGCTGGTTTTCTTCCTTGCCTTCGCGGATCTGCTCCAGACGCTCGGCAACGAGCTGATCGGCCGGCAGCCTCTCGCGCTTCCAGGGCTGGCGGCCCTTCAGCACGCCCGATTCATGCACGATTTCTGCGACATATTCTTCCTGGCGGTAGGCCATCACGTGGATGCCGGAGACGCCCTCGATCTCCTTCACCTCGTTGATGATGTCGATGCAGAGCTGCTTGCCTTCCTTCTTCTGGTCCTGCGCGCCCTCCAGGCGGGTAATGACGCTATCGGGAATATGGATGCCCGGCACGTTGGAGCGGATCCAGCGGGCGGTCTTGGCCGACGCCATCGGTCCGACGCCGACGAGAATGTAGCATTTCTCATGCAGGCCGAGGTCGCGCACCTTCTTCATGTATTCGCGGAACATCGGCACGTCGAAGCAGTACTGGCTCTGCACGAACTGGGCGCCCGCCTCGATCTTCTTGGCGAGACGATAGGGGCGGAAATCGTAGGGCGGCGCGAAGGGGTTGATGGCGGCGCCCAGAAACACCTGCGGCGGGGTCGTCAGCTTTCGGCCCGAGAGGAACTTCGAGTTGTCGCGCATGATGCGCACGGTTTCGAGCAGCGACATGCAGTCGAGGTCGAAGACGGGCTTGGCGCCCGGCTGGTCGCCGGCCTGCACGCCGTCACCCGTCAGGCACATGATGTTCTGGACGCCCATGGCAGAGGCGCCGAGCACGTCGCCCTGGATGGCGATGCGGTTCTTGTCGCGGCAGGCGATCTGCATGATCGGCGCATAGCCCATGCGTGTGAGCAGCGCGCAGATGCCGACCGAGGACATGTGGCAGTTGGCGCCTGACGCGTCGACCGCGTTGATGCCGTCGACCCAGCCGTCGAAGATCGCCGCGCGCTCGTAGACGTCCTGCGGGTTGGCGCTGTCGGGCGGGTTGAGCTCGGCGGTGACGGCGAACTCGCCGCGGCGCAAGACCCGTTCAAGCCGGCCGCGGGAGGAATGACCGGGCAGCGGATCGAGCGGCGCGCCGGGATCGTGCGGGTTGTAGTCGGGGCTCATGCCTGGCCTTCCTTGGATGCCGCATCGCGGCGCGCTGCTGCTTCCGCGGTCACGCGTAGCCAGGACGAGGTTTCGCGCAGCGACTGGTTGACCGGCTTCTGCACGTTCATGATGGCGTTGCCCTTCTCCATGTTCTGCGAGCCCTTCCAGGCCTGGACCCAGACGCAGGGCATGTCCGGCTCGACCTCGCAATTGCCGTTGGCGCGCACGCCGCCGCAGGGGCCGTTGCGCAGCTGCTTCGGACAGTTCATCGGGCAGGACATGCCCGTTGAAGACAACGCGCACTGGCCGCACATGCGACAGTCGAAGAGGAAGCCTTTGACGTGGCGCTCGACGAAGGTCACGGGACGCTCGACCCGGCCGTAGCCAAGCGCGTTCCAGAGCGGATGAAGCAGCAGGAACAGGTCGGCGAAGCGGTGGTAGAACCATTCGAGGAAGCGCGAGTTGCGCACTGCCCAGAGCCGGACCGTGTATTTGTGGCGCGAGCGGCGGCTCGGCGACACGCCTGACGGTGTGAAGGCGCCGGTCGCGGCCTTGGCGCCCGGTGCGGCGTTGCCCTTCAGGATTTTCTGTTCGCCTGCCGGTTTGGCGTCAGCCATTGTCGCGGCCTCCGGCCTTGACGAGCGCCACCAGACGTTCGCGGTCATAGGCGGCTTCGAGCTCGGCGGCAGCCTGGTCGGCTTCCGTTTCCAGATCGTCGGAGACCGGCACCGGATCGGCCTTGCGCCATTCGGCGAGGTAGTCGTCGGTTTCGGCCGCACCGGTGCGCATCGCGCACATGTCGATCGCCTCGGTGAAGCGCAGCGATAGTTCACGCTTCGCCGTCGTGCGGCCCTTCTTGATGATGACCTGGGCCGGAATGTCGCGCCAGTAGACGATAATGCGATCTGCCATCGGGTGTTGTTCTCCTCCCCTGCATGTTTCCTTTGATCGGTGCCGATCAAAGGCCGAAAACATGCAGCACTCCTAAGCGCTAAAGCGACCTTTGTGCGTCTCAGAAGACGCGCGGCGCTGTAGTGCGACAATGCGCATGTCCCGGCGTCCGGGCTCATCTCGCCACGACGTCGGATATGTCCAAAAACGACGCTCGCGCAGATGCCATATCAGACGTCTTGGCGGTGACGCGCAAGTCGCAGTTGAGCCGATTATTGTGGGCAGGAGCCGCGGTCGTGGATCGCATGCAGTATCAGGCTTTTAGGCTGAAGCTGGCCGATGCAAGCGAAGGGATTTCGCCTACCAGATCCGACGCGTCAGGCCGTTCCATACCCAGGTCCAGATCGGCGGGTGATACCATTGCCGTGACGGACCTGCGACATTGATGGTCCGCAGATTTCCGTCGAGCGCATCTGCGACCGCGGCAATCGCGATTTCCGTTGAGGCGGCTGTCTGCAGCAGCGGATAGGTGTGCATCGTATCGTCAGGGGCAGGATTCTGCCGTGACTGGTAGAGCACGCCGCCGGTATCGACGCCTGCATCGACCAGATGCACGGTCGCCCCGAAGTTTTCGAGGTCATTGCTCACCCGCGCCCAGTAGCCGCCCATCAGGCCGCGATAGGCCGGATTGATGCCGGCGTGGAAATTGAGGACCGGACAGGCCATGGCCGCCAGCGTCGCTGCCTTCAGCATGCGGCAACTGATGAGGAAGACGACGTCGGGTTCGAGCGCGCGGATCTGCGTTATGGCGTCGGCGTCATTGACCGAGGCGACGTATTTGACCGGGATTGAGGGGGCGGGTTTTCCCGAGACCTTGTAGGTCGCGAGGATCTCTTCGGCGCGTTTTCGGGTGAAGCGCTTGCCGAAGCGCGAGGCGATCATGGTCGCAAGCTGCCCCAGCGCCGTCAGCCAGCCGAGCTTGCGGGCGCGGCGGCGCAGGAACAGGCCCTTCGATTCCGGTTGCTCCTCCACGACGGCCACCTCAGCAAAGCGGCTTGCGAGCGCGTTGATCATGATCCAAGGGTTTTCGCCGCCCGCCGTCACCACGACGACGCGGCCCGGGCGCTTGCCTGCGGCGTGGTTCTGGCTGGCGATTTCGGTCATGGCGGCCCCGCGGATGAACAGGGCCGAGTTATGAAGGCTTGCCCGTTACCGCCGGCTTAACTGGTTCCAGTACCATTCGGCGACACCGCCGCCGAGCACGACGAGCGCCACGGATTCGACCATCTTTACGTCATCCGAAAGGCTGCAGACTGCGCCGACGACCAGCGAAAGCAGCAGCCCGGCGGCGCAGCCGATGGCGTAGGGCAGGTATTCGAGGAATTTCACTGGTGTGCCTCCCGTCCCAAGACGCAGCCGTCGCGCACTGAGATGTAACGCAGGGTAGCGCAGATATGGGGATTAGGAAGAGCTTATTTTTCGTTGCAATTTGCGAAGGCAGATGCCGGCGCCTGCAGTGCGGGTCATCGGAGGATCATGCTGCACGGGTGCTTGCGGACGAGGTTGCTCCTCTTCTCGGATTTAACCCGAGGACTAACCCTCTGCCCGCAGACGGAGGGAGGGGACGTGCCTTGCTCGTCCTGTTGGCGAACCAAGGCACCGTGGTCGGGGACATGCAGGCTGCCGATTGCTGACGTAGTGGAGCGCCACGGATGGTGGGATCGAGAGCGAAGCGAGCGGGTGCGCGATCCTCTTCGCCCCGCTTGCGGGTAGAAGGTGGCCGGCAGGCCGGATGAGGGGCATTTTCAGGCGCTTCGGATCGTCACGAAGCCGCGGTGATCCGCCGGTGTATAGCCCCGAGGCTTTCCCGGAACCGCTCGAAGGTGCCGTGCTCCGTCAATTCCCGCAGCACCTGTTCGTTGATGCCGCCGCGGGTGGCGTAGTCCTCGGCCAGATGGGCGAAGCTTGCGTCCGGCGTCGTTGCCGGAGCCTGGCCGAGTGCGCCAAACAGGCTGGCCACATAGTCGCGGCCCTTCGCGTCGTCAACGCCGTTGTCCTTCAGCCAGCTATGGATCGTTTCCAGGTATTTGAAGTAGCTCGCATAGGTGGCGGTGGCCACACTTAGCGCATCGAATTCGCTCTCGCTTGTTACTTCGATCGCCGTGCCGAGCCGGCCGAAAAACGCCGCCATATCCGGATCCGGCGGGAAGATGATCGTCGGCCCCTGACGGATCGCAATCATCGGCATCGGCAAGGCCTTGGTCACGCGCTTCACTTGGCCAACCATGGCGGCGATCTCGGCGCAGGAGAAGGTCGCAATCAGGCTGACGACGTGGTGATCCGGGCGGAAGCGCAAGGCGGGCAGGACATCACGGGCGATCTGCGGCCGGACGCCGAGCATGACCGTGTCTGAGGCGTCGAGCACCGCCTGATTGTCGGCAGCGACAGTCACGTCAGGAAAGCGGGCAGCAAGGCCCGCAGCGATCTCTTCGTTGCGCGGCGAAAGGACGACGGTGGTGATCTCGCCGGGAAGCGTCTTGAGGCCGGTGACGATCGCCGAGGAGAGTGCGCCGGTGCCGATGAAGCCGAGTTTCATGAAAGTTCTGTCGCCTGGTGATTTCAGAAGGTCCGTGAAACTGCCGGGTGTGGCATGCACGGGCACGTGTTTGGAATTCGCGGAATAATAATAGCAAAGGCGGCGGCGACAAGCGCCCGCGACAGCGTCGCCCACAGGAGAGCAGGACGCATTTCAACAGTGCGGTTGAGATTGCCACGCCCTTTCGGCCGCTGCGGGGCGTTGCCGCATAAGGCGGAGACCCCTGCTAGGCCAAGGGGTGTTGGTCGAAAGGCTGCTGCGTTTTGGCCCGGGACCTAGCGAAAGTCATCGGCGGTGAGGACATAGATCGTCCGGCGCCCCTTGGCATAGGCTGCCGTCGCGGCCTCGTGGATTGCGTTGCGCGCGGCATCGAAGGCCAGCAAGCAGGCTGCTTCGGTCGTCCGGGCGGGCGCGCCACGGGAGAGGGCGGCCGCCTCAACATAGAAGGGCACTTCGAACATGCCATCGTGGCCAAGGAAACGTACGGCCTTGCGCGCTTCATCGAAGCTTCGGCATGGGTTCGGAAAGGTGAGCGGCATGGTCGTATCCCTTTTGGCGGTAAGCCAGGCCGGCCAGAGACGGGCCGTCACAAGATCCGCCCGAAAAGGATCGTGGTCACGACGACGGCGACCGCCAGCGAAAGGGCGATCCAGGCAAGCAGGCCGCGGTAGTCGAATAGATAGATCTGAGCCGGTATGTGGTACTTCATGATCGCCTCCTGCAGCTGATCTGTTAGGACGATGGTTTGGATCTAAAGGGCGTGCCTGGCCTTGAAGGCCCGTTCGGCCAGGGCCATTCGCTCATCGGCGGGACGGATCAGTTCGAGATTGCCTTCATCGGTCACGCGCTCATGGCATTCGTCGCTGCTGCGTATGCGGTACTGGAGCGCATTGTCGCGGATGGGGAGCGTGGCGGTTATGCGGTAGGTGTCCCCGATGATCGACTCTCTGGTCAGCGCTCCCTTCGAGCGAACAAGCTGGCCGACCTGGAAGCGGTGAGCCGGCGACTGGTCGCGGGGGCCGCGGATGATGCGTTTCGTAAAAGATAAAGCGTTCATAGTGGTCTCAGTCCTTTTAGGTGTGGGCAGGCACGGTCGGTCGGCTGCGATGAGCCGGTTATCGACCGATCAACCAAGGTTCGGGGAACGAACAGACGTTACAATGCGCGATGTGCTTCGAGGCGAAGCATGGATCAAGCACTGGATCCGAAGCTTGCGTGTCGTTCGAAAATTTAGGAGAATAGGTGCGGTTAGAAATTCTGATACCGCGAAAGCCACATCGGCCAAATTTACTTGGATATACTATTGCGCGTCGATTGAGTTTCAATTGAGGCGCGTGTGTCTGCCGACGCAGATTTAAAGTGTTTTTGGCGCGACGCCGGTGTTCCTCCCGAGTTTCTCGCTGCTCGCGTGATAAAAGCCACGTGCCGATCGAGGATGTGTTAAGCTCGTCGCTTGGAACTGGAGACTGTCATGTCCGAGCCGAACAAACTCTACCAGAGCGAAATAATCACCCTGCACAAGGCGCCGCTGATCGGCACTCTTTGCCTGGAATGCGACGACGGCCAGATCGAGGTCGCGCTGAACCGAGCGGCTGCCGAGACCTTGCAGAAGGTTATTGCGCGCTTTCTTTCCCCAGCCGCGTGACATCCCCAGCCGCGATGGCCTCATTCGATGAAGGAGAGGCGCGATGTCCTCCCGTTTGGTCTTCTCACTGTTTCTGGTCGCCCTGTCTGTTTTTCTTGTCTGGGCCTTCAGGCCACCTCAGGGCAATGCGAGCGATCGCCCCGCCATGCCGCATGTGGCTGAGCAAGGGCAGATGGTTAACCCCGCTTACGGACTGGGCTGATGACAACACTAAGGTACGGTCTCAAGGTCGAAGCCAACAATGTTTGGGCGGTTGTCGATGTCTTCACCGGGCAACCGGTTGTTGTTGACGGTTATCTGATGTCCAACTTGCCGCGCGACGAAGCGGATGATCTTCTCGATATTCTCAATCTCAAAGACCGCATACGCAGGGGCACGATCCAGCTTCCGCCCCGGCCGCCGGAAGATAGGGGTTAGATGGGTGGGCTGGAAACCCACGATGGTGGCTCAGCGGGGCACGCTGCCGGTCTTTCGATCAACAGCAGCCTGTCTGAATTGCTCATAAGGCGCCGGACGGGAAGGGGACCTCGGAAACTCCGCGGCAGTGCCCGGCTCGGCCAGCGCCGCCTCCGGAGTGGCGTGGCTGTCGACGCCGCTTTCGAGTGCCGCAATCAGGAAGCGCGTGGCAGCAAGTCGTCCGCCCGAGTCTGCCGTCGCGGTCGTTCCGTAGTAGCCGGCAGCGGCGAGTACCTCGACCAGAAGGCTGAGGTCGTCGGAGTGAAGACAATGTTCTGGATTGCTGGAAGACATTGCGTCCTCCTTTGGTTGGGGCCCAGGCAAGAAGGCCCGTAGGCGACGGCGCCCGCTTCAATCGCCGTCGATGAAGCACCCTGCACGCGTTGTCGCGCCAGCGCAACGAACTTCACTCAAGCACCGGGAGCTATGTTTTGGCCGAGCGCGCGTTTCGCTTCGTCGCCCGTCGCTGTCCTGTGCGCATCCATCGCGTTCGCCAGATCGAGCCTGCGCGGGCCGACTTTTGCGAAGATGTCACGCGCCGCCAGCGGTGCCAATTGATAGGCCAGAATGAACTCTTCGAGATCGTAGACCGCATCCCAGGCGTGAAGCACTCTCTTATTGTCGTTCGTGAAATTCTTGGTCATGGGACGCTCCCGCGTTCTGGCTCCGTGCTTGGCGCAAAGACGGCCAAGTGTCAGGCGGCCGAGGAAGCGTCAGGGATGAGTTACGCCAGCTAAACGGGCTTGCGCGAACATGGTTTCAAATTAAGAGTTCAGACGGCGAAGGAGGGGACCTGGCAAGGGGCCTGGCAAGGGGCCTGGCAATGAGGGGGCCCGGGCGGAAGCCGGATCGTCGGCCTCTGACGGAACGTGATCACCGGCGATCAGGCGGACGACGTGCTGTCGCGGCCGGAAGCATGCGGCCGGCAGGAATTCGCGGTCAATCTGTGAACTGGCAGAAAGCATGACCGGTCGCCATCGCCGAGCACAGCATGGTTCTCGGCGGCAACGGTGACCTTGGCAAAGTGCGCGGCAGCGACGCTATTTCAGGTAGGCGCGCACCACATCCACCAGTTCGGCCGCCGCTTCCTCCCGGTCCTTCTGCGACAGCTCGGCTGCGGCGACATGCATTTGGATATGGTCTTCGACCACTTCCGCCATCAGCCCGTTGACCGCGCCGCGTATGCCGGCGATCACCTGCATGACCTCGGCGCAGCCCTTCTCCTCCTCCAGCATCCGCTCGACCGCCTCCATCTGGCCGCGCAAGCGCCGGACCCTGTTGATGAGTTTCTGCTTCTCGCGGATCGTATGGGTCATCGGATACTCCGGTTTCGGGTGCTATGCGGCCCTTGGTTCGACCTCGACGGTCACATGCGACAAATCGTGGATGGCGGCAAGCTTCTCGCGATAATAGGACGGCGCCCGCGGATTGTCGGCGACGATCGAGACGATCGCGCCGTGGTGGCCGGGCCCGAGCTGCCAGATGTGCAGGTCGACGATTTCGGCATCTTCCCCGGCAACGATCTCGCCGATCTCTTCCGGCAGATCCTCGCCTTCGGGGATATAGTCGAGCAAGGTCGCCCCGGTGTCGCGGATGAGGCCGAAGGACCAGCGCGCAATGACAAGCGCGCCGACGATGCCCATGGCGGGATCGAGCCACAGCCAGCCGTAGATCGCGCCGAGGCCAAGGGCGACAATCGCGAGAACCGAGGTCAGCGCGTCGGCGAGAACGTGCAGATAGGCGGCGCGCAGGTTGCGATCCTGGCTGCCTTGATGCCCCAGATGCCCATGATGATGCCCATGGTGATCGTGATGGCCATGATCGTCCTTCAGGAGCCAGGCGCAGACGAGATTGACGATGAGGCCGGCGACGGCAACGAGGATCGCCTCGCGGAAATCGATCGTGACTGGAGAACCGAGGCGGCGCAGGCTTTCCCAGCCGATCAGAAGCGCGATGAGCGCCAGCACGATGGCGCTGGAAAAACCGGCGAGGTCGCCGAGTTTCCCGGTGCCGAAGGTGAAGCGGCGATTGTTCGAATGCTTGCGCGCATAGAGATAGGCAAGCGCCGCGATCAGCATCGCGGCGGCATGGGTCGACATGTGCCAGCCGTCGGCGACGAGCGCCATCGACCCGAAGACCTGTCCGGCGGCGATCTCGACCACCATCATCGTTGCGGTGACCGCGATGACGATCCAGGTCCGCCGCTCGTTGCGCTCATGATTGCCGCCAAGGAAGACATGATCGTGGCTGGCCGCGAGCACGCGCGCCTCGTCATGCGCATGCCCTTGGTGAGCGTGGTGGTGATGATGGTCGTGCTCGTGATTGCCCATGTCGATGTCTCCAATATGATATAGGGGGGTACCCTATGTGGAGATCAACGTAAAGTCTCTGTTTCGGGCCTGCGATTTCAAATTGATGATGTCGCTAATTCAAGCTTTCAGAAGCGATGTCGTCAGATCGCCATAACCGGTGAAGCGGTATTCGTATTCGAGGCCCAGGCGCTCGGCCGCCTTCTTGGCCTTCTCCTGCAAGCCTGTGTCTTCCTGCTGCGAGAGATAGACCAGCTTGCGGTAGTGGCCGAAATACATGTCCCGGAGCTCCGGGTGGCGATCGAGGCCCAGCGGTTCGATGACGAAGGCTTCGAACTGGCGGGCGAGGAAGTCGGTAAGGAAGAAGGCGGTGATGTCGTCGTCCCAGCGGCGGGAGAAATCCTCGTTGCCGGCGAAGAAGGAATAACAGTGGGGCCCAGGGATGCGCTCGACCTTTTCCTCCTCAAGGAGACGATCGAGATGGCCCCCGGTGCCGCAGTCGGCATAGGCGACGAAGATGCGCTCGAAGCCTTCGGCGCGGGCCTTGGCGATGGCGTCGCGCACGCCGGGCGTGATCTTGTCCGGCGTGTTGTGCCAGATGGCGGGCAGACAGTTGAGGTCGATATGATCAAGGCCGTTGGCCTCGCAGACCGCCAGGATTTCCCGCGCGATGGCGCCGCAACCGATGACGTGAACTTTTTTCGGTTGTGCACGTTCTATTGCCGGCGATATTTTTTCCATCTTGAGTCCACTTGGCTTTCAGCGGGAAGGAACCTGACCATGACAGTAAAGACCCTTGCAACCATCGGCGCCGTTCTCGTCGCGCTCTCGACCCTCAGCGCCTGCGGCAACACCATCCGCGGCATCGGGCAGGATACTGCAAACACCGTCAACGCGACACAGTCGGCAGGCAAGAAGGTGGCGAACTCCGTCAACTGAGCCGGCACACTTGTCTGACGCTTCGCCAGACATAAGAAAGCCGGCCGCGGATGTCACCCTGTGGCCGGCTTCGTGATTTCGGATCGCTCGAAGTTTTAGCCGGCCGCCAGGCGGTTGTGCTTGCGCTTCATGAAGTCCTTGGCGGTTTCGACGGCGATCGCCGCATCGCGGCAATAGGCGTCGGCGCCGACGGCCTTGCCGAACTCCTCGTTCAGCGGCGCGCCGCCGACGAGAACGACGTAGTCGTCGCGCAGGCCCTTTTCCTTCAGCGTGTCGATGACGACCTTCATGTAGGGCATGGTGGTCGTCAGAAGCGCCGACATGCCGAGGATATCCGGCTGCTCGCGCTCGATCGCTTCGAGATAGTTTTCGACCGGGTTGTTGATGCCGAGGTCGACCACGTCGAAGCCCGCACCTTCCATCATCATGCCGACGAGGTTCTTGCCGATGTCGTGAATGTCGCCCTTGACGGTGCCGATCACCATCTTGCCGAGCTTCGGCGCGCCGGTTTCGGCCAGAAGCGGGCGCAGGATGGTCATGCCGGCCTTCATGGCGTTGGCCGAGAGCAGCACTTCCGGCACGAACAGGATGCCGTCGCGGAAGTCGATGCCGACGATGCGCATGCCTTCGACCAGCGCCTGGGTCAGGACATCATAGGGCGTCCAGCCGCGCTTGAGCAGGATGTTGGTCCCGTCCTCGATTTCCTCCTTCAGGCCGTCATAGAGGTCGTCGTGCATCTGCTGCACGAGTTCTTCGTCGGAAAGGTCCTCGAGAATGATTTCATCGTCTGCCATATTGGGGTTCCTCGGTTCCTGGCACGGTCGCGCGAAATTTTCGGACGCGTCCATCAATCCATAGCGGTCGATGTCTAAAAATCTGTTTTCGAAAGCGACGTCGCATATGACAAAAAGCGACGGGAGGGCGGCTTCTTTTGCCGCCTGTATATTCTTAACAAAAACAATATATTCGCGCCACGCGGTTTTTGCGCCCGCTTGTCGCCGCTCGGCAGTGTTCGAGTTGCGCCACGCCTTGGCGCATTGAGACCCGCAAGGCCCCCGATGCTTGGTAGCATTAGGGCAAATTGATGCTTGAAGGCGCAAAAAGTGATGCGCGGGAGAGGAAAAGCGAATGAGCGACGTGACAGATCAGGGCGCGGTTGAAGGCGGCGGTCGCCGCGCACGCGGCGAGGGACGGGGAGCAGCGGCAAGGCGCGCATCGCGCACCGGCGGCGGCCCGGGGCCGTCTCTGCCCTATATCCAGCGCAAGATTCGCGAATACGAGGTCCTCGACGAGGAAGGCCTGCAGCTGATCGAGCGCAATGCCGACACCATCCTCGAGGAAATCGGCATCGAATTCCGTGACGACGCCGAGGCGCTCGAACTCTGGAAGCAGGCCGGCGCCGACGTGCGCGGCCAGCGCGTGCATTTCCCCAAGGGTCTCTGCCGCGAACTCCTGAAGACGGCACCTTCCGAGTTCACCTGGCATGCCCGCAACCCGGAGCGCAGCGCCCAGGTCGGCGGCAAGGCGACGATCTTTGCGCCGGTCTACGGCCCGCCCTTCGTGCGTGACCTTGAAGGCGTCCGGCGCTATGCGACGATCGAGGATTTCCGCAATTTCGTGAAGCTCGCCTATATGGCGCCGTCGATGCATTCGTCCGGCGGCACGGTCTGCGAGCCCGTGGATATTCCGGTGAACAAGCGTCACCTCGATATGGTCTACAGCCATATCAAGTATTCCGACAAACCCTTCATGGGCTCGGTGACGGCGCCGGAACGGGCGGAAGACACGATCGCCATGGCGAAGATCGTCTTCGGCGACGACTTCGTCGAAAACAACTGCGTCACGCTCAACCTCATCAACGCCAACTCGCCGATGGTCTTCGACGAGACCATGGTCGGCGCGCTCAAGGTCTATGCCCGCCACAACCAGGCCTGCGTGCTTTCGCCCTTCATCCTGTCGGGCGCCATGAGCCCGGTAACGGTCGCCGGCACCTTGACGCAGATCCTTGCCGAAGTTCTCGCCGGTGCCTCCTTCACCCAGCTCATCCGCAAGGGCGCGCCGGTGCTCTTCGGCACCTTTGCCGCCTCGATCTCGATGCAGTCGGGTGCGCCGACCTTCGGCACGCCGGAGCCGTCGCTGGTCTCCTATGGCGCGGCCCAGCTTGCCCGTCGCCTGAAGCTTCCCTTCCGTACCGGCGGCTCGCTCTGCGGCTCCAAGGTTCCGGACGCGCAGGCAGCGCACGAATCGGCCAACACGCTCAACATGACGCTGCTTGCCGGCACCAATTTCGTGCTGCATGCGGCAGGCTGGCTCGAAGGCGGTCTGATCTCGTCCTACGAGAAGTTCATGATCGACCAGGACCAGCTCGGCATGATGCAGAAGATGGCCGAAGGCATCGATCTCTCGGAGAACGCCCAGGCGCTCGACGCGATCCGCGAAGTCGGTCCGGGCAGCCACTATCTCGGCTGTGCCCACACCCAGGCCAACTTCCAGACGGCCTTCTACCGTTCGCCGCTGGCCGACAACAACTCCTTCGAACAGTGGGAAGTGGAAGGCGAAAAGCGCATCGAGCAGCGCGCCAATGCGCTCTGCCGCAGCTGGCTGGAACACTACGAGGCGCCTTACCTCGATCCCGAGATCGACGAAAAGCTTAAGGCCTTCATCGATCAGCGCAAGAACTCGATGCCGGACGCTTTCACCTGAAAGGGTCCCGAGCGAGCCAGGGAGCAAGGCGGCGCGGCGCAGGTGGCCGATATGATCCAGAAAGAGGTCTGGCGCCCGCATTATGAACATCAGGGGCCGAAACCGAAATGACGGCGCCTTCCGCAAATGCGGACAAGACAATCGAAACGATCCGTGCGGCGCTCGCGCCGCACGGTCTTTTTTTGCGCGGAACCGTGAACTTCGCCTCCGGTGAGGCTGCACCGCTACTGGCCGATGGCCGTCCGGCGGCAAGCGTGGTGCTGGTTGGCAATATCGGCGGCTCGCTGTGGCAGCCCTTCGATGCTTGGCGCTGCAGCGTGGCTGATCGCGGGGGCACCGACCCGCTCGACAACTGGTCGAAGGCGGTGATCCAGCCGATCGCTGCAGCCTGCGGGGCGACCGCCTACTTCCCATCCGACCCGCCCTGGCAACCCTTCCAGCAATGGGCGATGCGGGCCGAGGGCCTGAAGCCGTCGCCATTGGGCATCCTCATCCATCCGCGCTTCGGGCTTTGGCACGGCTATCGCGCAGCGCTCGGCTTCGACATACCGCTTGGCGACACGGGCGAGCGCGGGACCGACCACCCCTGCGACCGGTGCTCGGAAAAGACCTGCATTTCCGCCTGTCCGGCCGCAGCGCTCGCCGGCGAGCGCTTCGACGTCGCGCTCTGTCGCGGCCATCTGCGCACGGGCGCGGGCAGGGCGGGTTGTCTTGCACAGGGCTGTCTGTCGCGTGACGCCTGTCCCGCCGGCAGCCGGTATCGCTACCCGCCCGAGCAGTTGCGCTTCCATATGTCTGCGCTTGAAGTGTGAGCGCCGGTCTCCACTCTGGCGCGCAAAGATGGTGCAAATCTCCAAAATGACTAAAATTGGAGGTGTCGTGGAAAGGTAATATTATCGAATTTATAACGATCTGGACGGCGTGGCGTTGGAGTCCATCGTATGAGAGGTAGCCCAGTCGTATCCGTGAGCAACTATCCTCCGCACCTGTCGCGCGAGGACGTGCAGGCGCAGATATCTCGGCTTGACAGTATTCACGCGGCCAACAGCCAGGTTCTGGAGGACGCTTTCAAGCGCCTTCTGGCGATCGGCGCCGGCCATGCGGCCGTCATCGCGGCCTGTATCGCCGGCTTCGATGCACTGGTGGACCGCTCGGTTCTCGCCGGCGATCTTCTGCCCGATGCCATCGACATCCTGAGGAAATTTGCGCTTACCGTCAGCGCGCTCGGCCTGTTCCTCACGTTCTGGGCGATCGGCAACAATTACGGCGAGGTCCAGAAAGAAGCGAGGCGCCATGCGGTGAAGGTGGCAACGACGCTCAGAGAGAAGCGGCTGCTCTTGTCGCTGTCGCAGGATGTGCTGAACCGCGATCCCAAATCCTATCTGCTTGCAGGTGTCGGCGGCTTTGCCTGCCTTTGCGCGATCTTCGGCCTTGCAAGCCTCGCCGGCATCGCCGGTCTCGTCACCACCATGGCGGCGATCGTCGGCGGCTAGTCGCCAAACGTATGATTTCGCCTGTGCCCGCGCCAGAACCGCCGCAATCTGCGTCATGCTTGGGGTCTGATTCGATTGGACCTTTTCACATGCCTCTGTTCCCAAAACCCTTTCTCGTCGGTGCCGTTCTGTCGGCCGGTCTTGCCGGGCCGGCGCTCGGCGCCTGCCGTGATGTCAGCCATCTCGGCCAGGATTATGTCGCCTGCAGTTTCGACCCGGCAACGAGCGATATCCGCCTCTACAACAAGGACCAGGCGGGCGTGCCGTTCCGTTCGTTCCGGGCGCTGTCGCTCGAGCTGCGTCACCGCGATGAGTATATGGGCTTCGCCATGAACGGCGGCATGTATCATGACGACCTGTCGCCGGTCGGCCTCCATATCGAGGAGGGCCAAGAGCAGGCGCCGCTCAACACCAATTCCGGCTGGGGCAATTTCCACCTGCTGCCGAACGGGGTGTTTTTTGTCGATGACGGCAAGGCGGGGGTGATGGCGGCGGACGCCTATCGTGACGCCAGGCTAACACCGCGCTTTGCCACCCAGTCCGGGCCGATGCTGGTGATCGACGGCAAACTGCATCCGCGCTTCCTGCCGGATAGCACCAGCCTGAAAACCCGCAACGGCGTCGGCGTGACGGCTGATGGCGAGGTCGTCTTTGTTGTCTCCAAACGGCCGGTGCGCTTCCATGATTTTGCGACGCTGTTTCGCGATACGCTCGATTGCCCCAATGCACTGTTCCTCGACGGCACGATCTCCAGCGTCTACGCGCCTGATATCAACCGCCACGACCGGCTGTTCCCGATGGGGCCGATGATCGCCGTCGTTGGAAAATTTCCACGCTGATCGGGAAAATTTCGACATTGGTCGAAAAAAATGTGCCTCGCACCCAAGGAATGATCAGCCTGCAACGTCTAAGGTTCAAATGAGGTGAGGGCGGGCACGGATTTGGACGCTGAACTCGTCGAAAAGGCGGTTGCCGGAGACCGGCAGGCTTTCGGCCAGCTGGTCGAACGACACTACGACTTTGTCCACGCGGTCGCGTGGCGCTGGTCGGGCAATGGCTCGGACGCGGAAGACATCGCCCAGGACGTTTGCCTGCGGCTCGGAGCTGCGATCCGCGGTTTTCGCGGCACCAGCCGGTTTCGCACCTGGCTTTACACCCTGACGCTGAACGCCGCGCGCGACCATCGGCGGCGGCAGGTGCGCGACAATAGCCGCATGCAGGCCTATGCCAGCGAGCAGGCGACGGCAGCTCGCCTTGATGATCCCGACGAGGAACAGCGCGACGCGCTCTGGACCGCGGTCCGGGAGCTGCCGGAGAAGCAGTGCGATGCGGTGCTGCTCGTTTATGCCGAAGGCTTGAGCCATGCGGCAGCGGCCGACGTGCTCGGCTGTTCGGAGGCAACGATTTCCTGGCATGTGCACGAGGCGCGCAAGCGCCTGAAGACATTGCTCGGCAAGGAGGCAGTGTGACCATGAGCGACGATTTCGAAAAGCTTGGCCGGATCAATCCGCCGAAGGCTTCGCCGGAAGCGCGCGCCCGTGCGCTAGCCTTGGCCATGCAGGCCTTCGACGAAGCCGAAGAAAATTCGAGTGCCACCCAAGGATCGGTTCGGCCGGTTCGTCAAAGCTCCATCTTCAACCGGATATGGAGCCCCATCATGAACCGGAAACTGCTTGCCGGGTCGGCACTCGCCACCCTTCTGGTCGTGCCCGCCGCCGCCTTTCTGACGCTGGAACTGACACGAAACGGTTCGCCCTTCGGGGACGGCGCACAAGAGATCGCGCTGAAGGAAAAGCCAACGCCCCAATCGGCATCGAAGCCGGCCCAGCCTGACGCGGTGCCGGAGGGCAATCTCGGCGGGACGCAGGACGGAAAGGCGTCCGGCGCTGCGACCGATCAGGTTGCTGCCGCGCAGAGGGCGCGTGCGGCCGAACAATCCCGTGCCGCCACGTCGAAGGAAGAAACCAATTCCGACGATATAGCGAATGTGTTGGAGCGTCCCGCGCCGGAGATGGGCGAAGCCAAGCGCTTGGCCGCCGAAGGCGAGGCCGCAGCGCCCGCCGCGGAAGCCGACGCGATGGCCAACAGCGTTGCGCGTGACAGTGTTGCCCCGCTTTCTGCCGTTGGCGGCGCGCAGCCGCAGATGACCTATCTGCCGGCGCCCGTCGTGCAGGAGGAAATGCAAACCGTGCCGCCCGAAAACCGCGAGCGCTTCGGCAAGGCCGACAGCAATCCGGTGAAAAGCGTCGCGACCGACCCGGTCTCTACCTTCTCGGTCGACGTCGACACGGCCTCCTACGCCTTCGTGCGCCGTTCGCTGATGGAAGGGCAGATGCCCGAGCGCGATGCCGTACGGGTCGAGGAGATGGTCAACTACTTCCCCTATGACTGGCCGCGGCCTGCGAGCGCTGCCGAGCCCTTCAAGGCGACGGTGACTTTGACGCCGACGCCCTGGAATGGCGGCACGCGGCTGATGCATGTGGCGATCAAGGGTTACGACGTCGTGCCGGCCGAGGCGCCGAAGGCGAACCTCGTCTTCCTGATCGACGTGTCCGGCTCGATGGACGAGCCCGACAAGCTGCCGCTCCTGAAAGGCGCTTTCCGGCTGCTGGTCGAGAAGCTAAAGCCCGAGGATACGGTCTCGATCGTCACCTACGCAGGCAACGCCGGAACCGTGCTGGAGCCGACGGCGGTCAAGGACAAGGCAAAGATCCTCGCTGCCATCGATACCTTGCAGCCCGGCGGCTCGACCGCCGGTGCGGAAGGCATCGACGCGGCCTACGGGCTTGCCGAGAAGGCCTTCGTCAAGGGAGGGGTCAACCGCATCATGCTGGCGACGGATGGTGACTTCAATGTCGGCCCGTCGAGCGACGAGGACCTGAAAGGGCTGATCGAGGACAAGCGCAAGAGCGGCATCTTCCTGTCGGTGCTCGGCTTCGGCCGTGGCAATTACAACGACGCGCTGATGCAGACGATCGCCCAGAACGGCAACGGCACGGCCGCCTATATCGACACGCTGGCCGAGGCACAGAAGACGCTGGTAGAGGAGGCGGGGTCTTCGCTCTTCCCGATCGCCAAGGACGTCAAGCTGCAGGTGGAGTTCAATCCGGCGGCAATCGCCGAGTACCGGCTGATCGGCTACGAGACGCGCGCCTTGAAGCGCGAGGACTTCAACAACGACAAGGTGGATGCCGGCGACATCGGCTCCGGGCACAGCGTGACCGCGATCTACGAGGTGACGCCGAAGGGCAGCCCGGCGGTGCTGAACGACGACTTGCGCTATGCGACGGCTGAGAAGCCGGCGGCTGAAGCGACAGGAAATAGCGGCGAACTTGCCTTCCTGAAGATCCGCTACAAGAAGCCGGATGGCGACAAGAGCGAGCTGATCACTACGCCGGTAACCGAGACGAACGCGGTTCCGTCGCTTGCCGAGGCGTCCAATGATGTCCGCTTCTCGGTGGCCGTGGCGGCCTTCGGGCAGAAGCTTGCAGGGGTGACGGCGCTCGCCGACTATTCCTATGACTCAGTCATCGATCTCGCTGCAGCCGCCAAGGGCGCCGATCCGTTCGGCTATCGAGCCGAGTTCGTCAATCTGGCGCGGCTGGCCAAGGGGCTTGGCGGTTCCGGGAAGTGATGTCGAGTGGGGCGGGGCCGTCCTCAACCGCGTGGTGAGGACATACCCGCCACCTATGCGATGAGGGTTTGCTCCTCATCCGCCTGCCGGCACCTTCTCCCCGTCATGGCGGGGAGAAGGTGCCGAGTGGCTACCGTTTCACCCATCGTGAAGGCTGAGATTGCCACTGACGTTGAGGTCTGGCAGCGGAGGCTGCGCCTAGCATCTCTCTCCCGCTTGCGGGTAGAGATGTGCGACAGCACAGTGAGGGGCGTCGGGCGCGAGCGCTGCGTCACGGTCATGCCGGCGCGTGGTACGAGGGAATGGTCGTTGTCGCGCCGCTTTTCGACGCGAACGTTCAGGCCTTCGGAAAGGCCCGATCCAAGCCACCGGCCTTCGACAGGCCGGCTTTGAACGCCTGGTAGGCCGCATGCTGGCTGGAGCGGCCGGCTTCCATCAGGCGCATCTGCAGGCGTGCCGGTGCGTGGCTGCCGAGCCATTGGCCGAGCTTTTCGAGCTTCAGAGAGTTGAGGAACTTCGCCTCCGAGGCGATGTCGAGGTGGCGGTAGAGCCCGTCCATCAGCCGCTCGTCCTGCTCGGGATTTTCCATCAGCAAACGCAGGAAGGACTGCTCGGCCTCGCCGAAGGCGCCGAATTTTTCGGCGACGGTGTCCCGGTCGGGAAAGGAGGCTGGGCCGGCGTTCATGTCACTGTCTCCCGTCTGCGGCCGCGCGGTGCGTTCTGCGGGACGCAAAGGGCGCTGTGGCACGTTGAGCTGCTGCACGATCTCGTCCTTTAGCGGCGGAAACAGGCAGCAACGAATCTCTCTTCCATCGGGGATAGGCCAGCGGCCACGGGTGTGCAAGCGGCGGCGAATATGCGAAAAATGAACATATAGTCCAATATTGACAAATAATCCAAGTGTGGGCATATGCGACCCATGACCATTGCACCCTCCTTCGCCTCCATCCTTGCGACGCACGCGCCGACCGCGGCTGCAATCAGCGCGCTTCTTTACCCGCATGGGGAAGTGGTGCTGCACGACCTGAAGACCGGTACGATCGCGGGCATCTGGAACTGCTTTTCCGGCCGGGCGGTCGGCGAAGATTCGCTGATCGAAGAGGAGTTCGCAGCCCTCGGCAGCAGTGACCCGGTGCTCGGTCCCTACGAGAAGACTGGTGTGGATGGCCGCCGCTTCAAGTCGATCTCGGCCGTTTTGCGTGACGGCGCGGGAGAGGCGATCGGTCTGCTCTGCATCAATCTCGACATGTCGATGATCGATCAGGCGGTGAAGCTGCTTTCGGCTTTCGCCGGCGCCGGGCAGCCCAAGCCGCAGGCGCTGTTTTCGCGCGACTGGCGCGAGGAGATCAACGCGACGTTGCATGGCTGGCTGAAGGAGCGGGGGCTGGCGCTTTCGGCGCTCAAGCGGGGCGACCGGGTGGCGCTGGTGGCTGCGCTCGACGAACGCGGGCTGTTCCAGACGCGCAACGCCGTCGATCACCTTGCGAGCCTCATCGGCGCCTCGCGCGCCTCGATCTACAATTATCTCGCTGCCGCCCGCGGCGAGGCGCTCTGATTGCAACACGCACTGTTTCCGCATGGAGACCGGTTTGCGGCTCTCCGGACTTGCCTGACCCATAACCGTTCGCGTGCGCCTCAGCCGCGCGAGGAGGAACTATTGATGACGACCTTGCCCGATTTCCGGCTCGAAACCCATTTCTCCCGCTGGGAGTTCAGCGCCCGCCACCATATGACCGCGAGCGACAGCCAGACGACCAGCATGCGCGATCTTCTGGCGCTTGCCGACGCGGAGGACCGCGCCGCCTGGGACAACATCACGCTCGGCTACACCGAGACCTATGGCGCGCCGGCGTTAAGAGCAGCGATCGCTGCGACCTATGACGGGCTGACGGCTGCCGATATCCTCTGCTTTGCCGGCGCGGAAGAGGGGCTCTACTGCGCCATGCTGGCGCTGCTCGGGGCCGACGACCATGCGATCGTGACGGTGCCGAACTACCAGTCGATGGAGACCTTGCCGGTGACGATCGCCGGCGCGGTCACCGGCGTGCCGCTCCGCCCGGAAAACAACTGGCGGCTCGATATCGCCGACGTGCGCGCCGCGCTGAAGCCCAACACGAAGCTGATCTGCGTCAACTTCCCCAACAACCCGACCGGCGCGATTGCCGATCAGGAGACCTTCGCGGCGCTCGCAACGCTCTGCGCGGAGCGCGGCATCCATCTCTTCAGCGACGAAGTCTATCGCGGTCTGGAGCGCGACGCCTCGCTGCGCCTGCGGCAGGCGGCGGAACTTTTCGAGCGCGGCATCTCGCTCAACGTCATGTCCAAGGCCTATGGTCTTCCGGGTCTCCGGATCGGCTGGATCGCCTGCCGCGACCATGCGCTTCTCGAACGCATGGAGAAGATGAAGCACTATCTGTCGATCTGCAATTCGCGGCCGTCGGAAGTGCTGGCGACAATCGCGCTCAAGGGGCGTGCCGTTATCCTCGATCGCAATCGGGCGCTCGTTGCCGCCAATCTCGAGAGGCTCGGCGCCTTCTTTGCGGAATTCCCGGATCTCTATGAGTGGCGGGCACCTGACGGGGGCTGCGTCGGCTTTGCCCGCTATCTCGGTGCCGATGGCGTCGAGAGCCATTGCCGGGGGCTGGTGGAGGAGGCTGGCGTGCTGCTCTTGCCGTCGAGCCTCTTTGTATCCGACCTGCTGCCGGTCGCCACCGATCGCTTCCGCGTCGGTTTCGGTCGCAAGGATATCGAGATCGGGCTCGACGCCTGGCGCCGGCATATTCGCCGATAGCCCCAGTGTCGCCATCTTCGGCCTGCCTGTTACCGCAGGTCCCCCGCTCCGGGGCACATGCCCCGGAATTTTAGAACGCGCGCATGTGGATACGGACCGCGCGACAATGGTTCCATTGTCAAGATTGTGTTAACGAGCGGCCCCCGCCACCCGAGTGTTTCCTCTGCTGATGCGATACAGACCCGAAATCGATGGACTGCGCGCGCTTGCCGTCGTCCCGGTCCTGCTGTTCCATGCCGGTTTCGGCCTTGTCCCTGGCGGCTTTGCCGGCGTCGATGTCTTCTTCGTCATTAGCGGCTACCTCATCACCGCGATCATCCACCGCGAGATCAGCGACGGGAACTTCAGCATCGTGCGCTTCTACGAGCGGCGTGCCCGTCGCCTTGCGCCGGCGCTGCTCCTGGTCTGCGCGGTCTCTATTCCCTTCGCGCTGATGTGGATGCTGCCGGAGGAGCTCAACAGCTTCGGCAAGAGCCTCTATTCGGTGAACCTGTTCGCCTCGAACTTCTTCTTCTGGGACCAGACCGGCTATTTTGCGCCGAGCACGGCGCTGCTGCCGCTGCTGCACACCTGGTCGCTGGCGGTCGAGGAGCAGTTCTATCTGGTTTTCCCGCTGCTCCTCTTGCTCCTTCACCGCTACTCCCGGGCAACGCCGCTGAAGGTGGTTTCGGCGCTCGTGCTGCTGAGTTTTGCGGCAACGCAGATCTTTGCGAACCTGGACCCAGCCGCGAATTTCTACCTGCTGCCAAGCCGCTTCTGGGAACTTGGCATCGGCGCGCTGCTTGCGCTCGTCGGCGTCGAAAAGCTCGATCTTTCGAAAGGCCGCCGCGAGTTGCTCTCAGGCCTCGGCCTGCTGGCGATCGTCGCGAGTTATTTGTTCGTGGTGGAATCGGCCTTCTATCCCGGCTGGACGACCGTGCCGGTGGTGCTGGGCACGGCGCTGGTTCTGGCCTTCGGCCGCAGCGATACCGTCGTCGGTCGGTTGCTCTCGCTGAAGCCGCTGGTCGCAATCGGGCTCATCAGCTACAGCCTCTATCTCTGGCACCAGCCGGTTTTTGCCTTCGCGCGGCTGAGGGCGATCGAGGAAATCCCGGCTCAAGGTTACGCACTGCTGGTCGCGCTCTGCTTCGCGCTTGCCTATCTCAGCTGGCGTTTCGTCGAGCAGCCCTTCCGCAAGCCGGGCCGCTTCAGCCGCCGCGCGGTCTTCAGCGCGACGTTTGCCGCCGGATCGGTCGCGATTGCCTTCGGCTTCACGCTCGACGGTTCCGACGGCCTCGCCGCCAGGAACCGCGCGCTTGCGCAACTCTCGGAGCCGAGCGTCGGCCTCGGCAAGAAATGCGACGCCGTTGCTGATCTGCGCTGCGCCTCAAGTCCAGAACCCGAGGTCGCCGTCTGGGGCGACTCTTTCGCTCGGCACCTGGTCGACGGCATCATCGCGTCGAAGCCGGACGTGCGGCTGGTGCAGCTTGCCAAGAACAATTGCGGGCCGTTTTTGAACCTGTCGCCGATCATGCCGCGGCTCGGTCGCGACTGGTCCGACGATTGCGCCCGCTACAACGAAGAAGTCCGCCGCTTTCTGCTCGCCAACCGGTCGATCCGCTACGTCGTGCTGTCCTCGCAGCTCAGCCAGTACCTGAAGGAAGACAAGGTGCTGGTCGACGGTCGCAACGAAGTGACGACCGAGACAAAGCTTCTCATCGACGGCCTGCGGGCAACGTTTGCCTGGCTGCGTTCGAACGGCTTCGAACCCGTCTTCGTCGCGCCGACGCCGCATGATGGCCGCGATACCGGGCTCTGCGTTGCAAGAGCCCGTCTGCTCGGCCTGTCGGACCAGCAATGCGAACCGGCACTGAAGATCGTGCGCGAATATGACCGCGATGTCCTGAACGTGGTTGCGGATATAGCCGACGAGTATCCTGTCGTCAGCTTCATGGACTATCTCTGCGACGACGACAGCTGCAAGATCGAGGACAAGGGCGTCGCGCTCTTCGAGGATTTTGGGCACTTCTCCAAGGAAGGCTCCCGTCAGATGGGGCGCGCCTTCGATTTCTACCGCGCCTTCATCGGGGCGGCGAAAGGCAGCCCCGTGGCCGAGCGGGCAACGGACGCCAAGGCCTTCGACAACGCCGCCCTTTAAGGACAGCCGCGACATCGACGCACAAACGAAAACGCCCCGGATCTCTCGATCCCGGGGCGTTTGCTTGTTGGTCTGCCGTGCCTGGCTTGATCAGGCGCGGCGGCTGCGGCGCTCGCGGGCGGGTGCCGCAGCCGTTTCGTTGGCGGTCTTGTTGCGCAACGGGCCGATCTTTTCGATGATCAGGTCGAGCGTCGGGCGCTCGCGGCGCACATGTTCGTCGAGCGCCACGCGCATGGCGGCGAGGTGGCCGCAGGTGGTGCCGCAGCAGCCGCCGATGATCTTGGCGCCGGCATCGGCCGCAAGGCGTACATATTCGGCCATCAGCGGCGGCGTGCCGGAATAGTGGATCTCGGAGCCGCGGAATTCCGGAATGCCGCAATTGCCCTTGACGATCACGGTCGCGCCGGGTGCGACCTCGGTCATGTCGAGCAGCGAGGAGAGAATGTCGGAAGCACCGACGCCGCAATTGGCGCCAACGGCGACCGGGCCGTCACCGAAGTCGGTCGCAACGCCGTGGATGTCCTTCGGATGCAGGCCCATCATCGTCTTGCCGGCAGTGTCGAACGAGCCGGTATAGACGTAGGGAAGGCCGACCTTGGCGGCAGCTTCGGCGGCAGCACGGATTTCGTCCGGCGAGGACATGGTCTCGATCCAGGCGACTTCGGCGCCGCCGGCCTTCAGGCCTTCGATCTGCTCGACGAAAGCGGAAACCGCATCCTCATAGGAAAGCGCGCCGAGCGGGATCAGCAACTCGCCGGTCGGGCCGACGGAGCCGGCGGTGATGACCTTGCGCGATGCCTTGTCGGCAACGGCACGGGCGATCTCGGCGGCGCGCTTGTTCAGCGCGTGCACGCGGTCGTCGGCCTGGTGCAGTTTCAGGCGATGGCGGGTGCCGCCAAAGGTGTTGGTAAGAATGATGTCGGCGCCGGCGTCGACGAAATCCTGGTGCAGCTTGGTGATACTCTCCGGCTTCGTCTCGTTCCAGAGTTCCGGCGCTTCGCCGGCCTCGAGGCCCATGGCAAAGAGCGAGGTGCCGGTGGCTCCATCGGCGAGAAGCACGCCTTTTTCGGCAAGCAGAGCGGAGAGGGCATTGGAGGCTGCGGTCATCGGTTTTTCCCGGCTAGAATAGATTGCAACAAGATATAAAGATATCTTTATGTCTTGGCAAGCGTTCAGCGATGGGAGGTTTCCGGTTCGGCGCGCATGCTCATGCGGCCGGCGAGCCCGAGGCCGAAGACAGCGAGCGCCGTCAGCAGCCACATCGGATCGGCGCGGTTCAAGAAGAAACTTTCGAGCATGGCGTTGTAGGTCATGAAGATCACCACCATGACGCAGAAATCGGCAAAGATGCGGCCCTGCTGCCGGCGATAGGCCCGCGCATAGTCGAAGAGCGGTTTGATAAAGAGCAGCGCGGTCATCAGGATGCCGCCGGGGAGGCCGAACATCAACACCGCGTCGAGATAGCTGTTGTGGCCGGTGACGATGCCGCGCACGTCCCAGCTCGCCTCGAAATTCGCTTCCAGTCCCATGATCACGGGCGAGAGCCAGAAGCTCGCATAGCCCTGGCCGAGCCAGGGGCGCTCGGCGATGCTGGCGCTCGCGAATTTCCAGATGTCGTCGCGACCGGTGAAGGTCGCATCGTCGAGCAGCAGCTTGGTGATCGAAAGTAGAGTGTCGGAATAGATGGTGCCGAGCGTCAGGCCGAACACCAGCACCGACATGGCGAGATGGGCAAGGATCATCAGCCCCGGGCTGCGCACCGCACGACCGGCAAGGACGAGGCCGATCGCGATCGGCAGGAAACCGATCGTCGTCTTCGACCCCGTGTGCAGCACGAAATTGGCGGCCAGCAGGGTGATCGCCCAGCCGCGAAGCGGCGCGCCGGCGCGCAGACAGTAGATGCCGAACATGCAGAGGATGGAGAAGACCGGCGCCGAGACGTTCTTGTGCAGCAGGTGGCCGCGCCAGAAACCGGCGTGCCAGGGCTCGTCGCCGAAGGCCGAATGGATGGCGCGGTCGGGCGCCACGAAGAGAGCGGCATAGTCGATCAGGATCAGAAGCAGGATCGCATTGGCGCCGGCATTGACGAAATCGCGCTCGCTCTTCGGCAGCACCAGCACGCCCGCCACCATGATCATGGCGACGAGGCTGAGCGTCAGGCCGCGGGCCGAAGCCGCCGGGTCGTAGGACTGCAGACAGGAGAAATAGGCGATGGCGAAGATCGCGATCCAGGCCGGAGAGACGAGGCGGGCGAGCACCCGCCGATCGACGGTCAGGAGCATGGCAAAGAGATAGACAGCACCAAGCACCAGGTAGCCGACCTGGTTGATGATATTGCCTTCGTTCGCTGCGTTCGGATCCGTCGTCACCGTGCCCTGAAACGGGATCAGGGTGAAGACGATGAGGAACAGTCCAAGGCCTGAAAGCAGCGCGGCAAGGCCGTTGACGAGTTCCGCCAGCCCGGCGTCGAACGCCTCCGGCACGCGCTGGCGCGCGGTGGAGGTATCTGCCGTGGCGGTGTTCGGGTGCATGGCGGTTTAAAAACGAATGACTGGGACGCGGTTCGGCATCGGTGATCATGACCCCGGGCCGTGCTGCCGTTCGGACAGGGCCGGCCTTGGGAGATCCGCACCTTGGCGCAATCAGGTTAAACCTCGGTGAAACGGTGGACGGGCCGCCCGGGCGGGATTGGCAGTCGCGGCATTACCGGTCCCGATATTTGCGCGCTGATTGCCGCAGGTGCTTGCCGCCCGGTCGCCGGGCCCTTAAAAGGCTCGGGTATGTCGGCCGTGTGGAAAACGCGGCCCTTGCCGTATTTCGCGGTCCGTCTTCCATAATTCGATCACGATTTTCGTCCCGAGGTCGTTCGATAGCGTCGAAACGAGAAAACACGATATGCAGTCCCTTATCCGTATGGTCGCGTCCGCCGCGGTCTCCGTGAGCCTGCTGCTTGGCAGCGCATCCTTTGCCGCCGCCGGGCAGGCCCATTTTGTCGTCAACGCCGACACCGGCTCGATCCTCGAGGCCGACAATGCCGACGAGCTGAACTTCCCGGCCTCGCTGACGAAGATGATGACGATCTATCTCGCGTTCGAAGCGTTGCGCAACGGCACCCTGCAATGGGACCAGAAGCTGACAGTTTCCGAGCGCGCAAACAGCCTGGAGCCCTTCAAGCTCGCTGTCGGCGCCGGACGCCAGATTACCGTGCGTGAAGCCGTCATGGGCATGGTCGTGCTTTCGGCCAACGATGCTGCCGTCGTCATCGGCGAGCAATTGGCCGGAACGGAAGCGGCCTTCGGCCAGATGATGACGAGCAAGGCCCGGACGCTTGGCATGACCAGCACGGTGTTCAAGAATGCCAACGGCCTTCCGGATCCGGCGCAGGTGACCACGGCGCGCGACATGGCGACGCTCGGCCTCGCGCTGATGCGCGACTTCCCGCAGGAATTCCAGCTCTTCGCCAACAAGACGATCGAGTTTCGCGGCATGAAACTGCGCGGCCACAACGGCGTGATGAAGCGCTACGAGGGCGTCGACGGCATCAAGACCGGCTATACCGACGCTTCCGGCTACAATCTCGTAACCTCTGCCAAGCGCGGCGACACTCGCCTCGTCGCCGTCGTCATGGGCGGCAAGACGGCACAATCGCGCGACGACGACATGATCGCGCTGCTCGACAAGTTCCTGCCGCCGAAGGAAGACGCGAGCGCTGCCAGCGTCACCGAGCCGGTGGCGGCAACGACGGCGACGACCACGACGAACTGAAGCGCCTCCGCATCGTCGTTCAAAGCCAGATTGGCGTGAGAGTATGCCCCTCACCCTAACCCTCACCCCGCAGGCGGGGCGAGGGGACGAGGGCTACCGCTGACCGTCCGTGGCCGGCGTTGTCGCAACGTTCTTGATTTCGAGCGACGTGTTCGCGAGGTTGTCAATCAGCGTCACCTCTTGTTTCGTCAAGAGAATCGACGAAGCTGTGATGCAATCTTGCGTCGGAGTTCGCTCATGATGGACATTATTGTCGGGGTGCTTGGCTATACGACAGCCCGGCTGGTCCTGCCGATCATCACACTCGGGAAAGTGCGCGTGCAACCGATATCCTCGTCCGAAAGAGGATTTAACTGGTTGGGATTTAAACGAGCCCGCGATGGCTCACTGATGTGTCATATGGATTTGGCAGGCATGATCGGCGTGTGTCTATGGCTGTTTACAGCCGTAGTTGTCGCAACTGCCTAGTGCCAATGGCTCATCGATGAGAATGGGGGCGCCACGCGTCCCTTCTCCCCGTCAGAACGGGGAGAAGGTGCCGGCAGGCGGATGAGGGGCCGGTTAGCATAAAGCTGTGGCTCAGGCCGCGGCGCGATCCTCGTGGCTGACCGGCGTGACCATCGCGGCGATGACCGTCGAAAGGTCGAGGGCGCCGATCGGGCGGCCGTTTTCATCGACCACATGGGCAACGCCAACGCGGGCGGCGGTCATGGTGCGGGCTGCCGATTCCAGCACCGTTCCGGTTACAAGCGGCACGCCTTCGGCATTGCCCGAGATCGGCCGCATGATTGTCTCGACATTGATCACCCGGCCGCGGTTCACTTCCTTGACGAAGGCGGTGATGTAGTCGTCGGCCGGCGACAGCACGATTTCCTGGCCAGTACCCTGCTGCACCACGCGCCCGTCGCGCAAGATCGCGATCTTGTCGCCGAGGCGCAGCGCCTCGTCGAGGTCGTGGGTGATGAAGACGACGGTCTTCTTCAGTTCCTTCTGCAGGTCGAGCAGCACCGTCTGCATGTCGACGCGGATCAGCGGATCGAGCGCCGAATAGGCTTCGTCCATCAACAGGATGTCGGCATCGTTGGTGAGCGCGCGGGCGAGACCGACGCGCTGCTGCATGCCGCCCGACAGCTGGTTCGGGTAGTGGTTCTCGAAGCCCTTGAGACCGACGCGCTCGATCCAGCCGCGGGCACGCTTCTCGCTCTCCTTGCGATCCACACCCTGGATTTCGAGACCATAGACCGTGTTGTCGAGCACGGTGCGGTGTGGCAGCAGCGCAAACTTCTGGAACACCATCGCCGTCTTGTGGCGGCGGAATTCGCGCAGGTCGTTGTCGTTCATCTTGCAGACGTCGACGCCGTCATAGAGCACTTCGCCGGCGGTCGGGTCGATCAGCCGGTTGATGTGGCGGATCAGCGTCGACTTGCCGGAGCCCGAGAGACCCATGACCACCATGACGCTGCCGGCGGGCATGGAGATGTTGATGTCCTGCAGGCCGAGCACGTGGCCGTGCTGCTCGTTGAGCTCGGCCTTGCCCATGCCTTTCTTGACGGCGTCGACGTAATCGACGCCGCGGGGCCCGAAGATCTTGTAGAGGTTCTTCACCTCGATCGCGTGACTAGCCATGGATAACCTCCGAGTGCTTTTGCAGCCGCTTGCCGAAGGCCTGGCTGGTACGGTCGAAAATGATGGCGATACCGACAAGGGCAAAGCCGTTGAGGAAGCCGACGGTGAAGAACTGGTTGTTGATCGCCTGCAGCACGTTCTTGCCAAGGCCGCCGACGCCGATCATCGATGCGACGACGACCATCGCCAGCGACATCATGATCGTCTGGTTGATGCCGGCCATCATGGTCGGCAACGCCAGCGGCATCTGCACGTTCTTCAGTTTCTGCCAGGTCGAAGAGCCGAAGGCGTCGGCCGCTTCCAGCACTTCCTTGTCGACGAGGCGGATGCCGAGATTGGTGAGCCGGATCATCGGCGGCACCGCATAGATGACGACGGCGATGAGGCCCGGCACCTTGCCGATGCCGAAGATCATGACGACCGGGATGAGGTAGACGAAGCTCGGCATCGTCTGCATGACGTCTAGGATCGGATTGACGAAGGCCTGCACCCGGTCCGAGCGCGCCATCAGGATGCCGATCGGAATGCCGACCACGACAGAGATCAGCGTACAGACGGTGACCATGGCGAGTGTGACCATGGTGTCGTTCCAAAGCCCGACGAGGCCGATGGCGATCATCGACAGCGCCGTGCCGATGGTGACGTTGATGTTGCGGCTGCCGAAATAGACGATCGCGACCATCGCCACCAGGATCACGATCCAGGGGGAGCCGACGAACAGACTTTCGAGATAGTTCAGAAACCACTGAAGCGGCTGGACCAGATTGTCGATCCAACCGTTAGCCCGCACGAACGCCCGGAAGCCGTCATCGACGGTCTTGCGGGCGAGCCTGATAGCGCTCTCGTCAATGGCAGGGAACTTGCAGAGCAACGCTGGCAAGACACTGCAGATGGAGGCCATTTGTTTCCCCTTCTTGGCCGGAAGTTTTTTTAAAGCCGGCCGCGTCTCGGCATCGAACGGGTCGATGACGGCGCACACTTGGGTGACCTCTTTGGGTCCCGGCACTTAAACTGTGGCAGCGAAATGTGGCGTGCGCTTACCTGATAGCGACGCGAAGGCCCGTGGTTCGCCGCCTCTGGGACGATGAACGTTCAAACGAAACCCGCAAGGACGCCCCATCGTTCCTTGGTCCCGGCATCAACGCCGGAACGGGCAGGCGGCCGATTCGACGGTCCGCCTGCCGTCACTTTCGATCAGAGCGCTGCCTTGACCTTTTCGGCCACTTCCGGGCTCACCCACTGGGTCCACATATCAGGGAACTCGGCGAGGAAGTGCTTGGCGCCGTCCTCGTTGGTGCCCTGGTTCTGGTCCATCCAGGCAAGAACCTTGTTGACCGTGCCGTTGTCCCACTTGCGCGCCTTGACGTAATCCATGGCGACGCCGGCCTTTTCGGAGAAGGACTTGGTCACGACCGTGAAGACGTCGGAAACCGGGTAGGAATTGACCTTCGGGTTCGGGCAATCCGGCACGGCGGTGCAGGCGTCCCAATCGGCCTTGTCGTGATCGACGCCGAAGGAGAGGCGGGTCATTTCGTATTTGCCGAGGATGGCGGTCGGTGCCCAATAGTAGCCGAGCCAGCCGGTCTTCTTTTCGAACGCATTGGCGATCGAGCCGTCGAGGCCGGCGGCCGAGCCGGTGTCAACCAGCAGGAAGCCGTCCTTCTCGGCGTTCAGCGCGCGATAGAGATTGGCGGTCGAGACCTGGCAGTTCCAGCCCGACGGGCAATTGTGAACGGCGGCCTTCGACGAGTCCTCGGGCGCCGGGAAGAGTTCCGGATGCTTCAGCGCGTCCTGCACTGTCTTGATATCCGGGTGCGCATCGGCGAGGAATTTGGGGATCCACCAGCCCTCGACGCCGCCTTCGCTGAGGATCTTGGCAGCTTCGATGAGGCGGCCTTCCTTGACCGCGGCGTCGAGCGGCGTGCGCACGGCGTTGACCCAAAGTTCCGGTGCCATATCCGGCTGGGCCTTTTCGTTCATCGAGGCAAAGGTCGGCATGGTATCGCCGGTGACCAGCGTGACGGTGCAGCCGTAGCCGTTTTCCAGGATGAACTTGTCCACCTGGGCGGCAACGCCGGCGGAAGCCCAGTTCATTTCGGCGATGCTGACTTCACCGCATTCCGCGGCCTGCGCGGAACCCGCCATGGCGTAAAGGCCAGCGGCGAGAATGGTGGAAGCGAGGAGTTTCTTCATGTTGCAAGACCTCCCAGTCTTATTTTGCAGCCAAGATCCAAACGGGAATCCACGGCGGACGCGACACATCCTCCGTTACCCGAAACAACGATGCAGCCGGGGGGTCGGCATCAAACAAGCCAAGGTTCACCCTTGCTGCGGACGGTGCGGGAGTTCGTTTTCAGCCCTGGCCGCGGAACCCTGTCGCCAGCCAATCTCCTCTTATACCGCAAGCCAAGCCTAAGGTTTCTCGCTGAGAAATCAACCTCTTCAATCGGTTGACCGGGAGGCGCGGGCGCTCTTGCGTTCTGTCTGCGACATCGCGGGAGCGCGCATTTTGTGCGTGAGGGACCCCGAATTTAAGCAATAGCGACAATTCTTGCCGCAAAAAATGGCGCTGGACGCCACGGGTCTCAAAACCCTGTCGAGATCCTGACGTTTCCTGTCGTGATTGCGTCATGCCAAATAGCGCGCATGTCGCGAAAAATTTACAAAAAAGTCCGGAATTCATCTTTGGTTAAATCCTCAATAACCATCCGGTAACGATGTCCAGCTAATTGTTCTTCTCGCGGCGGGGGACTGCCGCCGGTCCGGATCAGGTTTGTGCGTCCCGGACTTTGAGCGAACCTTCGGTGTGTTTTTCCGAAGTGACCAGGCGTATTTTGGCGGCCGCATCCCTCTTGGCGAGGTTGATGCGGCCTTCGCATTTCAGGACCAATGCCGGACATAAAAAAACCGCCCCGGAGGGGCGGTGGAGGAGGCTCTGGGAGGAGAGCTCGAAGGGGCATTCGCCCCGATCGCTGGCCTTAGCCGACGTTCGACGTGCGGATGACGCCGAGCGGACCGAAGGGCGCGTCGACGACGAGGTTGCGCACGCGCGACTGGCTGGACGGAACCTTGGAGTTCCAGGCGATCTGAACGAAATTGGGCTTGCTGAAAATATACAGCATGGACGTGAACCTTGAGAGGCCGGAGGCCTATCCTCCGGGGCGTGTTGCTATGCCGTTGATATAGGTGTGCGCTGCAAAAAATTGAATGCCAAACTCGCCACGCCATGTCGCATTCTGGCTACCGGGCGCGACATTTTCGACAAGCCTTGCGAAAGCGCGAAACAATGCGTGAAAGGGCTTTGTCAATTGCGGCGAAATCGTGTCGAAACAGACCTTTGCCGCTCATCGTTTCAGTGTTACCGATGGCCGCATGACACGCAGGATCATGTTGCAGGGAACCGGCTCGGATGTCGGAAAATCGGTATTGGTGGCGGGGCTCTGCCGGCTTGCCGCCAACCAGGGCCTGAAGGTCCGTCCGTTCAAGCCGCAGAACATGTCGAACAACGCCGCCGTTTCCGACGACGGCGGCGAGATCGGCCGGGCGCAATGGCTGCAGGCGCTGGCGGCACGCGTGCCTTCGTCCGTGCACATGAACCCGGTTCTGTTGAAGCCGCAGTCGGATGTCGGCAGCCAGATCGTCGTCCAGGGCAAGGTGGCCGGGCAGGCCAGGGGGCGGGAATATCAGGCGCTCAAGCCCAAGCTGCTGGGCGCCGTGATGGACAGTTTCGAACAAATATCGGCCGGTGCCGATCTCGTGGTGGTCGAAGGCGCGGGCTCGCCGGCCGAAATCAACTTGCGCGCCGGCGACATCGCCAACATGGGCTTTGCCACGCGCGCCGACGTGCCGGTCGTGCTGGTCGGCGACATCGACCGCGGCGGGGTGATCGCCTCGCTGGTCGGCACGCATGCGATCCTGTCCGAGGAAGACCGGCGCATGGTGACCGGCTATCTCATCAACAAGTTTCGCGGCGACGTCACGTTGTTCGACGACGGCATTGCCGCCGTCAACCGCTTCACCGGCTGGCCCTGCTTTGGCGTCGTGCCCTGGCTGAAGGCGGCGGCACGGTTGCCGGCGGAAGATTCCGTCGTGCTGGAGAAGCTGACGCGCGGCGAGGGGCGGGCCCTGAAGGTGGCCGTGCCTGTGCTGTCGCGCATCGCCAATTTCGACGATCTCGATCCGCTCGCGGCCGAGCCGGAGGTCGATCTCGTCTTCGTGCGGCCGGGCAGCCCCATTCCTTCGGATGCCGGTCTCGTCGTCATTCCCGGGTCGAAGTCGACCATCGGCGATCTCATCGATTTCCGCGCTCAAGGGTGGGACCGCGACCTTCAACGCCACGTGCGGCGCGGCGGCCGGGTCATCGGCATCTGCGGCGGCTACCAGATGCTCGGCCGGTGCGTCACCGATCCGCTCGGCATCGAAGGCGGCGAACGGGCGGTCGAGGGCCTCGGGCTGCTCGATGTCGAAACCGAGATGGCGCCGGAAAAGACCGTGCGCAACAGCCGCGCCTGGTCGCTTGAGCATGATGTGGCGCTCGAGGGATATGAAATCCACCTGGGGAAGACGCAAGGTGCCGACTGTGATCGGCCTTCGGTGCGCATCGACAACCGCGCCGATGGCGCGCTTTCGGCCGATGGTCGGGTTATGGGCACCTACCTGCACGGGCTCTTCACCAGCGACGCCTATCGCGGCGCGCTGCTGAAAAGTTTCGGCATCGAGGGCGGCGCCAGCAACTACCGCCAGTCGGTGGATCGCGCGCTCGACGATGTCGCGAGCGAACTGGAGGCGGTACTTGACCGGCGCTGGCTGGATGGGCTGCTCGGTCGTTAGCCGAGAGAACGGTATCGACTGCGGTCGGCGGGGGCCTGCCGGTGTCAGCAAAGGCCCCGACGGAAACCGCCCAACGTTACCGGGCAATCCGCTGTAAAATGGATGGAGGAAGGTGGGAGCGCCCGTCACGGTCGTGCGTTCCCAGGCAGGGAACGCGATGCAGGACGAAACCAGACGAGCCCATTGGGACAAGGCCTATCAGTCGAAAGGCGAGGCGGGCGTCAGTTGGTTTGAGGATACGCCTGCCGTCTCCCTCGATCTCATCCGCCGGCATGCGCCGATGGCTTCGACATCGCTGATCGATATCGGCGCCGGCGCTTCGCGGCTGGTCGATGCGCTCATCGCTGCGGGCATGAGCGATATCACCGTGCTCGATTTGTCGCCGGCCGCCCTGGATGCCGCCAAGGCAAGGCTCGGCACCCGCGCCGATGACGTGCACTGGATCGCGGCCGATGTCACCACGTGGATGCCGGACCGCCGTTATGAGCTCTGGCACGACCGCGCCGCCTTTCACTTTCTCACCGATGCCAGCGACCGGGCTGCCTATATCGAGCGGCTCACCGGTGCCGTCGTGCCCGGCGGACACGCCATCATCGCCACCTTCGCCCCCGATGGTCCCGAGCGTTGCAGCGGCCTGCCGGTGGTGCGCTACGACCCGGCAGCCCTTGCCGAGGTGGTCGGGCCGTCCTTCCGCCTGGTCGAGCATTTCGAGCACCAGCACCGTACGCCGGGGAATACGATCCAGTCCTTCCAGTTCAGCGTGTTTGAGCGGGTATAGATCGCGTGGGTTGATCCTGCGCCGTTCAGCCTTTGCGCAAGCGTGCGCGATACTCGACCATCTTCATACGTGCCATGCACGCGTCGGAGCAGTACAGCTTCGACCCGTTTCGCGTCACGTCGATATAGGCGCGGTCACATCCGTTCGCATGGCACCGTCCGAAGCGCCGGCTGCCGAACCTGTCCATGAGCAGCGCCAGGGAAACCACGAACTCGGCTGCCAGCGTCTCGATGATCGTTTCGCCATCTCCATGGAAATGCAGGTGATGGGGTTGGTCGACGTCGGCCACGAGATAGGGACGAGGGGCGTAGCGCTTCATCAGGTGGTTCAGCGTCGCCGCAGCGGTCTCGTCCGTGGCGGCCTCAAACACCGGGCCGAGGTCCGTTGCGACCGACCGCAATCGCGCGCCGCCATCGACGACGGGCAGAACGCGCTTGCTCATCGATGGGTTGAGTTGTTCGGCAAATGCTCGCTTCAGCGCGTCGGCTGTCAAGCCAGCATAGGCGCGGCCGCCGGATTGACCGTCCAGTGCGAGGTTCACCAAAGTCGCCGCCAAGGCGGCCTGGCGTTGTGAGTTACGTGTAAGTTGCATTTGACAGGTAACGGACCGGTTGTGTACTCGTTACTAACTATTCGGATTACGAAGGTAACGCAAGAATGGTCGGTGAGAGCTATGCTGCGGTGCTGCGCGGGGATGGTGTCGTCCGTCTCGTGATCGCGACATCGATAAGTCGAATGACCACGTCGATGCTGAGCCTATCCCTTCTGATCGCGGTGTCGAAAAGCACGGGCTCAGTCGTGGATGCGGGCGCGGTCCTGTTCGCGCACGCCGTTGCCTTGGCCTTGATCGCCCCCGCTGCCGGCCGCCTCGTCGATCGTTTCGGTTCGCGGCGAACTCTTTTTGTGTTCGTCGGGTTTCATACCCTGTCCTATGTGGCGGTGGTCTTCGCGCTCGTCCATCAGTTGTCGGCCGCCTATCTTCTCTTGGCTGCCGCGGCCCTGGGTGCGACGACGCCGCCATCGGGGTCCGTCGTCCGGGCCAGTTGGCCGCATCTCGTGCCCGAGAGCAATCTATCGAGTGCCTATGCGCTCGATACAGTCATCAACTCGAGCACCTTCATACTCGGGCCCATCCTGGTCGGTGCCTTGCTCTATGTGATGCCGCCAAACATGATCGTGGGGTCGTGCGCTGTCGCAAAGGTCGTTGGCGACATGCTGATCGCCAACAGTCCCATGGCAAGGAAGGCCACCGAGCGCCGTCCGCGAAAGCTGTTTTCCGTCCTGGCGAACGCTCCGCTGGCGCTGCTTTTGGCGATCGTCGCCCTCGACACCTTTACGATTGGTGCCATGCAGATTGGCGCGGTGGCGAGCGTCACGGCCACCCTGGCAGGTGTTCTTCTCGGTGGATTTGCCGCCGGCGAGGTTTTCGGCGGCATTTTCTATGGCGCGCTGCGCGCGCAACCTTCAGTGAAGCGCGGCATGATTGCCTTTCACCTGGTGACGGCCTGCTTTTTCATCTTGATGAGCATGACCTCAGACCATTGGCTTCTGTTGCTGCTCTATCTCGGTGCCGGGGTTTTCAGCGGAGCCCGGGATGCGCTGGGCCAGCTCGCTGTCGGGCTGAGTGCCCGACCGGAGGATCGAACCGAGGCGTTTGGCTGGCTTACGAGCTTTATGTGGGCCGGCTACGGGCTCGGCACGCTTTTGTCCGGGAGCCTCGGCGAAGGATGGGGGGCGAGCGCCATTTATCTGGCCGCAGCCGCAGTCTCGACCACAGCGGTGATCGCGACGTGCCGGCTGAAAATCGTCAACCCTCAACCGAAAGCGTAGCGCTCCCGTGGGGCCGATCAGCGCACGGTCCACAATGAGAGTGTAAGGGATCGAGCCACGGGTGGAAGGCAAGCGGATGCGCGACCGTTCTTGGCGGGCCGCGGCCGTCCGTTCGCGGCTCGACAAATCGTCGCGTGGCGCAACTCGGCCGGGGAGGCGTCGCATGCGTCGATTGACTTTGCGCGGTCCGGTTCCTAATCATCGGGTGTTGGATGGTTCCTCCTTGTCGTGGCGACACGGGGGAATAATTGGGAATGTGACGGATGGACCCAAATCGGGCATCCTTATCGCAGCCGACCCCGCGACTGTAGAACGGTCAGGGTTCGCCATCGGGTTTGATGCCGGGTTGTCGGCCGGTTGCATGGGCAGCCGGGGCAGGTCGGGGATCAAGCCGGAAAAGCCACTGGCGTGGCATCGTGATCAGCCGGGTTGGACGCCTCTTCTTCTACGAATCGTCCGCCTTTCACGAAGCCGCCTACAGCGCCCGAGCGTCGGAGATGACGTGCAAAAGGTTCGCTGTCGGAAAAACGCCGGGAAGGTGAGGCGGGCCGTTCGGGTCCTGACATCGGAACCTTGCCCGTTAAGGGCGAGGCGATGTTTGGCCCCGTGACGCCGTGAGCCAGGAGACCTGCCATCCGGCATGGGCATTCCGCCCGAGGGGACGTTTGTCTCCAACGCCATCACGGAGGTTGTTTTGGCTCGCAGATGTTTTCAAGAACGCGCCCGCGGCGCGCCCGATGGCTGTTGCCGCCTGCCGCTGATCTCGGCGTGTTGAGGCGGCGACGATGAGCAGTCTCAGCGCCGGACCCGTGCTGGTTCTTGGCGGCGCCCGTTCCGGCAAATCGAGCTTCTCCGAGAGGCTCGCCGAAGCGTCCGGCCTCACCCGACATTATGTCGCCACGGGACGGGCCTGGGACGACGAAATGCGCGCGCGCATCGACCATCACCGGACAAGCCGCGGCGAAGGCTGGACGACGCATGAGGAGCCGGTCGATCTCGTCGGCGTGCTGAGAAGCATCGACGATCCTGCCAACGTGGTCCTGATCGACTGCCTGACGCTGTGGGTCACCAATCTCATGCTCGAAGAGCGCAACATCGCGGCGGAGTTCGCCGCCCTTGCCGCGTATCTCCCTGAGGCGCAGGCGCGTCTCGTATTCGTTTCCAACGAGGTCGGCCTCGGCATCGTGCCCGAGAACCGCATGGCCCGCGAATTCCGCGACCATGCCGGCCGGCTTCACCAGATCGTTGCGGAGAAATCCGCTGAAGTTTACTTTGTCGCGGCCGGTTTGCCGCTGAAAATGAAGGGTTGAAAAATGACCACTGCGAGAGCCAACCAGGGCAAGATCCCGGCGACCGTCATCACCGGCTTCCTTGGCGCCGGCAAGACGACGATGATCCGCAACCTGCTGCAGAATGCCGACGGCAAGCGCATCGCGCTGATCATCAACGAGTTCGGCGATCTCGGCGTCGATGGCGACGTGCTCAAGGGCTGCGGTGCGGAGGCCTGCACCGAGGACGATATCATCGAGCTCACCAATGGCTGCATCTGCTGCACGGTTGCCGATGATTTCATCCCGACCATGACCAAGCTGCTCGAGCGCGAAAACCGTCCCGATCACATCATCATCGAAACCTCGGGTCTCGCTTTGCCGCAGCCGCTGATCGCCGCCTTCAACTGGCCGGATATCCGCAGCGAAGTGACCGTCGATGGCGTCGTCACCGTGGTCGACAGCGCGGCCGTTGCCGCCGGCCGCTTTGCCGACGACCACGACAAGGTCGATGCGCTGCGCGTCGAAGACGACAATCTCGACCATGAAAGCCCGATCGAGGAACTGTTCGAGGACCAGCTGACCGCCGCCGACCTCATCGTTCTCAACAAGACCGACCTCATCGACGCCTCCGGCCTCAAGGCCGTGCGCGACGAGGTCTCCTCGCGCACCAGCCGCAAGCCTGCGATGATCGAGGCGAAGAACGGCGAAGTCGCCGCCGCCATCCTGCTCGGCCTCGGTGTCGGCACGGAAAGCGATATCGCCAACCGCAAGTCGCACCACGAGATGGAGCACGAGGCGGGCGAGGAGCACGACCACGACGAATTCGACAGCTTCGTCGTCGAGCTTGGTGCGATTGCCGACCCGGCCGCCTTCATCGATCGCCTGAAGGGCGTGATCGCAGAGCATGACGTTCTACGCCTCAAGGGCTTTGCCGATGTGCCCGGCAAGCCGATGCGCCTGTTGATCCAGGCTGTCGGCGCCCGCATCGACCAGTATTACGACCGCGCCTGGGGCGCGGGCGAGAAGCGCGGCACGCGCCTCGTCGTCATCGGCCTGCACGACATGGACGAGGCGGCGGTGCGCGCTGCGATCACCGCACTGGTCTAGACCGTTCCTTGAGTGAAATGATCTAATACATTGAAATGATGCAGTTTCGGGCGGAGGCAGCTTTCAGCGTTTCCGTCCGGGATTGCCCGAACGGACAAGACGAATGCATCTGCTTCTCGCCCAGAAAGGAACGATCGCCGACGGCAACGAAGCGATCGACCTTGGGCAAACGCCGGCCGATATCCTGTTCCTCTCTGCCGCCGACACCGAGCTTTCCTCGATCGCTGCAGCCCATGGTCGCCGCGACGGCGGCTTGAGCCTGCGCATCGCCAGCCTCATGAGCCTGATGCATCCGATGTCGGTCGACACCTATGTCGAGCGTACGGCGCGCCATGCCAAGCTGATCGTCGTCCGTCCGCTCGGTGGCGCCAGCTATTTCCGCTATCTGCTCGAAGCCCTGCATGCCGCCGCCGTCACCCACCGTTTCCAGATCGCGGTGCTGCCGGGCGACGACAAGCCGGATCCAGGGCTTGAGCCTTTCTCCACCGTCGCAGCCGACGACCGCCAGCGCCTCTGGGCCTATTTCACCGAAGGCGGCGCCGACAATGCCGGCCTCTTCCTCGACTATGCCGCGGCGCTGGTCACCGGTGCCGAGAAGCCGCAGCCAGCCAAGCCGCTGCTGAAGGCCGGAATCTGGTGGCCGGGCAAGGGCGTGATCGGGGTTTCGGCGTGGTTGCAGCTCGTCGCCGGCTTTGATGCCGACAAGACGGACAGGGTGGAATTCGAACCAACCATCGCCATCTGTTTCTACCGCGCCCTCGTCCAGAGCGGTGAGACACGACCGGTCGAGGCGCTGATCGACGCGTTGGCGAAACAAGGTGTCCGCGCGCTGCCGGTCTTCGTCTCCAGCCTCAAGGATGCCGTTTCCGTCGGCACGCTGCAAGCGATCTTTGCTGAAGCTGCACCCGACGTGGTGATGAACGCCACCGGTTTTGCCGTCTCGTCGCCCGGGGCCGATCGCCAGCCGACCGTGCTGGAATCGACCGGTGCGCCTGTCCTGCAGGTGATCTTCTCCGGCTCGTCGCGGGCACAGTGGGAAACGTCGCCGCAAGGGCTGATGGCGCGCGATCTCGCCATGAACGTTGCCCTGCCTGAAGTCGACGGCCGTATTCTTGCTCGCGCGGTCTCGTTCAAGGCGGCGTCGATCTACGACGCCAAGGTCGAGGCCAATATCGTCGGGCACGAGCCGCTCGAAGACCGGGTGCGCTTTGCCGCTGATCTTGCGGTCAACTGGGCGAAGCTGCGCCGGGCGCAACCGCCTGAGCGCCGTATCGCCATCGTCATGGCCAACTATCCGAACCGCGACGGTCGCCTCGGCAATGGTGTCGGGCTTGATACCCCAGCCGGCACCGTCGAAGTGCTGCGGGCGATGGCGAAAGAGGGTTATGCCGTTGCCGATATCCCGGACGACGGTGACGCGCTGATCCGGTATCTCATGGCCGGCCCGACCAATTCGGCAAGCCATGATCGCGAAATCCGCGAGTGCATTTCGCTGAACGATTACAAATCTTTCTTCGATTCGCTTCCGAAACAGATAAAGGATCAAGTCGCGGGCCGCTGGGGTGCGCCGGAAGTCGATCCCTTCTTCCTCGATGGTGCCTTCGCGCTGCCGCTCGCTCGCTTCGGCGAGGTGATCGTCGGCATCCAGCCGGCGCGCGGCTACAACATCGATCCGAAGGAAAGCTACCATTCGCCGGACCTCGTGCCGCCGCATGGTTATCTCGCCTTCTATGCTTACCTCCGCCAGCAATTCGGCGCGCAGGCGATCGTGCACATGGGCAAACACGGCAATCTCGAATGGCTGCCGGGCAAGGCCTTGGCGCTGTCGGAGACCTGTTATCCCGAGGCGATTTTCGGTCCACTGCCGCATATCTATCCCTTCATCGTCAACGATCCGGGCGAAGGCACGCAGGCCAAGCGCCGCACCAGCGCCGTGATCATCGACCACCTGACGCCGCCTTTGACGCGCGCCGAGTCTTACGGGCCACTGAAGGACCTGGAAGCGCTCGTCGACGAATACTATGACGCGGCCGGCGGCGACCCGCGGCGCCTGCGTCTGCTCAGCCGCCAGATCCTCGACCTCGTGCGCGACATCGGCCTCGACAGCGACGCCGGCATTCACAAGGGTGACAGCGACGACAAGGCGCTGGAAAAACTCGACGCCTATCTCTGCGACCTCAAGGAAATGCAGATCCGCGACGGCCTGCACATCTTCGGCGTCGCGCCGGAGGGGCGGTTGTTGACGGATCTGACCGTGGCGCTCGCACGTGTGCCGCGCGGTCTCGGCGAGGGCGGCGACCAGAGCCTGCAGCGGGCGATCGCAGCGGATGCGGGGCTCGCCCTCGACCCACTCGACTGCGTCATGTCCGACAGCTGGACAGCCCCGAAGCCACCAATCCTCGGCGACGTGTCCGACGCCCCCTGGCGCACCGCCGGCGATACGGTGGAGCGGATCGAGTTGCTGGCCGCACATCTCGTTGCCGGCGAACTGGCCTGCCCGGAAAGCTGGACCAACACCCGGGCCGTGCTCGACGAAATCGACACCCGCCTCAAGCCCTCGATTTCGGGCTCCGGCGCTGCGGAAATGGCGGGCTTCCTCACCGGCCTCAGCGGCCGTTTCGTCGCCCCCGGTCCCTCCGGGGCGCCGACGCGCGGCCGACCGGACGTGCTGCCGACGGGGCGCAATTTCTATTCCGTCGACAGCCGCTCCGTGCCGACACCGGCGGCCTACGAGCTCGGCAAAAAATCCGCCGAACTCCTGATCCGTCGCTATCTGCAGGATCACGGTGAGTGGCCATCCTCCTTCGGGCTGACGGCCTGGGGCACGGCGAACATGCGCACCGGTGGGGATGATATCGCCCAGGCGCTGGCGCTGATCGGTGCCAAGCCCACCTGGGACATGGTCTCGCGCCGGGTGATGGGCTACGAGATCGTGCCGCTTGCGGTGCTCGACCGTCCGCGCGTCGACGTCACCTTGCGCATTTCCGGATTCTTCCGCGATGCCTTCCCGGATCAGATCGCGCTCTTCGACAAGGCGATCCGAGCCGTCGGCGCGCTGGAAGAGGACGATGCCGACAACATGATCGCGGCGCGCATGCGGGCGGAAAGCCGGCGGCTGGAAGCAGAAGGTGTCGAGGCGGCCGAGGCTGCACGCCGCGCCTCCTACCGCGTCTTCGGCGCCAAACCCGGCGCCTATGGTGCCGGCCTGCAGGCATTGATCGACGAGAAGGGCTGGGAAACCAAGGCCGATCTCGCCGAGGCCTATCTCACCTGGGGCGCCTATGCCTATGGCGCCGGCGAGGAGGGCAAGGCCGAGCGCGGCCTCTTCGAGGAGCGCCTGCGCACGATCGAGGCGGTGGTGCAGAACCAGGACAACCGCGAGCACGACCTGCTCGACAGCGACGACTATTACCAGTTCGAAGGCGGCATGAGTGCTGCTGCCGAACAGCTCGGCGGACACCGCCCGGCGATCTACCACAACGACCATTCCCGGCCGGAAAAGCCGGTGATCCGCTCGCTCGAAGAGGAGATCGGCCGCGTGGTCAGGGCGCGTGTCGTCAATCCCAAGTGGATCGATGGCGTCATGCGCCATGGCTACAAGGGCGCCTTCGAGATCGCCGCCACGGTCGACTACATGTTCGCCTTTGCGGCGACCACGGGGGCCGTGCGCGACCACCATTTCGAGGCGGCCTATCAGGCATTCGTCGTCGACGAGCGCGTGGCGGATTTCCTGCGCGAGAAGAACCCGGCCGCTTTTGCCGAACTGGCCGAACGTTTCCTCGAAGCGATCGACCGCAATCTCTGGACCCCGCGCTCGAACTCGGCGCGATTTGAACTCGCCGGCATCGGCACGGCAGCAACCCGGTGTCGCGCCGGCAACGAATAGAGCGGTTCCGGGCTGGCGGTCTTCCGTCCGGAATTGCTTGGAAACAAAGACCCGGTTCCGTTTCACTGTTCAGTGAAGGAACCGAAGCGGGACGAGGGCAGCTGCCCATCCCGAACTTGAGAACTGAGGGAGTGATCATGAGCGACGAGACGACAGTAGGCGGCGAAGCCCCGGCCGAGAAGGATGATGCCCGCCACGCCATGAAGATGGCGAAGAAGAAGGCAGCCCGCGAAAAGATCATGGCGACGAAGACCGACGAGAAGGGTCTGATCATCGTCAACACCGGCAAGGGCAAGGGCAAGTCGACCGCCGGATTCGGCATGATCTTCCGCCATATCGCCCATGGCATGCCCTGCGCCGTCGTGCAGTTCATCAAGGGTGCTATGGCGACCGGCGAGCGTGAGTTGATCGAGAAGCATTTCGGCGACGTCTGCCAGTTCTATACGCTGGGCGAAGGTTTTACCTGGGAAACGCAGGACCGCGCCCGCGACGTGGCGATGGCGGAAAAGGCCTGGGAGAAGGCGAAGGAACTGATCCGCGACGAGCGCAACTCGATGGTGCTGCTCGACGAGATCAACATCGCGCTGCGCTACGACTACATCGACGTCGCCGAGGTCGTGCGCTTCCTGAAAGAGGAAAAGCCGCATATGACCCACGTGGTGCTCACCGGCCGCAACGCAAAGGAAGACCTGATCGAGATCGCCGACCTCGTCACCGAGATGGAGTTGATCAAGCATCCGTTCCGCTCCGGCATCAAGGCGCAGCAGGGCGTCGAATTCTGATGAGCCAGAGCTGGCAGTTCTGGGCACTGCTTTCGGCGGCCTTCGCTGCGCTCACGGCCGTGTTTGCCAAGGTCGGGGTTGCGCAGATCAACTCCGACTTCGCAACGCTGATCCGCACCGTCGTCATCCTCTGCGTGATCGCCGCCATCGTGGCGGCGACCGGGCAATGGCAGAAGCCATCGGAAATCTCGGGACGCACCTGGCTGTACCTGGCGCTGTCGGGCCTTGCGACCGGCGCCTCCTGGCTTGCCTATTTCCGCGCGCTAAAGCTCGGCGATGCGGCCCGTGTTGCCCCGATTGACAAGCTCTCGATCGTCATGGTCGCGATCTTCGGCGTACTGTTCCTCGGCGAAAAGCTCAACCTGATGAACTGGCTCGGCGTTGCCTTCATTGCGACAGGGGCATTGTTGATCGCAGTTTTCTGAATTTCTACGCGCCTGCCTCGCGTGAATTTGTTCCCTTAATGTTCGCCTCAGTCAAGCCGCAATCCTGATACACGAAATGGTTGTGGGTGGTGGGAGGACGGCATGCGGGATGGTGACGATAGGCGCAAGCGCCTTGAAAGGGACTATCTTTCCTTTGCCGTGTCAGCGACGGCAGCGCTGGCGGTCACCTGGGCTGCCGTCCACCTCGTGGCATCGGCTTCACTCTGCCCCTTTAAGCTTGTCGTTCCTCTCCTCGGTATCTTTCCGGCAATGGTCGCGGCGCGGTTGACGGTCGCGTTCAGCCGACCGGTTCGCAATACCTGGCAGTTGCTGGCGCTTTCCTGCATCTGTGGTTTCGGCACGGTTGCCGGGTTTGTCGGCGTCTACACTCTGACCACGTATTTTGCGAGTTGGGATCCCGGTGGATATGCGGTGCCTTATGCGGTGCTGGCGCGTTACGGACCGGCGTCCGATCTGCTGGTGTTCTCGGTCGCCGGTGCGCTCATGGCCGGGGCGACCTTGGGGCTGTGGCTGCTGCGAGACGGGCGGGTGCAACGCAATGGCGCTGATGGCGAACCGGGCGGGACGGCCGCTTCGATGCCTTCGGTGGTTGTCGCGCACGAGCCGTACATTCGCAGCCGCCAATCGCGGGCAGACGAACGCTACTTCTGGCTATCGATTTTCATCGGCCCCTTTGTCGTTATCCTGCCGCTGATAATTCTGGAGATGATTTTCTGGCCGCAAAACGCGATCAGCGCAGACAAACTGCCGTGGGCGGTGCTGAGATACTATTTCGGTGGCACTTACGCCGTCGCAATCAGCGCGGTGCTGGTTCTTGCGTTCGTATCCAATCGCTCACGCCGCTCGGCCTGGCTTGCGGCCCTATTTATCGGCTTGCACGTCGGAGCGGTCTTCACGCTTCTGTTTGATTATGCAGACAATACCGCCAGCAATCAGGCGTTTCTGTTGCTGTTCGCCGGCCTTCTCGGCGCTCTTTCGGCTGCCATCTGCGCCGCGATGTGGTTTCCCGATCGGCGTGGCCTTGGTGGGCAGACTGCGGAACAGACAGCGTCAGCGCGGGATCTGATGCGTGGGCTGGTGATCGCCGGCTTTGCGGCACCCACTGTGGCTGCGCTTGTTTGCTGCCTTTTGGCCGTCGCCGCGCAAATGTTTGGCATCGCGCCCCAGGACCTGTTCAACGGTGGCAGGCAGGTTGGCGCGGCAGAGACGTGGGTCTTGAACTATCGGGTCTGGGCGGTTGTGGCCTTGATGACGATGATGCTCGACCAGTTTCTCAAAGACAGGGCCGCCCGGCCGGGCGTCGCCATCGTCATCCTCTCGCTTGCAGCCTTTCTCGTCGGCGGCGCAATGGCACATAGCCTGAGCGAGGACATTCTTCGGAAGATCGTGCCGATATCGGCGGCCACCTTCCTCGGGCTTGGTCTTACCAGCGTCGTTGCCGGCCTTTCAGCCGTCGTTCTGATCCGCCGCGGCCCTTTGCGCGAAGCGGCCAATGTGGAGAGCGTCGCTGCCTGAGGACGAAGCTCGCGATCCAGCCTACCAGCGGACGCGCCGTTGTCGGCATCCTGGGCCAACCGAAAGGCGACCGGGCGGACAGACGCTTTCATGGACGCGGGCACAGCTCTTCGGGTGTCTTGGGGACCGGCAGTGCGGCTTCGACAATCGCGGCTTGCGAGCGGCGCGAATCTGACCGCGATACCGGCTGCTAAGTATAATGTTCTTGAAATGTTCGTGGATTTACGACAATCCTGCCTGCACGACAGGGTTGAGCGTTGGCGAGGGAAAGCGGCATGGATGTCATGGAGAATTGGCGTGGGCGCCTCGCGCGGGAATATGTTCCGTTTTCGACATGGGTTGCGGCGGCATTCGTGGCGGCCGGCACGGTCGTCGGCTGTTTAGCGGCATCGGAAACTGCCGGTCTTCCGGTTCTAATGTTTGTCGTACCATTTCTCTGCGCCTTGCCTGCGATGAGTTCGGCGTGGCTGACGGTCACCCTCCGGCGGTTTCTCCATGAAAGGTGGCAGCTTCCAGCACTCTCCGCCGCTTGTGCTTTCGTGACGATGGCTGGCTTTGCCCTCGTTTACGTAATTGCGGCTACCGTGGCGAGGTGGGATCCCAGCGAAAATGAACCTTCTTTTGTTTGGCCAGGCGATGCGCGTGCGGCTATCATCGGCTTGCTGCAAGAGGCCGTTTTCTACGTCCTCCTTCCGGCTGGAATTGGCGCGCTGGTGGCAAGTATCAGTGCGGCGCTTTGGTTGTATCGCGAGGGACGAAAGCCACAGGCAGGCGGCATCGAAGCCGCGGATGGAACGATCGCTGTTGCACCAGCGGTCGAGGCGAATGGGCAGACGGGCAAAGCCAATCGTGAAGAGCGCTATTTCTGGCTCACGACCGCATTGGGTCCGATCATCGTTGTCTTTCCGATAGCCTTTCTCCTGGATGTGCTTTCTTCCCCCGGGAACGCCAACGGAAGGGTGCTGCCATTGCTGTGGTTCGTGCTGAGGCTCTACTACGGCGGGACATTTGCCGCCGCCGTCTCCGCGGTTCTGATGCTCACGCTCGTCTTCAAGCGCTCCCGTTGGTCAGCCTGGCCAGCTGCACTCTGCGTCGGCCTTCATGCCGGCGCGATATTCCTGCTTCTGTTCGTTCCTTCGGAGGGCAATGCTGAAACACAATCGGATCTGCCGCTGATCGGCGGGGCCGCCGGCGCCCTGTCTGCGGCCGCCTGTGCGGCGATATGGTTTCCCGATCGACGCCGGCAAACCTTGGGAGACACGTGGGCAGAGGCGCGGCTGAGGGGATGGGCGTTGGCGCGCCCCTTGATCGTCGCCGGTCTCGTCGCACCGCTCATCGCAGCCTTTGCTTATGGCGTCTTCGTCGCTGCCTCGCCGTGGACATTTCCAGATGCCACGTTCATCGGGCGGTTGCGGGCCTTCGATCCCGAAATCTGGGCCATCGCTTACAGGATCTGGGCAGTCGTGGCGCTGCAAGCGCTGGCGCTACGCTTCCTGCTTGCGGCAGTTGTGGTGGGGCCAATCGGTTTCATCCCCCTGCTGTTCTTGATGTTCCTGTTTACGGGCAGCCTGGGCCATAGCCTCGACGATTACGTCATGTCGACGCCCATGCCGATTTCGTTCGCGTCCTTCTTCGAGCTTGGTTTGCCTGGCCTTGTGGCTGCGCTTGCGGCCCTCTATTTTATCGACCGTGAGCGACCACGCCGCGCAGTCGAGGCGGGCAATGCTGCCGCCTGAGGCGGCAGCATTCCGAGGTCACACCCACCGGCGGACACGCCTGCAATAGGCGTCGTAGGCGTTGCCGAAGGCGCGGGCGAGGTGGGCTTCCTCCATGCGGATCTGGTAGGAAATCGTGATCCAGGCCGAGAGCGCCAGCGCCACCGAGACGACGTTCGGCACGGCCAGAACCGTGCCGATGAGCGCGGTCACCATGCCGAGATAGATCGGGTTGCGCGAGAACGCATAGAGGCCGTTGGTCACAAGCGGCGTATCCTGCTTTTCAGGGATGCCGATCTTCCAGGAATGGCGCATCGCCCATTGTGACAGCATCGTGAGCCCGCCGCCGAGCGTCATCAGCGCCAGCCCGACGGCGTGAAGGAGGGGCGTGTCGAGCGCCGGAATCCGTCCGAGGGCGGCATCGACGGATGCCGGGAGCATGGCGACCGCGAAAAGGTGGATCACCAGCGCCGCGACGATCAGGCGGAAAAGCTTGCCCGCAAACCCCTCGGCATCGTCGCCATAGGTCAGCACGACCGGGGAGCGGCCGGATTGCACACGGCGGAGGATCGCCAGCGCCTGCGTGGACAATCCGACGACGAGCATCAGCATGGCGGGAAGGGTGGTGGACATGGAAACCTCTGGAGCGAGCGGAGTGACAAGACAGGCGCGTTCGCCGGGTAGGCTCTCCCTGTGAGCGTCGGCCTGGCGAAGCATTCCGGATCATCTTGAAATCTCTAGTGACTGGAGGTTCAAGTGCCGGGGTTGTCCGACTTTCGTCATGGTTACCGGATCTTTTGCCGAGGTCTGGAGGCTGTCCTCGTCGTCCGCCGTGTCGGAAGGGTGGCAAAATTCGAGCCTTGAAGGCTGCTCCTTCCGTCGGGCGATTGTATAGGCAGGAGGCCGCACCCATGTTAGAGCGTCGACAGGCTAAATACGGGTGAACCTTGAAGAATACTCTCAAAGCTGCGCTTGGTGTCGCATCGATCTTGCTGTTCTTGTCATCAGGCGTGGCGGGGCAGGCGCAAACCGTGAAGAGCGGTGCGTCACGGGCCCAGGAAACGACGGCCAGCCAGAAGACGAAACCGAAAACCAAAACGACGCGCAAGCAAAGGGCCGCGGATGAAGCCAAGGCCAAGGCGCTCGCCGAAGCGCGCCGCCCACGGCTCTGCAAGACCCGGGACAACGAATGCGGCTATGGCGCAGGTCCGGTCGGAGAACAGTGCTCGTGCTGGTCTAAATCCGGTGCGCCGGATCTTGGCATAACTGTCAGACGTTGATCGCCCGCGACATGCGCGCGGGCCGGCAAGCGCGCCGTTCGAAGCAACCTGACGCGATCGAAAGCGCAGGTCGGCTGGTTCGTTCCAAAGGCTTGGAATTGGGTTTGAGTGATGGAAGCCGGCGTTGAACGCAGAAAAATGACCGACCTCGAAAACAGTGCGCTTCAGTTCGCGACCCGAGCACATGGGGAGCAGAAGCGCAAATATGACGGCCGGCCCTATATCGTTCATCCGGTCGCGGTGGCCGAGATCGTTCGAAGCGCTCCCCATACGCCCGAAATGATCGCCGCAGCGCTGCTTCACGATACGGTCGAGGATACCGACGCGACGCTGTTGGAGATCAAGGAGGCGTTCGGCCCCAAGGTCGCAACGCTGGTTGCGTGGCTCACCGATATATCCACCCCGTTCCACGGCAACCGACAGGTGCGCAAGGAACTGGATCGCCAGCACCTTGCGCTGGCGCCAGCGGCGGCGAAAACCATCAAGCTCGCCGACCTGATCGACAATGCGACAGCGATCAAAGCCGGCGATCCGAATTTCTGGAAAGTGTTCGGCGCCGAGATGAAGCGCCTACTGGAAGTCTTGGGCGACGGCGACGAAACCCTTCTCGCAAAGGCCCGTGCATTGGCGCCGGATTGAGAGTTCTGCCGTTTATCGGCAAGCCTCTCCGCGCCCCGTCGATCCGGCCCGCCGGTCATCGAGGATTGCAGAACGGACGTGCGCTTGCGGTCTCTGCCCGCCGGTGTGGCCCATGACGCCTCGTAGGCTCGATCCGCGCGCCCATTAGGACGGCGCAGAACTTGGCGACCGCGCTGGCGCCTCAAAGCCCCAGCCAGATCCTCAAGGGATGCGTCGGATCGGCGAGCAGCCGGATCGCGAGCGCGATCGAGACGATGACGAGCAGCGGCTTGATGATCTTGGCGCCCTTGGCCATGGCATAGCGCGAGCCGACCTGGGCGCCGAGGAACTGGCCGAGGCCCATCAACAGGCCGACCTTCCAGAGGACGGCGCCGAAGAAGAGGAAGACGCCGAAGGCGCCGACGTTGGAACCGAAGTTGAGGAACTTCGTGTGCGCCGTCGCTTTCAACACGCCAAAGCCGGCAAGCGTGACGAAGCCGAGCATGAAGAAGGAGCCGGTGCCGGGGCCGAAGACGCCGTCGTAAAAGCCGATCAATGGCACCAGCGTCAGCGTGAAGACGAAGGGGGTGACGCGCCTGTGCTGGTCGACGTCGCCCATGTTCGGCTTCAGGCCGAAATAAAGCGCAATGGCGATCAACAGAAAGGGCAGGATCGCCTTCAGCACATCGCCGGGAACGATGGTCGCAAGCAGGGCGCCGAGCACGGCGCCGGCCGCCGACATCAGCGCCATCGGCAGTTGCTCTTTCAGGTTCACATGGCCGCGCCGGGCATAGGACAGCGTCGCCGAGCCGGAGCCGAACAATCCCTGCAGCTTGTTGGTGCCGAGCGTCTGCAAGGGCGGGATACCGGCAATCAGCATGGCCGGAATGGTGATCATGCCGCCGCCGCCAGCGATCGAATCGATGAAGCCGGCAATGAACGCGGCGACGAACAGGAAGGCGAGCAGGTGGAAGGCGAGATCTTGCACGGCGGGGACTCAAAGGGGGAGATGTCAGGCGGGATTTTCCGCCTTGTGTCAGAGCCCGGCGCGATTTGCAAAGCCTTCTGTCGCGGTGTCGCTGTTCACGCAGGCATCGGAACCGCGAAACCGGCAGAGATTCAAAGCCTTGTCCTGAGTCGCTGGCTTTCTGGATGGAGGCGCTCTTGCGCGCACCGCCGCCGAGATGGGCTGTCATTGCGATACGGCGGGCGGATGACGATCTTCCTCAAACGCGACATGGCGATGGCGCAATCCGGTTTGACCGGCCTTTCGCGCTCCGGTAAAAATGAAGGATATGCGACGGCGTCCGCTTCGGTGGACTGAAAGAGCGTCCGGTGCGGCCGACCCAGCCAGGGGGCCATCAGCCGGTGCTGTCCAGATCGGCCGGGACCATTCGTCCCAGCCGGCGCTTCGTTAAGGAGAACCGACGAAGGGAGCCGGCCGCCGATGCCATCGGGCCAACACGCTGCACAGACGACAAAGGCAGGAGCCGGGCTGGTGCTTGGCCTCGGCTGCGAGCGTCGCACGCCGGCCGACGAGGTGATCGTCCTTGCCGAGCGCGCGCTTGCCGATGCCGGTGCTGTGGCCAGCGATCTGCGGCTGGTCGCCTCGCTCGATGCCCGCGCCGAGGAACCGGCGATCCTGGCGGCGGCCAGACATTTCGCGGTTCCGGCCGCGTTCTACGATGCCGCCACGCTCGAAGCCGAAGCTTCGCGGCTCGCCAATCCCTCGGAGATCGTCTTTGCCTACACCGGCTGCCATGGCGTCGCCGAAGGGGCAGCGCTCGTCGGCGCCGGCAGCGAGGCCGTGCTGATCGTGGCGAAGATCGTCTCCGCCCATGCGACGGCGGCCCTCGCAGGGCCGGCGACCTTGCGCGCTGAAAAGCGCATCCCGGCGGCGGAGGCTGTCTGATGCGCGCTTATGTTGTTGAATTGAATCAATCTTTTGTCCGGGTTTGCTCAGGAATGGAATCCGGTTCTTTAGAGATCGCGTCAGGCGCGCCGTTGGGCGGCGCCGAAATACAGGTGGGACAGCACGCATGATCGACAACCTCTTTGCCGGGTTGCCGGCGCTCGAAAAAGGTTCGGTCTGGCTGGTCGGCGCCGGCCCGGGCGATCCCGGCCTGTTGACGCTGCATGCGGCCAATGCGCTGCGCCAGGCGGATGTGATCGTGCACGATGCGCTGGTCAACGAGGATTGCCTCAAGCTCGCGCGGCCGGGTGCCGTGCTGGAGTTTGCGGGCAAGCGCGGCGGCAAGCCGTCGCCGAAGCAGCGCGACATCTCGCTTCGCCTCGTCGAACTCGCGCGCGCCGGCAACCGGGTGCTGCGCCTCAAAGGCGGCGATCCCTTCGTCTTCGGCCGTGGCGGCGAGGAGGCGCTGACGCTGGTCGAGCATCAGGTGCCGTTTCGCATCGTGCCCGGCATCACCGCAGGCATCGGTGGCCTTGCCTATGCCGGCATTCCGGTGACCCACCGCGAGGTGAACCACGCCGTCACGTTCCTGACTGGCCATGATTCCTCCGGCCTGGTGCCGGACCGCATCAACTGGCAAGGCATCGCCAGCGGCTCGCCCGTCATCGTCATGTATATGGCGATGAAGCATATCGGCGCCATCACTGCCAACCTCATTGCCGGCGGGCGCTCGCCGGACGAGCCGGTCGCCTTTGTCTGCAACGCGGCAACGCCGGAGCAGACAGTACTGGAAACGACGCTGTCGCGCGCCGAGGCCGATGTCGCGGCGGCAGGCCTGGAGCCGCCGGCGATCGTCGTCGTCGGTGAGGTGGTGCGACTGCGCGCAGCGCTCGACTGGATCGGCGCGCTCGACGGGCGCAAGCTCGCCGCCGACCCCTTCGCCAATCGTATCCTCAGGAACCCGGCATGAGCGGATTGCTGATTGCCGCACCATCGTCCGGCTCCGGCAAGACGACGGTGACGCTCGGGCTGATGCGCGCGCTGAAGAAGCGCGGCGTGGCGATCGCGCCCGGCAAGGCGGGGCCGGACTATATCGATCCCGCCTTCCATGCGGCGGCGACCGGGGAGCCCTGCTTCAACTACGATCCCTGGGCGATGCGCCCGGAACTGCTGCTGGCCAATGCGTCGCATGCGGCTGCCGGCGGGCGCACCTTGATCGTCGAGGCGATGATGGGGCTGCATGACGGGGCTGCCGACGGTTCGGGAACGCCGGCTGATCTCGCCGCGACGCTGAACCTCGCGGTCATTCTGGTGGTCGATTGCGCCCGCATGTCCCAGTCGGTTGCCGCACTGGTGCGCGGCTATGCGGATCACCGCGACGATATCCGGGTCGTCGGCGTCATCCTCAACAAGGTCGGCAGCGATCGGCATGAAATGATGCTGCGCGATGCGCTCGCCAAGGTGCGCATGCCTGTGTTCGGCGTGCTCCGCCAGGACAGCGCGCTGCAACTGCCGGAGCGCCATCTCGGCCTGGTGCAGGCGGGCGAACATTCGGCGCTCGAAGGTTTCATCGAGGCGGCGGCCGCGCGCGTCGAGGCTGCCTGCGATCTTGAGGCCATCCGCCTGATCGCGACGATTTTTCCGCAGGTGCCCGCGGCCGCCGATACGAGGCGGCTGCAGCCGTTCGGCCAGCGCATCGCCGTCGCGCGCGATATCGCCTTTGCCTTCTGTTACGAGCACCTGCTTTACGGCTGGCGGCAAGGCGGGGCGGAGGTTTCCTTCTTCTCGCCGCTCGCCGACGAGGCGCCGGATGCAGAGGCCGATGCCGTCTATCTGCCCGGCGGCTATCCGGAGCTGCATGCGGGGCGCTTAAGCGCCGCCGCCCGCTTCCGCTCGGGCATGAATTCGGTTGCCGAACGCGGCGCCCGGATTTTTGGCGAATGCGGCGGCTACATGGTGCTTGGCGAAGGGCTTGTCGCTGCCGATGGCGCACGCTACGACATGCTCGGCCTGCTGCCACTCGTCACCAGTTTTGCCGAGCGCAGGCGGCACCTCGGCTATCGCCGCGTCGTGCCTGTCGACAACGCCTTCTTCGATGGACCCATGACGGCGCACGAATTCCACTATGCGACCATCCTCGCCGAAGGGGCGGCCGATCGGCTGTTTGCCGTCAGCGACGCCGCCGGCGAGGATCTCGGCCAGGCAGGCCTCCGGCGTGGCCCTGTCGCCGGTTCCTTCATGCATCTGATCGATGTCGCAGGTGCTGCATGAGCGCACCGATCGTTCACGGCGGCGGCATCACCGAAGCCGCGGCGCGCTATGGCGGCCGGCTCGAAGACTGGCTGGATCTTTCGACCGGCATCAACCCATGCCCCGTCGCCCTGCCTGAAGTGCCCGAGCGCGCCTGGCACCGGCTGCCGGACCGGCAGACGGTGGATGACGCGCGGCGCGCGGCCGCCGACTACTACCGCACCAACGGCGTGCTCCCGTTGCCAGTGCCGGGCACGCAATCGGTGATCCAGCTGCTGCCGCGTCTTGCCCCGGCAGGCAGGCGCGTCGCGATCTTCGGCCCGACCTATGGCGAATATGCCCGCGTGCTCGAGGCGGCCGGCTTTGCCGTCGATCGCGTCGCGGATGCCGACGCGCTGACGGCCGAACATGGCCTTGTCATCGTCGTCAACCCCAACAACCCGACCGGCCGCGCCTTGACGCCGACGGAGCTTTTGGCGATCGCCGCAAGGCAAAAAGCGAGCGGCGGGCTGCTGCTCGTCGATGAGGCCTTCGGCGATCTCGAGCCGGAGCTGAGCGTCGCCGGCCATGTGCCGGGGCAGGGCAATCTCATCGTCTTCCGCTCCTTCGGCAAGTTCTTCGGCCTTGCGGGCCTGCGCCTCGGTTTCGTCGTTGCGACCGAACCGGTGCTTGCGTCCTTTGCCGACTGGCTCGGCCCCTGGGCCGTCTCCGGTCCGGCGTTGACGATCTCGAAAGCGTTGATGCAGGGCGATACGAAGGCGATCGCAGCCGGCATCCTCGCGCGTCGCGCCGGCCTCGACGCGGCACTCGATGGGGCAGGGCTCGCCCGCATCGGCGGCACGGGGCTTTTCGTGCTGGTCGAGCATCCGAGGGCAGGTCTGCTGCAGGAGCGGCTCTGCGAGGCTCATATCCTCACGCGCAAGTTCGACTATGCGCCGACCTGGCTCAGGATCGGGTTGGCACCTGACGCGGCGGGCGACCGGCGGCTTGCGGACGCGCTTGCCGGCATGGAGCTCTGAGGTGTCGGAGACCATCCTTTTCATCCTCGCGCTGGCGCTGGTGATCGATCGCGTCGTCGGCGATCCGGACTGGCTCTGGGCGCGCGTGCCGCATCCGGTCGTATTCTTCGGCAAGGCGATCGGCTTTTTCGACGCCCGGCTGAACCGTGAGGATCTGGAGGATGGCGCCCGCAAATTTCGGGGCGTCGTCGCAATCCTGCTGTTGCTTGGCCTCAGCGCCTGGTTCGGCCATCTGCTGCATCGCCTGTTCGCCGTCTTCGGGCCGCTCGGTTTCCTGCTGGAGGCCGTTCTGGTCGCGATCTTTCTGGCGCAGAAGAGCCTTGCCGATCACGTGCGTCGCGTCGCCGAGGGCCTGCGACAGGGTGGGCTTGAAGGCGGACGGGCCGCCGTGTCGATGATCGTCGGTCGCGATCCGGAGACGCTCGACGAGCCGGCGGTCTGCCGCGCGGCGATCGAGAGCCTGGCCGAGAACTTTTCCGATGGCGTCGTGGCGCCGGCCTTCTGGTATGCGGTTGCCGGCCTTCCGGGGCTTCTCGCCTACAAGATGCTGAACACGGCCGATTCGATGATTGGCCACAAGTCGCCGAAATATCTGCACTTCGGCTGGGCTTCGGCCCGGCTCGACGACGTCGCCAACCTGCCGGCTGCCAGGCTCTCGATCCTGTTGATCTCGGCCGGTGCGCTGATCCACCGCGGCGCGCGTGCCGCCAAGGATGCTCTGACGGTGAGCCTTCGCGACCACGGCCTGCACCGCTCGCCGAACTCAGGCTGGCCGGAAGCGGCCATGGCCGGCGCGCTTGACCTGCAGCTTGCGGGTCCGCGCATCTATGGCGGCGTCAAGGTCGGCGAGCCGATGATCAACGGTCCGGGCCGGGCGGTTGCGAAAAGCCAAGACATCGACGCCGGTATTGCTGTCTTTTACGGCGCCTGCACGGTCATGACCGGGCTTGTTCTTGCAATCGCAATGATTTGATCGCGGAAGTTGACCTTCGCATTAAGACTCTGCTTTCCATATGTATTAAGATCGTATCATATTCGATCAGTTATTCTCCTGGAACGTTTGGTTCCACCGGTACGTGTTCGTCTTCCCGGAGAGAGAAGCATGCGCAAAAGCCTTCTGACTGCGCTGATTGCCGCTCTGCTGCAGTTTACCGTTCAACCCGTGAACGCCGCCAATCTGATTGCCGATATCAGCCTGTCGTCGCAGACGATGACCGTCAGCCAGAACGGCATCGTGATGTATCGCTGGAAGGTCTCGACGGCGCGCAAGGGCTATGTGACGCCACGCGGCAGCTGGAGTGCGAAGTGGCTCTCGCGCAACCACCGTTCGCGCAAGTACGACGATGCGCCGATGCCTTACGCCGTGTTCTTCAACGGTGGCTACGCCATCCACGCCACCTACGACATCAAGCGGCTCGGCCGCCCGGCCTCGCATGGCTGCGTGCGGCTGCATCCCAACAATGCGGCGGAGTTTTTCGCCCTTACCAAGGAACACGGGTTGGCGAACACGCGGATCGTCATTACGCGGTGACGCTGCCTCGCGTCGCACGTCCGGCTTGTTGCCTTCTTGATAGATCCGCTGCTCATCCCCTTGCCGGGACCTTCTGCCCGTTTTGACGGGGAGAAGGGGAATTGCGGCACGCGGCCGTTTCAATCGCACCGTCGGATTCGCCCGCGAGCTTGCCGAAGATGGCAAGGCTGCAGTCGTCCTCGTTCCCTCTCGCCGCTTGCGCTGAGAGCGGTCGTCCTCGGGTCGAACCCGAGGAGAGGGGCGATACTGTCGAGAAAGTTGCTGCGACTACTGCTTAGCAGCCGCTAACGGCCGTCAGTCGATACCCGCCACATGCATCAGCCGGTCGAGGCTCGGCACGGTGACGTGGCGGCTGTTTTCGATGCGGATGACGTTCTCCTTGCGCAGCTTGGTGATCTGGCGGCTGACCGTTTCGATGGTCAGGCCGAGATAGTCTGCGATGTCGGCGCGCGACAGCGGCAGGTCGAACTCGTTCGAGGTGCCGTTTTCCGGGTCGATATGGGTGGCGATGATGTAGAGGAAACTCGCGACCTTTTCCTGCGCAGTCTTGCGGCCGAGCGTCAGCATCCAGTCACGCGCCTCGTCGAGTTCCTTCAGCGCTTGCTCGTGCAGCCGGTGCTCGAGGTTGGGCGCTTCGGAGACCAGGCGATCGATGACGGTGCGCGGGAAACAACAGATGTCGGTATCGACGGCTGCTTCCGCCGTCAGGGCGCTTTCGCGGGTAAAGGGCCGGCCCATGAAATCAGGGGCAAACTGCAGGCCGACGATCTGCTGTCGGCCGTCGGCCAGAACCTTGCTGAGCTTGACGACACCGTTGATGATGTTGGCGTAGCTCTCGGTCGCTTCTCCCTGGCCGATGACCTCGCGGCCGGGCTCGATGCTGCGGCGAGTCGAATGGCGGCTGAGGTCGAGCAGCTGATCCGGGGTGAGCGTGCCGCAAACGCCGCCATGGCGCGCCTCGCAGGCGGCGCAGACGGCTGGAACCTCCGAATTATGGATATCCTTGCGACGATGTTCGTTCACGATCTGCAATTCTTTCTACCTGCATGCCGTTGGTCTCTGGATGACCAAAGAGGATGCGGGTCGTTAAATCAAGAGTTGACAGGTGCTAATTCCGAAAGCGCGAAACAATGTCTCATGCCAGCTTGAGCATTGTCAATTTTAACGTGTTAATTCGCCGACTTGATCAAAATCAAAGGCCTCTTTGCCGATCCGTCCTAAGCCGTCTTCATGACAGCGGAGAGACTTATGGACGACGCGCTCATCCTCAAGCATGCGAGCCCTGTGCCGCGCTACACCAGCTACCCGACCGCACCGCATTTTTCCGAGGCGGTGGGGCCGGTTGACTATCAAGGCTGGCTCGGTGCGATCCGTGCGGGCGAGGCGATCTCGCTCTATGCGCACGTGCCCTATTGCGACAGGCTCTGTTGGTTCTGTGCCTGCCATACGAAGCAGACGCTGCGCTATGATCCGGTGGCAACCTATCTAACCGGCCTGCATCGCGAGGTTGCAGAAATCGGCAGCCGGGTGAGCCGCGAGGCCAGGGTGACGGCGCTGCATTTCGGCGGCGGCTCGCCGACGCTCGTCAGGCCCGACGACATGATCGCGCTGAAACGTGCTTTTGCCGAACACTTCACCTTTGCGCCCGATTGCGAGATCAGCGTCGAGATGGACCCGAACGATCTCGATGAAGCGCGCCATGATGCGCTGGCTAAGATCGGCATGACGCGGGCGAGCTTCGGCATCCAGGATTTCGATCCGGTCGTGCAGAATGCGATCAACCGCATCCAGACCTTCGAGCAGACGCGCGACGCGATCGAGGCGTCCCGGGCACGGGGCGTACACTCGGTCAATTGCGACGTGCTCTATGGTTTGCCCTACCAAAGCCTTCAGTCGCTGGAGCGGACCATGGAGGCCGTGCTTTCGCTCGCGCCTGATCGCGTCGCACTCTTCGGCTACGCCCATGTGCCGTGGATGAAGACACACCAGAAGATGATTCCGGACGAAAGCCTGCCCGGCATCGTCGAGCGTTTCGCGCAGATGAGCCGCGCCGCCGAGATGCTGGTTGCTGCCGGCTACGAGGCAATCGGTATCGACCATTTCGCAAAGCCGGACGACAGCCTGGCGCGGGCCAACAGGGAAGGGCGTCTGCGCCGCAATTTCCAGGGCTATACCGACGACGCGGCCGAAACGCTTATTGGTCTCGGCGCCTCGGCGATCGGTCAGTTTCGTCAAGGTTATGTTCAGAACATGCCGGCCACCGGCGAATATCTGCGCCATGTGGAAAACACCGGGCTGGCAGCCGTGCGTGGTTACCGCTTCACACCGGACGACATCCTGAGAGCAAAAGTGATTGCCGACGTCATGTGCCGCTTTGCCTTCTCTTTCGACGAGATCGAGCATGACTTCCCGGCGCTTGCCGGCGCGGTGATCGAGGAGGCGCGGCTCTTCCGGGCGCGCGATGTGGACGAGCTGACGACGATCGAAAGCGGGGTTTTCCGCCTGACCGAACGCGGCAGGCCCTTTGCCCGCTCGGTTGCGGCCACCTTCGATGCCTATCTCGGCAACGGCCGCGGCCGGCATTCGGTGGCGGTCTGAGCCATGCTCTGTCGCAACACCGTTTTCCAATTCGAAAGCCTTCGCCATCAAGGCCATTGGCTTTTGCGGCGCATTTACCTATAGGATCGCCGAGACTCGACTTTAAAATATTAGAGGTATGCGCGTGACAGCTACATTCGACAAGGTTGCCGACATCATCGCGGAAACGAGCGAGATCGATCGCGAGACGATCACGCCGGAAAGCCACACGATCGACGATCTGGGCATCGACAGCCTGGACTTCCTCGACATCGTGTTTGCGATCGACAAGGAATTCGGCATTAAGATTCCGCTCGAGCAGTGGACGCAGGAAGTCAACGAAGGCAAGGTTTCGACCGAAGAATACTTCGTTCTGAAGAACCTCTGCGCCAAGATCGACGAACTGCGGGCTGCCAAGGGCTGATCGGGCTTTCGCCCGAGCCTTGCCACTCGATTTCCAATGCCGCCCGTCGCGCCCCGCGCTTGACAGGCGGCATTGGCGTTTTTACTTGAGCCCGAAACCAACGGGGTGAGCCTCAATGCTCCTTGAATACTTCCAGATGATCGATCGTGTCGAAACGGTCGATCTTTCGGCTGGCCGGCTGACGGCGCGGTCCGTCGTGCCGGAGAAGAGCCCGGTGTTCGAAGGCCATTTTCCAGGCTATCCGCTGGTGCCCGGCGTGCTTCTCATCGAGACCATGGCGCAGGCCTCCGGTTTCCTGGTGCTCGCCGCTACCAATTTCGCCGCCATGCCCTTCCTGATGTCGGTCGACGGCGCCAAGATGCGGACCTTCGTCGAGCCCTCGGCCGAACTCGAGATCGAAGCCTTCCTCGAGCATGAAGGTTCGGGCTTCGCCGTCACCAAGGCGAAGATCACCTCTGGCGGCAAGAAGGTCTGCGACGCCCAGCTGAAGCTGCGGACCATGCCGTTCGATCAGGTTCCGCTCGGCGATATCGTGCGCAAGCGGGCTGGAGAAGTGGGTCTGATGGCGGCGCTTTCAGCGGCAGCCGGTTCGGAGAAGTAAGATGAGCAAATCTGCAAACGACGTTGTCATTACCGGCATCGGTATCGTCACCAGCCAGGGTGTCGGGGTCGAGCCGCATCTGGCGATGCTGACCGCCGGCACGTCGCCGGCCGCGCGCGTCGAGACCGAGAAGTTCAGCCCCTATCCGGTGCATCCGCTGCCGGAAATCGACTGGTCGCAGCAGATCGCCAAGCGTGGCGACCAGCGCCAGATGGAAAACTGGCAGCGCCTCGGCGTCTTTTCCGCGGGCCTGGCGCTGGATGACGCCGGTCTGAAGGACAATCTCGAAGCCTGCGGCAGCATGGACATGATCGTCGCTGCCGGCGGCGGCGAGCGAGACATCAACGTCGATTCACTGATCGTCGACGAGGCGCTGAAGCGCAACGACCGCGAACAGCTGCTCAACGAAAAGCTGACGACCGAACTGCGACCGACGCTGTTCCTGGCCCAGCTTTCCAACCTGCTCGCCGGCAACATCTCGATCGTGCACAAGGTGACCGGCTCGTCCCGCACCTTCATGGGCGAAGAAGCGGCCGGTATCTCGGCGATCGAAACCGCCTTTGCCCGGATCAAGGCCGGCCAGTCGACGCATACGCTCGTCGGCGGCGCGTTTTCGGCCGAGCGCCTGGACATCATGCTGATGATCGAGGCGATCCAGGGCCAGGCAACCGGTGACTGGCACCCGATCTGGTCGCGCAGCCGCGACAACGGTGGCGGCATGATCCCCGGGTCGGTCGGCGCCTTCCTGGTGCTGGAATCACGCGAGTACGCCGAAGCCCGTGGCGCCCGCATCTATGCGACGATCGACGCGATCGGCAGCGACCGCGGCAGCCGCGCTGACGGCAAGCTCGAAGCACGCCTTGCGGACCTTGCGAAACCGGCTGAAAAGCTCGATCCGGCAAGCACGGTGGTCTTTTCCGGCACGTCCGGTTTTCATGATCTCGTCGCCAGCGAAAAGGCGTTCCTGCAGGCCAATCTGGCCGGCGCGCCTGTGCGTGCCTATGGCGGCATCGTCGGCCACAGCATCGAGGCGCAGTTTCCGGCGGGCTTGGCGCTTGCCGCGCTCACGCTCGGCCACGGCGCCAAGGTGCCGGCCTTCGACGCCAGCTTCGAAAAGCCGATGACGGCTGCTGCCCGGTCGGCGGTCGTGACCACCGTCGGTCATTCACGCGGCGAAGGCGTCGCGGTCCTTTCGGCCGAATAAGAGGAACGATTGATGAGCAACGCTTACAAGGATCACCTCGGCCGCCCGATCGTCGCCGTTACCGGCATGGGCGTCATTACCTCGCTCGGCCAGGGGCTGGAAGACAACTGGTCGGCGCTGACCGGCGGCGTCTCCGGCATCCGCAAGATCACCCGTTTCCCGACGGAAGGCCTCAACACCCGCATCTCCGGCATGGTCGATTTCATCGAGGTGCCGGCGGCCAACTCCGTCGAGCGCTCCTATGCCATGGCGCGCGAGACGACACTGGAAGCGCTGGCGCAGGCCGGGCTTTCCGGCGACTTCAACGGCCCGCTGTTTCTGGCCGCCCCGCCGATCGAGCCGGAATGGAGCGCACGCTTCGAGCTCGCCGATCGTTCGCCGCCTTCCGAACAGCCAGGCGATGCCTATAACCGCTTCCTCGCTGCGATGCGCCAGAAGGCCGATCCGGTGTTCCATGAGGCCGTGCTCTTCGGCTCGATCTCCGAGCGCCTTGCCGATCGCTTCGGCACGCGTGGCCTGCCGGTGACGCTGTCGACCGCCTGCGCTTCCGGCGCGACCGCGATCCAGCTCGGCGTCGAGGCGATCCGCCAGGGCCGCACCGATCGCGCACTGACGGTTGCGACCGATGGTTCGGTCAGCGCCGAAGCGCTGATCCGCTTTGCGCTGCTTTCCGCGCTCTCCACCCAGAACGATCCGCCGGAAAAGGCCTCAAAGCCCTTCACCAAGGACCGTGATGGCTTCGTCATCGCCGAAGGTGCAGCGACGCTGGTGCTGGAATCGCTGGAAGCAGCCGTTGCCCGCGGCGCCCGCGTCTACGGCATCCTCAAGGGTTGCGGCGAGAAGGCCGACCTCTTCCACCGCACGCGCTCCTCGCCGGACGGTGGACCGGCTATCGCGACGATCCGCGCTGCCCTTGCCGACGCCGGCATCGATGAAACCGGCATCGGCTACATCAACGCGCACGGCACCTCGACGCCCGAAAACGACAAGATGGAATATCTGTCGATGTCGGCCGTCTTCGGCGATCGCCTGCCGTCGATCCCGGTCTCGTCCAACAAGTCGATGATCGGTCACACGCTGACGGCCGCCGGTGCGGTCGAGGCGGTGTTCTCGATCCAGACGATGCTGACCGGCACGCTGCCGCCGACGATCAACTACCAGAACCCCGATCCGGCGATCGTGCTCGACGTCGTGCCGAACGTGAAGCGCAGCCAGCAGGTTTCTGCGGTGCTGTCGAACTCCTTCGGCTTCGGCGGCCAGAACGCCAGCCTGGTGATGACGGCCGAGCCGGCCTGAACCAATTCGAGGGCAATACGATTTGGCGCTGCCCCCTGTGCCCTGCCGGGCATCTCCCGCACGAGGGGAGATCGGGTGTAGCGCTGTCCTGCTCATCAGGGGGCCGAAGCTGAGCCCTCCGTTGAAGCGATAAGCTTGTCGCGGGTCGATCGCCTTTTGGGGGAGATGGCCGGCAGGCCAAAGGGGGTGCTGCGCCACTCTCCCAAAGTGTATATATGCCAGTCAGCACGGCCCAGCCGCTCGACTATGTAAAGAGATCTAAAGGAAGAACCATGCGCGCCCTGCAATTGCTCGATGACCGCAAGCTCGAAATCACCGACATTCCGGAACCGGAAGCACCCGGCCCGGGCGAGGTGACGCTGCGCGTCAAGGCGGTTGCGCTCAACCACATCGACGTCTGGGGCTGGCGCGGCATGGCGTTCGCCAAGCGCAAGATGCCGCTCGTCATCGGTGCGGAAGCCTCCGGCGTCGTCGATCAGATCGGCCCGGGCGTTTCCAGCGTGCTTCCGGGCCAGCTCGTCTCGGTCTACGGTGCACGCACCTGCGGCCTCTGCCGTCCGTGCAAGGAAGGCCGCGACAACCTCTGCGAACATGTCGGCGGCGTTCACGGCTTCCACCTCGACGGCTTTGCGCAGGAAAAGATCAACCTGCCGGCGCGCCTGCTGGTACCGGCCCCTCCGGGCGTCGATGCGGTTGCTGCCGCCCTTGCTCCGGTGACCTTCGGTACCGTCGAGCACATGCTGTTCGACAACGCCAAGCTGGAGCCCGGTGAAACCATCCTCGTGCATGCCGGCGGCTCCGGCATCGGCTCGGCGGCGATCCAGCTTGCCAAGAAGATCGGCTGCACCGTGATCACCACCGTTGGCTCCGACGACAAGATCGAGAAGGCCAAGGCGCTTGGCGCCGATCACGTCATCAACTACCGCACCGACCGGTTTGAAGGCGTCGTGCGCAAGCTCACCAAGAAGAAGGGCGTCGACGTCGTGTTCGAACACGTCGGCAAGGACACCTGGGCCGGCTCCATGCTCTGCATGAAGCGCGGCGGACGTCTCGTTACCTGCGGCTCCACCTCGGGCGTCTCCACCGACATGAACCTGATGATGCTCTTCCAGCAGCAGCTCAAGCTGCTCGGCTCGTTCGGCTGCCGCATGGAGAACATGGCGAACGCCATGCAGAAGATGGCGCGCGGTCTCGTGCATCCGGTCATCGACACTGAAATCACCCTCGACCAGATCGACCGGGCACTGGAGCGCATGGAGTCGCGCCAGATCTTCGGCAAGATCATCCTGAAGATGGATTGATCGACTGTGCGCATGGTGATCACACGGCTGGTGCTGGCGGCGGATCGTTTCCGCCAATGGCTGATTGCGCAGTTCGTGTTTCTGCTTCTGACGATCCTGAAGATGTTTCCCGCCGACGGCGCGATCAGCTTCATGGATCGCGCCCTGCGATTCATCGGCCCGAAGACCAGCCGTCAGAAGCTGACGCTGACCAACCTGCGCAACGCATTCCCGGAAAAGAGCGAAGCGGAGATCAATGAGATCGCGCTCGAAAGCTGGGGCAACATGGGTCGCATGGCGGCCGAATACGTGTTCCTCGACCGGCTCTTCGATTTCGATCCGGAGCGCACGACGCCGGGGCGGGTCGAGGTCTCGGGCATTCCCTTGTTCCTCGAGCTTCGCGACAATCCGCGCCCCTTCATCGTCTTTACCGCGCACAGCGGCAATTTCGAGATGCTGCCGGTCGCCGGATCCGCCTTCGGGCTCGACGTGACCGTGCTCTTCCGTCCGCCGAACAATCCTTACGTGGCAGAGAAGGTCTTCAACTTCCGCGCGGAACGCATGGGCAAGCTCGTGCCGTCGCATGCGGGCTCGTCCTTTGCGCTCGCCCGCCAGCTGGAGCGCGGCCAGGGCGTCGGCGTCCTCGTCGACCAGAAGTTCCGCAAGGGGCTGAAGACCAAGTTCTTCGGCCAGGACGTGCAGACCAACCCGCTGCTCGCCAAGCTCGTGCGCCAGTTCAACTGCGAGGTCTATCCGGCCCGCTGCATCCGCTTGCCGGGTGGCCGTTTCCGCCTGGAAATCGAACCGGCGATCGCCATTCCCCGCAAGGCCGACGGCAGCGTCGACGTCACCGCCACGGCGCAGGTGCTGAACGACAAGGTGGAGAGCTGGGTGAGGGAATATCCGGGCCAATGGCTCTGGTATCACGACCGCTGGCACATCAAGCGTTACCTGAAAGACTGATTCTCTTTCGCATCTGAACAGCGCCTGATTGCGCCTAGCGCAAGCAGGCTTGACGTTACTGCAAGCCCGGCACCCTTGTGTCGGGCTTTGCGTTTTGCCAGCTACGCGGGGACATCAGCGCCGATCCTCCCTCGAAAACGTGCGTAAGCGTTAAGTTTTTCTTTCTGCTGTTGAACGCTATCGCAATGAGTGTAAACTTATGCCTGTCGCGTGAGAAAATGCCTGCAAGCGCTTTGGATGACCCGAGCGGTACGGTTTTACGCGAAAGGGGTGGGGGAAACGTCAAGAACCAGATCAGTGTCCTGAGCATCTACGCCTGTTTTGTAAGTGCATCGAAGCGGCTTTGCCGTGGGGGAATTGGGGTTTCGAATTGAACGCACTGATTGAGCTGTTCTGGTTCAAGTATTCGCAGCTGCAGTATGCCGTACGTACGGCAGACGAGCATTTGATCGGGATTCTGGATCGCGAATTGGATCCGATCTTGAGGTCAGTCTACGACGAGAAGGCGGTGAGCGTCGAAGACGCCCGGCTTCAGTTCCAGTTCTTGATCGACATTCTGCGCGTCGAAGCCGACGACATTTCCTGCGTGCTGCGCCATTCGCAGTTGCTGCAATCGCTGATCAACCGCTATTTCGCCGCGACCGGCGCGGAGAACCTTGCCGACCTGCAGCTGGAGCGCCTGCCGGCGCAACCGAACAAGGGCAGGGCGGACGAAGGATTGCTCAACGAGGCCATCCTCGACAGCTTCCCGGACCGGTTGGCGGTGATCACGCCCGACTACCGCTATCTCTACACCAATCCACGCAATGCCGAGCATCTGGAAAGCCGCCCGATGGACCTGATCGGCCGGCATATCGTCGAGTTCATCGGCATCCAGCGGTTCGAGCTGCGGGTGAAATCCTATCTCGACCGGTGTTTCGCCGGCGAGGTGGTGGACTACACCTTCGCCAAGACGGTCGATGCGCGCACGGTCGTCGTGCGCTGCCGGCTGACGCCGTGCATGTCGAGCACAGGCAAGCTGATCGGCGCCATCCTGGTGATCCAGGAACATGCCGACCGCCGCCGCGCGATCGCGGCCTGAAGCGCCGGTTCCGGCGATACCCGAAAATGCAGAAGGGGATGCGCGGCCGGATAACGGCCACGATACGTGTCCGCATTGCGTCGCGCTGCTCGGGCGGCCGGTCTATCCGACCGGCGCGGTAATGCTGCGCAGACATTCCTGCTCGAAGCCGACGTGCCGCCTGAGGCTGGTGAAGAAGCCGCGCAGCATGTAGCCGGCGGTCTCGGCATTGACCGTCTCGTCGGCGGCGCCGAGGCGCTCCAGCATTTCGGTCAGTTCCTCGGCGAAGCACTCGTCCTCGCAATGCTCGTATTTCAGCCGCTCCAGTGTCGCGCCGAGCGTCGGGTCCGAGCGGTAGGTGCGCTCGATCCAGGGGAAGACCAGGTTTTCTTCGCCCGAATGCATCTCGCGGATCAGCGGCTCCAGCACCTTGGCGGCATAGACGCATTTCTGCCGGTCGATGTCGGCCGGCAGGCTGTCGGCGATTTCCTCCAGGCAATTGCAGAGCGCCAGCTGCTCCTCGTGGGCGCGGGCAAGCCAGGCAAACGGCTCGGCCACGGGTTCCCGCCGGGGGGCTGGGTCCAGTCGGCTGCGGATTCGTCCGTCTTCAAAAGTCTTTTTCATCGGCTTCAGACGCCAACTCCCACGGCGCTCCCTATTGTTTGCCGAGGATGATCCAAACGAGGTGGCAAAGCCTTGATCTGAATCAAGGCCGGCTTGCCCCGATTCTGACACTTTCCGGCAAGCTGCGGTGACACCCCTCGTTTCGGGGTGTCATTGCGTGCGTTCGGACCAAGTTGGGGACCCAACCATGAAATACACATTCGAGATGATCCTGCTCGGGGTCGGTGCATTCCTGGCGCTCGTCGGCGCCGGGCTTGCCCAGGACCGGCACTTCGAAGCCCATATGTGGGTGCTGTTCTTCACGCTTCTTGCCGGCACCATCCTTTTGATGCGCCGCATCGAGTTCAGCCCGGCTTCGGCGGGCAGGGCGTCACCGCCGCCACCCCAGTCGGAGTATTTCGACGAGGTGGTCAAATACGGCGTGATCGCCACCGTCTTTTGGGGCGTCGTCGGATTTCTCGTCGGCGTTGTGGTTGCGCTCCAGCTTGCCTTCCCGGACCTCAACATCGAGCCCTGGTTCAACTTCGGCCGCATGCGGCCGCTGCACACCTCGGCGGTCATCTTCGCCTTCGGCGGCAACGCGCTGATCGCAACGTCGTTCTACATCGTCCAGCGCACCAGCCGCGCGCGCCTCTTCGGCGGCAATCTCGGTTGGTTCGTGTTCTGGGGCTACCAGCTCTTCATCATCATGGCCGCAACCGGCTACTTGCTGGGGATCACCCAGTCGAAGGAATATGCGGAGCCGGAATGGTATGTGGACCTGTGGCTGACGATCGTCTGGGTCGCCTATCTCGCCGTCTTCCTCGGCACGCTTCTGACCCGCAAGGAGCCGCATATCTATGTGGCCAACTGGTTCTACCTCGCATTCATCGTCACGATCGCGATGCTGCACATCGTCAACAACCTGGCGGTTCCGGTTTCCTTCCTCGGTTCCAAGAGCTATTCGGCCTTTGCCGGGGTGCAGGACGCGCTGACGCAATGGTGGTACGGGCATAACGCCGTCGGCTTCTTCCTGACGGCCGGCTTCCTCGGCATGATGTATTACTTCATCCCGAAGCAGGCGAACCGTCCTGTTTACTCCTACCGTCTGTCGATCATCCACTTCTGGTCGCTGATCTTCATGTACATCTGGGCGGGTCCTCACCACCTGCACTACACCGCGCTGCCGGATTGGGCGCAGACGCTCGGCATGGTGTTCTCGGTCATGCTCTGGATGCCCTCCTGGGGCGGCATGATCAACGGCCTGATGACGCTTTCGGGCGCCTGGGACAAGATCCGCACCGACCCGATCATCCGCATGATGGTCATGGCCGTTGCCTTCTACGGCATGGCGACCTTCGAAGGCCCGATGATGTCGATCAAGACGGTCAACTCGCTCAGCCACTACACCGACTGGACCATCGGCCACGTGCATTCGGGCGCGCTCGGCTGGAACGGCCTCATCACCTTCGGCGCGATCTACTATCTCGTTCCGAAGCTGTGGAACCGCGAGCGCCTCTACAGCGTGCGCATGGTCAACTGGCACTTCTGGCTCGCCACCCTCGGCATCGTCGTCTACGCGGCGGTCATGTGGGTTGCCGGCATCCAGCAGGGCCTGATGTGGCGCGAATACGATGACCAGGGCTTCCTCGTCTATTCCTTCGCGGAATCGGTCGCGGCCATGGTTCCCTACTACGTGCTGCGTGCCCTTGGCGGCGCACTCTTCCTCGCCGGAGCTCTGCTCATGGCCTTCAACGTAACCATGACCATCCTTGGCCGCGTGCGCGATGAAGCTCCGATCTTCGGTGCGACGCCCGCGCTCAAGGCTGCGGAATAGGAGGGCATAGAGAATGTCCATTCTCGACAAACACGCGACGCTCGAACGCAACGCGACCCTGCTGCTCGTCGGCTCGCTGCTCGTCGTCTCCGTCGGCGGCATCGTGGAAATCGCGCCGCTGTTCTATCTCGAAAACACCATCGAGAAGGTGGAGGGCATGCGGCCCTATTCGCCGCTGGAGCTCGCCGGCCGCGACATCTACGTGCGTGAAGGCTGCTACGTCTGTCACAGCCAGATGATCCGCCCGTTCCGCGACGAAGTGGAGCGCTACGGCCACTACTCGCTGGCGGCGGAATCCATGTACGACCATCCGTTCCAGTGGGGCTCCAAGCGCACCGGGCCGGACCTGGCGCGCGTCGGCGACCGCTACTCCAACGAGTGGCACGTGCAGCACATGATCGAGCCGCGCTCGGTGGTGCCGGAATCTGTCATGCCGAGCTACGCCTTCCTCAAGGCGACCCCGCTCGACGTGAACAACATCGCCGCCAACCTGAAAGCGAACAAGGCGGTCGGCGTTCCCTATACGGACGAGATGATCGACAACGCGCTTGCCGACATCAAGGCGCAGGCCGATCCGAACGCCGACACCACAGGCGTCGAGGGGCGCTATCCGAAGGCCAAGCTCGGCGACTTCGACGGCGATCCGCAGAAGCTGACGGAGATGGACGCGCTCATCGCCTATCTGCAGATGCTCGGCACGCTGGTCGACTTCTCTACCTACGACGACACCACCGGTTATCGCTAAGGAGATCAGCACATGGAAACCTACACGGCCATGCGCCAGTTCGCCGATAGCTGGGCGCTCCTTGCGATGACGCTCTTCTTCCTCGGCGTCGTTGCCTTCATCTTCCGGCCCGGCGCCAAGAAGGCCGCCGATGATGCCGCAGCCATCCCCCTGAAGGAGGATTAATAGAATGGCGGACAAACACGTCGACGAAATCAGCGGCGTCGAGACCACCGGCCACGAATGGGACGGTATCCGCGAGCTCAACAACCCGATGCCGCGCTGGTGGGTCTATACCTTCTACGCGACCATCGTATGGGCTGTCGGCTACATGATCGTCTATCCGGCCGTGCCGCTCCTGACCGACGCCACCAAGGGCGTGCTTGGCTATTCGAGCCGCGCCGAGGTGAGCGCCGAACTTGCGAGCGCCAAGGCGGCGCAGGCCGGCAACCTCGAGAAGATCGCCTCAAGCTCGCTTGCCGACATCATGGCCGATCCGCAGCTGCAGCACTTTGCCGTATCCGGCGGTGCCTCGGCCTTCAAGGTCAACTGTGCCCAGTGCCACGGCTCGGGTGCGGCCGGTTCTGCCGGATTCCCGAACCTGAACGACGACGACTGGCTCTGGGGTGGAAAGCCCGAAGAGATCTACCAGACGATCGCCCACGGCATCCGCTACAACGGCGACGACGAGACCCGCGTCTCGGAGATGCCGTCCTTCGCGGAAATCCTCAAGCCGGAGGAGATCAAACAGACGGCAGCCTATGTCGTCAGCCTCACCGGCACGCCGTCGGATGCATCCATGGTGGAGCCGGGCAAGGCGCTGTTCGAGACCAACTGCGCCTCCTGCCACGGTGCCGACGCCAAGGGCAACCGCGAGTTCGGCGCGCCCAACCTTGCCGATGCGCTGTGGCTGAACGGCTCGAGCGAGCAGGCGATCGTCGCCCAGATGAAGGCGCCCAAGCACGGCGTCATGCCTGCCTGGCTGCCGCGCCTCGGCGACACCACGGTCAAGCAGCTCGCCATCTTCGTGCATTCGCTGGGTGGCGGCGAGTAAGGCCCGCGACGTCTCGTGACTGAGGGCTGGGGCTGGCTCTCATTCACGCGGTGAGGGTTTGCCCTCGTCCGCGCGGTGAGGTTGCCACTCATCCGCCTGCCGGCACCTTCTCTGCGGCATGCGGTGAGAAGGACGCAGATTGCGCCGGTCTCGGCCAGACCGAAATGCCTTTGCTTTGCGGAGGCAGTGCGCCCAGCGTCTCTCTCCCCGCCTGGCGGCGAGAGAAGTCCGGCAGGACCGTGAGGGGCAGCTCTCATCCATCCATCGAGCAGGCCGCGCCAACGGGCGCGGCCTTTTTTGTTTGGAGACGTTTCGTCATTGACGGGAGATCGCAACGAAATGGCCGAGCTGTCCTCTCACGATTTGGCTGTTTCGCCGACACGCCTCGGCAACGAAACCACCGCCAGCGTCGCCATGAGAGCGATGGCGACGGCGCACGCGGCGGCAGCTGCGCTAAAGCCGGTCATGAAGGCGGCCTGGGCCTGCTCCAGCGCGCCCGCCGGCAGTTCGGCGGCGACCGACACAGCGCCGGCGAGGCTGTCCGACAGTCTGCCACCTATGTCGCCTGCAAGCTTTGTCTGCCCGGCCATTTCGGTGCGGTAGACGGCGGTGGTCAGGCTGCCGAGCGTGGCGATGCCGACGGCAAGACCGAGCTCCTGCACCACTTCGGAGAGGGCCGAGGCCGATCCGGCCTTTTCGGCAGGTGCTGCGCTGACGACGAGATCGGTGCCAAGCGCGGCAATGGTACCGAGGCCGAGATAGACGAGCGCGAATGCGGCCGTCACCAGCCCGACACCGTGCGGCGCGTGGTCGAGCAAGGCGAGCAGAAGGTAGCCGACGACCGAGAGCGCCAGCGCCGTTGCGATCACGGGGCCGGGGCCGAAGCGCCGGGCGATGAGCGGTGCGGTGATGCCGGCCAAAAGCATGGCGAGCGCCGAGGGTCCCATTCTCAGGCCCGCCGACAGGGGAGAAAGCCCGACGACGAGCTGCAGATACTGGGTGACGAGCAGCATCGTGCCGCCGACGGCCGTCAAGCCGACCAGGAGGATCAACAGCGCTGTGCTGAAAGCGCGATCGGAGAAGAGGTCGAGGTCGATCAGCGGGCTTTTCAGCCGGCGCTGCCGCCGGATGAAGAGGAGTGTGGCGACGATTCCGACGGTCAGACCGAGCATGGCAGCGAGTCCGAAGCCATCCTTGGCGATCTGCTTGATGCCGTAGACGATGGGAAGCAGCCCCGCCAGCGACAGCGCCACGCTCGTCATGTCCAGCCGCTCCGCTTGCGGCGCACGGTATTCCGGCAGCAGGAACGGCGCGACGATGAGGAGCAGCCCGACGATCGGCAGTGCCACGAGGAAGGCAGCACCCCACCAGTAGCGTTCGAGCAGGATGCCGCCGACGATCGGCCCCGCCGCCATGCCGAGCGCGAACATGGTTGCCCACGCCCCGATCGCAAGCGCCCTCTGGTGCGGGTTTAAAAACATGTTGCTGATCAGCGCCAGCGTCGGCGGCATCAGCGTTGCGCCGGCAACGCCGAGGGCTGCGCGCGCGGCGATCAGCATGGTGGCGCTGGTGGAATAGGCCGAAAGGATCGAGGCCACGCCGAAGGCGGCAGCGCCCAGCATCAGCAGCTTGCGGCGACCGATGCGATCGCCGAGCGTCCCCATGGTGATCAGGAAGCCGGCGATCATGAAGCCGTAGGCATCGACGATCCAGAGCGCCTGCGTGCTGGTGGGCTTCAGGTCTGCCGCGAGCGCCGGCAAGGCCAGATGCAGCAGCGTCAGGTCGAGCCCGAGCAGGATGGTGGGGAGTGCGAGCAGGGCAAGGCCGGCCCATTCCCGCAGGCCTGCGCGCGGTTCTGCGGGGTCCGCGTGGACGGGATGTCCCTCGGTGAGGTGGGATGGTCGGTCGCTGAGCATGGTCAAAAGTGATCTCCGTCGTCGCTTGGGCTGGTTGCGGAAACCACATCTTCAGGGCACACTTGTCCTGTTACAATTTAAGTATTTATCCTATTACTGCGAGCAATAGCGTGAACGAACGAAGCCTTGAGCGGAGCAAGAACGAGCTGTCGGAGTTTCTGACGCGGCACCGGGCGAAGCTGACGCCGGCCGATGCTGGGCTCGCGTTCAACGGCCGGCGGCGCACCCCCGGCCTCAGGCGCGAGGAGGTGGCAGCGCTCGCCGGCGTCGGGCTCACCTGGTACACCTGGTTCGAGCAGGGGCGTGACATCAAGGTGTCGGAGGCGTTCCTGTTGAATGTGGCGCGGGCGCTGAAGCTCGATGACGCCGAATGCAGCCATCTGTTCCTGCTGGCCCACAAACGGCCGCCGCCGCCGGAGGCGCATCATCGCGTCACAGTTTCGCCTTTGGTCCAGCAGTTGCTGGACGAGCTGACGGCACGGCCGGCCTATGTGGTCAACCTGCGCTGGGATGTCGTTGCCTGGAATGCGGCGGCGGACGCGCTGTTCGGCTTCAGTGCCCGGAGGCCGGAGCTTGGCAATATTTTGCAGATGGTGTTTGCCGATCCCGAGATGCGGCGGCGTATGCCCGCCTGGCGCGAAGACGCGCCGAAGCTGCTCGCCCAGTTTCGATATGATTTCGCCGTGGCTCCGGATGATCCGTCGATGCTGGCCCTGGTTGAAAGCCTCAAGGACCTTTCGGCCGATTTCAGGCGCTGGTGGGCAGCCCCTGGTGGCGACGAGGCCCGGCGCGGGATCGGATCCCTGATCGATGCTGCAGCCGAGCGCCGGCGTTTCCGCCATGAGACGCTGGTGGTGGACGAACACCGGCATCTGCGCATGGTGGTCTATTTCGCCGAACCGGTGCTCGCCCGAGAGCGATAACCGAAGCGGCCGCCTCTTTTGGTTCGGCCTATTCGAGAGCTGCGGCGATGGTGGCGCCGACGACAACGCTCGACAGCGCCGTGCCGAGAAGCAGCGAGGTGTTGACCGGCCGCTTCACGACCGTGCCGAAGTTGAAGAGGTTCATCGGCAGGAGATGAAAGCCGCCGCTTTCCGGCTTGCTCGACGGCGCTTCCATGAAGCACTCGTCGTCGAACCAGACCCAATCGTCGCGCCAGGTCCAGCAGCCGTGCTGGCGATAGATGTTGGCCACCTGCTCGGCGAAGCCCTTGTCGGCCGGCAGGCGGACGTAGTTTTGCGGCCGGCGGCTGAAATACTGCATGGCGAGCGGCATGGAGCGCTCTGTGCAATAGTTCGACATCCAGAGCTTGAAGCCGATTTCGTCGCGCAGGCGGTCGAGCACCCGGAAGACCTGCACGTGATCCTCGTGGCCATACTCGCCCCAGGGATTGTGGGTGAAGACATTCATGTCGGGCTTCAAGAGCGGCAGGAGCGTGCGGTAGAGCGTCTCGTAGTTGTCGCGATAGGCCTGCGCGATCGGCCGGGTCGAGTGGCGGAAGCTGCCGGGCATGATCTGCGACAGCGATTTCTTGACGATGCGCTTGGCTTCGCGGCGCGTGCCTTCGGTGCCGAACTCCATGCCGAAGGGGCCGGGTTTCGGGCTCGTCCAGTCGGCGCAGTCAAACGAGCCGGTTTCTTCCATTTCGAGGAAGCGCACGTTGCCACGCGGATAGGCCTTGATCGCAGCGGTGCGCGCGTCGCCCATTTGCGGCTCAGACCAGATGTCGCGATAAAGGATGATCACCTCATCGACCTTGTTGAGGATCGAGGTGAACCACAGCAACTCGTCATCGGGATGGGCGCCGATGATGACGGAGTTCTTCAGAAAATCATGCGTGTCGGCCATGCTCTGCGCGCCCTCGTGTTCGTCGCGCGCAATTCTGACGTGTAGAGATTAAACCGGCGTAAAGCGGGATGGCCTGTCCACAGGTTACGGGGGGGCGGCGACGCAGTCCCGGACGTATCGGTTGACTGCCGGTCACGCAAAGAGACACGCCGCGAGCATGGTACGCGCGCTGCCCTCTCTCCCTCCTCCTACGTCATTTCTGTGACGAGCACGGAAATGACGTATGAGGAAGGAGCGGCCGTTCGCCAGTGTTCAACTATTTCACTGAACCCGAATGGTCCCGTCGCCTCTTCCTTCCGGGCCGCGCCTTCTGAACCCTCTACTGCGCCGACCAGACCGCCAGTTCGTAACCATCCGGGTCGGCGAAATGGAAGCGTCTTCCGCCGGGAAAGGTGAAAATCGGTTTGACGATCCTGCCGCCGGCCTTTTCGACGCGGGCGAGCATGTCCTCCAGCGTGTCCGCATAGAGGATGATCAGCGGTCCGCCGCTGCCGACAGGGCCGGTGGTGGTGAAGCCGCCGGTCAGTCGGCCGTCCTTGAATTCGCAATATTCCGGGCCGTAATCGGTGAAGGTCCAGCCGAAGGCGCTGCCGTAGAAGGCCTTGGCGGCGGCGATGTCGGAGACGTTGAACTCGACATAGTCGATGCGGCTGTCGTTGCCCTTGTTACCCATTTTATCTGTCTTCTCCGGATTCCATGATTGATTTCAAAGTGGCGAGATCCTTCGCCACCCAGCCGGCGTCGCCGGCAAATTGTTCCGCGCTCATGCCCGGCTGGCGCAGCAGCGTGAACATCACCTCCGCGCCGTCGCCGTTCGGAACGACGCGCAACGCATTGTGGACCTCCGTGCCGTCTTCCAGCGTAACGCGATGATCGACGACGCCGAAGGCGTTGTCCGGCGCAAAGCGGACGCGGGCATTGCCGAGAGGGCCCGGCGCAAGCCAATGGTCGCCGTCGCGGGTTAGACCCGACGAGAGGCCGGACGCCCAGCGCGGCATGTTCTCGGGCTTAGCCATGAAGGCATAGACCGCGCGCCAGTCGCGGTCGATGGTGGTGTGAACGATCTTTGCTCCAGTGTTGCCATGCATTGTTCTCCTGAGCGAAGGAGTAGCATGGGCGGCCTGATCGGTCTTGAACGAAACGGCCAGTCAGGCTGCTTGCCGGTCAGCTGCGAGCTGGCGGCGGATTTCGGCGGGTGAGAGCGAGGTGAGTTCCCTGGCCTCGCGCGACAGATGCGCCTGGTCGGCATAGCCGGCGTCGAGCGCGAGCAGGCCGAGCGCCGCCGACGTTTCCCTTTGGCATGTCCCGAGGAAGCGCTGCAGGCGCAGGATGCGGTCGAGCGTCTTGGCGCCGTAGCCGAAATGCTCGTGGCAGCGGCGCCTCAGCGTCCTTTCGCTCGTGCCGGTGGCGGCGGCGAGGGCGCGGATGGGGTTGTCGGACGAGCCATGGCTCTGCCGCAGATGGGCGAGGGTGGCGGCGATATCGCCCGGTGGCGACGAGACGGCCGGCAGGCGTTCAAGCACCGCTTCCGCGAGCATCGCGGCGCGGCAGGCTGCATCGGGCGCGTCCTCAATCCTGGTTTCGAGTTCGCGCGCGGCACGGCCCCAGAAGGCATCGAGCGGAACGACCTCGCCGAGGATCTGCGAAAGCGATGTGCGCAGGAAGGAGGCTGCGATGCCTGGGCGGAACCGCAGGCCGATGATATCGGTGCCGGGCGCAAAGACCGGGAAGGCGGCTACCCGATCGGGCCCGGCAACTGCCAGGCCATGCCGGGACCAGAGGATATCGACGCAGCCGTCGGGCACGACCGCGATGGGTGCGGCCGTCCCATCCAGCAATTGGTGGCGCCAGAGGCATTCGACATGGCGGCCAAGTTCGTCGGGCGCGGCATGCTCTTTATAGATGCCACGCCGTTTGGCCAGCGTCGGTTCTGGCGGAGGCAGCTTCGTCTGTGTCAGCGGCCCGAGGGCGCCGTCCATGCCTTTTCCTCCAAGCTTCGCCCGGTTCCGATCGCCTCTTCGCGCGACCAGATCTCGCCGTCGATCTGGCCCTGCAGTTCCGGATAGTCGGCTGCATGGAAGACCGGATCGAGGCCCTGCCGGCGCTGGGCGAAATAGTCCTTCGTCAGTTTGGCAATGGTACCGGAGAGGAGCACGATGGCAATGAGGTTGATCGTCGCCATCAAGCCCATGGATGCATCGGCGGCGTCGAACACTGTGGTGATGCTTTCCGACGCGCCCCAGACGACCATCGCAAGGACCGCGCAGCGCATGATCGTGACGCCGAGGCGGTTGGCACCGCCCAGGTAGGTGAGCGCGTTCTCCGCATAGGAATAGTTGCCGATGATCGAGGTGAAGGCGAAGAAGAAGATCGCGACCGCGATGAAGTAGCTACCGGCCCAGCCGATATGCACATTCATCGCCGCCTGCGTCAGCTGCGTGCCGGTGACGCCGGAGCCGGGTTCCAAGGTGCCCGACAGCAGGATCATCACCGAGGTCGCGGTGCAGATCAGGATGGTATCGATGAAGACGCCGAGCGACTGCACGAAGCCCTGCGATGCCGGGTGATGCGGCACGGGCGTGGCGACGGCCGCGATGTTCGGGGCCGAGCCCATGCCGGCCTCGTTGGAGAAGAGGCCGCGCTTGACGCCGTTCATCATCGCTGCCGTGACGCCGCCGGCAACGCCGCCTGCCGCCTCCTGCAGGCCGAAGGCGCTGGAGATGATCGTCCACAGCACGCTTGGCACGATCGACGCGTTGACGACGAGCACGTAGATCGCCGTCAGCAGATAGGCGATCGCCATGAAGGGCACGACGATTTCGGCGACGCGGGCAATCTGCCGGATGCCGCCGAAGATGACGATGCCGGAGATGGCCGCAACCGCGATGCCGACGGCGATCTTCGGCACGCCGAAGGCGCCCTGGACGGCATCAGCGATGGAGTTGGCCTGCACGGCGTTGAAGACGAGGCCGAAGGACAGAATGAGGCAGACGGAGAAGATCGTTGCCGCCCAGGGCGCGTTGAGACCACGGGCAATGTAGAAGGCAGGACCGCCCCGATACTGGCCGTTTTCGTTGCGCACCTTGTAGAGCTGCGCCAGCGCGCTCTCCGCATAGGCCGTTGCCATGCCGACGAGCGCCACCATCCACATCCAGAAGGTCGCACCCGGACCACCGAGATAGAGCGCGACGGCAACGCCGGCGAGGTTGCCGGTGCCGACGCGCGAGGCGAGGCTGACGGTCAGCGCCTGGAACGGGCTGATGCCGGCCGCATCCTTCGAGCCGCCGCTGCTCAAGACCCGGAACATCTCGCCGAAATGCACAATCTGCGGAAAGCCGAGGCGCAGCGTAAAATAGATGCCGACGGCGAGCAGGCCGTAGATCAGCACGTAGCCCCAAAAGATCGTGTTCAGAAAGCCGATGATCGTGTCCATGCGGTTCCTCTTTGGTATTGCAAGGTGTGGTGACGTGGCGAACCGCAATGCGGATCGGATGGGAAAGGCCGTTCACTTCGCTTGAGCCAGGCATCTTGCGAATGCCCGGACCTTTCGCCGCATGCAGGCGCTTTAGCCCGCAAACTTGACACAGATCAACGTTTTCGGCGGCCAAATCAGGCAAAACGTGGTGCAATACATGACATATCCGGGGATTTCCCACAAATGAGCCCACAATCCGCCGCAAATCCTGCCTCTGTCGAACGTCACGAGGCCGAACCGGTCAATGCGGCGCATGTGCGCAAGCCGCTCTACGAAAAGCGCAAGAAGATCTTCCCCAAGCGCGCCGAAGGCAGTTTCCGCCGCTTCAAGTGGCTGGTGATGCTGGTCACGCTCGGCATCTATTATCTGACGCCGTGGATCCGTTGGGATCGCGGTGAGCATGCACCGGATCAGGCGGTGCTCGTCGATATCGCCGCCCGGCGCTTCTACTTCTTTTTCATCGAGATCTGGCCGCAGGAGTTCTTCTTCGTCGCGGGCCTGCTCGTCATGGCCGGCTTCGGCCTGTTCCTGGTGACGTCGGCCGTCGGCCGCGCCTGGTGCGGCTATACCTGTCCGCAGACGGTCTGGGTGGATCTCTTCCTGGTGGTCGAACGCTACATCGAAGGCGATCGCAATGCCCGCATGAAGCTCGATGCCGGTCCCTGGACGTTCGACAAGATCGTCAAGCGGGTGTCGAAGCACTCGATCTGGATCATGATTGGCATCGCCACGGGCGGCGCCTGGATCTTCTATTTCGCCGATGCACCGACGCTTTTGAAAAGCTTCGTTTCGCTGGAAGCGCCCATGGTCGCCTACATGACCGTCGCTATCCTCACGGCGACGACCTATGTCTTCGGCGGGCTGATGCGCGAGCAGGTCTGCACCTATATGTGCCCGTGGCCGCGCATCCAGGCGGCGATGCTTGACGAGAATTCGCTTGTCGTGACCTATAACGACTGGCGCGGCGAGCCGCGCTCCCGCCACCAGAAGAAGGCGGTTGCCGCCGGCGAGGCTGTCGGCGATTGCGTCGATTGCAACGCCTGCGTCGTCGTCTGTCCGATGGGCATCGACATTCGCGACGGCCAGCAGCTCGAATGCATCACCTGCGCGCTCTGCATCGATGCCTGCGACGGCGTCATGGACAAGCTCGGGCGCGAGCGCGGTCTGATCTCCTATGCGACGCTCAACGATTATGCCGCCAACATGGCGCTTGCCACCAACGGCGGCACGGCGGCGATTGATCCGGGCCGGGTGCGCAACGCCGACGGCGCATTTTCCGACAAGGTGCGCCACTTCAACTGGAAGATCGTCTTCCGCCCCCGCGTGCTCGTCTATCTCGGCGTCTGGACGCTCGTCGGCATTGGCTTGCTCTATGCGCTTCTGTCGCGCGACCGGCTGGAGCTCAACGTGCTGCACGACCGCAACCCGCAATTCGTCGTCGAATCCGACGGTTCGGTACGCAACGGCTACATGGTCAAGCTCTTGAACATGATCCCGGAACAACGCACGATCACGCTTGCCATCGACGGCATGCCTTCGGCGACCATGCGCATCGCCGGCCAGGCACCGGGCGACGGCCGCACCTTTGCCCTCGGTGTCGATCCGGACAAGGTGACGGCGGTCAAGGTGTTCGTAACGCTGCCGAAGGACAAGCTGACCGAAGCGGCTGACGGTTTCAGCCTGATCGTCGAGGATCCGTCGAGCCACGAGCGCGACGTCTACAAGGCCAACTTCAACAGCCCGGGAGCCGCAAAATGACAATCAACCAGGCAGGGGCAAAACAGGCAAAGGCACCGCGGCCCTTCACCGGCTGGCACATGCTCGGCGTCATGGTGCTGTTCTTCGGCACCATCATCACCGTCAATTTGATCATGGCCTGGAACGCCAGCAACAGCTGGAGCGGGCTGGTGGTGCAGAACACCTATGTCGCGAGCCAGCAGTTCAACGGCAAGGTGAAGGAGGCGAAGGCCTTTGTCGCCGATGGCCTCGACGGCAAGCTCAGCGTCGAAAACGAGGCGTTGCGCTACACGCTGACGCGCCGGGGCAATCCCGAGATGACTGCCGACAAGGTGGTCGCCGTGCTGAAGCGCCCGGTCGAGGAGCATGAGGATGTCACGGTCGAGATGGCGCATCAGGGCGAGGGCGTCTTCGTTGCCGCAACCGTGTTGAAGCGCGGCCAGTGGATCGCCGACATCACCGCGACATCGGGCGACACCGTCGTCTATCGCCAGGCGATCCGCTTCATGGTGCCGGGAGCCGCCCAATGAGTTGCTGCGCCCCCGGAACCGAAATGGCTCTGGAGACAGACAGGGCCGGGCAGGGACTGCCGACCACGGAGGAGCTGTGGTTGATGAGCCGCGCGCTCGGCGGCGGCCTGCGCCAGACGGATTTGAGCGTTCCCGGCGTTCATTGCGGCGCCTGCATCACCACGCTTGAAGGCGCCTTGAAGACGCGGCCGGAGGTCGACCGGGCGCGCGTGAACCTTTCATCGCGGCGCGTGTCGATCGTCTGGAAGGAAGAGGTCAATGGCTCGCGTACCGATCCGCGAGAACTGGCGCGGGCCATCCGCTCGCGCGGCTACGAAACCCATCTTTTCGCACCGGGCGAGGAAGACGGCGACCAGACGCTGAAGAAGCTGGTGCGCGCCGTTGCCGTCTCGGGTTTTGCCTCGGCCAACATCATGCTGCTTTCGGTCTCCGTCTGGTCGGGGGCGGAGGCGGCAACCCGCGATCTCTTTCATTGGATCTCGGCGCTGATTGCCGCGCCGACGCTGATCTATGCCGGACGCTTCTTCTATGCGTCCGCCTGGAACGCGTTGAAGCACGGCCGCACCAACATGGACGTGCCGATCGCGCTCGCGATCACGCTCTCCTATTCGATCTCTCTCTACGAGACGATCACCCACGGCACCCATGCCTGGTTCGACGGCACGGTGATGCTGCTCTTCTTCCTGCTGATCGGCCGCACGCTCGACCACATGATGCGCGGGCGCGCCCGCTCGGCGATCAGCGGCCTCGCGCGGCTCTCGCCGCGCGGCGCCATGGTGGTGGATGCTGAGGGCGGACGCGAATATCGTCCCGTCGACGAGATCAAGCCCGGCGAAAAGCTGGCCATCGCTGCCGGCGAGCGGATCCCCGTCGACGGCCGCATTCTCTTGGGCGCCAGCGATCTCGATCGCTCGATCGTCAACGGCGAGAGCGCGCCGGCGCCGGTCAAGGTCGGCGACACCGTCGAGGCGGGAACGCTGAACCTTACCGGACCGCTGACGATCGAAGCGACGGCGGCGGCACGCGACTCGCTGCTTGCCGAGATCATGGGGCTGATGGAAGCCGCCGAAGGAGGCAGGGCGCGCTATCGCCGCATCGCCGACCGCGCGGCGCAATATTACTCGCCGGCGGTGCATCTGCTGGCGCTCATGAGCTTCATCGGCTGGATGTTCGTCAATGGCGATTTCCACCATGCGATGCTGGTCGCGGTCGCCGTGCTGATCATCACCTGCCCCTGCGCATTGGGGCTTGCGGTGCCGGTCGTGCAGGTGATTGCCGCCGGTCGGCTCTTCCAGAACGGCGTCATGGTCAAGGACGGCTCGGCGATGGAGCGGCTTGCCGAGATCGATACGGTGCTGCTCGACAAGACGGGCACGCTCACGGTGGGCGAGCCGCGTCTCGTCAACGGTCAGGACATTCAACCTTCGATTCTCGCGACAGCGGCGGGGCTTGCGGTGCATTCGCGCCATCCGCTGGCGATGGCCATTCATGATGCGGCGGCGCTCGCGCCCGTCGTCAACGGCGACATCCGCGAAATCCCCGGTGCCGGCATCTCGGCGCAGACCGACGCTGGTGTCTACCGGCTCGGCAGCCGCGCCTTTGCCTGTGGCGATGCCGGCGAGGCGACCGGTCAGTCGGAAGTGATCCTGTCGCTCGACGGCCGCGAACTCGCCTGCTTCCGCTTCGAGGATAGGCTGAGGCCCTTCGCCCGCGAAAGCATCGAGGAATTCGGAAGCCTCGGCCTGTCGACCGGCATTCTCTCCGGCGACCGCGAGCCTGTCGTTGCGGCGCTCGCCCGCCGGATCGGCATCGAACGCTACAAGGCGGAACTGACGCCGCGCGGCAAGGTCGACGAATGTGCGGCGGCTGCCGAGGGCGGCCACCGGGTGCTGATGGTCGGCGACGGCATCAACGACGCGCCGGCACTCAGGGCGGCTCACGTCTCGATGGCGCCGGCAACGGCGGCCGATGTCGGGCGCCAGGCGGCGGACTTCGTCTTCCTGCACCAGGGGCTGAACGCCGTGCCGATGGCGATCGATACGTCGCGCCGGGCCGGGCGGCTGATCCGCCAGAACTTTGCGCTCGCGATCGGCTACAACGTCATCGCCGTGCCGATCGCGATCCTCGGCTATGCCACGCCGCTGATCGCGGCGGTTGCCATGTCGACCTCGTCGGTGATCGTCGTTGCCAATGCCTTGCGCCTGCGCGCGGCGACCGGCAATGTCACGGCGGCAGCCGAACAGAAGGCAGCCGTCACGCTGCGGCCGGTCGGGAGTGCCTCATGAACACGCTCATCTATCTCATTCCCATCGCGCTGTTTCTCGGTGGGATCGGCCTCGTCGCCTTCCTCTGGGCGTTGAAGAGCGGCCAGTACGAAGACCTCGAAGGGGCCTCCTGGCGGGTGCTGGACGATGGCGACGGCAAGCCCGAAAAGAAGTGATTTCGGCAGTAATCACTTGTCCTTAATCGATTTGAATGCCAAAACAACCTCCGCCGTCGCTTCTCGCGCCCGGGCCTTCGACAGAGCCCCGCGCGACGGGGCGAAGTTCAATTCGAAGAGCCGGCTCTGACGCGCTTATCCCGATCGCGCCCGGCACTTCTGTCCAAGGAGACAATCACGTGTCACAGGCGGAAATCGGCCTAATCGGTCTCGGCGTCATGGGCTCGAACCTGGCGCTCAACATCGCTGAAAAAGGCAACAAGATCGCGGTGTTCAACCGCACCGTCGAGGCCACGCACAAATTCTACGCGGAAGCCGGCGAACTCCAGGGCCAGATCGTGCCCTGCGACACCATTGAAGAATTCGTCGCCGCCATCCGCCCGCCGCGCCCGATCATCATCATGATCAAGGCAGGCGAGCCGGTCGACCAGCAGATGAAGATCCTTGAGCCGTACCTCGCCAAGGGCGACATCATGATCGATGCCGGCAACGCCAACTTCCGCGACACGATGCGTCGCTTCGAGGCGCTGAAGGATTCGGGCCTCACCTTCATCGGCATGGGCGTTTCCGGCGGCGAGGAAGGTGCACGCCACGGTCCGTCGATCATGGTCGGCGGAACGGAAGAGTCCTGGAAGCGTGTCGAGAGCGTGCTGACCTCGATCGCTGCCAAATACGACAACGTGCCCTGCGTCGCCTGGCTCGGCGAAAACGGCGCCGGCCACTTCGTCAAGACCATCCACAACGGCATCGAATATGCCGACATGCAGATGATCGCCGAAATCTACGGCATCCTGCGCGACGGCCTGAAGATGTCGGCGAGCGAGATCGGCGAAGTCTTCGGCACCTGGAACAAGGGACGCCTCAATTCCTACCTGATCGAGATCACCGAGAAGGTGCTGAAGGCTGCCGATCCCCTGACCGGCAAGCCGATCGTCGACCTGATCCTCGACAAGGCTGGCCAGAAGGGCACCGGCAAGTGGTCGGTGATCGAGGCGCAGAACATGGGTGTGCCGGCAACCGGCATCGAGGCTGCCGTTGCCGCGCGCAGCATTTCCTCGATGAAGGACGAGCGCGAAGCGGCCGAGAAGATCCTCGGCCTTCCCGCAGTCGGCGAGTTCAAGGTGGCCGACAAGGCGGCCTTCATCAAGGATCTCGAAAGTGCGCTGCTTGCCGCCAAGATCGGCGCCTATGCGCAAGGCTTTGCCGTGATGTCGGCGGCTTCCAAGGAGTTCGACTGGAATCTGCCGATGCCGACGATCGCCAAGATCTGGCGCGCCGGCTGCATCATCCGTTCGCAGTTCCTGGACGAAATCACCACCGCCTTCACCAAGGCGCCTGACGCCGCCAACCTGATCGTCACGCCGGCCTTTGCCGCCATGGTCAAGGACACCGACGGGGCACTGCGCCGCGTCGTCTCGGCGGCCGTTCTCGGCGGCCTGCCGGTGCCGGCGCTTGCCTCGGCACTCGGCTATTTCGACAGCTATCGCCGCGGCCGCGGCACGGCCAACGTCATCCAGGCGCAGCGCGACTTCTTCGGCGCCCATGGCTTTGACCGCGTCGACGGCGCCGACAGCCATCATGGCCCGTGGGGCAGCGGCCTCAACGCCTGACCGTTCGGGTAAACAGATCAATGCGGGGCGGCCTTCGGGTCGCCCCGTTTTCGTTTGGGCCTCGTTTTGCCTGGACGGGGTGCTAGCCTGTCATCGAGACGGGTACAGATCGTTCGGTGGTTCCCCCGCCGCCTGAAGCGCTGGGATTGGAACAGGACTTGATCGGCAGGACGGCGAAAAGCGAGGCAATCATCAGCACAACGATGATCAGCACCAGCCTATCGGTGAAGGCGGCGCGAAAGATTTGCAGCACGTACTGTTTCGTCTTCATCGTGCCCACGCGCTTTCATCGCCATCTCATGCTGGATGGCTTGGCTGCACCGTGGACGTCATGCGTCCGTTCATGGGAATGTACGTCAGACGGAAAACGGCCGAAAGGGCCGATTGTTGCGGGCTGAGGCTTGTGCGCCGCGTGACGCCAGTTGTCCCAAAGACCCCTGGCGGGCGCGGCTAGCGCCGAGAAGCGTGGCGGTCGTCGCGGGTTCGGCTGCGTTCGCCAGGGCGCTGCGAACCCCGCATCGTTTCGCGCTCATCCGTGCGACGTGGGAATGGCGCAACCGTGTTTGCCGGTGACGAGCGGCGGCGCCGTTGCCGCAGCCTACCCAGCCTCTTTGGCGGATCGACAAAGATCACCAGCAGAAAGCCGATGGCCATAAGCAGATAGGCCGGGACACCGGTCGTTGCGCTGCCGACGAAGGCGCAAAGCATGGCGAACGCAAGATAGATGCCGATGGTCAAGGGATTGGACAGGAAGGCCCACGCGCGGTTAGTCAGCCTGTCTTTCCATGCAATTCTCGATGTCATGCCGAACATCACCCGTCTGAAGTGATTGGCAGCTTTTTGTTTGCTGCGATGGCGCCCCAGCCCGTGCAATATGTGACCGGTGCATGGCGCGGCAATGACACTCAGACCTTTGGCAGCAAGAGTCGGACCAAAGTCCCATCGATTTCACGGCGCGATAAGTTAGGATCGGTGGGCGTTGCCACGGCAGCGCCACAAGAACCTAGTTTTTTCAGTACCGATTTAGAGCAGGGTCGCGTTATGCGTTTGGGTTCTGCTTGCAGGTCCTCGGTCCCGCCGAGGAAGGCGGTGACTGCGAAATGCTGGGCGCCGGCGCGCGACGCCCAGCTTGCTTTGCTTCAGCTGCGAAGACCCGGCGCTTCCTGGCCGGTCCGCTCGACATATTCCGTGTAACCACCGCCATACTGATGGATGCCCTCGGGCGTCAGCTCCAGCACACGGTTGGAAAGGGCTGCGAGGAAGTGGCGGTCGTGCGAAACGAACAGCATCGTGCCTTCGTAGTCCGCGAGCGCCTTGATCAGCATTTCCTTGGTGTCGAGGTCGAGGTGGTTGGTCGGTTCGTCGAGAACAAGCAGATTCGGCGGGTCGAAGAGCATGATCGCCATGACGAGACGCGCCTTCTCGCCGCCGGAAAGCACCCGGCACTTCTTCTCGACATCGTCGCCGGAAAAGCCGAAGCAGCCGGCGAGCGCGCGCAGCGGCGCCTGGCCCGCCTGCGGGAAGGTGTCTTCGAGCTGCTGCAGCACCGTGCGGTCGCCATCGAGCACGTCCATCGCATGCTGGGCGAAGTAACCCATCTTGACGCTGGCGCCGAGCGCGACGTTGCCCTCGTCCGGCTCGGTGGAACCGGCGACGAGCTTCAGAAGCGTCGACTTGCCGGCACCATTGATGCCCATGATGCACCAGCGCTCGCGGCGGCGCACCATGAAGTCGAGACCTTCATAGATGCTGCGGCTGCCGTATTTCTTGTGCACGCCCTTGATGTTGATGACGTCTTCGCCGGAACGCGGCGCCGGGCGGAATTCGAAGTTGACCGTCTGGCGGCGCTTCGGCGGCTCGACCCGGTCTATCTTTTCGAGCTTCTTCACCCGGCTCTGCACCTGGGAGGCGTGCGAGGCGCGCGCCTTGAAGCGCTCGATGAACTTGATTTCCTTGGCGAGCATCGCCTGCTGGCGTTCGAACTGCGCCTGCTGCTGCTTCTCGTTCTGGGCGCGCTGCTGCTCGTAGAAGCCGTAGTCGCCCGAGTAGGCATTGAGCTGGCCGCCGTCGATCTCGATGATCTTGGTGATGATGCGGTTCATGAACTCGCGGTCGTGCGAGGTCATCATCAGCGCGCCGTCGTAGTTCTTGAGGAAGTCTTCGAGCCAGATCAGGCTTTCGAGATCGAGATGGTTGCTCGGTTCGTCGAGCAGCATCACGTCGGGGCGCATCAGCAGAATGCGGGCGAGCGCCACGCGCATCTTCCAGCCACCCGAGAGCTTGCCGACGTCGCCATCCATCATCTCCTGGGAAAAGCTCAGGCCCGCCAGCACTTCGCGGGCGCGGCCCTCGAGCGCGTAGCCGTCGAGCTCCTCGTAGCGTGCCTGCACCTCGCCGTAGCGCTCGATGATCGCGTCCATTTCATCGAGGCGATCCGGATCGACCATGGCGGCCTCGAGCTCGCGCAGTTCGGTGGCGACTTCGCTGACAGGCCCGGCACCGTTCATCACTTCGGAAACCGCGCTGTTGCCGGACATCTCGCCGACGTCCTGGTTGAAGTAACCGATGGTGACACCCTTATCGACCGCGACCTGGCCTTCGTCCGGAGTTTCCTCGCCGGTGATCATGCGGAAGAGCGAGGACTTGCCGGCGCCGTTCGGGCCGACAAGGCCGACCCTTTCGCCGCGGTTGAGCGCGGCGGAGGCTTCGATGAAGAGGATGCGGTGGCTGAGCTGCTTGCTGATGTTTTCGATACGGATCATGTCTGCGGTAGCCTGAAGGGAGGAGCGGGGCGCGCACGCGCCCAATTGTTGCCCCGGCCTGTCGCAGGTTTCTGCGTCACAAGCAAGACTTCACGGCTGTTTTCGGCCGTTCCTAGGCCCTGAGACCACGCGAGATCGGCGGCTGGAACTCCGGCTGGCTGAGGCTCTGCAGCGTTTCCGGCGGCTGGCCGTCGATATGGCCAATCACCGCCTTTGCCAGTTCGCGACCGGCAATCCGGATATCCTCGTACATGGTCATCACTTCCGGGCGCAGCCAGCGCAGAAAGTCGCTCGGGGACTTCGACACCATGTCGCAGTCTTCGACAAGCTTCTTCTTGGCCATCTCCAGTCCCGCGATCAGCGCGATCGCGCCGGAGCCACTGCCCGAGACGATGCCGTCGGGGGCATCGTCCGAGCGCATCAGCACCTCGAAGGCGTCGCGGATCTCGACCAGCGAATGGTCGATGTTGGTCTGGTGGAAGCCGACCGCATCGGCCTGGAAGTCGCGAAGTCCACGCTCGAAGCCGGCGCGCATGTGCGAATAGAAGGTGAGGTGCGGCGGCGGTTCGAGCAGCACCAGCTTGCGCCGGCCGCGCGCCACCAGCTTGCGCACCGCCTCATAGGCGAAGCGCTCGTTGTCGAAGTCGTGATATGGATGCACGATGCCCATCTCGGTGCGGCCGTGGGTGACGAAGGGCAGGCCGCGCTCGGTGAGCAACGCCACGCGCGGGTCGTGCGGCTCGGTGCGCGAGATGATCACGCCATCGGCAGCGCCTGTGTCGAGGATATAGCGGATCGGCGCCATCGCGTCCTTGACGGCGCTATAGGGGGTGACGACCAGGTGATAGGGCGTGCCGGCGAGGATCTCGGTGATGCCGACGACCATCGGGCTGGTGATGCCCATGATCTCTTCTTCCAGCGTCAGGACGAGGCTGATGACATTGGTCTTGCCGGTGCGCAGACGCACGCCGGCGCGGTTCGGCTGATAGCCGATCTGCTTGGCGACGAGGCGGACGCGCTCCTTGGTTTCGGCGCCGATATCGGGCGCGTCCTTCAATGCTCGCGAAACAGTGGTGATGCCGAGCCCGGTCATGAAGGCGATCGTCTTCAACGTCGGCCGGGCCCCATCCGGCAGTGACTGCGGCCTGTTTTTCGTCTTGTTGTCCATCGCCGTCACCCGCCCACTCTCTTGCCGCACGCCGCCGGTTTGCCCACCCGGCAGCGAAACGCGTCGGTTCAGTCCCGTCCGCCGCGCCGTCGCCCTGTCACTTCCTCGCCTTATATACGAAAAGTCATTGGCGGCTATGCTGCTTTGGACGGATCAATTTGCTTCAAATCTGTAACGATACAGTTGCGATGTCGAGCGTTTTCGTTGCTGCGCTGCGAAAGATGGAGCGGGCAGGTTGAATCAGAGCCTTCGACACGTGATTTTTGCACGTGCGAAATGACGATCCCGGCGATGGGGTGCCTTTCTTGCTGAAAATACATGAATTTCAGCATGCTATAGGGATTTCCCGTTGGCCGCTAATGGGCTGGCAGGGGGTGCAAAGCGCTTTGGAATGCCGCTGTCATCTGCACGCAATAGGTGTTTTTTAAGATTCTGTTTAAATCGATTGTGGTGGGTGTTGCGTCCTGTAATCGATTGCACTAAGTTTTTTACGGTAACGTTACAGTGAGGGAGGAGACTCATGAAATTACGTTCTTTCGCCGCCATGCTGGCAACCGCCGTGGCTCTACCGCTTGGTGCGGCCAGCGCCGCCGATCTCGAAGTCACGCATTGGTGGACATCAGGCGGTGAAGCCGCCGCAGTCGCCGAACTTGCCAAGGCTTTCGATGCGACGGGCAATCACTGGGTAGACGGCGCGATCGCCGGTTCCGGCGGCACCGCCCGTCCGATCATGATCAGCCGCATCACCGGTGGCGACCCGATGGGCGCCACGCAGTTCAACCACGGCCGTCAGGCGGAGGAGCTGGTCCAGGCCGGGCTGATGCGTGATCTCACCGATGTTGCGACCCGCGAGCACTGGAAGGACATCATCAAGCCGGCGAGCCTGCTCGATTCCTGCACGATCGACGGCAAGATCTATTGCGCCCCGGTCAACATCCACTCCTGGCAGTGGCTGTGGCTGTCGAATGCCGCCTTCAAGACGGCCGGCGTCGAGGTTCCGAAGAACTGGGACGAATTCGTTGCCGCCGCACCGGCGCTCGAAAAGGCAGGCATCGTGCCGCTCGCCGTCGGCGGTCAGCCGTGGCAGGCAGCCGGCGCCTTCGACGTGCTGATGGTGGCGATTGCCGGCAAGGATACCTTCCAGAAGGTCTTCGGTGACAAGGATGAGGAAGTGGCCGCGGGCCCCGAGATCGCCAAGGTCTTCAAGGCTGCCGACGACGCCCGCCGCATGTCGAAGGGTACCAATGTCCAGGACTGGAACCAGGCGACCAACATGGTGATTACCGGCAAGGCCGGCGGCCAGATCATGGGTGACTGGGCGCAAGGCGAATTCGCGCTTGCCGGCCAGAAGGCCGGAACCGACTACACCTGCTTGCCCGGTCTCGGTGTCAACGAGATCATCTCGACCGGTGGCGATGCCTTCTACTTCCCGCTGCTGAAGGATGAGGAGAAGTCGAAGGCCCAGGAGGCGCTTGCCTCGACGCTGCTCGATCCGAAGACGCAGGTGGCCTTCAACCTCAAGAAAGGCTCGCTGCCGGTGCGCGGTGACGTCGATCTTGCGGCTGCCAACGACTGCATGAAGAAGGGCCTGGACATTCTTGCCAAGGGCAACGTGATCCAGGGCACCGACCAGCTGCTTTCGGCCGACAGCCAGAAGCAGAAGGAGGACCTGTTCTCCGAATTCTTCGCCAACCCGTCGATCACGCCGGAAGACGCGCAGAAGCGCTTCGCCGACATCATCGCCGCGGCGGAGTAACCGCAACTGCCTTGACCGGCCTTGCTTTCAAAAGAGGCCGGTCAAAGCCTCCCATTCGGCGTGGCGTGACCGTGCCGGCAGTCCGCGCGTGATCGCGTTCGCGGGCCCTTGGGAGTGGTTGTCGCCCTGATGAGGCAAGGCGCAATTGGCGCTGCCCATCGTCCGAAACCCATTGCAGTTCCGGAGGAACAAAACATGGCAGGCTACACTCAGGGTTCGGGCCGACCGAACCAGTGGCTGCGGAACCTGAACGCGAAGATTGCCTCCGTCCCGATGATCCTGACGGCCGTGGTCATTTTCCTCGGCGGTACGATCTGGACGGTCGTCTATTCCTTCACCAATTCCAAGCTGTTGCCGCGGCTGTCCTTTGTCGGCCTCGACCAGTATGAGCGCCTGTGGGCGGCACCGCGCTGGCTGATTTCGGTGCAGAATCTCGCGATCTACGGCATCTTTTCGCTGATCTTCAGCCTGGTGATCGGCTTCGTGCTGGCCGCATTGATGGACCAGAAGATCCGCTTCGAAAACACCTTCCGCACCATCATGCTCTATCCCTTTGCCCTGTCCTTCATCGTGACGGGCCTGGTGTGGCAATGGCTGCTCAATCCGGAATTCGGCATCCAGTCGGTGGTGCGCTCGCTCGGCTGGGAAAGCTTCACCTTCGACCCGCTCTATAATGCCGACATCGTCATCTACGGCATCCTGATCGCAGCCCTCTGGCAGGGCACCGGGCTCGTCATGTGCCTGATGCTTGCGGGGCTTCGCGGCATCGACGAGGACATCTGGAAGGCCGCGCGCGTCGACGGCATTCCGATGTGGAAGACCTATATCTTCGTCGTCATCCCGATGATGCGCGGCGTCTTCATCACCACGCTGGTGATCATCGCGAGCGGCATCGTCAAGGTCTACGACCTGGTGGTGGCGCAGACGAGCGGCGGCCCGGGCATCGCGTCGGAAGTGCCGGCAAAATACGTCTACGACTACATGTTCCAGGCTCAGAACCTCGGCCAGGGCTTCGCCGCCTCGACCATGATGCTCATCACCGTCGCCATCATCATCGTGCCTTGGGCCTATCTGGAATTCGGGGGAGGGCGCAAGCGTGTCTGATATCGTTGCTTTCAATTCTGTGGCGGAAGAAGCCGCACCCAAGGCGCAGGCCGCGCGTGTCCTCGCCGGTCCCCGCGGCGCCAAGCCCCGCCGGGCGCTTTCCGGCCGCAACATCATGATCTACGGCACGTTGATCGTCGTCGCGCTCTACTACCTGCTGCCGCTCTACGTGATGGTCATGACTTCGCTCAAGGGCATGCCGGAAATCCGGCTCGGCAACATCTTTGCCCCGCCGGTCGAAATCACCTTCGAGCCCTGGGTCAAGGCCTGGGCCAGCGCCTGCACGGGGCTCAACTGCGACGGGCTTTCGCGTGGCTTCTGGAACTCGGTGCGCATCACCGTTCCCTCGACGATCGTCTCGATCGCGATCGCCTCGGTCAACGGCTATGCGCTTGCCAACTGGCGCTTCAAGGGTGCGGAGCTGTTCTTCACCATCCTGATCGTCGGCGCCTTCATCCCCTATCAGGTGATGATCTATCCGATCGTCATCGTGCTCCGGGAACTGGGCATCTATGGCACGCTGACCGGCCTCATCATCGTGCACACCATCTTCGGCATGCCGATCCTGACGCTACTCTTCCGCAACTATTTCGCCGGTCTGCCGGAGGAACTGTTCAAGGCCGCGCGCGTCGATGGTGCCGGGTTCTGGACAATCTACTTCAAGATCATGCTGCCGATGTCGCTGCCGATCTTCGTCGTGGCGATGATCCTGCAGGTCACCGGCATCTGGAACGACTTCCTGTTCGGCGTCGTCTTCACCCGCCCGGAATATTACCCGATGACGGTTCAGCTCAACAACATCGTCAATTCGGTCCAGGGCGTGAAGGAATACAACGTCAACATGGCGGCGACGATCCTGACCGGGGCGGTTCCGCTCTTCGTCTACTTCGTCTCCGGACGGCTTTTTGTCCGCGGTATCGCCGCCGGCGCAGTGAAAGGGTAACAACATGCAAAACGTCAGCGTATCGGTCAAAGACCTGTCGTTGAGCTTCGGTGCCGTCACTGTGCTCGACACGCTCAACCTCGACATCAAGGACGGCGAGTTCCTGGTGCTCTTGGGGTCGTCGGGCTGCGGCAAGTCGACCTTGCTCAACTGCATCGCAGGGCTGCTCGACGTCAGCGACGGGCAGATCTTCATCAAGAACAAGAACGTCACCTGGGAAGAACCGAAGGACCGCGGCATCGGCATGGTGTTCCAGTCCTACGCGCTCTATCCGCAGATGTCGGTGGAAAAGAACCTCTCCTTCGGCCTGCAGGTCGCCAAGGTTCCGAAGGAGGAGATCGACAAGCGCGTCAGCCGCGCCGCCGAAATCCTGCAGATCCAGCCGCTCCTGAAGCGCAAGCCTTCGGAACTTTCGGGCGGCCAGCGCCAGCGCGTTGCGATCGGCCGGGCGCTGGTGCGCGATGTCGACGTGTTCCTGTTCGACGAGCCGCTCTCCAACCTCGACGCCAAGCTGCGTTCGGAACTGCGCGTCGAGATCAAGCGGCTGCACCAGTCGCTGAAGAACACGATGATCTACGTCACCCACGACCAGATCGAGGCGTTGACGCTGGCCGATCGCATTGCGGTCATGAAGAGCGGCGTGATCCAGCAGCTTGCCGATCCGATGACGATCTACAACGCCCCGGAAAACCTGTTCGTCGCCGGCTTCATCGGCTCGCCGTCGATGAACTTCTTCCGTGGCGAGCTGCAGCTGCGCGACCAGCGCGCCTATGTGCACGTCAACGGCGTCGATTTCGACGTGTCGGCCTATCCGTCGCGCGCACCCTTCGTGCATGGGCAGAAAGTCGTTCTTGGCCTCAGGCCTGAACACGTACGCGTCGACGAGGCAGCAAGCGGTGCTGCGGCCTCGCACCGGGCGGTGGTCGATATCGAGGAACCGATGGGCGCCGACAATCTGCTTTGGCTGAAGCTCGCCGGGCAATCGATGTCGGTGCGCATCGCCGGCCAACGGCGCTATGCCCCGGGCACCGCGGTCACGCTATCCTTCGACATGGGCGTTGCCTCGATCTTCGATGCAACGAGCGAGAATCGCCTTTAAACAATGGAGATGGCACCGGGCGGAACTGCCACCCGGCCCATCCCGACAATGACTGTGCCGGCACAGCCGGTCGACCCCATGGAATACGACAATGCTCTCTGAGGACTACACCCGCACAGCCATCCGCCTCGACCTTGCGGGGGATTGGCAGCTCTCCTCCGTCGACAACAGCCACACGCTGGCGATCGCGCTGCCGGGCGACGTGCACTCGGCATTGCAGAAGGCCGGCGTGATCGACGATCCCTATGTCGGCCGCAACGAGAACGACGTGCAGTGGGTGGCGCACAAGGACTGGGTAATCGAGCGCACGGTGTCGGTCGCGGCTGCGGACCTCGCTGGCCATTGGTATCTCGACCTAGAATGCCTCGACACGGTCGCGTCCGTCTTCGTCAACGACAAGCCGGTGCTCGAAGCCGAGAACTGCTTCCGCCGCTATCGGCCTGACGTTTCGAAGGCACTCGTCGCCGGCGAAAACCGCATTCGCATCGTGCTGCATTCCTCGATATCAGAGGGCGCGCGCCGTCAGGCGGAGCAGCCCTTCTACGTGCCCTATCATCCCGGCAATTCGCCGATCGCCAACGGCAACATGCTGCGCAAGCCCCAGTGCCATTTCGGCTGGGACTGGAACCTCGCGATCGCGCCGCTCGGCGTCTACGGCGAGATTTCGCTGCGCCGGCTGGAGATCGCCCGCATCGAGCATGTGACGACCCGGCAGGTCTGGCTCGAGGACGGCAGCGTCGATCTCGTGGTGACGCTGACGCTCTTTGCCGATGGGCCGGGCATCGTGCCAGTGCATTTCTCGCTCGACGAGGACCGCGAACGACTGGACTGCGCCGTCGGCAAGGGCGAGACACGCATCACCCATGTCTTCACTGTGAGCGAACCCAAGCTCTGGTGGCCGGCCGGTAGCGGCGAACAAGATCTCTCGAAGCTGACGGTCGAGGTGCCGCAAGAGCAGGTAACGCGCCAGATCGGTTTGCGCACCATCGAGCTTCTGACCGACAAGGACGAGGCCGGCAGCCGCTTTGCCTTCCGCGTCAACGGCCGCGAAATCTTCTGCAAGGGCGCCAACTGGATCCCGGCCGATGCGCTGGCGTCGCGGGTAACGCGCGACGGCGTCGAGGATCTTTTGACCTCGGCGGTCGATGCCAACATGAACATGATCCGCGTCTGGGGCGGCGGCTTCTACGAGCCGGACTGGTTCTACGATCTCTGCGACCGTCTCGGGCTCATGGTCTGGCAGGACTTCATGTTCGCCTGCAACCTCTATCCCTCGACGCCGGATTTCCTGGAGAACGTTGCGGCCGAAGTGGACTATCAGGCCAAGCGCCTGTCGTCGCATCCATCGATCGCTGTCTGGTGCGGTGACAACGAGCTTGTCGGCGCGCTCACCTGGTTCGACGAGCCGCGCAAGGATCGCGACCGCTATCTCGTCTCCTATGACCGGCTGAACCGCACCATCGAGGTGGCGCTGAAGGCGGCACTGCCCGAGGCGATCTGGTGGCCGTCGAGCCCGGCGTCCGGCTATCTCGACTTCGGCGACGCCTGGCACGCCGATGGCTCCGGCGACATGCACTACTGGTCGGTCTGGCACGAGAACAAGTCGTTCGACAATTATCGCAGCGTGCGTCCACGCTTCTGCTCGGAGTTCGGCTTCCAGTCCTATACGTCGATGCCGGTCATTCGGCAGTTCGCGGCCGAGAAGGATCTCAACATCGCGTCGCCTGTCATCGAGAGCCACCAGAAGAATGTCGGCGGCAACGAGCGCATCGCCGGCACGATGTTCCGTTACTTCCGCTTCCCCAAGGATTTCCCGAGCTTCGTCTACCTGAGCCAGATCCAGCAGGGACTGGCGATCAAAACCGCCGTCGACTACTGGCGCTCGCTGAAGCCCCATTGCATGGGCACGCTCTACTGGCAGCTCAACGACACCTGGCCGGTCGCCTCCTGGTCGAGCCTCGACTATGGCGGCAGCTGGAAGGCGATGCACTACATGGTGCGGCGCTTCTTCCAGCCGGTCTCGGTCGCGGCCATCCCGTCGGCTGACGGCAAGGAGATCGCTTTCTCGATGGTCAACGACACCGCTGAGCCCGTGACCGTCGAGCTGCAGACCTTCCTCGTTTCGCTCGACGGCCAGCGCACGCCGCTCGCGGCTGTCGCCGGCACCTGCAGCCCGGACCGGGCGGCAACGCTGGCGACGCTTGCAGCTTTCGACATTCCGGAAGGCGACCTGCTGTTCTGGTCTTTCGAGGCATCGAACGGCATGCGGGGCGAGGGGCACCACGTCAACGGCACCTACAAGGCGCTGGACCTCAAGCCCTCCGGCCTGACGCTCGACGTGGCGCCTGCGGGCGAGGGCGCCTTTGATGTCACGGTCAAGGCGAGCGGCCTGGCGCTGCATGTGATGATCGAGGCGGATGTCGCCGGGCGCTATTCCGACAACGCGTTCGACCTCCTGGCCGGCGAGACCAAGGTCATCCGCTTCACCCCGAAGGTGCCGCTTGGCGCGGGTGAGCGTCCGCGCTTTGTCGCCTTCGATCTCGAATCCTGCCAGGGAAAGGGCTGACCGCCATGAAACGCAGCCACGTCAACGACATCATCGCCGAAAGCGATGCCTTCATGAAGAGCTTCGGCTTCACCCTGCCGCCCTTTGCCTACTGGTCGCCGGAGCAGCTTAAGGTGCGTGTCCGGTCCGACAGCCCGACGATCTTCGACGCCCGGCTTGGCTGGGACATCACCGACTATGGCAAGGGCCGCTTCGACCAGTTGGGCCTCGTGCTCTTCACCCTGCGCAACGGCAATGCCGCGAACCTGACCACCGGGCAGGGCATGGTCTATGCCGAAAAGCTGATGATCACCGCCAAGGATCAGGTCAATCCGCTGCATCGTCATGCGGTCAAGACCGAGGATATCATCAACCGTGGCGGCGGCGCGCTGGTGCTGCAGATGTACAACTCCAAGCCCGACGGCTCGGTCGACGAAGAGAGCGACGTGGTTGTCGCCACCGATGCGCGCCTGCGCACGCTCAAAGCCGGCGACCTCCTGAAGCTGAAGGCTGGTGAAAGCGTCACGCTGCTGCCCGGCAACTGGCACGCCTTCTGGGCGGAAGGCGCCGACGTGCTGATGGGCGAAGTCTCGACCGTCAACGACGATCTCACCGACAACTACTTCCGCGAGCCTGTCGGTCGCTTCTCGGCGATCGAGGAGGACGCAAGCCCAACCCACCTCTTGGTGTCGGACTACGACACCTGGCTCAAGTGATCCCCAGGACCCGACAATCCCAAGCCCCCTTAGCCCCCCAAGGACCCAAGACGAAATCGAGGAGGATTTCATGAAGGACGTCAGTTTCCAGCTCTATAGCGCCCGCAATTTCCCGCCTTTCGCCAATGTGCTGAAGGCGCTCGGCGATGCCGGCTACAGCCAGGTCGAAGGCTATGGCGCGCTCTATGCGGCGCTCAGCGACGCGGAGATCGCGAGCTTCAAGGAAGGTCTCGACGAGAACGGCCTTGCCATGCCGACCGCCCATTTCGGTCTCGACATGCTCGAGAGCGATCCGGCCCGCGTGCTCGAAATCGCCAAAGCGCTCGGCATCAAGGCGATCTATTGCCCCTACCTGATGCCCGACCAGCGCCCGACCGATGCCGCCGGCTGGCGTGCCTTCGGCGAGCGGCTGCAGAAGGCCGGCAAGCCCTATCGCGACGCCGGGCTGATCTTCGGCTGGCACAACCACGACTTCGAGTTCCTTGCCCTGCCTGACGGCAGCATCCCGCAGGACCTGATCTTTGAGGGCGGACCGGATCTCTCGTGGGAAGCCGATGTCGCCTGGATCATCCGCGGCGGTGCCGACCCGATCGCCTGGATCAAGAAGTACGGCAACCGCATCACCGCCGTGCACGTGAAGGACATCGCGCCTTCGGGCGAGAAGAAGGACGAGGACGGCTGGGCCGATGTCGGCGAGGGCACCGTCGACTGGAAGGGCCTGTTCCAGGCGCTCTCGGGGACCAAGGCGCGCTATTTCATCGCCGAGCACGACAATCCGAGCGATTTCAAACGCTTCGCCAAGCGTTCGCTCGCCTCCATTCAATCCTATTGAGAAGCAGGTTCATCCATGACCAAGGAACTTGGCGTCGGCATCATCGGATGCGGCAATATCTCCACCACCTACTTCAAGCTCGCCCCGCTCTTTAAGGGCATCAAGGTCGTCGCCTGCGCTGACCTCAACCCGGCAGCTGCCGAGGCACGAGCGACTGAGTACGGCGTCGAGGCCCAGAGCATCGAGGCGCTGCTCACCAATCCTGCCGTCGACATCGTCGTCAACCTGACGATCCCGGATGCGCACTATCCGGTGTCCAAGGCGATCCTCGAAGCGGGCAAGCACGTCTATTCCGAAAAGCCGCTGGTGCTCTCGCTCGAGCAGGGCGAAGAGCTCAGGGCAATCGCCAAGGCGAAGGGCCTTTCGGTCGGCTGCGCCCCCGACACCTTCCTCGGAGGGGCGCATCAGCTTACCCGCAGCGCGGTCGATGCCGGCAAGATCGGCCGGGTGACGTCCGGCACGTGCCACGTCATGAGCCCGGGCATGGAGATGTGGCACCCGAACCCGGATTTCTTCTTCCTGCCCGGCGGCGGCCCGATCCTCGATCTCGGTCCCTATTACATCGCCAACCTGATCAACCTGATCGGCCCTGTGAAGCGCGTGGCGGCGCTCGCCACCATGGCCAACCCGACCCGCACGATCACCAGCGAGCCGCGCAAGGGCGAGGTGATCCCGGTCAAGACCCCCACCAACATCCACGCACTGCTCGAATTTGACAACGGCGCGACCATCACGCTGTCGGCGAGCTGGGATGTCTGGTCGCACCGCCATGCCAACATGGAGCTCTATGGCACTGAAGGCTCGCTCTATGTGCCCGATCCGAACTTCTTCGGCGGAACCGTGGAGATCAGCGGGCAGGACAAGAACATCCAGCCGCTGGAAGCCTGGGATCATCCCTTCGGCATCGCCAACCAGGAGCACCCGCAGGGACCGATGGCGAACTACCGCACCGCCGGTCTTGCGGACATGGCGCTCGCGATCCTCGAAGGCCGCGATGCCCGCTGCTCGCTCGACCGCGCACTGCACGGCGTCGACGTCATGGTGTCGATCCTGAAGTCCGGCGAGGAGGGGCGGTTCATCGAGCTTTCCACCACCTGCACCCAGCCGGCCGCCCTCGGCATCGAGGAGGCGCGGGCGCTGTTGCGTGAGCCGCAGGAAGAAATATCGGGAAATCGCGTCGCTGCGGCTTCATAGCGGCAGCCGACAGGTTTAGACCTTTGTGACTTCAGGTTTCCGCTGCGGCCAGCCGCACCGGAAACCGTTTCATTTTGAGGGTGGCGGAAAGGTTCGCCATCCGGACATGGATCGCGGAGGATTTTTGCGATGACCTGGCTACCGGCGGAAAACCGCTACGACACCATGAAATATAACCGCGTCGGCCGTTCCGGCCTGAAGCTGCCGGCGATCTCGCTGGGGCTCTGGCACAATTTCGGCGGCGACACGCCGCATGACCGCAAGGTCGACATGTGCCGCACCGCGTTCGATCTCGGCATCACTCATTTCGACCTCGCCAACAATTACGGCCCGCCTCCGGGCTCGGCCGAGACCGCCTTCGGCGAGATCATGCGCACGGATTTCGCCCACCTGCGCGACGAGCTGATCATCTCGTCCAAGGCCGGCTACGACATGTGGGCCGGTCCCTATGGCGAATGGGGCAGCCGCAAATACATGATCGCGTCCTGCGACCAGAGCCTGAAGCGCATGGGTCTCGACTATGTCGACATCTTCTATTCGCACCGCTTCGATCCGGAGACGCCGCTTGAGGAAACCTGCGGGGCGCTCGACCATATCGTGCGCTCGGGCCGCGCTCTCTATGTCGGCATCTCCTCCTACAATTCGCAGCGGACCCGCGAAGCGGCCGCGATCCTGAAGGACCTGGGCACGCCTTGCCTCATACACCAGCCGAGCTATTCCATGCTCAACCGCTGGATCGAGGACGACGGGCTGATCCATACGCTCGAAGACCTCGGCATCGGCTCGATCGTGTTTTCGCCGCTGGCCCAGGGCATGCTGACGACCAAATATCTCGGCGGCATCCCTTCCGACAGCCGCGCGGCGCAGAACCACTTCCTGAAGAAGGACTTCATCCGTCCTGAAATCATCGACAATATCCGCAAGCTGAACGGCATTGCCGAAAAGCGCGGCCAGACGCTGGCGCAGATGGCGCTTGCCTGGGTGCTGCGCAATGGCCGCATCACCTCGGCGCTGATCGGCGCCAGCCGTTCGGAGCAGATCGTCGATTGCGTCAAGGCGCTCGAAAACGACACGTTTACGGCCGACGAACTGGCCGAGATCGATCTCTACGCGCGCGAGGCCGACATCAACCTCTGGGCCAAGTCGGCCGAGCTCTGATTTTGACCGAAAATATTGATTTGCCTGCATTTTGGGCAAATCTCATTGCTTTCCGGCGCATTAGACAAAAGTCGAATATGCGCCGGAAAGCGGCTTCTGGACATGGTCAGGTGTTTCTGTAAGGTGCGACAATGCCTGGCGGTTGCGACGCCTGTTTGCGTCGTCTTCGACGGGTAACGAGGAGGAGAGCCACCCATCGTCCGGGAAGGGGCAGGGTGGATTGATGGGCGGTGGTGCTGAATGCGCCCGCCCTTTTGGCGAGAACTAGGGGAGGAACCATGGATCGCCGTTCATTTATGAAAAACGCAAGCCTTGGCGGCTTGGCCGCAGCCGGTGCCGCAGCACTGGCGACGCCGGCGCTTGCGCAGGCAAACCCGAAGGTGAACTGGCGCCTGGCATCGTCGTTCCCGAAGTCGCTCGACACGATCTATGGCGGCGGCGAAGTGCTGTCGAAATACGTCTCCGAAGCGACCGACGGCGCGTTCCAGATCCAGGTCTTTGCCGCCGGCGAAATCGTGCCGGGCTTGCAGGCTGCTGACGCGGCTGCCGCCGGTACGGTCGAAGCCTGCCACACGGTCGCATACTATTACTGGGGCAAGGACCCGACCTGGGCGCTCGGTGCTGCCGTGCCCTTCGCGCTCAACGCGCGCGGCATGAATGCCTGGCACTATCATGGTGGCGGTATCGACCTCTTCAACGAATTCCTCGGCGCCCAGGGCCTCGTCGGCTACCCCGGCGGCAATACCGGCGTGCAGATGGGCGGCTGGTTCCGCAAGGAAATCAAGACGGTCGCCGACATGCAGGGCCTGAAGATGCGCATCGGCGGTTTCGCCGGCAAGGTCGTCGAGAAGCTCGGTGTCGTGCCGCAGCAGATCGCCGGCGGCGACATCTACCCGGCGCTGGAAAAGGGCACCATCGACGCTGCCGAATGGGTCGGCCCCTATGACGACGAGAAGCTCGGTTTCTACAAGGTCGCGCCCTACTACTACTATCCCGGCTGGTGGGAAGGTGGCCCGACGGTCCACGCCATGTTCAACAAGGCGGCCTTCGAAGCGCTGCCGAAGAACTACCAGTCGCTGCTGCGCACCGCCTGCCAGGCGACCGACGCGAACATGCTGCAGAAGTATGACTACCTGAACCCGGCGGCGATCAAGCGCTTGGTGGCTTCCGGTGCCAAGCTCAGCCCGTTCAGCGCCGAAATCCTGTCGGCCTGCTTTGACAAGGCCAACGAAGTCTATGCGGAGATGGAAGCCTCGAACCCGACCTTCAAGAAGATCTGGGACTCGATCAAGGCTTTCCGCGGCGAGTACTACCTCAACGCCCAGATCGCCGAATACAACTACGACACCTTCATGATGATCCAGCAGCGCGGCGGCAAGCTCTAAGCTTTCTCCCTTGCTCATGGAAACGGGCCGCTCGCGATATCCTCGCGGGCGGCCTTTTCTTTGCGGCTCGCACAGCGTGTTGCGCGCCGTCGTTTCCGAATTTCGTGGTATGGTTGCTGCCTCAACAGGACGGAGGAAGAGCCATGCCAAGCGAAGGCCAATCCGTCGTGCTCGGTCCCGACGAGGGGCGGCGCTACGACATGGGCGCGATCCAGGCGGTGTTCAAAGCCGATGGCGCCGAGACCGCCGGGCGCTTCTCGATCTCGGAATGGTGGCTGGAGGCGCGGCATGAAGGGCCGGGCGCCCACAGCCATGACGACAATGACGAGATCTTCTATGTGATCGAGGGTACGGCGAGCGTGCTCGTCGGCGACATCTGGCACCGGAAGCCGAAGGGTTCGCTATTCGTCATCCCGCGCGGGACGATGCATGACTTCAAGAATGAGAGCCGGGCCCGCATGGGGCTGCTCAACGTCTATGTCGGCGGCCCTTTCGAGGAGGCGATGCCCATGATTGTCGACTGGTATCGGGACAATCCGGCCAAGCGGATCGAGTGAGCGAGCTTCGGTGGGCGGGAGTGGCGGCAAATGGCGACCGCCTGAGGGGCTGGTATCGTCCTGGGTCGATCATCTCAAGCTTGCGGAGACCGCGACTTCAAATGCGCCGTCATTCCTGTGCTTCTCACAGGCATCCGGCCGGTCCAAGTCCTTGGGCTGAAATGATTTTTCCGCGCCGCGGACGCGACGCTACTGGATTGCTGTGACGAGCACAGGAAGGACGGAGGTCTTGGCAATCATCGCATCCGGTTTTTCGCCAAACGAAAAGGGCGGCCCTTGCGGACCGCCCTTCTGTCTGTCTGCCGGCCGTCTTACTTGAACGACGGCGGCTGGCTGAGGTCGTTTGAAGGTGCGGTCTGCGGCTGGGCACCCGGGCTGCCAAACGACGGCGGCTGGCTGAGGTCGTTCGACGGAGCGGTCTGCGGCTGGGCGCCGCCCTGATCGGCCGGCTTTTGGTCGAGCGGGCTGCCGCCTGGAAGCTGCAGGCCGCCGGGAAGGCCGAGGCCGCCGCCATTGTCCGGCAAGGTGAGGCCGCCGCCGGGCGCAAAGCCGGGCACCTCGATCTTGATCGTGTTCGGATCGACCACCGTTCCCGTGCCCTTGTAGTGCATGACCATCTGCGGGAACATGATCGTCAGCGCCACCATCAGGATCTGGATCCCGACGAAGGGCACGGCACCCCAGTAGATCTGGCCGGTCGTGACGGGCTGGATGTTCTTGCCGGTGATCTTGTCGAGATAGGGCACCTTGGCCGCGACCGAGCGCAGATAGAAGAGCGCGAAGCCGAAGGGCGGGTGCATGAAGCTCGTCTGCATATTGATGCCGAGCAGCACGCCGAACCAGATGAGGTCGATGCCGAGCTTGTCGGCGGCGGGTGCGAGCAGCGGCACGATGATGAAGGCGAGCTCGAAGAAGTCGAGGAAGAACGCCAGGAAGAAGACGAGCAGGTTGACCGCGATCAGGAAGCCGGTTTCGCCGCCCGGCATCGCCGTCAGCAGGTGTTCGACCCAGATATGGCCGTTGACGCCGTAGAAGGTGAGCGAGAAGACCCGAGCACCGATGAGGATGAACAGCACGAAAGCCGACAGGCGCGTCGTTGCCGTCAGCGCGCCGCGCACGACATCCATGTTGAGACGGCCCTTGGCGGCAGCCATGATCAGTGCACCGACCGCGCCCATGGCGCCGCCTTCCGTCGGCGTCGCGATGCCGAGGAAGATGGTGCCCAGCACGAGGAAGATCAGGGCGAGCGGCGGGATCAGCACGATGATGACCTGCTGGGCAAGCCTGGACATCGCGTTGATCTTGAAGCTCTTGTCGATGAGGGCGACGACATAGATGAAGGCGACGCCGGCCGTTGCGCCGAGGATGTCGGCGTTGGCGCCATGGGTCGGGTAGAGGTAGACGTGGGCGCCATAGGCGAATGCAGCTGCCACGACGAGGGCGACGGCAAGCGAGGTGACGCCGGAGCCGAGGGTGCGGGCTGAAAGCGGCAATGCCGGCATCGAGTCGCGCCGGATGAAGGTCATGAGGAGGATGTAGCCCATGTAGAGGCCCGTGAGGACCAGGCCCGGGATCAGCGCGCCGGCATACATGTCGCCGACCGAACGGCCGAGCTGGTCGGCAAGAACGATGAGCACGAGCGACGGCGGGATAATCTGGGCGAGCGTGCCTGAAGCCGCAATGACGCCCGAGGCGACCTTGCGGTCATAGCCGTAACGCAGCATGATCGGCAGCGAGATCAGGCCCATGGCGATGACCGAGGCGGCGACGACGCCGGTGGTGGCTGCAAGCAGCGCGCCGACGAAGATGACCGCATAGGCGAGACCGCCGCGGATCGGGCCGAAGAGCTGGCCGATCGTGTCGAGCAGGTCTTCCGCCATGCCCGATTTCTCGAGCACGATCCCCATGAACGTAAAGAAGGGGATGGCAAGCAACGTGTCGTTCGACATCACCCCCCAGAACCGGTCCGGCAGCGCATTGAGCAACGGCCAGGAGAGATTGATCGAGTCCGACAGCGGCGCGAGTTCGACGCCGATGATGAAGAACAGGAGACCATTGGCGGCGAGCGAGAAGGCGACCGGGTATCCCAGGAGCAGGAACACGATCAGCGACACGAACATGATCGGCGCCAGGTTTTCGGCAATGAATTCGATCATGGGCGTGGCTCCGTCGACAGGGCATCGTCAAGCGGCGCATGGGTCGGCACATAGGGTGTCGGGTCGTCCATGTTTCCGGTCATGATCGCGATTTTCTTGATGATCTCGGACACGCCCTGGAAGGCCAGAAGCAGGAAGCCGAAGAGCAGAATGGCCTTGGCGGGCCAGATGATCAGGCCGCCGGCTGATGAGGAGACTTCGCCCGAGACATAGGACATCTTCACATAGGGGAAGAGGTAGTAGAGCACGAGCAGCACGAAGGGCATCAGGAAAAAGACGTGCCCGAAGAGGTCGATCCAGTGCTGCACCCGGCGCGAGAATTGGCCGTAGACCACGTCGATGCGGATGTGTTCGTTCTGGCTCAGCGTATAGGCGGCGGCGAACATGAACGCGGCGCCGAACAGGTACCACTGCGCCTCGAGCCAGGCGTTCGACGAAATGTTGAAGATCTTGCGGATGACGGCGTTGCCGGCGCTCACAAGCACGGCCGCCAGGATCAGCCACGCAACATTCTTTCCGATAAATTCCGTGATCGTGTCTATGAGTCGGCTGAAGCCGAGCAAAGCTCTCATCGATTTCCTCCCCGCGATGGCTTTTTTGGTTCTTGTGCCAAGCACAGCAAGAGTGCCGATTTCAAGCGCGCGTTCAAGTCCGGGCCGCGATTTTCCCGTCTAGTTGGGCCGCTTCCGACTAAAGTAGAATAGCCCGTTTCGGCGCTTTGCTCATTGTTTGTGCAATCCGGCCGCCGATGCCGGAACATGACGATCGTCAGCCATCTCTAGGGGCAGATCGCAGTCTCGAATCGATGTGGATCGCTGGCCGCAAATAGCGGGGAGAATGTTTTACTGTAACGTTGCAGGCTTGAATTTGTATGATTTTTGGGGTCGGATGGCGCCGCCAACGGAGGACGCCTGGAAATGACCGCCATGATCCGAAACCCGATCCTTAAAGGGTTCAACCCGGACCCTTCGATCTGCCGCGTCGGCGACGATTACTACATCGCCACCTCCACATTCGAATGGTATCCGGGCGTGCAGATCCATCACTCGCGCGATCTGGTGAACTGGAAGCTCGTCCGCCGGCCGCTGGAGCGGGCAAGCCAGCTCGACATGCGCGGCAACCCCGACAGCTGCGGCGTCTGGGCGCCGTGCCTGTCCTATTGCGACGGGCTGTTCTGGCTTGTCTATACCGACGTCAAGCGCTTCGACGGCAACTTCAAGGACGCGCACAACTACATCGTCACGGCCGAGGCGATCGAGGCGACCTGGTCGGATCCTGTTTATGTCAACTCCTCAGGCTTCGATCCCTCACTCTTCCACGACGATGACGGGCGCAAATGGTTCCTCAACATGCAATGGAACCACCGCACGATGAGCTTTGGCGGCTCGCCGAAACATCCGGCCTTCGACGGCGTCCTGCTGCAGGAGTGGGACGAGCGAACACGCCGTCTCGTCGGTCCTGTCAAGAACATCTTTGCCGGCTCACCGCTCGGCCTCGTCGAGGGGCCGCATCTCTTCAAGAAGAACGGCTGGTACTATCTGACGACGGCCGAAGGCGGCACCGGCTACGACCATGCCGTCACCATGGCGCGCTCACGCACGATCGACGGTCCCTATGAGATGCATCCGGACATCTACCTGATCACGTCGAAGGATCACCCCGAAGCGCCGTTGCAGCGCGCCGGCCATGGCCAGTACATCGAGACGCCCGACGGACAGGCCTATCACACCCATCTAACCGGCAGGCCGCTTCCGCCGCAGCGTCGCTCTCCGCTCGGCCGCGAGACGGCACTGCAGAAATGTGTCTGGCGCGAGGATGGCTGGCTCTATCTAGAAAATGGCGGGCCGGTGCCGGAGGTGCTCGTCCCGGCTCCGGGACCTGTGGAGCAGGTGGTGGCACCCGTCGCCGTGGAGACGGAGTTCGACGACGGCGTGCTGCCGATCGACTTCCAGTGGCTGCGCACGCCGCAGCCGGAGCGGATCTTCTCGCTCGACCGGCGTCCGGGCCATCTGCGTCTCATCGGTCGCGAGAGCATCGGCAGCTGGTTCGAGCAGGCGCTGGTGGCGCGGCGGCAGGAACATCATTCCTTCCGCGCCGAGACGACGGTCGAGTTCACGGCAGAAACCTATCAGCAGGTGGCAGGCCTGACGCATTACTACAACCGCCACAAGTTTCATGCGCTCGGGGTCACCTGGCACGAGACGCTGGGACGTACGCTGATGATCCTCTCGTGCCCCGGCGATTTTCCGCATGCGCGGCTGGAGTTTCCCGTCGGCGGCGGCATCGCCATTCCCGATGGTCCGCTCAAGCTTGCGATGGAGGTCCGCGACAACGACCTGCAGTTCCTCTGGCGGGCGAGCGGCACAGCGGAATGGCAGCCGATCGGCCCGGTTCTCGACGCGGGCGTGGTCTCGGACGAGGGCGGCCGCGGCGAGCACGGATCCTTCACCGGCGCCTTCGCCGGCCTGTTCGCCTTCGACACGTCAGGCGCTGGTAAGGCTGCCGATTTCGATCGCTTCCGCTACGTCAGCCTTGCGGCCGGTTGATCTGTGAACATTAGGAATGCGAAATAAGTGATGGATATGATTACGTATTTGTAATGTAGAGTTTCATATTCGGTTCAGGAAGCGGGGCCTAATTTTCGGGTGCAGACAACGAAAGGACACCCGAATGAAACGTCTCCTGATCGCGCTCGTCGCCAGCTCCGTTCTGATTACGCCGGTCGCAGCCCTTGCCCAGCCGGCAGGATCCTTCGAGGTGGCGCAGAACTATGATCGTTCGCGTCGACCCGTCGATCGCGACTACGATCGTCACATGGACCGCCGCGTGGATCGTCACGTCGACAAGCACGTCACGATCGAAAAGCGGGTCATCGTCAAGAAGAAGGAGCGCTGGGCGCGGGGCCATCGCCTGTCGCCGGCCGAGCGTCGCCACATGGCGCAGGTGCGCGACTACCGTTACTACAAGCTTCGCCAGCCGCCGCGCGGCCAGCAGTGGGTGCGGTCCGGCAACGATTTCCTGCTGATCAGCCTTGCGACCGGCGTCATCGTCGGTCTGGCGGCAGCACGCTGATACCACCCACTGGGTTCAGCGAAGGGGCGGCGTTTCACGCCGCCCCTTCGCCTTTTCGGTGACCGGAGCGTGGGTTTTGCCGGTCGCCAAACAGCAGCAGTTCGATGGCGCCTGCCGCTTGCGGCGCGTCCTCGTCCTCCGGCTCATCGCCCAGAAACGGATCGAACATCGGCACCGGCCGCCCGGCGGCGTTGAGCGCCATGCAGATGAAGCGCGGTCGGCGCGGTGCGCGTGCGGCGTCGGCCATCAGGCGGCCCGTGGCGACCAACTGGCGAAGGGGTCGGCAAGATCGCGCCAGCGTTCCGGACGAAAACGCTCGTCGGCGATCAGGCAGGCATCGAGTTCGGCGCGAAGTTCCGCCTCGTCCATCGGGTCGGCGCCGATGAAGACGATCTCCTGGCGACGATCACCCCAGACCGGGTCCAGGTAGGGACCGACCGCCTTCAGGAAGCCGGGTTCGCGTGGCCATTGCTCCTGCGGCACGGCCGACCACCACAGCCCCATCTTGCCGGTGCGAACGAGCGGGCCGGCCTGGCTGATCTCGCCGACATAATGCGGTCGGGTCGCCAGCCAGAAGAAGCCCTTGGCGCGAAGCACGCCCGGCCAGGAGCGGTTGAGAAAGGCCTGGAAGCGCATGGGATCGAGCGGACGGCGGGCGCGATAGACGAAGGAGCGGATGCCGTATTCCTCGGTCTCCGGGATATGATCCTTGAAGCCGTGCAGTTCCTTATACCAGAGCGGGTGTTCTTCGGCCTTGGCGAGATCGAAGCGACCGGTTCCAAGGACCTCGCGCAGGTTCACCTTGCCGAAATCGGTTTCGATCAGCCGCGCATCGGGGTTGAGCCCGACGATGATCTTGCGGGCGGCATCCACCTGCTCGGGCGTGGCAGTGCCGACCTTGTTCAAGACGACCACATCGGCGAACTCGATCTGCTCGACCAGGAGGTCGACGAGAGTGCGTGTATCGCCTTCGCCCGCCGTTTCGCCGCGATCGGCGAGGAAATCGAGCGAGGAATAGTCGGCGAGAAGATTTGCCGCGTCGACGACGGTCACCATCGTGTCGAGGCGGGCGACATCGGCCAGGCTTTCACCGTGCTCGTCGCGAAAATCGAAGGTGGTGGCGACGGGCAGGGGCTCGGAAATGCCGCTCGATTCGATCAGCAGATAGTCGAAGCGGTTCTGTTCCGCGAGATTGCGGACCTCCTTCAGGAGATCGTCGCGCAGCGTGCAACAGATGCAGCCATTGGTCATTTCCACCAGTTGCTCTTCCGTGCGCGACAGATCGGCGCCGCCGTCACGCACCAAAGCTGCGTCGATGTTGACCTCGCTCATGTCGTTGACAATGACGGCGACGCGCAGGCCGTCGCGGTTGGAAAGCACGTGGCTGAGCAGCGTCGTCTTGCCGGCGCCAAGGAAGCCGGAGAGAACGGTGACGGGGAGCTTTTCCATCGATTGGTTCCTGTATGTTATATCGTTACAGATGCAGTCGTTAAAAAAGGCGAGCGCGATTGCTCGCCTTATCCGCGTGTGAAACCGGCCTCAAGCCGCGGCATGCCTCGGTTCCCGTCTAGGCAGATCTTCGCTTGACGTTTCTGTATTCCCGGTCGGCCGCCAGGCTCGTCATCCTCGGGTCAAGCCTGCGGATGACGGATCAAGCGTGAAAGTGAAGGAGAGGGGTGGGCGCCCCCATAATCGAGCCAGGCGAACGCCCACCGATACCGTCTTGGGAGGACGGGTCAGCTTGCCGAGGTGAGGCAGGTCTTCAGCGAGGTGCCGATCCCTTCCATCATCTGGAAATAGAGATCGGGGCCGGCCTCCAGCGTACCGGCTTCCGGGTCCAGCGTTCCGGATTTCGCCGGCGTTCCCTCGATCACTACATTGATCAGCTTCGGTTCGAACTGCGGCTCGGCGAAGACGCAGGTCGCGCCCAGTTCCTTGATCTTGGCATGGATCTGGGACACCCGCTCCGCACCTGGCAGTACCTCGGGGCTGACGGTGATCGAGCCGGCGACGCGAACCTTGTAGCGGTGCTCGAAATACTGGTAGGCGTCGTGGAAAACGACGAAGGGCTTGTCCTTGATCGGCGCCACCGTCTCCGTGAGCTTGGCGTCGAGTGCGTCCAGGCGCTTGTTCAGCGCGTCCAGATTGGCCTTGTAGGCGCCGGCATTATTGGGATCGGCCTCGGTGAGCGTCTTTTCGATCGCGGCCGCCATCGCCTTGGCATTCATGGGATCGAGCCACATGTGCAGATCGGTATCGCCGTGGCCGTGATCGTGGTCATGCCCATGATCGTGCCCGGCTTCGCCCTCCGCATGCTTGTGGCCCTCCTCACCATGACCCTCGTCGCCGTGGTCATGCGCCTCGAACGCACCGCCTTCACGGAACTTCAGTTTCTGGATGCCTGGGGCTTCGCTGAGTTCCACCACCTTTGCGCCGCTTGTTAATGCGTCGAGCGGCTTGTCGAGGAAGGCTTCCAGGCCGGGACCGACCCAGAAGACCACCTTTGCCGCCTGCAAGGCCGACGCGTTCGAAGGCTTCATGTTGTAGGTGTGCGGGGAGGCCGCGCCCTCGACGATCAGCGACGGCTCGCCGACGCCCTGCATGATCGAGGCGACGAGGGAGTGGATCGGCTTGATCGAAACCACCACATTGGGGCTGTCGGCCGCGGCGGGTGCCGCAAGAAGCATGGTGGAGGCAAAGAGCAGGGCGGATGTCGATTTCATCGGGTTCTCCGGGCTTGATTGACGCCCCTGTCCGCATCGGCCAGAGGTACTGTCGGGCATGCAAATCTCTCGCTTCAACAGGCCGTTGATTGCCTTGAAGTCGTAATGTAATGTTATTACATCAATTGCGTTATGCTATAACGTGTGCGATAGCCAGTGGCAACCATGCAATCCGGAATTTTTTCATGCTGAATGTCCGCTCCCCAGAAACGCTGCCGCTGGTCAATCTCAGCAATGCCGGCGTGCGCCGCAACGGCCGCTGGCTGGTGCGCGGCGTCGAGTTCTCGATCAGTCCCGGCGAGATCGTCACGCTGATCGGGCCGAACGGTTCGGGCAAATCGACGACGGCGAAGACGGCGATCGGGGTGCTCAAGCCGGACGAGGGCTATGTCGAGCGCAAGCCGGGCCTCAAGGTCGGCTACGTGCCGCAGAAGCTCGCTGTCGACTGGACGCTGCCCCTGACGGTCGAGCGGCTGATGACGCTGACCGGTCCTTTGAAGGGGCGGGAGATCGAAGAGGCGTTGTCGGCGACCGGCGTGCTGCATCTGGCGAAAGCCGAGGTGCAGCATCTCTCCGGCGGCGAGTTCCAGCGCGCGCTGCTCGCTCGCGCCATTGCCCGCAAGCCCGACCTGCTGGTGCTCGACGAGCCGGTGCAGGGGGTCGATTTCAGCGGCGAGATCGCGCTCTACGAACTGATCAAGCAGATCCGCAACCGCACCGGCTGCGGCATTCTCCTGATCTCGCACGACCTGCACATCGTCATGGCCGAGACCGATACGGTCGTTTGTCTGAACGGCCATGTCTGCTGCCGCGGCACACCGCAGGCGGTCAGCCAGAGCCCGGAATATCAGAAGCTTTTCGGCAGGCGGGCGGCCAATACGCTTGCGGTCTACAGCCACAATCACGACCACACCCATCTGCCCGACGGCCGGGTGCTGCATGCCGACGGTTCGATCACCGAACATTGCTACCCTGGCGACGGCCATCACCACGACGAGGAAAATGTGCACGACCATGGCGAGGATTGCGGCTGCGGCCACCATTCGAGGCTGCATGGCTATGACGTGAAGGAGAAGCGCGATGCTTGACGATTTCTTCGTGCGCGCGCTGATCGCCGGCGTCGGCATTGCCGTCATGGCCGGGCCGCTCGGCTGCTTCGTCATCTGGCGGCGCATGGCCTATTTCGGCGACACCATGGCCCATTCGGCGCTGCTGGGCGTGGCGCTGTCGCTGCTGCTCGAACTCAACCTGATGCTCAGCGTCTTCATCGTTGCGGCCGTCGTCTCGGTGCTGCTGCTCTTCCTGCAGCGGCGCGGGGCGCTGTCGACCGATGCGCTGCTCGGCATCCTCTCACACTCGGCACTGTCCTTCGGTCTCGTCATCGTCGCCTTCATGACCTGGGTGCGCATCGATCTCGTCGGCTTCCTCTTCGGCGATATTCTCGCGGTCTCCGAATCCGACATCGACATCATCTGGGGCGGCGGAATTCTGGTGATCTTTGCGATTGTCTATCTCTGGCGCCCGCTTTTGGCTTCGACCGTTAATCCGGAACTGGCGGAAGCCGAGGGGCTGAAGCCGGAGCGCACGCGGCTCTTTTTCATGCTGTTGATGGCGCTGGTGATTGCGATCGCCATGAAGATCGTCGGCATCCTGCTCATCACCTCGCTGCTGATCATCCCGGCAGCAACAGCACGGCGCTTCTCGACCTCGCCGGAAATCATGGCGGTGCTCGCCTCGGTCATCGGCGCGCTCGCCGTCACCGGCGGGCTTTTCGGCTCGCTGCACTGGGATACCCCGTCGGGACCGTCTATCGTCGTTGCCGCGGTTGGGCTTTTCGTTCTGAGTCTGCTACCGATCGGCCGCCGCCCGATCGAGGCGGCGCATCATTCCACGCCTGGAGGGCACCACTAATGGCTACGCCGCAACTGACCAAGAACCAGACGCTGGTGATGGATGCGCTCAGCCATTCCGAAGGGCCGATGAGCGCCTACACCATCCTCGACAAGCTGCGCGATCATGGATTTCGCGCACCTCTGCAGGTCTATCGGGCGCTCGACAAGCTGCTCGAATACGGTCTCGTGCATCGGCTTGAGAGCATCAATGCCTTCGTTGCCTGCACCTGCCCGCACGATCACGAGCACGACCATGGCGTCACGGCCTTCACCATCTGCGAAGGCTGTGGCCAGGTGACCGAATTTCATGACGAGGCAATCGAGCAGCGGCTTTCGACGCTGACGCGGGCGCAAAACTTCAAGACCGAAAAGACGACGATCGAGATTCGCGGCCATTGCCAGAGCTGCGCGTAAGGGCGGTTGCTTCAGGGAGGCCGGAAAGCGCTCCCTGAACTGTCCTGCGGTCAATCCAGCCGCGTGAGATCGGCGGCGTAGCGCCGCCAGTTCTTGACGTAATGCGCCGCCGAGCGCTTCAAGCCTTCCACCGCCGCCTCGTCCAGCGTGCGGATCGCCTTGGCCGGCGCGCCGACGATCAGCGAATTATCCGGGAACTCCTTGCCTTCGGTGACCAGTGCATTGGCGCCGACCAGGCAATTGCGGCCGATCTTGGCGCCGTTGAGCACGGTTGCGCCCATGCCGATCAACGAATTCTCGCCGATGGTGCAGCCATGGATGATGGCGCCGTGCCCGATGGTGCAGCCTTCGCCGATCGTCACCGGGAAACCGGGGTCGACATGGATGACGACGTTTTCCTGGATGTTGGTGCGCGCGCCGAGCCGGATGGGTTCGTTGTCGCCGCGCAGAGTTACGCCGAACCAGATGCCGACCTCGTCGCCGATCTCGACCTGGCCGACGACATTGGCGTCCGGGGCCACCCAATAGCTACCCTTCGGCGGCGTCTGTGGGCGCAGTGATCCAAGGGCGTAGAGCGGCATCCATTCTGTCCTTTCGCAACATGGCCGATTGCGGCCGGGCGGCAGGCGGCGGACCGCCTGCCGGAAGTGAGCCGGTCAGACGACGCTGACGGCGAGTGCCGCAACGCCATCGACGCCGCAGGTGACCTCGTCGCCGCGCGCGACCGGTCCGACGCCAGAGGGCGTGCCGGTCATGATGACGTCGCCGGGGGCCAGTGTGAAGAGCTTGGAGAGTTCGGCGATGATCTCCGGCACTTTCCAGATCATCTGGTCGAGATCGCCCTGCTGGCGCAGTTCGCCGTTGACCTTCAGCCAGATATTGCCGTTGACCGGATGGCCGATCGTTTCGGCCGATGCGATCGCCGAGAGCGGGGCGGAATGCTCGAACGCCTTGGCGGCGGCCCAGGGCTTGCCAGCCTTCTTCGCCTCCGCCTGCAGGTCACGGCGGGTGAAATCGATGCCGACGGCATAGCCATAGACGCAATCGAGCGCGTCCTCGACGGCGATGTTGCTGCCGCCACGCTTCAGCACCACGACCAGTTCGACCTCGTGATGAACGTCGATGGTCAAGGGCGGGTAGGGGAAGGCGCTACCGGCGGCAAGCAGGTTGTCCGGGTTCTTCTGGAAGAAGAACGGCGGCTCGCGGTCCGGGTCGTGGCCCATTTCGATGGCGTGGGCGGCATAGTTGCGGCCGACGCAATAGACCCGGCGAACCGGAAAGCCGACGAGGCTGCCGGAAATCGGCAGCAGCACGGGAAGCGGTGGGGGGATGATTGTTTCCATGATCGTCCGGTCTTGGGCATCCGTCTGTCGCAACCGACAGGAAGAACACCGCGCGTTTGTTGGGTGCTCGCCGTTGGCCGATTTCGGTTGAGGCGAGGCAAGAGAGAATCCGGACGTTACTGCATAAATCCGCGAATCGGAATCGATCCGCAGAAAAATTAGGAACAAGGATTGGGGACGAAGATTTTGATTAAGGCGCGCCCACCTGGGCGCGCGCGATCACGGCATCCGAAAGGATGCCATCATCGGCAAAGTCAGGCGCAATGAGCGTAGGCCTGAAGCTGGTCGCGGGTCAGGAACCGACCGTCCGAACGCGAATTGAGTTCGGGATGGCTGTATTCAAGGCTGGGGACCTGGGGAAGCTCAAGGGCCTGGCGCACGGTCATGATGCCGAGATCACGACGGCCACCTTCACGCTTCACGGTGACTTCAACGATGCGATAGAGATTGCTCTCGCTCATATGTTCTCTCCCGTATATCGTTTTTCTTGAATTCCCTTGTGGGACTAAGGCGCTCCGAAATGGGTTTTTGTGAGGCACCTCAGAATATAGTAGAAAGAAATGAATGCTTCACGACAGAAATCGGGCCATTTCTGGAAAAATCACCCGAGATTGGGCAGTAATGTGCTGAAATGATGCGTTTGTCGGGCGAATGCCCGGAGCTTGAACAATCGTAATCGGCCATCAGAGGCCGTGGTTTTCAATCAAAATATCATTGTGCCGCTTGCCCGATGGCAAGCGCTCGCCACCTTGACGGCGGCATCTTCAATTCTGCGCCGACTGGCGCGTCAGTGCGTATGCAGCTCGGCTTCTTCGGCGGCCGAGATGAACAGCGATCGGGCTTCCTCGGGGGTGCGACGGCCGTCGATGGCGGCACGGCAGGCACTGCGGGCGGCGACATAGAATGGTCCGCGGCGAGGCCAGTGGTCTGCAAGGCAGGCGAGGGCGTCTGAGGGGCCTTTGACGGTGCGGCAATCGCCGCTAACGAAGTCGAGTTCGATCGGCTGTTTCCAGACTAATTGCATGCGTCTCCTCCTCGAGATCATCTCAATGAACATCGGCATTTGCGACCGCCGGCGTCTGGCTCCTCTCGAGAGCGCCGACAATCGATCTTGCTAATGTAGCGCAGGAGTTTGCTTTTGTAAGCAGCTTTTCGGCTATGGCAGGGCCGGCTGCCAGCGGCGGTGGCGAAGCCATGTCGTGCGAACGTCGCTGGTGGCGTTATCGGGGCATATCACGCTGCAATCTTTCGGCAAATGCGCGACCGGCAATGAGCAGTCGCCCCTCGCTCGTATTGCCTGCGAGATAGTCGTCGATCAGCATCCTGGCATGGCGCCGCGCCGGCTCCCCGTCGCGTGCCCAGCCCTGCTCAATGCAAAGCGCGTCGAAGACACGCTGCAGCCTCGCCATGTCGACCTTCGACAGCGCCAGGCATTGTGTCGCTCGCAATGGGGCCACCCGTCCCTCCCACAAGGTCGCATTCCCGCGTGCACTATGGCAGAAGGCCGGCGAATTGAACCCCTCGGGAATGAGGGGTTATACGGGCACGCCCGTTGCCGTCGGGATTGTCAGGCCGCCGGGACGACGCGGTCGACCTTGGTGCGGCGGCCGCCTTCCTCGATCCGGTAATAGTCGGAACCGATCTGCGCATACTGGTCGCAGCGCCGGCCGCCATCCTCGAAGGTGATGCAAACCTCATCGCCGGTAATCGTGTAGCTGCCGCCGTCGCGCACCTCGTAGTCGCGATAGCCGTAGCGGCCGTCGGCGAAGAAGGTCGAGTTGACGCCGTTGAGATTGTAGCGGAGCGTCTTGCCGACAAGAAAGGCCTGGAGCGCATCGCCCGACAGCGTCGGAACGGACGGGGCAGTCGGCCGGGGCCTTGCGACTTCGGGCGCCTCCAACTCCATCGATTGGCATCCGGCCAAGAGAAGCGTGAGAAGTGCCGCGATCGCGCGTTTCATGCCGTCCGTCCTTATTCCTGTGACCGGTAACGATACAGGAACGCTGCCCTAGTCCTGTCCGCGAGCGCCGTCAAGCCCGTGAGGGGTGGAACGGAGAGGGCGAGGCGGGCCGATCAATCTGCCTTCCTTCCGTTGGCAATCACACGCTCGTCCTCTGTCGTTCAAAGCCGCAAAAAAAAGTGCCTGTCGCTCAGAAAAGGCTCGCGCCAACCGATGCTGCCACCGTGGCCGCCAGTGCCAGCAGCAGAAATGCGGCGCCGATGACGGTCGCTATTGTCCGCCGGCGCCGTGCGCCGCTCCAATCGTAGCTCATGTTTCGCTCCGATGACGATCCAGTCGATGCGGCACAATCGGTGATTTTGCTTAACAAAATGGAAACCATGCCCGAATGGGCGCGCGCCGGCGCGGCGCCCCCATTGGGGGCACTTTGACGGAACCCAGTTGGTAATCTCGTCAGCCTCGTATCGCGAGGAACTCGCAGGCGTCGTTGTCGCGCAGCAGCTTGTCGCCGCAGGGCTGATCGTTGTGACGCTGGGCGATCCGTGATAGCTCGTCGCGCAGTTGTACGAATCCCGATGACGTGTTCGGTCACCCTGCCGTTGATTTCGGAGCGTTTTTTCGGAGTTCCGGTGTTCGGGCGCGTGCGGCACGCCATGCGGCGTGCGCTTTCGACCCACACACGCCAAGATGGAAGGAAGCAGGGGTATCCATGCGCTGCCTGGTGATCAATCTCGACCGTTCCCCTGAGCGCCTGATCCATATCGGTAGCCAGTTTTTTACCCTCGGCCTTAATTTCGAGCGCGTCGCTGCCGTTGATGGGCGAGAGCTCGATGACTCCGTTCTGGCGATGCAGCCGGCGTCGAAGCAGTGGAAGAGGATGAACAAGGCCGAGATCGCCTGCTTCATGAGCCATCGGAGTTGCTGGGCCATTATTGCGGAAGGGAACGATGCCTATGGCGCGGTGATCGAGGACGATGTCTTCTTTTCGCCGAGCGCCACCCATGCGCTGTCGTCATCGGATTGGATACCGGCCGAAGTGGGGCTGCTGAAGATCGAGACCTTCCGGCAGAAGGTGTTTCTCAGCCGCGCCCGTGTGCTCGCCGATGCCGCGCGCTCGATCCACGCGTTGCGGGGATGCCATGTCGGCACGGGCGGCTATGTCATCTCTCGGGACTATGCAAAAAGACTGCTCGATCTTTCGGAAGCGGCGTTTCCATGCCCCGTCGATCATTTCATGTTCGACGACGAGGTGCCGCGGCCGGAGGACTGCCGCATCCATCAGCTCTATCCGGCCGTCTGCATCCAGGGCATGCTGCTCGACAGTGCCGACCCCGCGCATGGAAGCACGATCCGCAAGCCGGCCGGCGCAACGGTCCGCGTGAAGCCAAAGCTCAGGATACACCAGAAGCTCTGGCGCGAGTGCAAGCGCCTGTTCTTGCAGGCAGCGGCGCTGCCGCCGTTCCTTTTCCGCAGCATTCGCTACCGCTGGACGGCCGTGCCGTTCGGCTAAGCCTGACGCTGTCCACGTTGGCGGCATTATCACTCATTTGCGCTGCGCGTTTTGCGGCCGAAAGGCGGGCAGGGCGATCTTCATCCAGGCCCGCTCTTTCTGACGTCATCCAACGTCACGCATTCAGAATTTCATGCATCGGACTGCCGGCCGGAACGCCACTTGGCTTCAGGCGGGAGTTGCAGAGATGAAGAAAGGACGAGCGGCTGGTCGCCAGGTCGCGAACGGAAAGCCCGGGTTCGTACAGCAGGCCCGTGCATTCGAAATGCAGATTGTAGAAGGCATCTATGCTGAACGCGTGGTTCGTCAGGTTCATCTCGCGCACGTGGTGCGTCAAGAGTTGCGGACCGATGACGCCCCAAGCCTGATCTGCGACATGCACCGGAAACCCGAGCTTTTTCCGCAGTGCCATCTTGTTTCTCTTGCGGGAGGGGATCCAAGGAGGAATGAAGTAGATATCCTCTGAAGCTTTCAAGATATTCTTCAGCAAATGACTCCCAGACGGCATCTTGAGAACCGCATTGCAGATCAGCTTGGAACTTTCCCAGCCAAATACATATTCGTCTTCGAAAAAAGGCTTCAGGCAATACACATCGCAGTCGACGTAGAGGCCCAGGCTCTCCCGTTGGATACGGTAACGATAGATGTCTGAGGCAAAAGCCAACCTGTTTGCTTCTCGAAAAATCTCAACTTCCTGCACGGACATCAGTTTGCTTGCATCGAATAATCTGACGCCCTCAGGCGCATCTTCGGGCATTCCAAAGGCGTGCAGAACGACATCATAGCCGTTGCGGAGAAAGGATCGCAAACAGGCGGCATGGACAGGGCCGAGCTGCTTGCCGATCCAAACTGTGTTGACAATATTCGACATCAATCCCTCATTGCGACGGTCAGCTCTAACTAAACAAAAATTGTGGTTTGTAAACGAGTTAGACGGGTTCGAGCCTGCCGTCATTCTCGCGTCTACGCCTTCGTGCGCCCGACAAGACTGCTCGGCCTCAGATGTCGGTCGCGCACGCTGGTGAGAGTGGTCGGGGCCTTCAACTCTGTCCGGTCTGCCACGTCTTCTAACCTTGGACTGTCTGCCCTCTCGCATTCTGCGGATCCACGCGGTATATGACCCGGGCCCATTGGGGCGCATTGGCCTGACGATGCTGCCCATGGATTTACGACAAGCCCCGGACCACTTGCTACAATGTAGCAATCGCCCAGCGACGGCGGTCAGAGCAGGGCTCAAGCAAGAGCTGACAAGAGATGATGAAGACAGCGCAAACGGTTGAGAGCGTGGGTGGGTGCAGGTACTTCAGGGGACCTGTCTTTGCCGTAGCGCCCATGATCGACTGGACGGACAGGCATTATCGCTTCTTCGCGCGGCAGTTGTCGCGGCATGCGCTGCTTTATACGGAGATGATCGTCGCTGAGGCGATCCTGCGGGGGGACCGGCAGAGGCTGCTCGGCTTTGATGCATCGGAGCATCCCGTCGCGCTACAGCTCGGCGGCAATGATCCGGCGAAGATGGCGGAGGCGGCACGGATCGCCGAATCCTTCGGCTATGACGAGATCAACATGAATGTCGGCTGCCCGTCGGACCGGGTGCAATCCGGCACGTTTGGCGCCTGCCTGATGCAGGAGCCGGCGACGGTGGCTGCCTGCGTTGCGGCGATGAAGGCGGCGGTAAAAATCCCGGTCACGGTCAAGTGCCGGATCGGCGTCGACGATCAGGATCCGGAAGTGGCGCTGCGCACGCTCGTCGCGCAGGTGGTCGATGCCGGCACGGATGCCGTCTGGGTGCATGCGCGCAAGGCCTGGCTGCAGGGCCTGAGCCCGAAGGAGAACCGCGAGATCCCGCCACTCGATTATGGTCTCGTGCATCGGCTGAAGCAGGAAAACCCCAATATTTTCGTCGGCATCAACGGTGGTCTTCAGACCCTTGATCAGGCGCTTGAACAGCTTCAGCATCTGGACGGTGTCATGCTTGGCCGCGCCGCCTATCACGACAGCGCCATGTTGACGTCGGCGGATCGCCATTTCCCGCATCCGCTGACCGGGGCCGAGTCCGTCGTTGAAAACGGTGCCACCTTCTCGGAGCGCGGCCATCGCCTCGATCTCGATTTCTGGCTCGGCGTCCGCGACGCCATGGCGGACTACGCCGCCGCGCATATCGCCAATGGCGGACGGCTGATCCATGTGACGCGGCATATGGTCGGCCTGTTCCAGGGCTGGGCGGGCGCCAGACGCTATCGCCAGATCCTGTCCTCCGATGCGACCCGCCAGGGCGCGGGTCCGGACGTGATCCACGCGGCCTTCGAGGCGGTGTTCGAGGCGACGGCGGCAAAGCAGGCTGCGGAGTAACTGAGAACCGCTGAGAACGATCGAATGAAGCGGTTTGAAATCTACCTCGACGATCAGCTCATTGGGCACACGGCGTTCGAGAACGGCGATGCCGCAATGGGCGTTGCGTTTGGACGGTTTTTGCCGACCAGTGCCTATCGCCGCGACATGATCACCGACGATAGCGTCATCGTCGTCAAGATCGGGGATACGACGATCAGATCGACCGGCGGCGCGTACATCGAAGACTATTTCGAGGAGATGGGCGAAATCGAGGTCGCGATCCTTGGCGTGGATTGCCCGCCGTATAACGCGTTGTTTCCGGAGCACGAGGCCGCTTACGAGGCGGGGTTTCGGAACTGATGGACAGGATTGTCCGGGGCATGCCCCTGGAATACCGATCCCTCAAAACGAAAACGGCACCCCTTGCGGGGCGCCGTTTCCAAATGAATGTCCGACTGGACGATCCGGCTTAGGCAGCCTGGATGTTGACGGCCTTCGGGCCCTTGCCCATGCGATCCGGCTCGGTGTCGAAGGTGACCTGCTGGCCATCCTTGAGGGTAGCGAGGCCAGCGGCCTGAACGGCGGAGATGTGTACGAACACGTCCTTCGCGCCGCCATCCGGCGTGATGAAGCCGAAGCCCTTGTCCTGGTTGAAGAATTTTACGATGCCCTTGGTGGCCATGGAAGAAGTCCTTTTCCTTCAGTCAATTTGCGTTGCCCGCGCCCCCTGGGGGATGTGGGCATCTCGTCTTCCGCTTGCAAGCGGAAAGGCGTCGAGTGGTCACGATATCGGGGAAAAGACGTCTACGGTGCCGCTGCCGGCGGTCCCGACACAAGGCCGGGCGCAGTTGAAAGTCCAGTCTCCGGGATAGAAATCGCCCGAACGGCGGAAGAAGTGACAGGATTTGCAGAAAAAGGCAAGCGCCTTGTGCGCCGCTGCAAGCCGTCCGGCCTCTGTCTTTGCAGGGCTTTGGCCGGTTCTCGACCGTCGCTTTCCGGGCAGGGAGAAAAATCGGGGATGGCAGGTTTCCGGACACAATTTCGTCCCGACCGCGACCGAACGTGCGCGCCGCCAACGGGCGTTCGCGTCTTGGGGTGGACTGCCGGGGGTAGGCTTGCGCCTCGCTATAAGACTTGCGCATCCCCAGGATAACGCGCAGGTTTTACCGAAGGTTGGTTCCGTCTCGGCCGGCAATGGCTTAGCGATGCCCTGCCGGTCGCGCAAAGCGGGACGGCGTGACGTGCCTGAAGAATGCGCCGACGGCCTTGGCCTGCGGTGGGAGTGAAATACGGAGAGGGACAGCGTGATCGACCCTTACGAACTGCTTGGACTGGAACGCGATGCCGACAATCAGGCAATCCGCAACGCCTATCGCAAGGCGGCGAAATCCGCGCATCCGGATTCCGGCGGCGATCCCGAACAGTTTGCCCGGCTGCAGGTGGCCTATGAGCTGCTCAAGGATCCGGTCCGTCGCAAGGTCTATGACGACACCGGCTACGATCCGCAGCTGGCCGACGCGCGCGATCTCAAAGGCCTGATGATGCTGGAGACGCTGGTCAACGAGTTCATCCTCGACGAGCGCGAGCCCGGCAGCTTCGATCCCGTCGCCGCCATGCGTCGCAAGCTTTCCGACGATATCGTCAAGAGCCGCTTCCATATTCTCGAGCTGGAGCGTCACCGCGCCCGCGTGCGCAAGCACCTCGACCGCCTCGGCCGCCGGCCGGAGACCGACGTGCTCGGCTCGATGCTGCGCGCCCGCTCGCGCTCGATCGCCGAGGCGATCAAGAATACCGACGAGCAGATCAAGACGATCGAGCAGGCCTATGAAATGCTGGAAGGCTATTCCTACGAGCTGGAGGCGCTGGCGGTGAACGCCCACGCGGCGGAATAGGCGGCGCCGTCTCGACTTCTTCCCTTTGCCAAGCGCGTCGGGGCGGTGGCAACAGCCATGCTCTGCACAGCTCGCGGACGGCCGACGTCAGCCTCGATACCGTACGCAATCGGGTTATCGGCGATCTCAAGAGCGGCGCGGCGGCCGGGAGGCGAGTGCCCGCCGGTGCAAGCGGAACGCGGCCTCGTTTCAAGGGCTTGAAGTGCGAGGCATTGATGCCAAAAGTTGTGGCGCGGGGCGGCGCAGGTGACAGCGCGCGCCCCTTCGCCTTACGCGCTATCGACGCCCCATGAACAGCGACAGCGACGCAAAATCGTCGTGCAGGTGGCCGGCGTCGATGGCGCGGCGGAAGATCGCCTCGTAGCCGTCGGTGATCGTCCGGTCGATGCCGCGGGCGGCCATCAGCTCGACCAGATGGTGGAAAGCGCCATAGTGCGGCGAGACCGAGGACAGCGTCTCGCCGTCGGCGGCATAGCGCCCGGCGGCACTGCGCCTGATCAGGTCGCCGACGAGGCCATCGATGACAGGCGCCGTCGCCGACCATTGCTTGCCGAGCGTTTCGAGATCGATCGCCTCGGCGCGCGAAACCGCGATCGCCTGCAGTCCGCCGAACAGCGCACCCCACATCAGGGCGAGCACGGCGCTGTCGAGTGCGTTGGCAAGGCCCGGATCGGCGCCGATATGCTGGACATTGCCGCCGAGCGCGGCGAGCACCGCGCGGCTTTCCTCAAATGCTGCGGCTGGGCCGGAGACGAGCAGCGTGCCCGCTTCGGTGCCGATGAAATCCGGCGTCGCCAGGATTGCGCCGTCTAGGTAGCGGATGCCATGTCGCCCGGCCCAATCCTGCACCTCGCGGGCGCCGTCTGGCGTGCCGGAGGTCAGCTCGATGATCAGCTTGCCCTTGAGGGCGCCAGTGACGTCGGGGTCGCGCAGCAGGCTTTGCGTCGCCTGGTAGTCGCTGACATTGACGATGACGATGTCGGACGCGGCGACGGCGTTGCGCACACTGGCCGCCACCTCGGCTCCGGCAGCGGCGAGCGACGCCGCCTTTGCCGGCGTGCGGTTCCATACCGTCGTCGGGTGTCCGGCCTTCAGCAGCGCATGCGCCAGTGCCGATCCCATTCGCCCCATTCCCAAAACGCTGATTGCAGGTTGCATGTCCAGTCTCCATATCCATGGCGCGGGTCGGCGCTGGTGCGCGTCCCGCTTCGATTGTTCGACGCGACGGGATTGTCGTCGCGGCTGAGACGTAAGGTGGGGCAACCCGGTCGCAATACGCACCCGCGGGTAAGTGGTTACCCCTGCGTAAGGGAGGAAGACATGACGGATGCGATGGAGAACTGCGGTTTCATGACCGCGCTGCGGGCGATCGAGGGCAAGTGGAAGGTCGATATCCTCTGCGAACTCGGCAAGGCGGCGCGCCGCTTCGGGCGCCTGCGCCAGGCGATGCCCGCCATCAGCGAGAAGATGCTGGCGCAGCAGCTGCGCGAACTGGAGGCCGACGGCCTCGTCAGCCGCACCATCTATGCCGAAACGCCGCCAAAGGTGGTCTATTCGCTGACCAAACGCGGTGCTGCGCTGAACGTGGCGGCGGATGCGCTCTGCAAGTGGGGCGAAGAGTTCGGCGACGCGGGGCAGGTCGAGGCGAGGGCGGTTGCGGCGGGCTGACCGCCGCGACGTCAGCGTGGCTATGTGCGAGATCGCGTTCGAGCGGCATTGAAGCCACGATGCCGGCCGCAGCAGCTCCTCGATCTGTTGCCGGGTCCGTTGGCGCCGCGATCTTGGCGGCTGCAGCCCTGTCTGCCTCCATCCCTGCTCGTGACAGGGATCACGTAGCCATGCGGCCGCACGGCGGACAGCGCCGGCAGCACGCTGGGGCTTGCATTCTCGGAAATGAGCCCTTCGCGCCGCAGACGCGGCGCTGCTGGATTCCTGTGACAGGCACAGGAATGAGGGCGGCCGGGTAAATCCCGGCAATTCTTCGGCGACGCTGCTGACGCCGCGAGCCGATTTTATGAGAGGGCCGCGCTCCGGTTACCGTCGTCACACCTATGCCGCCAGGATCTCTTCGGATGCGTCCCTCTCCTGTCACAGCGATCCAGCCGCCGCGCGTTGGCGCGGCTGGAAATGCCGAGCCAACGCACTCAAGTCCCCTTGGTTGACCGACGCATCCCGTCGCGCGGCAGATGCGATGCTGGCATCAAGCGACGGGCACAGGAACGGGCGCGGCGGGGGGGCCTGGGTCGGGCAGCCGCCGCGCGCGCCGGCCTACTTCACCACCACATGGCGTTTCTTGCCGAGCGAGAGCCGGAGCGGGCGCCTGCCGATGGTCACCAGTCCGTCCGCATCCTCGACGACCTCGCCGTCGATGCGGACGCCGCGGCCGCTGATCGCCCGCCGTGCCTCGCTCTTCGACGACGCCAATCCGGCCAGGACGAGCAGGTCGACCAGCACCACGCCGGCGGCGCGCTCGGCGTCGAGTTCGACCGTCGGCAAGCCTGCGGCGGCTTCGCCTTGCCCGAAAGCCTGCCGCGCCGTTTCGAGCGCCAGCCTTGCAGCATCGACCCCATGCACCAGCGCCGTCGCCTCGTTGGCGAGCCGTTCCTTCACCGCGTTCAGTTCCGCCCCTTCGGCGCGGCCGAGGCTCTCGATCTCGTCGAGCGGCAGGTCGGTGAAGAGTTTGAGGAAGCGCGCCACGTCGGCATCCTCGGCGTTGCGCCAGAACTGCCAGTAGTCGTAGGGCGACAGGCGGTCTTCGTTGACCCAGATGGCGCCGGCCGCCGTCTTGCCCATCTTGGCGCCGGAGGCGGTGGTCAAGAGCGGCGTGGTCATGCCGAAGACTTCGACGCCCTCGATCCGCCGCAACAGATCGACGCCGCCGACGATGTTGCCCCATTGGTCGCCGCCGCCGAGCTGCACCCGGCAGCCGGTGCGGCGGAACAGTTCGAGGAAATCGACCGCCTGCAGGATCATGTAGTTGAATTCGAGGAAGCTCAAATTCTCCTGCTGCTCCAGCCGCGTTTTCACGCTGTCGAAGGAGAGCATGCGGTTGACCGAGAAATGCTTGCCGACATCGCGCAGCATGTCGATCCAGGCCATCCGGTCCAGCCAGTCGGCATTGTTGACCAAGACGGCATCGGTCGGCCCGTCGCCAAACGTCAGCAGCCGCTCGAACACTTTGCGGATGCCGGCGACATTCGCCGCGATTTCCGCCTCCGACAGCATCGGCCGCGCCGCCGAGCGAAAGCTCGGATCGCCGATGCGCGTCGTGCCGCCACCGATCAGCGCGATCGGCTTGTGGCCCGCCTGCTGCAGCCGCCTGAGCGCCATGATCGGCATGAGATGCCCGACATGCAGACTGTCCGCCGTTGCATCGAAACCGGCATAAACAGGCACGATGCCGCCCGCAAAGGCGCGATCGACGCCCGCAAGGTCCGTCACCTGGTTGACATAACCGCGCTCGACCAACGTCCGGGCGATCGCGGACTGCGGTTCAAAGGCATCGGTGGGGTTGTCTGCATCTGTCATCGGTACTCTCCATGGCTATGCCGCCAGGAAGCACCGAACAAAACAAAGCCGCCTGACGGCGGCTTGTTTCAAGACATGATCGAAACGCGCCGCTCCCTATGGGGACGTCGCATAATAGGTGGCAGCGATGAGCGCAGTTTTGATCATCGGGAGGTTGTAGCTGGGAATGGGGGAGGCGGCAAGTGGGGGAGAAGATTGGGCCTGCGTGAGAAGGGGCGTAGCAATCCAAATCTCGACCTTAGCTGCCTGCTGTCGATCGCTGAGAGGGAGTACTTGTCAACGTCGACTTCCACGATCGAACGGTTCGAAGGTCAGCGCTCCTGTGTTTCACTAACCTGTAGATTGTTTTTTGTTGAAATTGCAACCATTTAAAGAATCTTCTAAAACGGTCAAGGAGCGTATCTCTTTGAGTAGGAAGGCAGAATATGTCGGGTAGGGGGCAGCATTTCATACCGCAGCACTTCCAGAAGCCGTTCACGGTCACCGACTCCAAAGATCAATTGTGGTTACATCGGCGAGGAAAGCGAGAGCCCATTCTGGTAGCGCGAAGCGACGCGGCAAAACAGCGTGATTTCTATTCCGAGCCCAACCTCGACGGTGTAAATACGCTCGATGATCTGATTACCGAATACGAACACACCATATTTGCGCTTGTGGATGAGTTGCGTCACCTCTCTGCTGGTTCTCAAGTTGATGGCGCAATCGCGGCTGAAGTTGCTGTACATTTTGCTGTGAGATCGTCCCATACGCGAAGTGTCATCTCCGCTGCCTCAAGCGGCCTGGCGAAAGCGCTTTCTGCAATCATCCGTGAGCCTCAAATGCTGGGGAGCCGACGACTTCCTTCGCATCGGCCGCCCGAAGCTATTTCACAAGCGATACTCGAACGAATCACGGCAAACGAGTTCGACAAGGTCACGGGCGTTAACTCGTCTGCGCTAATGCGGATCGCATACATCGCAATCCGAGAGCAGATAGATCAGCTTGTTGACGAGGCACGTAGCACCCTCTCAGTTGTGGTTGATCAGTTTGCTGATGGGGCGAAGACAATGGCTCGTGACACTCACAGAAAAATGCTGTCAGAATCCCTTGCTCCAAGACATAGGGTATCTGTGCTTCAAGAGCTTAGCTGGAAAATCGTCGCTCACGAATGTGGTGCCGCAATCCTCCCGGATTGCATCTGTATAGCTAGCGACAGTTCCGGGAAGTGGATGCCCCTGATTTTAGGCAATGATATTTCGCTTCTTGTCTTGCCATTGTCGCCAAATGCACTTCTAGTTGGGAAAATAGAAGGTGAATTATCCTTTGAGGCAGCGGATTTTAACTCTATTGCCGCTAGTTCGTGTTTTGACTTCTTTTTGGCGAAAGAGCCGATTGGTATCAAAGGCTTTGACTCGGCGGCGTTGGGTGGGAGTGTCCGTAGTCAAATTGACGGTCTTATATCAGGGGGCGTGCTGGAAGCATTCGACGAATATTTTCGGGTGCAGCCATCTGACCAAGCTTCTGCTCTAGAGGGCATCAATGAGTACCCCGAACCATCAGGCCATCACAGCTATCAGATCTCCCTCTTCGATTTTGGCGACAACGCCTTCGCACAGGAAGTCGCGACTGCCCTGATTGCGCTGATCGACGAATATGGACTTGGACAGGCATGCCTTACAATTGATGGCTTTACCTTCGCACATGACTATCAGGAAGCGATAAAAACCGTTGAACGCGGTTTCCAAACATCAGGACCAATCCAGACCATTGCATCTCCCCTGGCTACCGGAGTGGCAATGCCAATTACAGTTTTGAGAGACAATAGACCTCAAACACGATTTGTAATTCGCGGATTCGTAGCCGAGGGTCTTGCTTCGTCAGACGATGAATATCGAAGAATGTCAGCGGAAGTCATCCGCGATCTGCTCGCCGGCGCGTCTTTGGATTTCCTTGTGCGCACGCGGTTTTCCAGTTGGATGCTGCGTCCCATTGAAACACCTATTGAGTCCTTCTTCTATGGACACGCTGGTGGCCTGTTTGATGTCTACTTTCGTAGCCGAGCGTCCGCGTTGGATCTTAGGGATGCAGATTCTCATATCGAATCTTTGCAGGAGCATCTGCCGCAAATCATCGCTGATTGCATAACGAGGCGTCGTGCTTACAGGACTGACGCCGACCTCGATGGATTTTTAGATTTCGCATTCTCTAATGTAAAATTGTTGCTACTCCAGATTGTTCGGGTGCTTGGGGCGCATGCTGCTGTCGCCAAAAAAGCGACAACTCCTGCTGCACTTGAAGGATTGCTTCGGGAGTATCAACTGAGCGATTGGGCAAGGTTGTTTGCTAATGATTTAGATCAGTTTTATCTCGGTCTAGACGAGTGGAATGACTTCGAGCAGATATTTTTTACACACAGACATTTTGAGAGATGGTTGTTATTGCTCGGCATCGTCGTTGAAGAGAAAAAAGATGGGACGTTTTACGTTCATGTACCAATTGGTATTGACGCCGAGTATCTCGAAGGCCTGCAACACTGACTTTTCTGCATGCTGCGGCACGTCTCCTCGCTAGACCGACACTTTTTGCCGGAGTCTCTAGATCGATCATCAGTCGTGGGGACAGCGCAGGCTAGCGTCGTGATCCTTCGCGGGGGCGTGGGATAATCTGGTGTCAGCTACGGCTGCGCCGTGACCTTACAAGCGCAGTTTTGATTCACCGCCCTCTCTTACCTTCGCTCCGACCCGCCTGCAACTTCCGGTCCACCTGATCCTGAACCGGTGCCGGCTTCTCCCGCGTGAAGATGGGGTTCTCGGCACTTGGTGGATCACCAGCTTTTCGATGCGGCCAACTGTCATTTCGTCCGGTGTGTTCCTGCAGAATAGCGATCGGTCCGGGCCACAACGTTGTAGGCTATCTCGTTGAGGTCGGGTTTCTCGAAGTCGCCATCGGATAATCTGTCCCTTATGAGGAAGACGCCCCGCCACAGGCAGGCGGGGTATCTTGGCGGAGGAAGGGGCTTACCCGCCTCTGTCCTGCCGGACATCTCCCCCACAAGGGGGGCGCTGGGCTCGCCATTGCCGGATCGTTTGATCTCGTAGGAGTGACGAGGCTGACTATCGTTTGGCTACCGCCCCGGCCTTCCCGTTTTCCCCTTCGTCCGACCCTTCTGCCGCTTCTGGTCCGCCGGGTCCTCATACGACCCCACACCCGGCTTTGCCCGCGTAATGATCGGCTTGTCCGGCACATGACCGATGACCGGTTTTTCGGTGCGGCCGACGGTCATTTCGTCGAGGGTGTTGCGGCGGAACAGGGATTTGTCCGCGCCGGCGGGGGTGGCGACGTCGCGGCCCATCTCGTCGAGGTGGGGTTTCTGGAAGAGTGATTTGTCATCCGTGGCTTTGGATCCTCGGGTCGAGCCCGAGGATGACGGAGAAGATGGGGATGACGGAGAGGCGCCACCCTTGCGGCTCTCCAGCGACTTCGCCTCTTCCCGTGCCATCGGGTCGTCCATCGCTGCGAGTTCGGCGGCCTTGAGGCGTTTGATTTCGTCGCGCAGGCGGGCGGCCTTTTCGAAGTCGAGGTCGGCGGCGGCGTCGCGCATCTGTTTTTCCAGCGCGTTGAGGTGTGCCTGCAGGTTGTTGCCGACGAGGTGGCCGCCGTCTGCAAAGCCCTTGCCGGCGACGCCGGAGATGTCGGCGCGGACGTGGTCCTTTTCGTAGACGCTGTCGAGAATGTCGGAGATCTTCGCCTTGACCGATTCCGGCGTGATGCCGTTGGCCTCGTTATAGGCCATCTGCTTCTCGCGGCGGCGGCTGGTTTCGTCCATGGCGCGCTGCATCGAGCCGGTGATCTGGTCGGCATAGAGGATGACCTTGCCGTCGACGTTACGCGCCGCGCGGCCGATGGTCTGGACCAGCGACGTTTCGGAGCGGAGAAAACCTTCCTTGTCGGCGTCGAGAATGGCGACGAAGCCGCATTCGGGAATGTCGAGGCCTTCGCGAAGCAGGTTGATGCCGACGAGCACGTCGAAAGCACCCAAGCGAAGATCGCGGATGATCTCGATGCGCTCGAGCGTGTCGATGTCTGAGTGCATGTAGCGGACGCGAATGCCCTGTTCGTGCAGGTATTCGGTGAGGTCCTCGGCCATGCGCTTGGTGAGCACGGTGACGAGCGTGCGGTAGCCGGCGGCCGCCGTCTCGCGAATTTCGCCGAGTACGTCGTCAACCTGGGTTTTCGCCGAGCGCACTTCGACCGGCGGGTCGATCAGGCCGGTCGGGCGGATGACCTGTTCAGCAAAGACACCGCCGGACTGTTCCAGTTCCCAGCTGCCGGGCGTTGCCGAAACCGCGATCGTATCCGGGCGCATCGCGTCCCATTCCTCGAAGCGCAGCGGGCGGTTGTCCATGCAGGAGGGCAGGCGGAAGCCGTATTCGGCCAGCGTCGCCTTGCGGCGGAAGTCGCCGCGATACATGCCGCCGATCTGGCTGACGGAGACGTGGCTCTCGTCGATGAACAGAAGGGCGTTGTCGGGGATATATTCGAACAGCGTCGGCGGCGGCTCGCCGGGATTGCGGCCGGTGAGGTAGCGCGAATAGTTCTCGATGCCGGCGCAGGAGCCGGTCGCCTCCAGCATCTCGATGTCGTAGCGGGTGCGCTGCTCCAGCCGCTGCGCCTCCAGCAGACGGCCGCCCTTTTCCAGTTCGGCGAGGCGATGCACCAGCTCTTCCTTGATCGCCTTGATGGCGCCGTTCAGCGTCGGGCGCGGGGTGACATAGTGCGAGTTGGCGTAGATCTTGACCGACTTCAGGTCGCCGGTCTTCTGGCCGGTCAGCGGGTCGAACTCGGTGATGGCGTCGATCTCGTCGCCGAACATGGAGATGCGCCAGGCGGCATCCTCCAGGTGGGCCGGGAAGATCTCGATGGTATCGCCGCGCACCCGGAACGAGCCGCGCTGGAAATCCATGTCGCGGCGCTTGTACTGCTGCGCCACCAGGTCGGCCAGCAGCTGCCGCTGGTCGAGCCGGTCGCCGACGCTCATCTGGAAGGTCATGGCGGTATAGGTCTCGACCGAGCCGATACCGTAGATGCAGGAGACCGAGGCGACGATGATGCAGTCGTCGCGCTCCAGCAGCGAGCGGGTGGCCGAGTGGCGCATGCGGTCGATCTGCTCGTTGATCGAGGATTCCTTCTCGATGAAGGTATCCGAGCGCGGCACATAGGCTTCCGGCTGGTAATAGTCGTAGTAGGAGACGAAGTACTCGACCGCGTTGTCGGGGAAGAAGTTCTTGAACTCGGAATAGAGCTGGGCGGCCAGCGTCTTGTTCGGCGCGAGGATGACGGCGGGGCGCTGCGTCGCCTCGATCACCTTGGCCATGGTGAAGGTCTTGCCCGAGCCGGTGACGCCGAGCAGCACCTGGCTGCGCTCGCCGGAATTCAGGCCCTCGACCAGATCGGCGATCGCCGTCGGCTGGTCGCCGGCCGGCTGGTATTCCGACGCCATGCGGATCTCGACGCCGCCTTCGGATTTCGGCGGCCGGGCCGGCCGGTGCGGTGTCCAGAGCTTGCCGTCCTTGAACAGCGGGTTGCCGCTTTCGATCAGCGCCGACAGCGCTTCGACCGTCGCGGTAACGCCCGAGGTCGAGGTCAGCTTGGCGGCATCTTCCAGCGACACGTCGAGGCCGGCGACCGGATTGAGGCCGGCGGCGGCGCGGGTCTTCGGGTCGGTCGAGCCGCCCATGGAGGTGCCGCGCGCCGACTTGCTGCCGACGATCTCGACCTTGCCCTTCTTGCCCGCCTTCTTCGGCTGCGCCTCGTCATCCGCGCCGGCAGCCTTGCGCGCCGCCTTGGAGGCGGCGATCTCCACCGTCTTGCGGTGCTTGCCGGCCTTGGAGGCGATCTGGCGCTGGGTTTCGAAGGCGGAGGCTTCCGCATCCGCCTCGAGCTGCTTCACCCAATCGGAAACATTGCCGGAAAGCGGCGCGCCGGAAAACGGCGCCTGAGGCGCTTCTTCGAAACCGGACGGAGAGGAGGGCTTCGGCGGTGCATTCTTCGGAGCTTTGGTCATGGCGGGGAATATGGCGAGAGTCCGGTCGAAAGAAAAGGGGCGCAAGAGTACAAAACGGCAACATTTCTCCCGCGTATCGGTTGCGAAATTTCGGCCCGGACGCCACGGTTGTCATGGCCGATTCGGGTGTGGCGGAGGTTAGGCAATGACGCAAGGGAGGGGCGCGGACGGCGATCTGTCGAGGATCCTGCCAGACGAGCAGGCGCTTGCGAAGGTCAGGGCCGTGATCGCCGAACACAATGCGGAGCGCAAGAAGGTCATCGTCGAATTGTGGTGGCGGCGGCTGTGGATCGGCTGTGGATCGGCGGCCGGGGTGCTGCTCTGTGCCTATGCGGGAAGTTTTTTCTCCGGGTCCGACGCGGGGCCATTGATGCTGCTGCCACTGGCGGGCATGGTCTGGGCTTGGTCCAAAATCGGCGAGACGGTCTGGCACCGACTTGAACGCACGCAGGATGTCCTGCTGCCGGCGATCTTCGGTTTCGTCGATGGTTTCCGCTTCAGGCAACGTGGGTGGCCGGACGTTGCGGCTGCGCTCACGCGACTGGATCTCGTGGCGTTCGACGTTGCTGACTATGAAGACCTCATCGACGGCACTGTCGAAGGCGTTTGCTTCTCGCTGTGTGAGGCGCATCTGGGGCTCCAGAAGAGCAGCCGGCGCAGCTCCGTCGTCAATCAGTTTCGCGGGCTCGTGCTCAAGGTCAAGCTCGACACTCCGTTTCCGGGCTGGCTGGTGGCGCGCAAGAAGCGCTTCGGCGGGCTGCTGGACGCAATAGACAAGGGGTTCAGTGCTGCCGACAGCAAGGACCTCATCGCGCTGTCTGCCAATGACGTCAGGGATCTGTGGCAGGCGCAGGGCGCCATTCTGAGTGGCCGTGCGGCGCTCGATGAAAGCCACGAATTCGTGACCGACAATCTGGCCGCGGCGGCCGGCGTGATCGACGATGTGGCCAGGACCATCGCGTTCCTCTCCAGTTCTTTCGACGATGATGTCGTTCGTCTGGCGCTCGACGGCGACAGCTGCATCCTCATGCTGCCGTCCAAGCACGACTTCTTCGAACTGCCGAACATCTATCTGGAGATGACAGAGGCCAAGATCATGCCGATGCTCTCGGACTTCGTGACCTTGCTGGAGATTGCCAAGCTAAGCGCTCGTATCGGAGTGTCGCAGCCAGGTCCCGCGGAATCCGTCGCCGGAGCTCAACGATAACGTCGACCAACGATCCTTGAGCTGGCGATCCAGCTTGTCATCGCAGCAGTCGTGGTCCTTTTCACCGTCGATGTTCTCGACGCAATGCGGAGCTATGCCTGCAGCGAACCCGGCTCAGGAGGGGATTGCTTTCCCTGGGGCAGCGAGGGGCCGGTGGCGGGCCTCTGGCGCTACGAAAGCAAAGCTGCCCATATCGGAACAGGCGTGGCATCGATCGTCATGCTGGCGCTGGCCGGCCTTGCACCGTTCAAGGTTCGCCATGCAGGGGTCGGCCTGTGTTTGATGGCGGCCGGTCTTCTTGTCAGCATCGGCATCGCGTCATTTTTGTAAGCGCCAAGCGTCTGACGCAGGTTGCCTGTCCCAGATGCCTGATCGTCGGCCGCCTCCGGCGGGACGCAACGACGTTCTCGGGCCGCAACGCGACCATTGGCGACAGCCGCTGAGATGAATCTTGCCGCCTAGCCCTTACGGTTGCGCACCTGACGCTGCGTTACCCCGATTGGGCGAGAAGACACCAAAGCCTGCCACGTGATAACAATAGTTCTTTGGAGCGTGCCATGTTCTGCTTGCGTGGTGCCGTATTCGTGCTTTGTGCCGCGGTCCTTGGTCCGGCATCGCTGTTTGCCGCCGAACCGGTGGGCAAGGCGGTGGAGATCCGGACGGCCGTCAGCGGTGCGCGCGGCGCGATTGCGGTGAGGGACCCTGTCTACCGGGACGAACGGATCTCGACGTCGAAATCCGGACTCGGGCAGTTTGTCTTCGAGGATGGCACCAAGCTGGCCGTCGGCTGGGGTTCTTCCGTTGTCATCGACAAGTTCGTTTATGACGACAAGAAGTCGGTGAAGAAGCTCACCATCATGGCCGCCAAGGGCACGTTCCGCTGGATCAGCGGCAAATCCGGCCACTCCGCCTATGAGATCGTCACGCCGGCCGGCACCATCGGCGTGCGCGGCACCGCCTTCGATTTCTTCGTCGCCCCGGATGGCACAACTGCCGTGGTGCTGCTCAGCGGTGCTGCCGATTTCTGCGGTGCCGGCGGCTGCCGGCAGCTGACGCAGCGCTGCGACTGCGTCGTCGCCAAGCCCGGCCGTCGCGCCACCGCACCGACGCGGGTCAGCCGCACGACGCTCAAGGCGCTCGGCAATGCGCAGGCGCTGCCGTTTCTCTCTGGCGGGCAACGCCTGACCGGCGCGCTCGGTTGGGTAGGGGGCGGCTGCGGCCTGCGCGCGGCCCAGTTCGAGGGCACCACCCGCACCGTCCCGGAGCAGCCGGCGCGCGTTGAAGAAAAGCCGCGCGAACAGAAACCGCCGCCGGAAGAAAAGCCCCGGGATCCGGGCCCGCAGCCGGAGAACCCGGGCGATCCCGGACCGCAGCCGCATAATCCGGGCGATCCGGGGCCGCAGCCGAACAACCCGGGCGACCCCGGTCCGCAAACCGAGCAGCCCGGCGACCCCGGTCCAGGCAACGACGCCCCCGGCGATCCGGGACCGCAAACGGGCGGTGGCGGTGACCAACCGAGCCAGGACCAGGGATCGCAGCAGCAGCACGAGGGCGAAAGCCACGATTGATCGGGCGGCCAGGGTTTTGCTGGTCAGCTGATTTCAAAGCCGAACGGGCACGCCTCGCCGTCTTCTCTGGCGAGGCGCTATTCTTGAAAATGTCCCTGAATCAGAAAGCTACCGTCGTTTCCGCATGTGTCCGGTGAGCTGGCATTCGAGCGGTCGCGGGCAAAGCTCATTCGGCTGGACGCTTGGTGTTCTCGTCGGTCGCTTGGGCGAAGTGGTCGGCGCGGCGGCCGATCCGGGCATAGAAGCCGGCGAGCGCCGGCGTCAGTGCCGCCGCCTTCAGCTTGGCGGCGTTGACGATGCTGCGGCTTGTCTGCGTGCGGGCGCCGAGTGCGGCGACCAGCCGATCGTGCAGGCTACGCAGATCCGCGAAGGCGGGCGAGGCCGCGAGGTTTTCGTCGCCGGCGACGGCATAGACCCGTGTTCGCGTCGTCTTGCCCTTGAGCGCGAGGGAGCCGGCGTCGAGCATGGCATGGTCCGGCAGAGCCTGGGCGGTCGCCTCGGACACCAGAATGTCGATGTTGACGTCCTTGCAAGCCGCTTCGATGCGTGCGGCGATGTTCACGGTGTCGCCGACGGCGGAATAGTTGAACCGCGTCTCGGCGCCCATGTTGCCGACGCAGGCGAGCCCGGTATGGATCCCGATGCCGATGCGCACCTCCTGGTCGGCGCCGAAGCCGAACGCATTGTCGGCATTGAGCCTCGCCAGCGTCTCGCGCATGCCAAGCGCCGCTCGCACCGCCTTTTGCGGATGGTTGGCGACGTCGACCGGGGCATTCCAGAAGGCCATGATCGAATCGCCGATGAACTTGTCGAGCGTGCCCTCGTTGGCCAGCACATGCCGGCTCAGCGCATCGAGCAGCGTATTGAGAAAGGCGACAACCTCGGTCGGCGTCATGCGCTCGCTCATCTCGGTGAAGCTGCGCACGTCGACGAACATCACGGTCAGTTCGCGATCGTCGCCGCCGAGGCTGAGGGCATTGCGCGTATGCTCGATGCGGTAGAGCAGCGACGGCGAGAGATAGCGGCCGAAGGCCTGCCGCACCTCGCGCCGTTCGCGGTCGGTCACGAGGAAGCGATAGGCGGTGGCCGCGAAATGGGTGATCGAGGCGGCGAGGATAGGCGCCAGCGGATCGAAAAGCCGTCCGCCATAATAGAAGGCGATCCAGGAGGCGACGAGCGCCAGCACCGTCACCGCCAGGCCGCAGACGAGCGCGACCACCGGGCTGACGAAGGTGGTGAGCAGCACCAGCAGCGTTCCGGCGAGCGCGATCGAGAGAATTTCGAGGCCGTTCGCCCAATCCGGGCGCGAAAGATAGCGGCCCGACAGGATCTGCTCGACGATCTGCGCGTGGATTGAAACACCAGGCACGTTCTGGCCGAGAGCGGTGGTGCGCACATCCTGCAGGCCGGCCGCCGAAGTGCCGATGAAGACGATGCTGCCTTCGATGCCGGCGCGGATATCCGGCGATGGTTCGCCATCGGCAAGAATGCGGCGGGCGGAGATATAGCGCTCCGTCGTGTCCGGCGTCACATAGAGCCAGACCTCGCCGGTCGACATCAGCGGCACGACGAAGTCGCCGATCTTGACCGCCGTCAGCGTGTTGGCGACGTCGGGTGCGGCGGCCAGCACATAGGTCGAAGCCCCCTGTGCCACCCGCAGGGCCTCCATGGCCAGGCTCGGATAGAACTGCTGGCCGTCGCTCAGGAACAACGGCGCGGTGCGCACAACCGCCGAGGACGAGCCGGGATTGAGGCTGATATGGCCGAGGCCGGCGGCATTGGCTTCGAGCTGGGGTCTCAGCGGTGTGGCGGCGCGCAGGCGGGGCGGCGCTTCGTTGGCGCTTTCGCCGGTCAGGGCAAAGCCGGCCTTGACCGGGGGCAGGTAGCTGCCTTCGTTGGTCAGGCCGAAGCCGAGTACCACGGGCTTGTCGCGGATCGCCTCGGCGAAGATCTCGTCATTGTCCGGTAGCGCGGCAAGGAAAGAGGGATCGACGCCACCGACATCGCGCACGACGGTGCGCGGCGACAATCTGTCCGGCTCGGCAAAGAGCACGTCGAAGGCGATTGCGGCGGCCCCCATCTCGCTCAAGCGGTTGGTCAGCTTCGCCAGTCGGTCGCGCGGCCAGGGCCATTGGCCGAGCTCGCGCAGCGACGCCTCATCGATGTCGATAATCTTGACCGGCATGGGCTCGAAGCGGCGCGGCGCAATGCGCTGGTATTCGTCGAAGGTGACGTCGCGCGCCTGGCGCAGCAACTGCGGATCCTGGGCGCGCAGAATGGTGAAGAACGCCACCACCGTCATGCCGATCAGAACCCCGAACAGTTGCGATCGTGTCATGGCGGCCTACGGAACCATGGGCAGGCCCGCCTTGACGAGCCCGTCGTTGAAATGCGCGTGGTCGGCAGGATCGACGTAGGCGGTAAAGAAGCGCCAATAGCGCGGCACGTCACCCGGTGCGTTGGCGATCGCTTCCGGAAGAAGCTTGCGCGCCTCATCGATGCGGCCGAGCTGGCCGAGACAGGTGATCAGCATCACCAGGTTGAAATAGGTGCGGCGCAAGAGCAGCGCCCGTTCGGCGCAGCGCAGGGCTTCGTCGTAGTTGCCGAGATGGTAGTGGGCGAGCGCCATGCGGTTGAGGAAGAGATAGGTGAGCGGATCGTGCGGGCTCAGCCGCAGCGCCTTGTGCAGCGGGTCCAGCGCCTCGGCGAAGCGGCCGATATAGATGCGCGCCCAGCCGAGCGCCATGTGGGCGAGCGCGAAGTTGGAGTTGATGTCGATCGCCTGTTGCGCTTCCTCGACCGCGGCGTGCGGCCGCTGGGCCGCGAAGTTGGCGAGACACATGACATAGTGACAATAGGGGTCGTGATCGTCGATCACCACCGCGCGCGCGGCCTCCGCCTGCAACTCGGCGCTGTCGCGGTCGATGTCCTTGCTGAAGCCGAAGAAACAACGGGCAAACAGCGAGCGGGCGAGCATCATGTGCGCGCGGCCGAATTCCGGATCGAGGGCGATGGCGCGGCGCTGCCATTCGATCGCCTCGTCGAAATGCGCGGCGGAATCCTGCGCGTTGTGCAGCAGGGTGCCGCGCATGTGGCATTCATAGGCGCCAAGATTGTCGGTGCCCCGCAATTGCGCGCGCCGGTTTTCGCCGATCAGGATCTCCGGCTCGATCGCGGCGACCACATGCTGGGTGATTTCGTCCTGGATGGCGAAGAGGTCTGCGAATTCACGCTCGTAGCGCTGTGCCCAGAGGTGGTTTCCGGTCTCCGCCTCGATCAACTGGCCGGTGACGCGCACCCGCGAGCCGGAGCGGCGCACGCTGCCTTCGACGATGTAACGCACCCCGAGATCCCGGCCGATCTGCTTCACGTCGACGGCGCGGCCCTTGTAGGCGAAGGAGGAGTTGCGGGCGATGACGAAGAACCAGCGGTAGAGCGACAGCGCGGTGATGATGTCCTCGGTCAGGCCGTCGGCGAAGAAATCCTGCTCGGGATCGCCGGACATGTTGACGAAGGGCAGCACGGCGATCGACGGCTTGTCGGGCAGCGACAGCGGCATGCCCGGCAGATCCCCGCCGACCGGATCCTCCCGCCAGTCGACACGGTGGACCAGGACCGGGCGCGGAATGTTTTTCAGCGCGCGTTCGCCCAGCCGCTGCATCGGAAACTCGAGCTTGCCTTCGATCTGGTCGTGCAGGGCGCCGGAAATGCAGATGTCGTTCGGCTGTGCAACCTGTTGCAGCCGGGCGGCGACGTTGACGCCGTCGCCGAGCAGATTGCTGCCGTCGACGACGACGTCGCCGAGCGTGAGGCCGATGCGAAACTCCATGCGCCGCTCCGGCGAAAGATCGGCGTTGCGGCGCTGTAGCGTCCGCTGGATTGCAACCGCCGCCCGCACGGCCTGTACGGCGCTCTGGAATTCCGCGACCAGGCTGTCTCCGGCCGCGCCGAAGACGCGCCCTCCGTGCTCCGCAGCCAGGCCGGATATCGTCTCGCAGTAGGTGGCCAGGGTCGCAAGCGTGCCTTCCTCGTCGATCGCGACGAGGCGACTGTAGCCAGCGACATCGGCAGCAAGGATCACGGCGAGCTTCCGTTCCAAGGCGGCGGGCCCCTCCTGCGGCATCTGGTCAGAAGGAAATTAAGCGTAACTTAAATTAGAAAGTCCGAGAAGCGTAAATCGCCCGGATCGGGCCTGAAGACGCTGCACAATGCGCAAAAATGCTCCGCGCTGCTTCTACGACAGATTGTACTCGCGGGTGCTTCCCCGGGGCGGCCGACTGTGCAAGGTTCGCAGCCTACCCGCCGCCGCGCCTCGTTCGGGCCGGCACCTCTTTCGCTCATGGGACCAACAGTGACGGCGCCATTTTCCGTTCGCCGGCTCACCTCCAGGGATGCCGGGGCCTACCGGGCCGTTCGGCTGGACGGGCTGCTGAAGCATCCGGAAGCCTTCGGTGCATCCTACGAGGACGAGGCCGGCCGGCCGATCGAGGTCACAGCGGAACGCCTTGATAGCGGCTTCGTCCTCGGCGCCTTCGATGGTGATGAAAGGCTCATGGGTGTTGCTGGCCTCGCGATCCCGACGGCTGTAAAGGCAAGGCACAAGGGCACGCTCTGGGGTATGTATGTCTTGCCGGAGGCGCGGGGAACCGGGCTTTCGCGGCTGCTGGTCGACGGGATCATCGCGGAGGCGCGAGGCAAGGTGGAGCGGCTGTTGCTGACGGTCGTCTCGTCGAACGCTGCTGCCCTGAACCTCTACCGGAAGGCGGGATTTGTCGAATACGGCCTGGAACAGCGCGCGCTGCTGGTCGACGATGTCTATTTCGACGAGATGTTGATGGCCTTTCCGCTCTAAGCATTTGACGATCCGCCAGGGAACGCGAAGCGGGGTCGACCTCGCGCCGCGCGGCGGTAGGATGGCGCCATCATGCCCCTGATTCGACCGACACGCGAAAGCGACCTTTCTCTTCTGCCCGATATCGAGCGCTCCTCCGGTGAGGCGTTCCGCACGATCCCTGAGCTTGCCTGGATTGCCGACGACGACGTGCAATCGGCGGAAGCCCATGGCGCGTTCCTGCGAACCGGGCTGTCGGTAGTGATCGTTGATGCCTCCGATCGGCCGGTCGGTTTTCTTTGCGCCACCATTGCCGACGATGCCATGCATATCTGGCAGCTTGCCGTCGAAGCGGAACGTCAGGGACAGGGGCTCGGGCGCATGCTGATGCTGGCGGCAATCACGCATGCGCGCGTGACATCGCTTGCCGCCGTCACGCTGACGACGTTCCGCGATCTTGCCTGGAACGAACACTTCTATCGCAAGCTCGGCTTCGTGACGCTCGATGCGGGCGAACTCGATCCGCGTCTTGCCGAAATCCTTGCCAACGAGGCGACGCATGGTCTGCCACCGGAGCGACGCTGCGCTATGCGGCTGAGGC